>NZ_JABXKF010000145.1 GCF_017115165.1 Nostoc sp. LPT | reverse complement strand
TGCTAGATGCAAGTTTTCAGCTTACCTGCTTTGTATACCAATTAGATAGCTAGGGACTGTTAACAATTATTGCCAGAAGGCATAGTTTGAGAATGTACTGAAGCGGCTGATTAATATTCATACAAGTCAAATAAATTAAATAAAACTTTTGATATAGCAATCCTAATTGAGTTACGAACTGGGGTTTGAGTTGGGTAAAACCAGTCATCATTGCTTTGTTGGGTACTTTATCTAAATGGTTTATTGAAGGCAGTGGTTGCTGCAAACGAACCGCCGACATTTTAACTGCCATAAGAGCCAAAAATGATGCCATTGGGATTTACAAAAAACAGATTAGCTGTGCCATTAATACGAATTAAGCCATCAATATTAGAAATATTGTTATCAGTCATACGAGTAAAAATGTTCTAAATATCTAAAGGATTATTAAAATAAGCACTACTACCAGTAGGTACGTCTAATTCAGAGAAACTGTGAAACAAGTTCTCGCCTACTTGAGTGCCACCCTGGATAATTATAAAGCTGTCAGCGATCTTGACATTAGAAGAATTAACAATAGAGGCATCTGGGGTAATTTGAGCCAACACATAACTTCCAGGCAAAATACTGTACTTAGTTAAAGTAATACTAAGTACACTTCTTCAACAAGTAAAACGCCAGTTAAATATTACACGCCTCCACAACTATTACCAGTATTAAAGACTAGCCAACCATCAATCAGGTTACAAGCTTTTTATTATTTAGCAATTAACCTAATAAAATTTCATTCTCAAACTCAAATTTTTCGCAAAAACTTAAAAATTTTACAAACCTTTACAAACATAGCCCTTAAACTACGACGAACGCTACTCATCCCACTTCACCAGCACCCTATCCACACAAGCGATACCCCACTGTGGAAACTTCGCCAGTAACTTCTTGATCACGATCTGCAAAGCCGGATCATCATTCCAGCACTCCTGCAAAAAGTCAAAGCCCGGATTCTGCCCCGAATTCGCCGCAAGTTTGAGTTTCTGCATCCGCTTTGGTCGTGCATTTGACCGCGCAACAATCGTCTCGTTGCTGAGTTTCCAAGTCGTCGGTTTTTAAATCTCAAAACATTTACTGGCGTGAAGTTTGTGCCACAATGCTAGAAAGTTATCAGGAGACTACAAAACTTAGACGCAAAGCAACAGAACAAGGTTTTGAAATGAACGTTTATGTTCCCTTGGAGTTGCCAGATCGCTGAAAAAGCGGGAGTCTCGCGTGCACATCGGATACCGTCGGATCTATCCAGGCGATCGCATTGAGCGTTTGTGCTGTCGTCAGGGGGAAGAGTTAGCAGACAGTTTGATAGATAATGTTGTGGGATTGTGGTACGAAACCCGTAAAGGAAATCAAGCTGATTTTGGCACCCAAGCTAAATATCAGTCCAGCATTAATCGCCTTTTAGGTGTTTTTGAGCAAAAGTTAACTAACTCAGCCTACCTATTAAATCAATACTTCGGACAAAATTAGGCAGCAATAACACCGTAATCACGTAGGTTTTGGTAGTTAGGATGGGATTTAATTAGAGTCGGCGAAAGTCCTAACCTTGAAATAAAGGTGTCGAGCAAATGGTCATTGAGTGCGCGTCGCTTAACACTCGCCATTGAAAAAACAAAGGGTTTTTGACTCAACTGCTGTCGATGAGCATCAAGCTTGGCAATATTGAGGGCAGTGAAACTAGCATTGAAATGAAAGTCAAGCTTTTTGACATCACGGGCTTGACAATCACTTAGTCCAGTAAACTGTTTAGCATCGCGGAAGATAAATATGAGAGTGAAAACGCAGTTTGTAAAAACGATAAATCTCGTCTACCGATTGGTTAATATCTGTTGAGAATAAGACAGCGGAACTCGGTTTGTTAGGGTTACGGCAGTCGAGTAAATAGACCAGAGGGATCTTGCGTTAATCGGCAACACTAAACATAAACTAGTAACGCTTTCTTCAGAGACAATAGGAAAAGCCTATATAATATCAACGCAGTTATGACAACCACACTTACCTCTGCTGTTAAACCAAGAGCCGAAGATAGTTTTGCCATTACCTTTGCGCCGTTATCTCTGGAAGAAATCTACGCCAAATCTGACGATCCAGCCAATGGAGCTGTGGTTGTGATGAGTGGTATGGTTCGCAATCAAACCGATGGTAAACCTGTGATTGCTTTAGAGTATCAAGCTTATGAACCGATGGCTTTGCGGATATTTTATCAAATTGCTGCTGATATTCGCTTATCTATGTCTGATGTGAATCGAGTCGCAATTTATCATCGCGTTGGACGTTTGCGAGTTGGGGAAATCAGCGTTTTAGTAGCTGTGGGTTCTCCTCATCGGAGTGAGGCGTTTGAAGCTTGCCAATATGCTATTGATACGCTCAAACATGAAGCACCCATTTGGAAGAAAGAACATTGGCAAGATGGTTCTAGCACCTGGGTGAGTATTGGTGCGTGTGAAACATCAGGAGAAAATTGTTGATTTGACAAAGAATTCAGAAATCAGAATTCAGGAGTCAGATTGACAAAATCTTGACAAGCACAGGTAATATTATGTCCGGTTAAAGACTTATCATTAAGAAGGCAGTTCTTGCTGTTATTGCTGGGGGAGAAAGAGTTTTCAGGTTTTTACACAGATGCAAGAATCATAACTAATCAGCCGGACATGATATAAAATGCTATGCTCTTTTTGCAAATGTATTGAACTCATCAACACCACTCGCCAGAAACTTGAAAACCGTCATAACTTCGTTGACTGGTGTCGATTGTTTCCACAGTAAGGGTTTCAGGCTAGAAAATCGATTGCTTATTGATAATTACTTGATGGTTGTTGAAAATTTGAAAAGTGGTGTCGATTTTGTCGCTGTGCAAAAGTACTCTTAACGAACTCTGCAATCTCTATACGATTCCCACCGGGATCTCGGAGGAAAAACCGCACGCATCCTGGAAGTGGTCGTTGATCGGGAATAATTTCTATCCCATGCTCTTTTAGGTGTTCTTCAAAGGCGTTCAAGTTATCGACTTGGAAACAAAAATGCCGTCTAGATGCTTGGTTATTGGCGTTTTTCTCTCTACTAACGTGCAGTTCAATGTCTCCCAACTTGTACCACGCTCCTGAATCATTTTTGATCACATCAGGTCTGGCAATTTCAGTCAGTCCCAAAACTTCGCTGTATAAAGATAGCATTGCTTCCTCCACTTCAAAAGGATAGGTTACTTGAATATGATGAACTGCATTAAGCTTCATAAATTTTTTTCCTAATTTGGGTTAAATTTGGTACCGCTATAATCACCTTTTGCCGTAATACTGGCGTATTTCTAAAGTTTTTCTGTTCCGACTCACCAAACATCTATACGACAAGCTTTCCCATACTGATGCGTTCTTCTACGAGATAGCCAAGTTTTCTATAAAACTCAACTACTTCTGCGTTGGAGACACGAACTTGGAGATTGATTTTGAGGCATCCCATCGCGATCAATTCCTTCTCTGCGTGCTGCACTAGATTGCTACCAATACCCTGCCGTTGATACTGAGGACTGACCGCAACTGTGTATAGCCAACCGCGATGCCCGTCATATCCTGCCATGATAGTGCCTACAATTACAGAGTTAATCTCAGTAACGAAAAACAACTCAGGCTGTACAGCAAGCTTCTGACTGATTACCAATTTTGGGCTGCTGTGCGACGGGTTATTAGGAAACACCTCATCCCACAAAGCACTGACTAATTCAGCATCAGATTCTTGGTATAGTCTTATATTCATCTACATCTCTAAATCAAAGGACTTGCCTTTGCACATTGTTTGTGAAATACTAACCTTAAACTACGGTAAGTCGATATATTTTAAGTTGTATTGTACAAAAATTACCATAAAACATCGCGTCCTGAAAACAATTACAGGCTAATTCTAAGATGACAAACACAGAAATTCGCACTGCTCGAGTTAAAGTCCCTAACGGAGATTTGCAAATTGATGCTTACTTAGCTGAACCAGCCCAAAAGGGAACCTTCCCAGCCGTTATTGTGATTCAGGAAATTTTTGGAGTTAATATTCACATTCGGGAAGTTGCTGAGAAATTTGCCAAAGAGGGGTATGTGGCGATCGCACCGACTTTATTTCAACGCACCGCCCCAGGTTACGAGGGTGGATACACCCCTGAAGATATCCAGCAAGGGAGAGGGTATAAGGAGCAGACTACAGCAGATGAAATATTGAGTGATATTAAGGCTGCGATCGCCTATTTAAGAACCTTACCAAATGTGCAAGGAGATGCGATCGGTTCTATTGGTTTCTGCTTTGGTGGTCATGTCGTTTATCTAGCTGCCACTTTACCAGATATTAAAGTTACAGCTTCCTTCTATGGTGGCGGTATTCCCAACTCAACTCCCGGCGGTGGAGAACCAACCATCACCCGCACTTCAGAGATTAAAGGCCCCATTTACGCCTTCTTTGGTCTTGATGATCAGGGAATCCCCTTAGAACATACAGAACAGATTGAGGCTGAATTGAAGAAAAATCAGATTACTCATGCTATCTTCCGTTATCCCGGTGCAGGACATGGCTTTTTCTGCAATCATCGCGCCAGCTACAATGCCGAAGCTGCCGCCGATGCTTGGAAAAATGTTCAAGAACTGTTCCAAAAGAACCTTCAGCTTCAAAAAGTCTAAATCTTTAGATTAGAAGCAATACAACACTAGAGGCGCACACATGTGCGCCTCTACGACTGAACATAGACCAATATTAGCCAAATAAGTCAAAAGCAAATAAAAAACAAAGTATCACGTCCATGATTACCACCTTCAAACAGCCACGAGTTAAGATTTTCCAACGTTTTTCACTATTCCTTTTACCTGGATTATTAACAATCTCAACAACCTTAATCAGTTGCTCAGTCCAAACCCCAAATTCAGAAAATCAAACTACTGGTTTGAAAACCAAAGTTGTCCGAATGGGATATCAAAGTTCTGGGGATATTGTCAGACTTAAAGGATTGATCGAAAAACGTCTCAAGCCTTTAGATATTTCTGTAGAATGGGCGCAATTTGCCGCCGGGCCACAACTGATGGAAGCGATGAATGTGGGTAGGGTTGATATTGGCTCTGTAGGCGAGACTCCCCCGATATTTGCCCAAGCAGCTGGTACATCTTTAGTTTATGTTGCTAGTAATAAACCCAGTACTGGTAAAGGAAGCGGAATTATCGTCCAAAATAATTCATCGATTCGGACTTTAGCTGATCTCAAAGGTAAAAAAGTAGTTTTTCAAAAGGGTTCTGCTTCCCATTACTTATTAATAAAAGCTTTGGAAGAGGCTGGTTTGAAATATAGTGATATTCAAGCTATTAGCCTCCCTCCTTCAGAAGCCCGTGATGCTTTTATTCAAGGCAAAATAGATGCTTGGGTAACTTGGGACCCTTATTTAGCCGTGGCCCAAAAAAAGGCCAATGCTCGTGTTTTACGAGATGCTAGTGGCATTTCTACTCAAGGCGGATATTATATGGCTGCGCGAAAATTTGCCACAGAAAACCCGAAATTAGTGCGATTGGTTCTTGAGGAGATAGATAACACAGGTAAATGGAGTGAGAAAAACCGATCGGAGGTTGTAAAACTGACTATTCCTCATCTCAAAATTGATGAAGATATTTTAACAACAATGGTTGAAAGGCGAACTTACGGTTTAAGACCAATTACACCTGAAATAATGGAAAAGCAACAGAAGATTGCAGATTTGTTTGCCAAAGAAAAAGTGATACCTAAGCCAATTAATATTAAAGAAGCGATGCTGACTAGCGAACAATATGCAGCCATCACACCGGAAACCATTAGCCAGAAATAGCGCCAGGAGATAGGAAAATGGAAGTTTTTTGGTATTTGCCGACACAGGGAGATGAGCGTTATTTAGGTACTACAATCGGCAGGCGACCAGCCACTTATCCCTATATGCAGCAAATCGCCCAAGCTGTTGATAAATTGGGCTATGGCGGGATGTTGATTGGTACTGGACAAAAACAAGATACTTGGATTGTAGCTACTTCGTTAATTTCAGTTACAGAACGCTTACGGTTTCTTGTAGCCTTTCGTCCGGCAATTATGTCGCCTTCTTTGGCAGTTAGAATGGCTGCTACTTTTGACCAGATTTCTAATGGTCGAATTATTCTGAATGTTGTCACTGGTGGCGACACAAAAGAACTTGCAAAAGATGGGATTTTCTTAGATCACGATCAGCGTTATGAACTCACGGATGAGTTTTTGACAATTTGGCGATCGCTCATGCAAGGTGAAGAAGTAAACTATAGTGGTCGCCACTTGCAAGTTCAAGGCGCAAAACTTCAATTTCCTCCCATACAAAAGCCTTATCCCACCTTATATTTTGGTGGTTCTTCAGATGCTGCTCTCCAAGTTGCTGCCAAACACATTGATGTGTATTTAACTTGGGGTGAACCACCAGATCGAGTTGCTCAAAAGATTACAAAAGTACGCCGATTAGCAGCAGAACAAGGTAGAACAGTCCGCTTTGGGATTCGGATGCACGTCATAGTCCGCGAAACTACGCAAAAAGCTTGGGATGCAGCTAATGAACTGATTCAGTATGTGGATGATGAAACCATAGCAGCTGCACATCGGCGGTTTGCTGATTCGGAATCAGAAGGACAACGCCGCATGGCCCAACTGCATAAAGGTAATCGCAAAAACTTAGAAATTAGCCCCAACTTATGGGCAGGTGTTGGCTTAGTGCGTGGGGGCGCTGGGACTGCCTTAGTTGGAGATCCAGAGACAGTTGCAGCGCGAATGTTGGAATATACCGATTTAGGAATTGATACCTTCGTTTTCTCAGGGTATCCCCATCTCGAAGAAGCCTATCGAGTCGCAGAATTACTGTTTCCTCGCTTACCAGTGCAAACTCCAGCGATCGCATTACCGCAGCAAGTTGCAAGTACATTCAGTGAATTTGTTACCAAAACAGATTTACTCAAACCCCAACCTGTGTAAGCAATTCAAAATTCAAAAAACTAGCGTGTATTTAACTCATGACACCTTAGTACAACATTGCATAAATTCGGCAAAACTCTGCGTTCCTCTGCGCTTACTTTGCGTGCCTTTGCGTTTAAAAACATTATGATTTTACAGAAAAAAGCATGAGTACGAAAAAACCTCAACTTAGACTAGGTGCATTCTTGCCCAGCACTGGCCATCATGTAGCATCATGGCGACACCCCGAAGCACAGGCTAATGCTGGTTTGAACTTTCAGCATTATAAAAGGCTGGCACAGACGGCAGAACGCGGCAAATTTGACATGATCTTCTTTGCAGACGGTGTGGCTGTGCGCGATCGCAATCAAAGCGCCGACCTTTTGAGCCGCAATGGTAAACTCGTCCACTTTGAACCTCTCACCCTGTTGTCAGCTCTGTCTGTGGTGACGGAAAACATTGGTTTGACGGCGACAGTATCGACCACCTACAACGAGCCTTATCACCTCGCCCGCAAGTTTGCATCACTGGATTATCTCAGTGGCGGTCGTGCCGGCTGGAATCTCGTGACTTCTGCTACTGAAGCTGAAGCGCTAAACTTCAATCGGGAAAAGCACATGGAGCATACCCTACGTTATCAGCGTGCCAAAGAGTTTGTGGATGTCGTCACCAAGCTTTGGGATAGTTGGGAGGACGATGCCTTCTTACATGACAAGGAATCGGGTATTTACTTCGATCCAAATAAACTGCATGTTCCCAACCACAAAGGCGAACATTTTTCAGTACGCGGCCCGCTAAATGTGGCGCGTCCCATCCAGGGTTATCCGGTGATCATTCAAGCTGGATCTTCCGAGGATGGTAAGGATCTTGCTGCACAAACGGCGGAGGTAATTTTTACTGCCCAGCAGACCTTGGCAGAAGCTCAGGCATTCTATGCAGATGTGAAGGGGAGACTGGCTCAATACGGGCGCTCACCTGACCATCTCAAGATTATGCCAGGTGTATTCCCTGTTATCGGCAAAACCGAGCAAGAAGCTAAGGACAAATTTGATCGAATTCAGGAGTTGATCGATCCGGTGGTCGGCTTAAATTTGCTTGGCTCAATGATCGGTGGATTTGACCTATCCGGCTATCCATTGGACGGGCCGTTGCCGGAGCTACCAGAGACTAACGGGGGTAAAAGCCGTCAGCAACTTCTGATTGACCTAGCTAAGAGAGAGAATTTAACGATTCGACAACTGTATTTGTCGATAGCTGGAGCGCGTGGGCATCGTCAGATTCTGGGCACACCAGAACAAATTGCCGATCAGCTAGAAGATTGGTTTGTCAATGGCGGGGCAGATGGCTTTAATATCATGCCGCCCTGGTTGCCTGGAGGATTGGATGAGTTTGTAGACTTGGTAATTCCTGAATTGCAACGTCGGGGTCTGTTCCGTACAGAGTATGAAGCACGAACCCTGCGCGAGAATCTCGGTTTACCTCGTCCAGTAAATCAGTTTAGCAAAGTTGCTACTCGTGAAGCGGCGATCGCCTAACTTTTTCTAAAGCAAGTTTAGCAGCAAAAAGGCTCAAGCATTCCTGCCTGAGCCATGACTAAATTCAATTTATAGACTAGCTTCAAGAGCTATATCTTTCGATCGGTAGTGGATAAGCTCAGTTAAAATTTCTGGCTATAGTAATGGTAAGATGATTATCTGGATGATGTCTGGTTGAAATCTATAACCTAAACAAAGTCTAAATTACTAAAACTGAGAGTTGGGAAACTCCGGTGAAATTCCGGGACTGTGCCGCAGCTGTGATGGGATCGCCTAAGTCAGAATGCCAACTCTCAGGATGTCCTCAAGACACACTCACCGTCTACTCCCTGCGTTGCACGGGGAAGGAGTTCTAAGTTTGGTTTCTGGATTTGCCACTTGTCCTGGCTTGTTTTATGCTACTCCCGCCGCAGATGGTATATTATCTCGCGTTAGAATACCAGGTGGAATTATTAGTAGTCAGCAGTGCCGTGCGATCGCAGATATAGCAGAACAGCACGGGGGCGGTTATATAGATGTGACTAATCGAGCTAACCTGCAAGTTCGTGAAATCCGCACGGGGATAAATGCTGAGGTTTTGAAGTACCTACAAAATATGGGATTGGGTTCTGACAATACTGTTGTAGACCAAATCCGCAATATTATGACCAGTCCAACTGCTGGTATCGACCCGCTAGAATTAATCGACACTCGCCCTTTTGTCCAAGGTTGGGATGATTATATTGCAGCACATCCGGCGCTTTCGGGACTGTCGGCCAAATTTAGCGTTTGCTTTGATGGTGGTGGGATAATTCAGGTGGGCGATCGCTTGAATGATATCGCTTTTGCCGCTGTCTTACTTAACGATAATGTTTACTTTCGCCTCTATCTCAGTGTCGGCGAGAAGGGTCAACCGCCCAGCGATACGGGAGTTTTGTTAGCACCAGAGGAATGTTTGCCCGTCTTGGCAGCTTTGGCAAATGTCTATCTAGCTTATAGTCATACTACAAGTAAACGGCGGCTACGTTTGAGAGAGTTATTGAATACTTTGGGTTATGAAAATTATCTCCAGGAAGTTCAACAGCGTCTACCTTTTTCTCTTTTGTATAGTGAAACAAGAAAAGACCTACTCCCCCAGCAAGGCAAAGGAGAGAAATATCACCATATTGGCATCCATCCCCAACGTCAGCAAGGCTTATTTTACATTGGTGTCGTCTTGCCTCTTGGCCGATTAGAGAGTAGACAGATGCGGGGTGTAGCAGATTTAGCAGCAAAATACGGTAGTGGAATCAGGCTAACCCCTTGGCAAAATTTGCTCCTTACAGATATTCCTCAGCAATGGGTTGCTGATGTCCAAAGTGAAATTGCTTTATTAGGATTAGATTCCTCTGCAACCAACATCAAGGGTGGATTAGTTGCCTGTTCTGGAAAAAAGGGTTGCGCCGCTTCTGCTACCGATACCAAAAGTCATGCGTTGGCATTGGCAGGGTATCTTGAAACTCGCATTACTCTAGATTACCCAGTTAATATCCACTTTAGCGGCTGCGAAAAATCTTGTGCCCAGCACAGCAAAAGTGATATTACTCTCCTCGGCGTTAGCATTGAGGCTGAAAATAGAATTGTGGAAGGCTATCACGTTTATGTTGGTGACAGCAATCAGAAATTCGGACGTGAACTATATCAATATGTAACTTTTGCCGAACTACCTGCATTAATAGAGCGGATGCTATGTGTATATAAAATTCAACGCTTAAATTCTGATGAGTCCTTTGGGGAATTTGCTAATCGATTTGCACTGGCACAATTACAGCAATTATTTAATATAATCCCTCAATCAATTGCGAACAACAAGATTGCCACCTTTTCAGAAAAGTGGGCAATCTGAGCCTTTCGATTTTTATATGTCAATCCAAAATTTAAAATCCCAAATTTAATGCCCAACTATATCCGAGATGCCAACGAAATTTACCGTAATTCCTTTGCAATTATCCGGTCAGAAGCGAACTTAGATGTGTTGCCAACAGATGTAGCAAAAGTTGCTGTACGTCTCATTCATGCCTGTGGAATGACGGATATTGTCACAGACTTGGGATATTCACCAACAGCAGTACAATCTGCCAGGGCAGCACTGGCAGCAGGAGCGCCAATTCTGTGCGATTGCCGAATGGTTGCCGATGGCGTTACCAGACGACGGTTGTCTGCAAACAATCAAGTTATCTGTACCCTCAACGAGCCAGAAGTGCCAGAACTTGCCCAGAGTATGGGTACTACAAGATCGGCGGCAGCTCTTGAATTATGGCGATCGCACATAGAAAGCTCAGTAATCGCAATTGGCAATGCGCCCACCGCCCTGTTCAGATTGTTAGAAATGCTCGATGCAGGAGCGCCCAAACCTGCGATTATCTTGGGCTTTCCAGTGGGGTTTGTCGGTGCAGCAGAGTCGAAAGCCGCATTGGCAGCAGACAGCAGGAATGTACCATTTTTAACCTTACACGGTCGGCGCGGTGGAAGTGCGATCGCGGCAGCAGCAGTTAACGCTTTGGCAACGGAGGAAGAATGAATATCAAACCCAAAGGTCGTCTTTATGGAATTGGTGTCGGCCCAGGCGATCCCGAACTATTGACTCTGAAAGCGCTGCGGCTATTACGTGCTGCTCCTGTGGTAGCTTATCAATCAGCCACAGATAAAGAAAGTATTGCTAGAGCGATCGTCGCGCAGTATCTTCCTGGCAATCAAATCGAGGTGCTATTTCACCTCCCCCGCGCTTTGGAACCAGAAAAGGCAAAGTCTATTTATGACCAGGAAATTGAACCAATCGCCGACCATTTAGCGGCAGGTCGAGATGTTGTGGTTCTATGTGAAGGTGACCCCTTTTTCTATGGCTCCTTTATGTACCTGTTCACGCGGTTATGTGACGAGTACCAAACAGAAGTTGTCCCTGGAGTTTCTTCACTGATGGCTTGTCCAGTCGCCTTGGGTGTACCTTTTACCTACTACAATGATATTCTCACAGTTCTGCCTGCCCCACTGCCAGCAGAAGAACTGACTACACAACTGTTGATGACCGATGCAGCAGCAATTATGAAACTAGGTCGTCACTTTACCAAAGTCCGGGACATTCTGCATAAATTAGGGCTAGCATCGCGGGCAAGATATATTGAGCGAGCAACAATGACACAGCAACGTATTATACCCTTGGATGAAGTTGACCCCGCAGAAGTACCTTATTTCGCAATGATTGTAATTCCCACCAAAAATCGACTATAGGACTGCTATGTGATTGCCTGAAAAAACTCGCCTTAACAGATAAATTTTTCTTAACCCAAGCGTATTGCTGCTGGTTCTACTATTGTCGAACTCACATTCAGTTAATAAAGTAGGTAGCTTGAGTCAATAATATACAAAGATAAATCCATGCTCATGTTACTGTTTAACGTTGGCAACGAGCGGTACGCGATCGCCTCTCAAGAGGTTGTGGAAGTTGTACCGCTAGTTTTGCTCAAATCTTTGCCACACAAGCCAGAATACATCGCTGGTGTATTTAACTATCGCGGACGCATTACACCAGTCATCGATTTATGCCAGTTGATGCGGGGCGAAGCTTGTAGCCATAACTTGAGTACGCGGATTATATTAGTTAACTATTGTGAGTCTAATAATATTAAATATATTTTAGGTTTGATGGCACAACAGGTTGTGGAAACATTGCACAAGTCTGAAAGCGAGTTTGTTGATTCTAATATTCAGATAGATGCAGCACCATACTTGGGCAAGATAATCTTAGATGACAAGGGTATGATTCAGTGCATCCGGATTGAGTACTTGTTATCTGAGGCAGAGCAAATTAATCTCTTGCCTGAAAGTATTTTAAACACAGCAGTTTAGATTGGTCTGAAGACTACATAAATCGTGCAATCTGTCATCGAAGCTTTACTGAAAAGCAAAATTGGTTTAGACGTTAACTCAATTGGTTATGGTGCGATCGCTAGTGCTATTTATCAACGAATGGCAGATTGTGGTATCAAACAGATATCCAGCTATTTAGCACATTTACAGGATTCTCCGCAAGAATGGGACATATTAATTGACAGTGTAATTGTTCCAGAAACTTGGTTTTTTCGCGAACCAGAATCATTTGCATTTCTCAAACATTATGTTTTATCGGAATGGTTGCCAAAGAAACCCCAAGGTGTACTGCGGGTTTTGAGCGTACCCTGTGCCACAGGAGAAGAACCATATTCGATTGCGATCGCCCTTTTAGAAGCAGGATTAACATCTGCTCAATTTCACATTGACGCTGTTGATATTAGCAAACAATGTTTATTAAAAGCCCAACGAGCAATTTACGATAATTACTCGTTTCGCGGCAATCATCTTTTCTTTCAAGAGCGCTATTTTGAATCAAGAAATTCCAGATATTATCTCCGAAAATCAGTCAAAAACCTGGTAAATTTTATCAACGCTAACTTAGCTAATCCTCATTTTTTAGTTAATACACAGGTTTATGATGTAGTTTTTTGCCGGAATTTATTGATTTACTTTGATAGCGCCACTAAAGAACAAACTATTCACATCTTAGAAAGGTTGCTAATCGAAGGGGGTTTATTGTTTGTCGCCCATGCTGAAGCTGCGTTACTTATGAAAACTCAGTTTGTCTCAGTGCGGCAATCTTCAGCAATTGCCTATAAAAAGTTGAGTAACCATCAAAATTTGGTTGAGAAAACTTATACTATTCCCAGCAATTATAAATCAACATTCGATCCGCAGTTACCAACACAAAACCGCTATCAATTTCCGATTGAGAATAAGGTAGAAGTTCCTCCGCAGAAATCGGAGGCTGCAAACAACCTCAACACAGACTTATTAGAGTTAGCTAAAACTGCTGCTAATCGAGGTTGCTTAGATGAGGCAGTGCAACTATGCAACGATTACCTCAATCAAAATCAAATGAATGCTGAAGCTTATGTTCTTCTGGGCCAAGTGCAGCAAGCAATGGGAGACAATGAGCAGGCGGCGCAATATTTTCATAAAGCAATTTATCTACAACCTAGTCACGAAGCAGCATTGACTCATTTAGCATTACTCAAGGAACAGCAAGGAGATAGGATTAGTGCTAATCTGCTTTGGCAGCGCATCTACAGATTACAGCGTTAAACAATCGGTATGTGGCTGAATAAATAAGCTGTTTCACAGCTAATTTGCATATCTAAATTTTATAAAGTTAAGAATTGTTTACATTGTTTTGAGCAGCTTCATAAATTTCCTTAAATTTTAAAACTAGTAATTGTTAATTTGGTTCCTAATTTGGGAATTCTAGGCACTGAAGGCTTTTTTACCTTTGATATAAGTCTACGACAATCCATCTAATCCCAATTTTGAATTTTTGATTTAGAATTCAAAGTTTTTTGTAATTGGCTATTTCAAGTATCAACAACAATACTACCTAGTCTGATTTAACATCAGGTTAAAGAGTTTGAAATTGGGGCAATTATTTGTAGTGTATGTTAGGCTGGCGTTTTCAAATCATTAAATAGTCTAAACAAAAAATGCTTGCTAATTGGAAACTAAAAGACCAGACTTTATTAGGATTCTCTATCCCTACAATTTTAATTTTTGTTTTTAGTGTCATAGTTTATGCTACTACCAATCAGGTAGGAAAAAGTTATAGGCAGGTAGGAATTTCACACGAAGCCATCTTAGGAGCAAATAATATAGCTTTGAGCGTATCTAATATGAATCTTTCTATTCGTCGATATTTATTCGAACCGAAAAGGTATCAGGATGCTTTAGAAAGATATACAGATTTTAAAAAAGATTTTCAGGATGCTTTAAATCGTGCATCTAATGTTGTTGAAGATACATTACAAAAACAAAGATTAAAAGTAATGCAGAATATGTTTGAGGAATTTGATGATTTGGTTCAAAATACTATTGCAACACCAGATATCGACCAAAACAAACTTTTAGTCGATAAATATCTGGAAAAATCGAAAGATATAAACGATAAATTACTTAAACTCAACGATGAGTTTAATAATCGAGAAAAAGAAATTATGGGACAAAGTATTGAAACTACAAAAGCAATGCTCAACTTTCTGGGCTTATTAGCGGTGTTGGTGACACTTTTAACTGTAGCGATCGCCATTTTTATAACTTCCCTAATTTCCAAGTCTTTGGGCAGTAGAGTATCTACTGCTGTAAATGTAGCAGGTAAGATTTCTGCTGGTGATTTAACCCCATCTTTGGCTGATAGTGAATTTAATAGTAAAGATGAAATTGGACAACTCTTGGAATCTTTTAAAACTATGATTCAAAAGCTGAGTACCTTGATTCGTCAAGTACAAGGCTCAGGTATTCAGGTAACAACCTCAGCCACGCAAGTAGGTGCTTCCGGCAAACAATTAGAAGCAACACTCGCAGAACAAGTGGCTTCGACAAATCAAGTCACAGCCACGGCCAAAGAAATCGCCGCCACTTCTAGAGAACTGGTCAACACAATGGATCAAGTGGTCACAATGTCCCAAGCCACAACAACCGCCGCCAACATCAGCCAAAAAGATTTAATGCAAATGCAAATAAGTATGCGGCAGTTAGCAGAAGCAACAAATAGTATTGCTGCCAGATTGGGAATTATCAGCGAAAAAGCTAACAATATTAATAATATTGTTCTCACAATTACCAAAGTAGCCGACCAAACTAATCTACTGTCGTTGAATGCAGCCATCGAAGCCGAAAAAGCTGGAGAATATGGTTTAGGTTTTGCCGTAGTTGCTAGAGAGATTCGCAGATTAGCAGACCAAACCGCAGTCGCCACCCTCGACATTGAGCAGATGGTCAAACAAATGCAATCTTCCGTATCTACAGGGGTGATGGAGATGGATAAATTCGCGGCTGAAGTTGGGCGCAGTGTGGCAGATGTCGGCAATATTAGTACCCAGATTGGACAAATTATTCAACAAGTGCAGGATTTAAACCCACGTTTTGAATCTGTAAATAAGGGAATGGAAATTCAATCAGTAGGGGCACAACAAATTAGTGATGCAATGACGCAGTTGAGTAGTACTTCTATACAAACAGCCGATTCACTGCGGGAAATTAATCATGCGATCGCTCAACTTAATCAAGTCGCCCGTAGCTTACGTCAAGAAGTTTCTGTCTTTAAAGTTAATAACACGATTGTTGAACCTACCCCATCGTAATTTAAAAATAATTATCCTCAATTACGAATATCAATCTTTCTCTTCGGTAAATTTTCTGAATTGTTGGAAAATATAGGTTTTAAAGGTTATATAAAATTTGCTGTCAAGGATTTTACAGGGACAATATAATGTTCAAGAACATGACTTTGCAAACGCGAATGGTCAGTTCGTTTTTATTTATGGGGCTGATAGTACTGATTGTTGGCTTGTTGGGATGGTTTACAACCAGCGAGTTAAATCAGTATATTGACAGCCTTGGTACAAATCACATACCCACTATGAACGGGTTATGGAAGATAAACGAAGGACAGACACAAATTCAATCGGCAGAGCGCTTCCTCTTCGATCCGGAAATCACTGTTGCTGAAAGACAGAATACATTAACTCAGATCCAGCTTGCTTGGAAACAAATTGACGAAGGTAGTAAGGAGTACGAAGCAACACCATTTACCGAACAAGAGAAGAAAGAGTATGACGCATTCCAACGAAGTCTGACTCTCTGGAAGCAAGCCCACGAGAAATTTTTACAAATTGAGCAACAATACAATCAACTCGGTATTCGCAATCCCTGGAAAAAATCTCTAGAATTAATTCGTCAGAAACAAGAAAATTCATCAGAGTTTACTACCATTCAAGCTGCATTAAATTTACGCCAGCAGATGGATTCTGAAGGAGCGAACAACGAAGAACCTTTATTTGTAAAAACAAAAGAGCAAGCATCTAGTCTGTTGTAACTTACTCAAAGTTTCATATTAGATATACAACAAGAAGTTAAGAATAACCTGGCTCACAGCATCTTCTGGGTTTCTTTGGGAATTATTATCGGCCCGATTACTGCCATCGTTTTGGGACTTGCGATCGCTCGACAAATTGCCACTCAAATTATCGGTGTTGTTAGGGTTGCAGAGGAGATTTCCCAAGGAAACTTGACCAACCAAATCAGTGCTGACTCTAGCAGTAAGGACGAGATGGTTAGGCTATTAAGTGCTTTCTCCACAATGACCCAAAATCTGAATGCCTTGATTACTCAAGTACAAAACTCAGGAATACAGGTGACTACCTCTGCTACCCAAATAGCTGCTTCGGGTAAGGAATTAGAAGCAACGATCGCCGAGCAGGTAGCCTCCACTAATCAAGTGAGTGCTGCTGGCAAAGAAATTGCTGCTACCTCCAAAGAGTTGGTAAACACAATGGAACAAATCGTCACCATGTCACAACTGACAACCACAGCCGCAACTGTTAGCCAAAAAGACTTAATTCGCATGGAAACCACTATGCGACAGTTATCAGAAGCCACTAATACGATTGCGACTCGACTGGGAGTCATTAGCGAAAAGGCCAACAATATTAATAATATTGTGGTGACAATTACCAAAGTCGCAGACCAAACAAATCTACTGTCGTTAAATGCCGCCATTGAAGCTGAGAAAGCTGGAGAGTCTGGTTTAGGTTTTGCTGTGGTTGCCAGAGAAATCCGCCGATTGGCAGACCAAACCGCAGTTGCGACCATCGACATCGAGCAGATGGTCAAGCAGATGCAATCTTCGGTCTCTACAGGCGTGATGGAGATGGATAAGTTTGCCGCAGAAGTGGGAAGAAGTATGGCAGACGTTGGCAGCATCAGTACACAAGTTGGACAAATCATCCAGCAAGTACAAGACCTGAACCCGCGTTTTGAGTTGGTGAACCGGGGGATGGAAACTCAATCTGTGGGAGCGCAACAAATTAGTGAAGCAATGGTGCAGTTGAGTAGTACCTCAGTACAAACTGCCGATTCTTTGCGGGAAATTAATCGGGCGATCGCTCAACTCAATCAAGTTGCACAAGGTTTGCGTCAAGGAATTGCCCGGTTTCAGGTCAAGGTCGAATCTTCCACCTCTGCACTCTTAGTCTCTTAAGCAACTGCCATGAATACTATCACTACCCAATTAAATATAGAACGTTGCTGGAATTTTATTGGCATTGAAGGCGATCGCTCTTGTCCCCAACTATCTACATACGTTCATTGTCGCAACTGCCCGGTTTATTCGGCATCTGGTCGCTACTTACTAGAACGCACGACACCAGAACAATATCGCCATGAATGGACGCAATTACTGGCCGAATTGAGAGTCGAGAAAAATCCGCAAATGTCTTCCCCTGCTGTGCGTAGCACAGAAATGACAGTTGTGATTTTTCGTTTGCAACGGGAATGGCTGGCGCTTCCGGCTCAAGTCTTCAAAGAAACGACTCCTGTGAGCGTTATCCATACTTTACCCCATCGCAACAACCAAGTTTTACGGGGATTAACCAATATTCGCGGGGAATTGCTGTTGTGTGTTTCCTTAAGCCACTTGTTGAATATCGAATCTAGCGATACTCCCCTGCAAGTACTAAGTCCAGTGGTGCATTCGCGGATGATGGTAATTGAAAAGGCTGGTAACGCTTGGGTGTTTCCAGTAGATGAACTCTATGGCCTACACCGAATTAATCGTGAAGAATTGGGCGATGCTTCCAAGAATATGACTCAAGCAACCCAAACCTACACTAAAGGGTTATTTTCCTGGCAACCTGCTAATTTTCAGACTTCGCAGCAGGAAGTACGTTCGCAGACTGTCAGCTATTTGGATGATGAACTATTATTTACCACTTTGGCGAGGAAGGCGCAGTAATGATAGAAGATTCCAATCTCAGCCAGCTTTCTTTGTTGGATTTATTCAACATGGAAGTCAAAACTCAGGTTGTGGCGCTAAACAACTTTTTGTTGGCGCTGGAAACAAATCCTGACCCCAAATTAGAATTAGCAGCCTTAATGCGGGCAGCCCATTGTATTAAAGGCGCAGCGAGAATTGTCCAAATTGAGCCAGCTGTCACCCTAGCCCATGTGATGGAAGATTGTTTTAGTGCGGCTCAAGCAGGAACAGTGAGTTTAACTGCTGATGGCGTTGATGTGTTGTTGCAAGGGGTAGATATGCTGCAACACATAGCCGAAAACCCAAATCTGCAACAAGGGAATCATCCTGATATTCAATCGCTAGTTAAGGCGATCGCTAATCTTTCGACTTCTGTAACTATCCCGGCTATTGTTCCCCAAGTCAATATCTTGCAGCCAACGCCGCAGATAGAATCTGTGCAACCGGAAATCGCCCTGTCCCCAGTTGAAGAATTAGTTACTACCCAAAACCGAACAGTGCGAGTAAGTACGGATAATCTCAATCGTTTAATGGGATTAGCTGGAGAAACAATAGTCGCAACCAAATGGTTAGAACCATTTACGAACTCTTTTTTAAAAGTCAGAGCTAATCAAGTAGAGCTATTTAACCTAGTGGGTAAGTTACAGGAATTATTGAGCGATCGCCCACTTGATAAACACATTAAAGAACATTTGAGTGCGGTATATCAAAAAACTAGCGAATGTAGTCAGTTGATTAGCGATCGCCAAAACGAATTAGAATCATTTTCTCAACGTTCTGGTAATCTGGCCGATCGCCTGTACCGGGAAGTAATTGCGATCCGAATGTGTTCCTTTGCTGAGGGCGGAAAAGGGCTTCCACGCATGGTACGCGACCTCTCTCGGCAGTTGGGTAAACGCGTGAAGCTGGAAATTAAGGGTAAGTATACTCTAGTAGACCGAGATATTCTCGACCGATTAGAAGCGCCGTTAACTCATATCCTGCGAAATGCGATCGACCACGGAATCGAATTTCCCCAAGACCGAGTAGCCGCAGGCAAACCAGAAGAAGGAACAATTGAAATAGAAGTTGTTCATCGCGCTGGGATGTTATTTATCACCATCTCTGATGATGGACGGGGAATTGATATTGAGTTTTTGCGTCAAGAAGTCGTCAGAAAACAAATGACGAATGCAGAAATGGCAGCCCGGCTTACTGAAGCTGAGTTAATGGAGTTTCTGTTATTACCCGGATTCTCTACCACGCAAATCGTTACAGAAATTTCTGGTCGCGGTGTGGGGTTAGATATCGTCCACAGCACAGTGCGGGAAGTTGGCGGGACGCTGCGGGCAGTTTCTCGTCTGGGAAAAGGTATGGCTTTTTACTTGCAGTTACCGCTTACCCTATCAGTAGTTCGCAAATTGTTAGTTGAGATTGCTGGAGAACCCTATGCTTTTGGGCTGACAAAAATTGAACAAGTGCTGATGTTATCCAAATCAGAGATTGCTGTCTCAGAAAATCGCCCGTTTTTCTTGCTAGACAATCAACCTGTGGAGTTGATTTCGGCGCGTCAAGTTTTAGAGTTACCGTCACCTGCGGTAAGTCCAGATTTACTACCAGTGGTTGTAATTAGCGATCGCCTCAACCATTATGGATTAGTTGTTGACCGATTTATCGGCGAACACAGCTTAGTAGTTCGACCTCTAGATTCCCGCCTGGGTAAAGTCCCCAACATTAGCGCCGCCGCCTTGATGGATGATGGTTCTCCAGTTTTAATTATCGATGTCCAAGATTTAGTACGTTCTATTGCCAAGGTGTTTTCTAGTGGGCAACTTAGCCAGGTGAATCAGTCGGCGTGTCAAGTACTGACTAAAACCTACAAGCGCGTGTTAGTCGTCGATGATTCAATTACCGTCCGCGAAATGGAACGCAAACTTTTAGAAAATAACAGTTATAAAGTTGATGTCGCAGTTAATGGTATTGATGGTTGGAACGCAGTTCGCAGCAGTGATTATAACTTGGTAATTACGGATATTGATATGCCACGCATGAATGGTTTTGAACTCACTAGCCAAATCAAAGCCCATGCTAAGTTCAAGCAAATACCCGTGATTATCGTTTCCTACAAAGACCGTGAAGCAGACCGAATTCAAGGGTTAGAAGCAGGTGCAGATTATTATCTCACCAAAAGCAGCTTTCACGATCACACTTTGTTAAAAGCCGTAATTGACTTAATCGGTGAGGGATAAGTAATGAGAATTGCCATTGTCAACGATATGCGGATGGCGGTGGAAGCACTGCGGCGGATTTTAGCCACAATACCAGAGTATGATTTAGCTTGGGTTGCCTACGATGGTGAAGAAGCTGTCTGCAAATGTGCAGTTGATACCCCTGATTTAATATTGATGGATGTTTTGATGCCGTGCATGGATGGCGTGGAAGCCACACGGCAAATTATGAGCCGATCGCCTTGTGCAATTATGATGGTGACTGCCAGTGTTAATCAGTACGCTGCCAATGTTTTGGAAGCCATGACTTACGGGGCTTTAGATGCTATCAATACACCTGCTGACGGTAGTGTAGGTTTACTGAAGAAAATTGCCACGATCGCCAAATTAATCGGTGCATCTTCCCAAAGACGAACACTCAAAAAATCGAGAATTTTTCCAAAATTATTACTACCACTAATTGTTATTGGCGCTTCTACTGGCGGCCCCCAGGCTTTAGTTAAGATTCTCTCACATTTTCCTCAAGATTTTCCCGCTGCTGTAGTCATTGTTCAACATTTAGATGCTCAATTTGCTCCAGGTTTTGCAGCTTGGTTGAACGAACAAATTCCCTTAGCTGTAGAAATAGCAAGTACAGGTTCTACACCGCAAGTGGGAAAAATTCTTTTAGCTGGTACAAATCATCATCTTGTCATGGGATCTAACCTGAGTTTTAGCTATAACGAACAACCTTTAAATTGTCCTTATCGTCCATCAATTGATGTTTTATTCAAAAGTGTAGCAGTTCATTGGACTGGACAAGGAATTGGGGTATTACTTACAGGTATGGGACGAGATGGCGCTCAAGGTTTAAAACTCTTACAAGAAGCTGGATGGCACACCATTGCTCAAAACCGCGAAACTTGTGCTGTGTATGGTATGCCAAAAGTTGCGGTAGAATTAAAAGCCGCCGTAGAAGTTTTACCAGTTGATGCGATCGCTGCTGTTTGTACCAAGATATTACGGAACTCGCCAAACCCGCCTATATAAAATAATTTTTAATCCCGTAAGATTACTGTTTTTTACTTATTAAAAAACAATTAATACTAGTTAAAAAAGTATTTAAATAAATCTATTCTATGGAAGTATTTATACTATTTTTTAAATATCTCCCAACAAATCAATCTCCACATCACCGCGTTCTCACATCCCTGCATCATTATCTGTATACCTCTTTCGGAATAGTATTAATCTCATTTTATTTACGATATGTAAACTTATTTACTTTTATATATGTTAGATTATAATCAACCTAAACAAATACTTTATATATAGATATTTTTTTTAAAAAATTAGTAAAATTTACATGATAAAACCAGTCAACCCTATCTCTCAAGTCCAGCAAATAGAAATGTTATTACCTAACTTGAGTACCCAATTAGCATCACCACACTGTCTAAGTGAAGTAAATATTCACACAAATACAGTGAAAGTTATGTTAATTGACGATCAGGTAATAATTGGTGAAGCAATAAGTAGAATGATTGCTAACGAAACGGATATTAGTTTTAATTATTTCAACGATTCAACTCAAGCAATCCATCAAGCGATCGCCATTGAGCCAACGGTAATTTTGTTAGATTTGATTATGCCAGATATAGATGGCTTAATGCTGCTGCGTTGGTTTCGTTCTCATCCATCAACTCGTGATATTCCCATCATTATGTTGTCGAGTAAAGAAGAACCAAAGCTAAAAGCAGAAGCCTTTGCTGAGGGAGCAAATGACTACTTAATTAAATTACCAGACGCCGTTGAGTTAATTGCTCGCATTCGCTATCATTCCAAGGCTTACAATAACCTTAAGGCACTCTCAACTGCAACTGTAAATGCTAAACTCCAAGCACAGGAATTAGAACATACTGTACGTAAATTGCAAACAACTCAAGTGCAATTAATTCAAAACGAAAAAATGTCTAGCTTGGGCAGAATGGTTGCAGGTTTAGCCCACGAAATCAATAATCCTATCAATTTTATTCACGGTAATTTTCATCATCTTCACGAACATATTCACAGTCTTTTGAGTTTGATACAATTTTACCAAAAAGAGTATCCTGAGGCTCAAAAAAATATTCCAGATATTGGCGTTGACTTAGATTTTCTGATAGATGACTTTCAAAAAATTCTCGTTTCTATGAGATTAGGAACTGACAGAATTAAGGAAATTATACTTTATTTAAAAAACTTTTCTCGCCTCGATGAATCTGAGAAAAAAGCTGTAAATATTCATGAGGGAATTGAAAGTACGCTATTTTTACCAAACCATCGTCTGAAGCAAAAAATAGAAGTAATTAAAGAGTATGCTAATCTCCCACGAATAGAATGTTATCCTGCACAATTAAATCAAGTATTCATCAATGTGATTAATAATGCAATAGATAGTTTATTAGAAAATTCAAATTATCAACATCAAAAAGAAATTGTTATTAGAACTGAACTAACGGACTTAGAAACTATCAAAGTTAAAATTATAGATAATGGAGCCGGAATTGCTCCAGAAATCCAAAGTAAAATATTCGACCCTTTTTTTACAACTAAACCTGTTAATAAAGGTACAGGTTTAGGTTTAGCAATTAGCTATCAAATTATTGAAAAACATCATGGCAGGATTTACCTAAACTCTCAACTTGGTGATGGGGCAGAATTTATCATCGAAATTCCAGTTAGAGTCAGTAGTTAATATAGTTAAAAGTCAAAAGTCAATACGCTTGGTGTTAAGAATTTTTTAATGAACTGGCTAAGGACGCAGCGATTAGAGCAGAAGGTATCAAAATAGTGTCCTCCTCAGAGACGGGGGAGGCTAACGTCAATTTAGAGGTAGTAAGACTAATTAAGGGACACAAGTCTAAGACGCGGCATTTCTTAGTGAAGTTGGAAGCCCACACTTCACCGTCAGGTCGTATGGGTAATTCACCCCTAAAAATCAAGGGGTTTGAAGCCCTGCCTATGAAGACGAGCGTTTTGGGCGAGGTTTAAATACTCGCCCAAAACCTACTCTGTTGCCTGTTCCCCGTTAAAAGCATAAATTCATCTTTACAAGCGTTGTAGCAGGCTTAAACCGTGGCTATCAGTACCACAGGTATTGAAAAGAAAGTATTCATCAGCTAACTTTTGCACTTGTTCTGATTGCAAGGTGCTGGGTTTCCAGGGGTTAGGATTATTGTAAGCGTAGAAAGTTTCCACACCATCGATCCCCTTTTGCGCCGCAGCTGGAATTAAATCGAAAAGCGATCGCTTGTAACGAGCTGGATGAGCCAGAACTGCCAATCCCCCAGCTTCATGAATAGCGGTAATCACGTTACTTGCCTGATATTCTTGGCCTGTAGTCGCCCTTCTTTGCAGATAGGGTTTCATACTAGGGTGTTCTGTTGCAAAAGCATAAGCCAAAATGTGAACTTCTATATTTAAAAGGTTGGCATTAATTTCTACGCCACTCCACAGGTGAGGAATGCTTGCATTAGGATTATTCCACTTCCAATCTTCCAACCAAGCTTGGGCCGCTTGATAGCCAATAATACCATGATGATCGGTGATGGCTAAACCTTTTAGCCCAATAGCGATCGCCTGCTCGATCAATGCACTTGGCTGCAACCTTCCATCCGAGTGGACAGTGTGCATGTGAAAGTTGAACAACCTTGGACAACTATGTGCATCAATATTACGGAATACTTGCTTCAAAAGTTCTGCCGAAGCTGTAGTACGGGCCAAATTTACAACCATAACCCCCTCTGAAGAAAAATTTATTTTCTTAACACACCAAAATGCCACATCTCTAGATGAGAAAGAACCAACACTAAAAATTAGTAACGGCTGCTACTTTCTCAGCTTTCTCAGCAAATTTTTCAATATGTTAAGACTACGTTAGCAAATCTTAATCTCAGTAGTCATGAGTAGTTTGAACTACTTTATTATTAAGTAGTGGCAAATATGACATCTAAAATTTCATAAATATGCTTTTAGCATCTGTGGTAAATGACTTATAAAATAAAGCTTTAATAGAGTAATTATCTCTAATAAGTCTGAAATGAAATTATTTTTGTGTATAACAAATGCTATTTATCTCAGTAATTACAGCTTTTTTCTAATCAATAATGACTTTAGCGATTGCCTAAGTGAGTCTACACTTCGAGAAAACTAGCGATCGCTCGGCGCTCATTATACCCCTCGCGCAATTCCAAAAGAATCTCCCTTCAAGGTGACTCCAAGGGGTTCTACCACTACCTCGCGGGAAAGAGACGCTTCAACTCTTCCTGCAATCACAGCCGAAAGTTGATGCTCTGTTGCAAGCAAGACAATTCTATGTGCATCCTGCTCTGACTCTGTATAGAATGCGAATCCTGCACCGTAATTGAACACTGAAAGCATCGTCTCGGCCCCGCCTTCAAGATGACTTTCAACAAATGTAAATATCTCTGGTACTGGGAGCATCGTTTCAATCACATACCGAAGCGGCTTCACCGACCTCATCAGCTTTTGCCAGCCGTGACCAGTGATATTCTCCATCGCCGTGGGACGAATTCCCTCACTAAGCACAGCCTGTACAAGCGGCGTATAAAGATACGACGCAGCATTCATTGCTTCCCAGAACTCCTGCCCACTTGGGAGTTTTGTTCTATAACCATCAGGGAGCGACTCAGCAAGCTTTCGCAGTGGGGTAAAGCCGTTCTCATGGGGGCCCGAGCTTTCGACGAGAACAATGGTATTTCCGGCATCCAGACGCGAGCTATCAATAGGAGCGACACCAGCGGGCATAACCCCAAAAACCGAGCCAGCGATGTCGAGCCGCCCTGGAATCATCTTGGTTTTGAGTTGAGGAGTTTCCCCTGAGAGATAGACACATCCCACGCGTTTGCAGCCCTCAACTACTCCATCAAGAAACCCATCAAGGAAAGCGGGGGTAAAGATTGTTTCAGGAGTACTCGATGGCAGATAAAGACCGAGAAGTATAGTCTGCATACCTGAAGTTGCGGCATCGTTCGTCAGACACGAGATGATCTTAATCCCAATATTCCACCAGAATCGTTGAAGTTCTTCTTCAGAAAGATCGTCAGGGCGCGTATCGTCTGCGGTGCCCAGTCCTTCGGGGACAAGCGTCATAGAAAGTTCTCTAGCCCCGGCCTCCAAAAACGGAGCAAGGTTGAGGCTGAAAGCGTTAGCACTTGCTCCCAGACCTGACGCGGGCACGATGCCATAAGCGCTTGCAAAGCCAAGTGTGCGTTTTGCAGCATCGATGAAGCGTCGTTTTGCAGCATCGAGAGTATCGTAATCGACTTGATCGAGAGCTTGAGCCATCAGATTGCGTTTTAAGTTAGAAGTTAGGAGTCAAAAGTTAGGAAAACTCATAACTCATAACTCCTCACTTTAAAATACCTCATCTTCAATACCACGCCACCATTCCCCCAAATTCATCAAGTCTTGGTAAATATCTTCTAATTCTTTGATGTAGACATCATTTGTCAGGGTGGCTCGACGCTCTTGCAATTTTTTGAGGCGCAGTTGTACTAATACCCAAGGTTTAGAAATGCTATTTGTTGCTTCGATGTATTGCGCTAGTTCTTTACTATCCATATATTTTATATTTTGATTTTCATGTCACTACTTTTATTTAGGCGATGTCTGTCCCACTACTGGAAAACAGAAAAGGGAGAAATTAAAAAGAACTTCTCCCTTTCCTATTGGGCTTTCTGCTTCAACTTTTGTAAATTAACTTATTGCTTTTACTTTATATAGTCTGGCACAAGCGGCGTAGACACATTTAGCTTTGCCATTCTCAAAAGGTAAGAAGCAGTTTACTAAAAGGCATCGCACTCAGTTCAAAACTGAAACTGATTAAGCTTTAGCCAAGTTTTCAGCAGCAAAGTCCCAGTTGGCCAAGTTTTCTAGGAAATTATTGATGAACGCTGGACGGGCGTTTTTAAAATCAATGTAGTAGGCGTGTTCCCAAACATCCAAGGTTAGGAGTGCTTTCTGACCATGAGCTAGGGGATTTTCTGCATTTGCTGTTTTGATCACTTTCAGCGTACCACCATCATCGATCAGCCAAGACCACCCGCTGCCAAATTGAGTTGCAGCCGCGTTAGAAAACTCTTCTTTGAATTTGTCGAAGCTACCAAAATCTTTGTCAATTTTGGCTGCAAGTTCACCTGTAGGTGTGCCACCACCTTGTGGTTTCAAGGAGTTCCAGAAGAAAGTGTGGTTCCAAACTTGGGCAGCGTTGTTAAAGATTCCCACCTTAGAGGAGTCTTTAAAAGAAATTTTGATCACCTCTTCCAGAGACTGATCAGCAAGTTCTGTACCTTCAGTGAGCTTGTTAAGATTGTCTACATAAGCTTTATGATGCTTGCCATAGTGATAGTCAAAAGTTTCAGCTTTCATACCATAAGGCTCTAGAGCATCCTTTTCAAAGGGTAGTGGGGGCTGTACAAATGCCATTGTGTCAAATCCTCTCTTTACCGGTTTCCAGTTTTAAGCTATTGCAGAAGCTTAGGACATTAATAGCTTTTATTTTCAGGAGTTTTATGTCTTAGATCGTGGAACATAAAACTTAACATCGTCATTCTACTACCAAAGTGAAACGAAAAACAAAGTCTTTCTCTAATAAGTAAAATAAGTAAAATCGCTTGTATGCAATCACCATAAATAAAAATGGCTAATATTTCATATCTAAAGACATATATTACAATCTGATTTGAAACACATCAATTGCAAAGCTTATATTTTGGAATTTTCTTATAAGTGGCAGACTTCATAGTTCAGAAATCATTCAGGAGTGCTATGACAATTGGTATTAATTAATTAAAAGCAGCAATTAAAGCTTTGGAACTTCTACCTTTAGTAAGATTAATTGCTATTTAAAGAATCAGTCTAAGGCTGGATGAATTAATTTTAAAAGAAGTTATTACTTAAAATAATCGGCTAAATTTTGGCACTATCTCTGGGTGCAGGAAATCTAGAGTTAGGAAGGCAGGGCAGGGCAGCCGCATCATGTCAATAAGATTATTTCATTATCAATAAACTCCAAAACCATCTGATTAATCTCTGCTTATTGACAAAGATTTTAGAGATTGTCTTGAGGCTTAGAAAATTAAATCAAACAGTAAATGCTGTTTTTTTCGTTGATTCTTAACCTTGGTTACGAGAAAGAAGTATAATTTTGATGCGTTTGCCTTAGAGTCTGCCCTCTTTACAAAGCACAAAAAGAAACTAATGAAACACTTTACCCTGTTTACTTTTCTGTATGTAGTAGCAGGAGTTTGCTTAACGGCGATCGCACTTGGGCATCCTGACATCACTCCAAACCATAAAATAACCCTGCTAATTAATGCTGGACTGTTATACCTTGTCGCTGTCCTTAGTACCTTTCAATTTTGGCGACAACGCTTAATAGACCGCCAAGAGAGACTGCGCGATAAACCTGCTTGGGATCGGAATTTTTTCATGATCTTACTTTCACTCATCATTGGATTTACGCTTTTTACAACGATCCCTGACTTGGTGAATCACAACTGGGCAATAGAGGTGATTGCCAGAGTATCTGTCGCGCCACTGCTCATCCTGACAAGTACAGAACAACTCTTAATTAGAAGCCAAAATCGGCAATAATCCAATACGCTTGGGTTAAGGCTAAAATTCTTTGCTAAAGTCAATTTTTTTAACGTAGACGCAAAGCGGTGAAGCAGCGCGGTCTTCTCCCAAAGGGAGAGGCTAGCGCCAAGGGGGTTTTCCCCATGAGCGACTGCTGTTAGCGTAGCGTTAGCGAGGTACGAGCGTCACCCAAAGGGCTTGCCGCAGGCTACCGCTGAGGACGCGTTCGCGTAGCGTCTCGTAGAGAAGGACGCAAAGAGAAGAAATGTTTAACTGAACTGTATTGGGCAATAATCCTGATTACAGGTATTTTTTTTATTAGTGACCAGAAGAGTACAACAAAAGTGGGAGACAAGGTAGACAGTAGCAGAGATTGATTAAATGGTTGTTCCCTTGTCTCCTTGCTCTCTTCGATGACACTACTCAGATAGACGTTGCTGGTAGTAGTTAACTATTTTTGCCGTGACTTCTGACACGGCTAAACCATCAGTTTGCACTTCGATAGCATCTGCTGCTTTTTGCAAAGGAGAAACTTTGCGTGTACTATCTTTCCAGTCACGTTCGGCAATGTCGTGTTCCAGCTGCTCTAAACTCACTTCAGGTTGACCTTGGGTGTTAAAGTCTTGCTGGCGGCGACGGGCGCGTTCACTTACAGAAGCGGTTAAAAAGATTTTCACTTCGGCATCCGGGAACACGTGAGTACCGATATCCCGACCTTCAGCAACTAAACCACCTTTTTTGCCCCACTTTTGCTGTTGTTTAACCAGTGCTTGACGGACTGCGCTTTGTGCCGCGATCGCTGATACTTGAGATGTTACCTCAATCGTGCGAATTGCCTGGGTAACATCAGTGCCGTCAATCCAAACCCGCACGGACGATTGTAAATCCTGAGTGGGAGTAAGTTCAATTTTACACCGATTAGTTAATTCGGCGATCGCACACTCATCCTCAATAGGAATCCCCTTTTGCAATACTAACCAAGTGACAGCACGGTACATTGCTCCTGTATCTAAATATACTAAATTTAGGTTTGCTGCCACTTGCCGCGCCACTGTGGATTTCCCAGCACCAGCTGGGCCATCAATAGCGATAATGGGTTGACGATCGCGCAATATGATATTGTCAATCAAACGTGTAGCACCAAAACGAGCTGCGATCGCCAACATTCCTTCCTCCTCAACTTTTTCTAAAGACATCAACGTAGTCGGTTCAACCAATTCAATATATTCCACTGAGACCGTGTTGACCATTGCCACTTCTTGCTGTACCAGTGCTATCAACTTGTTACTATTGCGATCGCCTGCTTTGAATGCGGCTTGAGCTCGTTGCAAGCCCCGATATAACACCGTTGCTTGCTCTTTTGCCGTTGCCGTCAAATATTGATTGCGAGAACTGAAGGCCAGACCCGACGCTTCCCGTACTGTTGGACAAGCAACAATCTCTACTGGCAAATTTAAGTCAGCTACTAAGCGTTTAATAATTGCTAGTTGCTGACCATCCTTTTGACCAAAGTAGGCACGGTCAGGCTGTACCAAATTGAAAAGTTTGGTAACAATCGTAGCGACACCCTGAAAGTGACCTTGCCGAGAACGACCACACAAGCCTGTTATCATAGCAGATGGGGGGATAACTTGTGTAACCTTTGATTCTTGTATACTCTTCTGAGGAACTGCCATTTCTTCCGGAGTCGGTGCAAAAATGGCATCTACCCCAGCTTGTTCGCAAAGTTGTTGGTCTGGCTCTAAAGTGCGGGGATAGCGTTGATAATCCTCATTAGGAGCAAATTGCAGGGGATTAATGAAAATACTCACAATCACCGTAGAATTTTCGTGCCGCGCCCGTTGGATTAAGCTTAAATGACCTTGATGCAAATTCCCCATCGTTGGCACTAGACCGACTGCGGTCTGATACCAGCCAGTCATCTCATCTAATCTCAGATCCTCAGTAACTCCAATCAGCTTGTTTTCTGAGCAGTGTTTAGTTAAATAGCAGCGTAAAGCTGCGACTGTTGTCAGCAGGCGCACAAAAATACCCCTAGTTCTTATCGATCCCTCCCCCGTTAGTTTATATCCGAAATAGAGGGAAGAGATGATTTAACTAGGGGAATTAAGTGATACGGAACTGGGGATTGGGGATTGGGCATTGGAAAAACCTCTATTCGCTATTCCCTATTCCCTATTCCCCACTCAATTATTTCTCTAAGACTTCAATATGTACTGGTGCAACACCACTGCCCATCATTCCCAAAATCCGAGCCGCGCCGACAGACACGTCAATGATTCGACCCCGAATGAATGGGCCTCGGTCATTAATCCGCAACACTACAGAACGACCGTTGCGGGTGTTAGTTACACGCACTTGCGTACCAAAGGGTAAGCTGCGATGGGCGGCAGTCATTTCTTCTGGATTGAATCTCTGTCCGCTAGCAGTACGATTACCAGAGCCGTCATAACCGTAATAAGAAGCCATGCCTCTCAAGGTGGCTCGCACTACTCCGACGGCAATCTGTTGAGGCAGCTTTGGTATCGATACTGGTTGACGTACTGGTAAATTCGCAATTTCTTTTAAGGGAGATGCATTGCCTAGTAGCCTCCGCAGGCGATTCGTTGCTTGCAATGCATCTTCCGCTAGATCGTTGGTAGTACCTGCTAATCGCGTACCTTCGTTGATTTCTACCAACTCTTCACCATTAATTTTGATTACATAGCGCTCGCCATCTTCTTGGGCAGGGGCGCTTTTATTTTGCGCTTGATTAGCAGTAGATTTTTCCCCAGCTTTCCAACTGACGGTAATCTTACTCCCGTCCACATTTTCCCGATTCAACTGGTTGATCTTAGCTGCTATTACACCAGCTATCTGAACCGGGTCAACGTCAGCGGAGCTAATCTGGTTACTCGCATCTGTTAGGTTCCCAGTATTTAATACATTTGATGAATTGCTACTAATAAGGGCGTACGATTGTACGCCCCCAGTATTGCCAATTGCACCAACTTTTTTAGTTTCAAGATTCGTATTTGATACAGAACTTAAAAAGGTGAGAACAGGTATATTTCTGATAAAAAGGGTTGCCGCCTTACGTCCTTTAATGTTGTGAGGATGAATTTCTGTAATCACAGCATCCAAGGTTTGTTTCCCTGCTGTTGATTGGTACTCTCCCACCTTAACGACATCAGGGGCGGGTGATTTTTGGGATGCTAGCGCATTTCCCTTGATGGTTTGAGTGCAACCGACTGAGGGTACTCCCAAAACAGCCATAAACAGGGCAACAATAGTCCACAAATGTCTTTGATTCATGCGTCCGTTTTTGAAAGCGACTGTAGAACTTAAGTTTTATAACTTGCGGGATTTTTCACTAATGAAAGTGATTTCCCTATTTGAAAAACTCGAACTCGTTCCGTTTTCACTTTGTTTTTTATAACTGCAACAGACTAACACGAACCTTTTGGCTTGGGGATCAGGGTTTTAGCGTAACTATTGCCCGCTTTCTCAAATTTTCATTCCAATTTGAAGGGCGAAACCTTTCTCAAAAGCGGACTTTGGCTATGTAACGCTTTTTTGTGTAAGTCAAAAATTTCTTCAAAAAATTTTATGTTTATTTCATGCCAAAGTGACGATACCCTATTCACATTGGTTGTAAAGGTTCGCAACTACTCGTGTATTCTAGATTACATGTTTTTTTGCGATTTAATCTCGGTACATAATATAACTTTAATTAAATAGCATCGGCATAAATACCTAAAATAATTTATTTAAGGAAATATTTAGATTTAACTATGAATAACTCGTGATAGGAGTTACATCTTAAATAATTATGCAAATTAGTTTGAGTCTAATATCTTTTTTCAAAGTTTTTTCTACTTACATTAATCATTACTTTTATTCTCACAACTAGACTAATATTGGTGATAAATATAACTTGATATTACAGTATTGCTGAGTATAAAAAAAAGGCAATACTCAAGTTAATATTTTTCCGGATTAATGACTTAAAAATTAAGAAAACTTTGCGATCGCTTAGATAACAGATGCTATATGTAATATATATTACAATACCTTTTTTTTAACCTCAGTAATTACTCAAGTATGATTTTTGAGAGCAAACTGTTTTTGACAAAATCTTTGTAACTGTAGGGATGTACAGCTGCACCTCTTCTATATATAGTAGGTATTTTGGGAAATGCCATCAGCCTAATGACAAATCAAGGAGATATAGAAATAGAACCATCGCCATTAAAAGCTGTTCTCAACGAGTTGCATTCCCAGTACAAGTCACTGCGGGAGGGTGCAGTCGCAAAATACATTCCTGAACTGGCAAAGGCAAACCCGGATTTGTTCAGCATTTGCATTGTGACAGTAGATGGTCAGGTTTACAAAGTTGGGGACTACGAACAACTTTTTACTATTCAGTCAATTTCTAAGGTGTTTGCTTATGGACTTGCCTTAGAAGATCATGGACTGGATTATGTTTTGACTAGAGTTGGCGTGGAACCGACGGGGGATGCATTCAACGCGATTATTTTGGATGAGCAATCGAAGCGACCTTATAATCCAATGGTAAACGCTGGAGCGATCGCCACTACAAGCTTAATCAAAGGTTCTGGCCCTACCGAACGCCTCAACCGAATGCTGGATATGTTTCATCGATATATTGGCCGCGACGTGTTCGTTGACATTTCAGTTTTTACCTCAGAACGAAGTACAGGGCATCGCAACCGCGCAATGGCGCATCTGATGCTCAACTTTGGCATGATTGACCGGAACATTGAAGAGGCGCTGGATCTTTATTTCCAGCAGTGTGCTGTGATGGTGAATTGCCAAGACTTAGCGGTGATGGCGGCTACCCTTGCTAACAGAGGTATTAACCCCATTACCAAAGAACAAGCGGTAGATAAGCGTTACATCAAAGATATTCTGAGTGTTATGTATACCTGCGGCATGTACAACTTTGCAGGTGAGTGGGCTTATAAAATTGGGATTCCCGCGAAAAGCGGTATTTGTGGAGGGATTATCGCCGTTGTACCCAATAAAATGGGCATTGGAGTTTTTTCGCCACTACTGGATGTGCGTGGTAACAGTGTGCGGGGGGTAAAGGTGTGTGAAGAACTTTCCCAATGCTTAGGGCTACATCTATTTGAGTGTCAACAATGAACGAACCCAACGAATATTTGTTTTAATTGGCGACACAATTGAAGTAGAAATTTTTTCTAATGGAGAGGTAATGGTTAAATGACACAGCCCGATTATCAGGCAATGTCAGATAAGGATTTACTAGCTTATGTGCGATCGCATCCACAAAATACGGAGGCGTTTCATGCTTATATGGATAGGCTAGCAGCCAGACCAGGTGTAGTTTGCACTACAGACGAAGAAATTCAAGCCGAATTAAGGAAGCGAATCAATCAATCACATTGACCAATAATTCCAGCTCAATTTTCAAGATACAACTTGAAAACCAAGAACATATCAAAGTTATTTAAAGCCATCTATTATTGTTTGTAAATACTTTATAGAGGCGGCTTCGGCTTGAGAGTGTATAACTAACTGAGGCGTTGTTAAGGCAGAACGAAGCTGACGGTAAAAGACAATGGTATGCTGAAGCGATCGCGCAATTTCCTCTTGGTCATGTTTAGCGGGAATAGTCTGCCGAAAATCGCTCAAATAAGATGGAATTTCCCTTTCCAGATTTCTCACACCGCGTGGAAGCAGTCCAGCCTGTACCTTGGCTAATGGGGCCAGAACTTGCCCACGCAGAAAAGAAAGAAAATCAATTACTTCAAAGAGTTCACCTCTTCCTAATTTGGTTGCACCGTAGTGTACCCACACCCAGAAGCGGTCTTCAATCCACTGCGGGTCAAAAGGTGAATAGTTCCGTAGATTATCTGAAACAGCTAAGGTTAGTAGATTTCTTTGCTCCCATAGAATAATAGGATTTTCTGTGCGGTCTGTTTGAAAATCTTGTAAAAGCAAAAACTTCAAATCAACGTGTACAAGAGGACTGTCATAGAGACAGATTAATAATCTGGGTTCGCCGACGTGTTCACCGATAAAAGCTGCTAGAAGTTTCCCAAGGCTGCTGGCTAAAAGCTGACGCTCTTTTAAAACTTGCTCATAATGAACATCGTCTACAACAATAATGAGATCCAGATCGGAATACTCATCCATTTCTCCACTCAAATAGGAACCACCGATTGCTACCCCTAGCAAGCGGTCATCCGTCTTCAACTTTGCCAAAATCTGTTTTAGAAGCTCTCCTTGTGGTTCAGGAACAGGCATACTATCTCCAATTTTAGTAGCGATGCTTATGGCTGGCTACGCCTACGCGGCAGTCGGAGGGATTAGTTTAAACGCCAATCCCATCTATCTTTAGCTAGTTAGCCAGGTTTTCTTTAGCATATAAAATGCTTTTGAAACATGAGATTTTTATATTGGTGAGTTCTTCACTAACTGTTACAGATAGGCGAGATGGCTTGTATTCTATAGTTCTTTTAAAACGATAGTCAAGGTTAATATTATGTCGCTGTTAGCAGCCTAGAATCCCCCGAATCGAATTCGGGGGAGTATATCAAAATTCTTCTGCTTGGGGAAGCGGGAAGATTTCACCAGCCAAGTAAGCTTGAAAATGTTTTTGGAAGTACAACCAGGAAGTCATATCTTCCCCATCTATCAATGCTTTTGGGGCTTGTTTATATAGAGGAATACGGTTATTAATTTCGTCTTGCAGCACTAGGGGCAGTTGTGTTAAACCATTGACTTTGCTGCCAACAGCACTGTAGATCAGATGACCGGGGCGATCGCCCATTTTCATCCAGGGAAGCCATTGACCAATCCGATCCCAACTCAGTTTGAGTTGAGAAACTGATTTAAGTGCTGGGTTGAATAAATCTGCGGTTGGCACTGTTAATTTAAACAATTCCGCTGCCTGATAAATTGGATTTGGGCTGTATTCGGCAAATTTTGGATCGTCTACTAAGGGATTGGGGTAATAAGGAAATATATCAAAAACGAAGGTTGTACTGTCACCATCTACTTGTGCGGGGAAATTTCCCTCAAATTTTCCCTGTACAGGATTATTGGCAACGTGAATCACCGGAACTGTCTCGCCTGTCCAAGGATTTTCCCATTTGGGTAAAACCTCATCTGTTTTGGGGTTGAGGTAGTAAGTCAGTTCCCTAGAAGTAAAATCCCAGCTACCTTCTGCTGTGGGAATACATCGGCTAACGCTCAATCCCAGCATCTTAAACAGGAGTTGTCTTTTTTCACCGGGGATAAAGGCGTAAATTTTACCTTTCCAAATCAGGAAAGTCGATTCGGTAGGATCGAGGGAAGAACGAGTTTTAACCCAATGCTGGGCTTCAAGTTCTTGGATTTGGGCAACCATCTAAAGCATCCTTCGTATTTGGATAACAAAAGGATAAGCTAACCAGCATTCAAATTGCATCTTTAGAAGTTAAAAGGTAGGGGAGAGGTATAAGAAATATATTTTGAACTCCATTAATGAGTCTTTGAACTCCGTTAACGAGTCTTTGATACTCGTGAATGAGTCTTTGAACTCCATTAATAAGCCTTTGAACTCCATTAATGAGTCTTTGAACTCCATTAATGAGTCTTTGAACTCCATTAATGAGCCTTTGAACTCCATTAATGAGTCTTTGAACTCCATTAATGAGCTTTTGAACTCCATTAATGAGCCTTTGAACTCCATTAATGAGCCTTTGATACTCATAAATGAGCCTTTGAACTCCATTAACGAGTCTTTGATACTCATGAAGAAGCATAAAAACTCTACTCTTTTGCTCAATCCCCAATACCCCATGCCTTTATCAATTAAACTGGTTCAGAAAGTTGCTCATCTAGATGGCGAAACAAAAACAGCCAAAGAGGTAGAGAACTATTAATCGCAATTAATCGCACCAAATGACCAGTTGTGACAATTTCAACATTATGATTCAATGCCAGAGAAACTAAGATCATTTCTGCCGATCCTCCTGGTGCTGTGACTAAAAGACAGGTTAACCAGTCCCAAGAGGTTAATTGCATCGCAAGTATAGCAGCGATCGCTCCGGCGATGAGGGTCATGCCTACAGACATTAAGGCATAGGCGACAGTCCGCTTTCTAAAGTTGGGTTTGTCTCCCCAATATTCACCAATAGTAATTCCTAGAAGCATTTGACCCAATAAGTTAATTAAAGGCGGCGGACTAAAGCTAATATCACCCACAAAAGGCAGCCAATGTAGCAAAGGATTAAACCCGATACCAATCAATAATGCACCAAAGAAATCGCCGGCGGGAATTTTAAATAATATAGCTGAATAAACTACTAATCCAGTAATTAGGAGTACTAACAAGAGTAATTCTAGTTGAGATGGATCGAAATTGAGCCAAGCGGCTTTGATTGGGAGTGTTTGCGGATAGTAATTACCAGCTGATGTCTTAGCGATGAAGGGAATTAGAACAACTACACAGGTGACGCGAATCGCCTGAACTAGGGCAACCAAGCTAACATTTTTATTGTAATCGGCAGCGATCGCAGCCATAATTCCTACACCACCAGGAACTGTAGCCAGCATTGCTGTAAATAGGTTGATTTTGCTGGCGCGGGAGTAAATGTAACCGATACAACTTCCACTCAGCAGCAAAAACAAGGTAAGAAAAATAAATATGGGAATACCGGAAGCAATACTAGCTAAATTAGCGTGGGAATTGGAAGCGCCGACAGTTAAGCCGACAAGTGCCATTCCCACTTTTCTAGCAGTGCGGTTAGGTTGGGGAGAATATTGATAAAAAATTCGACACCCTTGGAGAACCACTGTACCAGCGGCAATCCCGCCAAATATCCAGGCAATCCTGCCAATTTGGAACTTTGCGAGGAGTAAACCCAGAGGTAATGCCAGAAGCATTTCCAAGGCAAGGACAATTAGTTGCTTGCCAAATAGCTGTTGTTTGGTAACAACAAGATTTTCATGAGTGTGTTCTTCCAGACTGGGAGTACCACTTATACTTTGATTCATCGATACTAAGCTTTTTTTTAAGTCTAAGCTATAGGTGCAAAAGTGGATCTCCAGCGATGCGATCGCACATTACCAGCAACAAGCAAAATGATACAGGTGAAGGGTTTTAGTTCTAGTGGTGAGTTTATTTTAGATTTAGATTTAAGTCAGGTTTGGTAGCTCACCTCTTGCACCAGACAATTAAAATAGTGCCAGAGATATTCTACATCCACAGACAAAATTAAATATATGAACACAACTCCCTCTAAAAGAGAAACAGATGAAATGTTCAAGTGGTTAAATCGTAACCGCCAGATGTTATTAGATTTATATAAAAATCAATATATCGCTTACAATGCAAATGGAATAATTGCTCACAGCGAAAACTTACGCGAAGTTTTAACATTAGCTAATGCTGCAAAACAGCCTTTTTTAATTTACCTAGTTCCTCGTCAGACTGCTTCTATAGAAATAAATTTTACGAATTCGCTTCTGCCCAATACTGCGGTTGAGGAATTGAATAACCCTAAGACACTGTGCGGTGAACCTTTACTACCTGGATTGGTTTTAGATTTAAGTCAGGTTTGGTAAAATTAAATCAAAATCTTAAAGTTGATGTTAATAAACAGGTTTAGAGCTTGGAGCTATGGATGCAGGAGAATTACTCAGACGCTACGCCATAGGTGAAAGAAATTTTTCTGGTGTCAATTTTAGTCGTCTACACTTGGAAGAAGTTGATCTGTGTGGGGTAAACTTAAATGGTGCTGAGTTGACTGGTACTCATCTTAATGATGTGAATCTGAGTTACGCAAATTTGAGTAATGTTAGTCTACAAAGGGTTACGCTGCTTGGAGCAAATTTTGAAGGTGCTAATTTAAGTAATGCTCGTCTTGACGGAGCTGAAGCAGAGTACGCTAACTTCAAAGCAGCTAATCTGAGTCACGCCAACTTGTCTGGTCGTTTTCAAGGAGTGGATTTTAGCTATGCAGATTTGAGTAACATTTATATGGATCATGGCTGGATAGAAGAAGCTAATATTAGTTATGCCAACTTAAGCAATATCACGACATACCAAAGTACGTTAGATAAAGTTAACCTGCGAGGCGCAAATCTAAGCAATGCTTTCTTTAGTGATGGAACAAGACTACGGAAAGCAAATTTGATTGGTGCTAACCTTACAGGTATGGATATAGGTGAACTTCTTACAGACTGTATCTATGATACTGAGACAATAATTGACGAAAAAACAAGATATCTTTCTATACCTGGAATAGGTATTTTCGAGATTTTTGAACAAGCTATTTTTATTGGTTCTGGAGAAAATTTAAATTCTGCTAGCTTAGAAAATACCGACCTTAGTGATTTGGATTTAAGCGAGGCTGATTTAAGCTATGCAAATTTGAAAGGTACGAATCTAAGCAATAGCTCTCTTTTTCAAGCAAATTTAGAAGGTGCGGATTTAGAAAAAGCAAATTTCACAGGTGCTGACTTGGAAGGTGCAAATTTAAACAATGCTTATCTTTATAACGCTATATTTGACAGTACCGTTATGCCAGATGGAAGCATAAGGGATGATGATTGATAGCAAACAGGCTCAAGAATCTTACTTATTTTAAATTAGTATTGACTAGACTCATCAAAAATCGGGACTGAGAAATACATCTCAGTCCCGATAAAAAAGCGGGCTAACCGCTATTTATATGGTTAACCCGTGCAGCTTTGGGAACGCGCAGAGAAATTGTTATTGCAATACCAACTTCACATTGGCGTTTTGCAGACCGCGCTGTTTCACTTCAGCCAAAGTTTTGTTAACAGCATACTTTTGGTTGATTGAGTTTATCAACTCGGTTTGGTTGTGCTTCTTAGCAACGCCCCACAGGTCAGCGATTAGGTCAAAAGAACCATCGCCATTGCGAGACCAGCCGAGGTCATATTCGCCTTCTAATACGGCAACGATGTCAGAACGGACACGCTGACCGTTATAACCACGGACATCAGCTTCAGTCTTTACGCTGATACCGAGGTCGCGCAAGGAAGCCTTGAGGATTTCGGCATCGGTGATTTTGGTACGCAGGGTGCTAAAGTGAGACATTTGGGTTTCCTCCAATGAGAAGATTGAGAAAGACGACAACGGTTTGTTTTGGGCGAAGCCGCGCTTAAGCAGGATGCGGCTTTTCTTATAACTGCTAGCATTTTCAGCTAGCCTTTCCCCCTGGGATGGCAGAGGAAAGCTTTTAAAACTCCATTCGCTGATATTCAGCTACGGAGGATGCTGCGGGGCGTGCGCGCTGTCTGGCCCAATCTCTCAGAGCCGTTACTTGTTCTTGCATCGTTCGAGACAGCGGCAAAGTTGCCTTCAGTGCAGCAATAATATCTAGTTGGGTGAACTCCCGATCTTGGGCAAAAGCTTCATACATTGCCGCAACGATCGCTTGCTCTATTTCTGCTCCAGAAAAGCCATCAGACATCTTGGCTAATTGCTCAAGATCGAATCGAGAGATGTCTTCACGGCGTTTGGTCAGATGAATATTGAAAATATCCTGCCGTTCTTCCGGTGTTGGCAGATCGACAAAGAAAATTTCATCAAAGCGTCCTTTCCTCAAGAACTCGCCAGGTAAGCGTTCTACTCTATTGGCTGTTGCCATCACGAACACTGGTGATTTCTTATCTTGCATCCAGGTGAGGAAAGAGCCGAAGATTCTACTTGAAGTCCCCCCATCAGAATCAGAAGAACCTCCACTACCAGCAAAGGATTTATCCAATTCATCGATAAACAAAATCGCTGGGGAAATAGATTCTGCTGTTTTCAGGGCGTTCCGCAGATTTGCCTCGCTTCGTCCCACCATTGAGCCGTCGTAGACTCGCCCCATATCCAACCGCAACAATGGTAAACCCCACAGCCGGGAAGTAGTTTTGGCAATTAATGACTTACCGCAACCGGGAACTCCTAAAATTAACATTCCTTTTGGTTGAGGCAAACCATACTCTCTCGCTCTTTCTGTGAAAGCGTTAGAGCGTTGCTTGAGCCATCTTTTTAACTCTTCTAAGCCACCTACAGCATCAATAGTTTCATCTTCTTCAATGTATTCTAAGATGCCATTGCGCCGAATTAGTTGCTTTTTCTCAGATAAAACGATGTCTACTTCATCTTCTGTTAAACGCTCTTTAGTTACCTGTGCCTTACGGTAGACTTTCTCAGCTTCATCTTTAGTTAGACCTAAAGCAGCTCTTAGAAGTTTTTCTCTGGCTTCTGTTGTCAGTCGCCGACCACGATTTTGCTCTATATGGTGAGTTAAGACTTTATTCAACTCAGCCATATCTGGCAATGTAAAGTCGAGAACAACAACTTCTTTTTCCAGTTCTATAGGTACTTGTTGCATCGGAGACATCAAAATGATGTTCTTTTGCATACCTTTGAAACTAGCGATCGCATCACGTAACGATCTGTTAGTTGCAGGCGCATCTATAAAGGGATGTAAATCTTTAAGAATAAATATACTTGGTTCTTTCTGCCGGATGATCCACTCAATCGCCGCCTCTGGAGACACGGTATTATGCTGGGTGACATTCCGGGGTTGACCATACTCAACAATCCCGTGTGTTACTGTCCAAACAAATACTCGACGCTGGGGCTTTAATAACTGGGCGATTGTGGAAATTGCTTGCTCGGCCCGCTCTTCCTCGGAGGTAACAAGGTAGATTAAAGGGTATTGAGCTTGAATTAGGATCTTGAGCTCTTCGTTCATACTTCGACCTACTTGAGACCTTATAGAGACAGTAGAGACATTGCTTCTGGTAAAGACAACCGAATCATGAATATCTATTTAGTTAGCAAGGAACTAACTCTTCCTCACCCTTGGGATTGGTTTCATCTTCATCCATCTCATTCAGAGAAAGATGCTCTTGACCAATTACTCCTGGTTGATTGCCTAAAGTAACCAGTTCCCCATCACGTAAGACTAGCGAGCTATCACAAGTTGGGCATGAATAAACTCTATGAGTCCGCCCATAAGAAGAATCTTCTAACTCGTCAAACAATTCTTGATTGCATAGGTAAAAACCAAGGGCACGTTCGGCAAGTTCTGACATTGGCTCGGAATCAACTGCTGAACGAATTTTCAGTTTCCTGTGCAACTCTGGCGATAAATACAAAGTGACCTTTTGCTTAGTTTGCGTTTGCATATAACTCTTTAACGGTCTTACCCGGGTATGTATATCAAGTTATCGGTTCTTTTATTGGTTGTCAAGACGGTAAAACGTTTTAACGCTAGTTTTGTTACATTTATTTACATATTGGGGATAAAATGCTGTTTATTGAGTGATTGATCGCTCAATACAAAGCTCTCAGAATTAATTTTTGATGGGAATTAGTGATCGCTCAATAAACGATTGTCTAACTTGGCTTACTTTTTAATTCTTTGGAACGTCACCAAGTCGGTGATATGGTATTCATCCCCATTTATTCAAATTTGCGCGTGGATGTGAGATACCACATCCAAATCTGGTAAGCCAGAAATATCAAGAAATGTCAATATCTGGGGATTTTAGTCGTTTGGCTTACCGATGCAAACTACAGAGAGATTTGGCCGAAATTGCAAATATGTGTTTGTTTGGAAGTGAAAAAGCTCTAAATTTAGCCGATCTGTCTGAGATACACTGTCTATATTTGTGTGATAAAGCACTTTTTCTAAGCTTTTTATACCGATATTACCAAAGAGAATATTCATTAGGGGTGTAAGGTGAAGTCCTTTGGATTGAGACCAAAGGACTTCACGGTTGCCCTTTTTAGGCAGGGCTAAAGACTCATGCGGGTGGTTGGGGCTAGATATCCCCTACCACCATGCAACCCCACACCCCCACACCCGCCCCAACGGGGCTTGGTAAATATCCTGAATATTATTTATTGAATTTTTAATGAGTGCTCTTTTGGTGCATTTCCCGATTCGTGAATAACTCATAAATTAGTGAAGGTATCGATCTGAGTTTCTGGTATTTCTATAAAATCAGTAACTTTGGCAAAATGTGTGATGTAAATGGCTACTGCTAATAAAATCTCTAGTTTGGGGCGAAGAATTTATCGGTTTGCCGCCAGTGTTAGCGGAGTCATTGCCCTGTTAATCATGCTGTGGGGTTGTACTGCAAATGATTTTAACGCCGGAGCGATCGCCTGGAAAACTTATAGCAACTCTCGTTATGGCTTTGAATTTCCATATCCGAGTAACTGGACTTCATTAGCAGCATCAGAAAATGGTGATGGAATTGCGTTTATTTCACCACAGGATAACTCAGTGGAAATTCGCGGGTGGGCAAGTCATCAGCTACTAAACGATCGAGAATCCGTGAAAAAGATAAAATCCAACTTTCAGACCGCTCAAGGAGTATCTGGGGTGCTGATTGTAGAAGTTGATCAATTAGTAGGTTCAATGACACTGACACTAACTCAGAGTCAAGTTAAATACTATTGGCAGGGACGAAGCAAGAGCCAATATTTTCAAGATTACTATCGTTTGTTTTATTACATTGCCCAGCAGTATCGCATTTCAAAGTCTTGAAAGATGGGGCATTGGGCAAAACAGTTCCTCTTTTCCCAATCCTGAGTAAAGAAGCGAGATTTCCAACTCAGCACGGGCTAAACGCCCCGCTTCCGCTAACAGCACTCATCATGACTGGGCACTCTTGAGGGGCATTGGTTATTAATTCTTCTTCCTCTGCTTCCCCTGCTCTCTCATCTCCCTCATCTCCCTACTCCCCACTTCCCCCAAAATCTACATCTCTCCCAGAATGATGATTGAGAGGGGACAGAAACCTGATAGATTTAGCTATCAGCGAGTAAAAACTGGTGAAGATGAAAGTCCTGGTTATTGGTGGTGATGGATATTGCGGTTGGGCAACTGCTCTTTACCTTTCCAATCGAGGTTATGAAGTTGGAATTCTAGATAGTTTGGTGCGGCGGCACTGGGATAATGAACTTGGTGTCGAAACTCTCACTCCGATCGCACTAATTCAACAACGTCTCCAGCGCTGGCAAGATTTGACGGGTAAATCTATCGACTTGTTCATCGGCGATATTACGAATTACGAATTTCTTCAGAAAACATTACATCAATTTCAGCCAAATGCCCTAGTGCATTTTGGCGAACAGCGTTCGGCTCCATTTTCCATGATTGACCGAGAACACGCAGTTCTCACCCAGGTCAATAATGTAGTTGGTACGTTGAACTTACTGTACGCCATGCGGGAAGATTTCCCGGACTGTCATTTGGTGAAGCTGGGAACGATGGGTGAATACGGTACACCCAACATTGATATAGAAGAAGGGTATCTCACCATTGAACACAATGGACGCAAGGATACCCTACCTTATCCTAAGCAACCCGGTTCAATGTACCATTTAAGCAAAGTCCATGATAGTCATAACATCCACTTTGCTTGCCGGATTTGGGGATTGCGGGCAACGGATTTAAATCAAGGTGTAGTTTACGGCGTCTTAACCGAAGAGACGGGGATGGACGAACTATTAATTAATCGGCTGGATTACGATGGTGTGTTTGGTACAGCACTAAACCGCTTTTGTATTCAAGCAGCTATTGGACATCCGTTAACTGTCTACGGTAAAGGTGGACAAACTCGCGGATTTTTAGATATTCGGGATACAGTAAGATGTGTGGAATTAGCGATCGCTAATCCTGCACAACCAGGCGAATTCCGCGTGTTTAACCAATTTACCGAACAATTTAGCGTCGGCGATTTGGCATTGATGGTGAAAAAAGCTGGTAACGCTATCGGATTGAACGTAGAAATCAATCACCTAGATAATCCCAGAGTTGAAAAAGAAGAACATTACTTCAACGCTAAAAATACAAAATTGCTTGATTTAGGTTTACAGCCTCACTTGCTCTCTGATTCTCTCCTCGATTCTCTGTTAAACTTTGCTATCAAGTATCAGACGCGAGTCGATCACAAACAAATTCTGCCTAAAGTCTCTTGGCACAGAAATTAGTGTAAACCCCAGTAAATCGTGGGTCTAAAATTGGTCGTTGTATTCTAGCACAATATGACGACCAAATAGTTATTATTTATCAGGCGTATCGTCCAGCTATTACTAAATTTGCCGTTTACGACAGTGATTTTGACTGTGGAGAGTTGATATACACCACAAAAGAGAGTTTACTCTGTGTTTGATGCCGAAATGCAAGCAAAGCTGAGATTATCTGCCTGGACTGAATAGTTTTTTATGAGAATTGCCCTATTTACCGAAACCTTTTTACCCAAGGTTGACGGCATTGTAACGCGCCTGCGCCATACTGTTGACCATCTCCAGCGCAGTGGGAATCAAGTGTTGGTGATTGCCCCTGATGGAGGCATCACAGAACACAAAGGCGCTAAAGTTTACGGCGTTACTGGCTTTCCTCTGCCATTGTATCCAGAATTGAAAATGGCATTACCCCGCCCAGCCATTGGTTACATCTTAGAAGAGTTTAAGCCTGATATTATTCATGTCGTGAATCCAGCCGTTTTGGGTTTGTCTGGCATATTTTATAGCAAAATCCTCAAAATCCCCTTGGTCGCGTCTTATCATACCCATTTACCCCAATATCTCCAGCATTACGGTTTGGGGATGTTGGAAGGTTTTCTTTGGGAACTGCTCAAAAGCGCTCATAATCAAGCAGCTTTGAATCTGTGTACCTCCACAGCAATGATAGAGGAACTGACAGCACACGGTATTGAACGTGTAGATTTGTGGCAGCGCGGGGTGGATACGGAATTATTTCACCCCGATTTAGCTAGTGTAGAAATGCGATCGCGCCTATCAAAAAATCATCCAGAAAGTCCATTGCTACTTTACGTAGGACGGCTTTCTGCTGAAAAAGAAATTGAGCGCATCAAACCAATTTTAGAAGCCATTCCCGAAGCGCGGTTAGCATTGGTTGGGGATGGGCCCCACCGTCAAGCATTGCAAAAACACTTTGCTGGCACAAACACTTATTTTGTTGGCTATCTTATGGGGCAAGAGTTAGGTTCTGCCTTTGCGAGTGCTGATGCCTTCATCTTTCCTTCCCGTACAGAAACACTAGGCTTAGTACTACTAGAAGCGATGGCTGCTGGCTGTCCCGTGGTAGCAGCCCGTTCCGGGGGGATTCCTGATATTGTGACAGATGGGGTAAATGGATATCTTTTTGAGCCAACAGCAGATGTTCAAGGAGCGTTAGCTGCTACTGTTCGACTCTTAGAACAAAAACAACAACGAGATATCATCCGTCAAAATGCCCGCCAGGAAGCAGAAAGTTGGGGTTGGGCAGCTACCACTAAGCAGCTACAAGATTACTATCAAAAGGTGATATTTTCTGAACAATTGGCAAAATAGGGCATGAGGGAGATGAGGGAGATGAGGGAGATAAACAAAACTCCTAACTCTTAACTCTTAACTCCTAACTCAGCACGGGCTAAACGCCCCGCTATCCATGTACAGCACTCCTAACGCCCATGCCCAAAATCTAAAATCTAAAATCTAAAATCTAAAATTACCATGACACTTCCCAACCCTGGCAGCGTCTTGGCTACATTAACTGAACTAACTCAAGTTAATCGTACTCACGCTCTACTGCGTCGCGTCAAAGACTTATCTGTTAATGAATTTGTTTGCTTACTCGACTTTATAACTGCTGAGTTCCAGCAATTTCTGAGAGCTATTGAACTGATCAATAATGAAGCTCTAGAAACTATGTTGGAGAAAGTATTAGAAGCTATCACACTCAAAATTGGTCAAATTCTCCAAGCAGAACATACAGCCATTTTTTTAGTTGATTATGACAAAGGTCAACTGTGGTCAAAAGTTCCTCAAGATAATACTCAAAAATTCTTAGAAATTCGTACTCCCATTACAGTGGGTATCCCCGGTCATGTTGCCAGTACAGGTGAATATCTAAATATATCTGAAACTTATACTCATCCCTTATTTAGCCCAGAACTTGAAAAACAAATGGGCTACAAAATCCATAATATTTTATGTATGCCCGTTATCAGTAGCAAAAACCAGACTGTAGCGGTGGTTCAACTAGCTAATAAAACTGGGAATGTTCCGTTTAATCATGATGATGAAGAACGTTTTCGAGACTTTGCTGCTTCGATTGGTATTATCCTAGAAAGCTGCCAATCTTTTTATGTAGCGGCTCGTAATCAAAGAGGCGCAACGGCTTTGTTGCGGGCAACTCAGACACTGGGGCAAAGTTTAGATTTAGAAGCAACTTTGCAGATAGTCATGGAACAAGCTCGAATTTTAATGCAAGCAGACCGCAGCACATTATTTTTATATCGTAAAGAGCTGAATGAACTCTGGACGAAAGTTGCAATGGCAGCAGATGGCACAAACTTGATAGAAATTCGCATTCCTGCTAACCGTGGCATTGCTGGATATGTCGCTTCCACTGGTGAAGCTTTAAATATTTCCGATGCTTATAAAGACCCGCGCTTTGACCCGACTACAGATAAAAAAACTGGTTATATAACTGGTAATATTTTATGTTTACCGGTATTTAATTCTGCAAATGACTTGATTGGCGTTACACAATTAATTAATAAGCAACAAAGCAGTTTTACTGCTTCTGATGAAGAGTTTATGCGGGCTTTTAATAATCAGGCAGGAATTGCCTTAGAAAATGCTCGGCTGTTTGAAAATGTGCTGTTAGAAAAACAGTATCAAAAAGATATTTTACAAAGTCTGTCAGATGCTGTGATTTCTACAGATATGGCAGGACAGATTGTCACGATTAATGATGCAGCCCTAGAGTTGCTGGGTTGTCCGATAGGAGACGCTAATAGTAAGAACAACAAGCTTTTGTGGGAACAAAATTTGATTGGTCGCCTAGTTTGGGAAGTTGTGCCAATTGAAAATCTCCAAATGCGACTAGAAGATAGTCTAAAAACTGGAGCTAAACATTATGTGCCAGAGCAAAGTTTGATGCTGGGACTTTACCAGATGCTGAGTGAAAATCAGGACGGGCTAAACGCTCCGCTACCGTTAACAGGACTTAGGAATCAGCACTCAATTTTAGCAGTGCGCGATCGCACGAACCCCGATATTTTTATTCCCTGGAATCAACCCCTGACTCCCCAATCTGAGTTTCTCACTTCTAATGAAGTACAAACATTAGAGCGCAATATCAATCTTACTGTTAATCCCCTGACTAACCCAGAAGGCGGTGTACGCGGTGGTTTGGTGGTCTTAGAAGACATTACTCAGGAAAAACGGATGAAAACTACCATGTCCCGTTACCTGACGCCCCATGTCGCTGAACAAGTTATGGCACTAGGAGAAGATGCTTTAATGGTAGGCGAACGGAAGGAAGTAACTATATTATTTTCTGATATCCGGGGCTACACAACACTTACAGAAAATCTCGGTGCAGCTGAGGTGGTATTGCTGCTCAATCAGTATTTTGAAACGATGGTGGAGGCGGTTTTTAACCACGAAGGCACTCTCGATAAATTTATTGGTGATGCCTTAATGGCGGTATTTGGTGCGCCGCTACCATTGACAGAAAATCATGCTTGGAGGGCTGTACAGTCAGCTTTAGATATGAGACGCCGCTTAGAGGAATTTAACCAACGGCGAATTATCCAGGCGCAGCCGCAAATTCGTATTGGCATTGGGATTAGTTCTGGGGATGTGGTTTCGGGTAATATTGGTTCTCGCAAACGGATGGATTACACCGTCATTGGAGATGGTGTAAATTTAAGTTCGCGCTTGGAAGCGGTAACTAAAGATTACGGTTGTGATATTCTTTTAAGTGAATTTACTTACCAATTGTGCAGCGATCGCATTTGGGTGCGCCAGTTAGATAAAATCCGAGTCAAAGGGAAACACCAGGCAGTTAATATATACGAGTTAATTGGCGATCGCATTACTCCCCTAGATGCTAAAACCGAAGAGTTTTTGTTTCACTATCATACTGGACGCACTGCTTATTTATCGCGCAACTTCTCACAAGCGATCGCTTGTTTCGAGGCCGCCAAATCTATCCAATCCCAAGACCAAGCTGTTGATATCCACCTAGAGCGTGCGCGTAATTACCAACAAACGCCGCCTCCACAGTCCTGGGATGGTGTCTGGACAATGCTTACTAAGTAGTCATTTGTCATTGGTCATTTGTCATTGGTCAATTCCCCATGCCCAATGCCCAATGCCCGATTCCCCATTCCCCATTCCCCATTCCCCATTCAACCTTGAGTCTCTCCCTGGTCATCTTGAAAGGGATCTTCGCCAATTCCTAGCTCTTTTTTTGAGCGTTTCAACTGTTTCCACAGATCCTTTATTTGTTCGTAAGCTGCACCTGGAGGCACTTTTCCGCCTGTTTCTAAGTTGCAAATGTAACTTACCCGTTGAGCAAATTCCTGGAGATTTGCATTAAAAACCAAGTTTTCTGGCTTAACCTGACCGTAGTAGCGACCGCGAGGGTAGAGAAAATCATCCTTGTTCACTATTTTTTTGTCCATTTATTCAATTCACCTTGTGTTTGGGGTTCTGAAGCTGAATCACTAGCAAACCTAATCTTTCTTTTTGTCAGATTGGGGTAAATCAGATTGTCCAACTCCTTTTCCAATTGTTGATGCAAGAATTGGTTGATTCAGATTTTGAGACTAGAGGATAAAGCTTGAAATATTTTGTGTTGTCAATATTACAAAAAAAGTTTCTGCTAAAGTAACTATAGAGAACATTTTATTTTCCTCACGGTTATCAATTTATCTCATCTTAATTTATGAAGTTCAAATTGTAATTAGCTTCGGTCGAAACCTTTCAGGTACAAATTATTATCACATACCAGTATGTCTTAGTAACTTATTCTCTTAAAACTAATTAAAATCCTGATAGTAAAACTACTTAGGTGAGGATACTAGATACAAAAGCCAATTGTCTTCTGTTAAAAGTTAGAGATTTAGTTATAAATATTTGGCAACTGGCTATTAAGCAGCGATAGAGAAGAGAAAATGGGGCTGGGTATTGGTTATTAATTATTTTACCCTGCCCTTGCTTCCTCTTAAATAATCACCAATGGCCAATAGTTAATAACTAAAGATAAAATGGTGAAGCCTCAAAGGACAATTGTTGTCCATCGCCTAAAACATTACCTGCCACCATGTCTGTTAATTCCAAGTTATACGAAGGCAAAGCGAAAATTCTTTATACAACGGACGATCCAGAAGTCTTGTTGGCTGATTTTAAGGACGATGCCACGGCGTTTAACGCCCAAAAGCGTGGCAACATCGAAGAGAAAGGAAAAATTAATTGTAGGATTTCTAGCCAGCTTTTTAAACAGTTGGAGGCTTATGGTATAAAGACTCACTTTATCGATAGCCCAGCCCCGAATCAAATGCGGGTGAGAGCTGTAAAGATTTTACCCTTAGAAGTAGTGATCAGAAATATTGCTGCTGGCAGTCTGTGTCAGCAAACAGGATTACCAGTGGGTAAAATTTTGAAACAGCCTTTGGTTGAATTTTATTACAAAAACGATCAATTAGGAGATCCTTTGTTGACACGCGATCGCTTGTACCTGCTAGAACTAGCGACTGCGGAACAAGTAGACGCAATTACACATCTAGCATTGCAAATCAATGAATTTCTGAATAACTTTTGGCAGCGGTGTGGCATTACCCTAGTAGACTTCAAACTAGAGTTTGGTTTGGACTCACAACAGCAGTTGCTCTTGGCAGATGAAATTAGCCCCGACACCTGCCGTTTGTGGGATACCGCAGAAAAGGACTCAAATCGGCGAGTAATGGACAAAGATCGCTTTCGCCGAGACTTAGGAAATGTAGAGGATGCCTACCAGGAGGTTTTACAAAGAGTGCTAAACGCAGTAGAAACTATAAGTTAACCAGGTAAAAACCAAAAGCTGAGAAGGAATTATATTTAACTTTTGCCTTTTGCCTTTTGCCTTGTAAAGTAAAAAAGCAAAAGAAAAAAATTATGTTTTGAGTTTTACCTTGGGCATAAGGGCATTATTGCCTTGTGATGGTGTGTGTGTGGTCGTGAAGAGGAATATAAGTAAAATGCGTTTATCTCCCGTATTGCTGGCAGCAGTAGCAATTGCAGCCCCTTTGGGTGGCTCATTGAGTGCGAATGCAGAAACCGCCAACAATTCCAAACAGTCAACAGAAGTTTTGACACTAGAAACAAATCAGCAGCCAAAAAAGGACACTGGTCAGCTTAACTCTAGTAAAAGTCTAGAATCTCAACCTAAATCTACAGCAACTATAGAGGCAGAGCGTCCCCAATCCCGCGTCGTTGCAATTTACCCTGCCAACCCAGCAGCGATGCCTGCGGCGGGCTACGCCTACGCGACCCCAAAGGTAATTGTGCCAACCTCCACAACGCCAACAATTGCACAAACCCCCCTAATAAATCCCAACCCTACTCAACAGCCGTCTCCGGCCCCAGACATTCCACCGCCAGAAATTCAACAACCAACGCCTTCCCCAACTCCTGAGACCACTCCAGTTCCAGAAAATGTAAATCCACCGACAACAGAACCTTTATTACCCATAACTCCAGAACCATCAGCTACTCCAGATATTCCCCCCCCAGGTAGTCAACAAAGAACACCTGCGCCATTCCCAGGCGCTACTCCCAGTCCCCAGAATGTTAATCCACCCACAACTCCGAGCAGTACTCCATTCCCAGGCGCTACTCCCAGTCCCCAGAATGTTAATCCATCGACAACTCCGGGCAATACTCCATTCCCAGGCGCTACTCCCAGTCCCCAGAATGTTAATCCACCCACAACTCCGGGCAATACTCAACCCAACACAGCCCCAGAAGCCAATGACCCCCGCGTACTAGTATCGGAAGTAGTAGTTAGATCCCAGGCTGGGCAACTATCACCAGAATTGGAAAGCCAAGTTTACAGAGTAATTCGTACCCAACCAGGACAAACAACAACTCGCAGCCAACTGCAAGAAGATATTAACGCCATCTTTGGTACTGGCTTCTTCTCCAACGTCCAAGCAGCGCCAGAAGATACCCCCTTGGGAGTGCGGGTGAGCTTTGTTGTGCAGCCTAACCCCGTCCTCAACAAAGTAGAAGTGCAAGCCAATCCTGGCACTGGTGTCCCTTCTGTACTACCAGCTAACACTGTGGATGAAGTATTTCGGGAGCAGTATGGCAAAATCCTCAATTTGCGTGACTTGCAAGAAGGCATCAAGCAGTTAAACAAGCGGTATCAAGACCAAGGTTATGTACTAGCCAACGTGATTGGAGCGCCACAAGTCTCTGAAAGCGGAGTTGTTACCTTACAAGTAGCAGAAGGGGTAGTAGAAAACATTAGAGTCCGGTTCCGCAACAAAGATGGTCAAGAAACAGACGAAAAAGGACAACCAATTCGGGGACGGACACAAGATTACATCATTACACGAGAAGTGGAGTTGAAGCCAGGACAAGTATTCAATCGCAACACAGTGCAAAAAGACCTACAGCGCGTGTATGGACTGGGACTGTTTGAAGATGTGAATGTGTCCCTTGATCCTGGTACCGACCCCAGCAAGGTGGATGTAGTAGTGAATGTGGCTGAACGCAGCAGCGGTTCTATTGCGGCTGGGGCAGGGATTAGTTCTGCTAGCGGACTTTTTGGAACAGTAAGTTATCAACAGCAAAACCTGAACGGTAGGAACCAAAAATTGGGGACAGAAATACAGGTGGGAGAACGGGAACTGCTGTTTGACGTGCGGTTTACCGACCCCTGGATCGCAGGAGATCCTTACCGGACTTCCTACACAACCAATATTTTCCGTCGCAGTTCTATTTCGTTGATTTTTGATGGTCAAGATGAAGACATTAGGACGTTTAATCCAGATAATCCCACCGATGTAGATTCTCAGGATCGCCCCCGCATTCTCCGTGTAGGCGGTGGTGTCACCTTTACCCGTCCTTTGTCTGCCAATCCTTATAAAACTTCTGTCTGGACTGCCTCAGCGGGTTTACAGTATCAACGAGTTTCCGCCCGTGATGCTGATGGTAATCTTAGAAAAACAGGAGCGGTATTTGATGATGATAATGGAAACCGCATCAGTGATGAAATTCCATTGACTCTCTCTAGCGGCGGTCAAGACGATTTACTACTGTTGCAAGTGGGGGCACAGCGCGATCTCCGTAATAACCCGCTGCAACCCACTAGTGGTTCTTATCTCCGCTTTGGAGTCGATCAGTCAGTCCCTGTGGGGCTAGGCAACATTTTACTCACTAGATTCCGGGGTAGCTACAGCCAATATTTACCCATAAAGTTGATTAGCCTTAGCAAAGGGGCACAAACCTTAGCATTTAACCTGCAAGCAGGAACCATTCTCGGTGACTTGCCTCCCTACGAAGCTTTTACCCTTGGGGGTAGCAACTCCGTCCGGGGTTATGAAGAAGGAGCATTAGGTAGTGGACGCTCTTATGTGCAAGCATCAGTTGAGTATCGGTTTCCAGTTTTTTCAGTAGTCAGTGGCGCACTATTTTTTGATCTCGGCAGTGACCTGGGAACTAGTACTAGGGCTGCTGAAGTGTTGAACAAAAATGGCAGTGGCTATGGTTATGGTCTTGGCGTTCGCGTCCAGTCTCCACTAGGGCCAATTCGGATTGATTACGGTATCAACGATGATGGTGATAGCCGGATTAATTTCGGTATTGGCGAAAGATTTTAATTTGTCATTAGTCATTAGTCATTGGTCATTAGTGAATTACAAAGGACTAATGACAATTCTCTTTCCTAATGAGCTTGCTAATTTTTACATTTACCTCAATACTGTTCCGATAAAGGGATTAATGAGATTTTTCGGGGAATATCAGGGATTTTACCAAAATAGACGATGAACAATACTAAAGGAAATATATTAACTTTTCGACTATGCAACAGCACACTCTAGCAGCCCAAATCACCCAAACAGGGGTGGGACTGCATAGCGGTGTGAATACCCAGGTGCGGATATTACCAGCCGAAGCGGGAAGTGGACGCTACTTTGTGCGGGTGGATTTACCGGATTTGCCGATTATTCCAGCCCAAGTTGCAGCAGTTAGTCACACTGTTCTCTCAACTCAGTTGGGTAAGGGTGAGGTATGTGTTCGGACGGTAGAGCATTTGTTAGCAGCACTTTCAAGTATGGGCGTGGATAATGCCCGAATTGAAATTGATGGCCCAGAAGTCCCACTTTTAGATGGTTCGGCAAGTGTGTGGACAGCTAATATTGCCCAAGTTGGCTTAGTCTCACAACTCGTTAACAACCAAGTTCCCTTGGCTATTACAGAACCCTTATGGGTCTATCAAGGTGATGCCTTTGTATGTGCCCTCCCAGCAGCAGAAACCCGCTTTAGTTACGGTATTGATTTTGACCTGCCTGCCATTGGCAATCAATGGTATAGTTGGTCACTAACTGCTGAACTAGGAAAAACTTCTGCTAGCTTTGCTGCAGAAATTGCTCCTGCTCGTACTTTTGGATTACTGCATCAAATTGAACACTTACAAAAAACAGGATTAATTAAAGGTGGCAGTTTGGATAATGCACTCGTTTGTGGCCCAGAAGGCTGGCTAAATCCACCGTTGAGATTTGCAAATGAGCCAGTCCGTCATAAAATCTTGGATTTAGTAGGAGATTTGAGTTTACTAGGAAATTTTCCTCGCGCTCATTTTTTAGCGTATAAAGCTAGTCATAATTTACACATTCAGCTGGCTCAAAGAATTTTAGATTATCGGATTAGAACTAAAGCCTAAAATCTAGGATTATCAAGGCTTTGGATATACGCCTGCCTACTCAACTTTTAGATAAAAAATCAACTACACGGCCAATGTCAATCCTCACTGAAGTGAATACCATCGATACGACTACACCTACATCTACTGAATCACAGGCGATAAATGAAATTACAATCAGTTCTGAGATTAAAACAACTTTCACATCTGAAGAAATTCAGAAATTGCTACCCCACCGCTACCCATTTTTACTTGTAGACAAAATAATTGACTATGTACCAGGTGAAAAAGCTGTTGGGGTTAAAAATGTCACTATCAACGAACCTCATTTTCAAGGACATTTCCCTGAACGTCCACTGATGCCAGGGGTGCTAATTGTTGAAGCAATGGCACAAGTTGGCGGCATTGTCCTAACTCAAATGTCTTCGGTAGAAGGCGGACTCTTCGTCTTTGCTGGTATCGATAAAGTCCGCTTTCGTCGCCAGGTCGTGCCGGGGGATCAACTAGTAATGACGGTGGAACTGTTATGGGTAAAACAACGTCGTTTCGGTAAGATGCAAGGTCGTGCCGAAGTTGATGGTCAACTTGCTTGTGAAGGAGAATTAATGTTTTCTTTAGTTAGCTAAAAGTTTGCTTTCGTGGTATGGGTATAGCCGTGAAATGCCCTTGCTGAATCCTGAAACAGGATGACAGTTAGAAAGATATCCACAATAGCATCTGATAATTTCTTGATTTTCGCCGCCCTCTCTACGAGACGCACTCACAAACACACTTAACTTGCTTTGCCCGACACTTTCGTTCACTGAAATATTTCACACTCAACAACGCCAGTCGCCTCAATGGGGCGGTAGTCGGTACAACTCTCTTAACCAGAGTAACGCGCTGCCTCAAAAACCCCGCCTGGCGCTGGATTATTAAGACAGTTCTGGAGATTCACCCTTGAAAACGCTAATTCATCCAACTGCTGTAATTCATCCGAAATCGGAACTCCACCATACAGTGCAAGTCGGTGCCTATGCTGTGATTGGAGCGCATGTCAAAGTGGGCCCTGAAACAATAATCGGTGCTCATGCAGTGCTAGAAGGGCCTTGTGAAATTGGGGCGCAAAATCAGATTTTTACAGGTGCAGCCATCGGCATGGAACCCCAGGATCTGAAGTTTGTAGGAGAACCAACCTGGGTCAAAATTGGTGATAACAACTTGATTCGTGAGTACGTTACCATTAACCGCGCTACCGGTGCTGGTGAAGCGACGATAATTGGCGACGGTAATCTTTTGATGGCTTATGTCCATGTGGCTCATAACTGCGTCATTGAAGACCAAGTAGTGATTGCTAACTCTGTGGCGTTGGCTGGTCATGTCCATATAGAGTCACGCGCTAGGCTAAGTGGGGTTTTAGGTGTCCATCAATTTGTGCATATTGGTAGACAAGCAATGGTAGGAGGTATGGCACGTATTGACCGGGATGTGGCCCCATATATGCTGGTGGAGGGAAATCCAGCGCGGGTGCGAACCCTCAATCTTGTGGGACTCAAACGGTCTGGTATGGACTCAGCAGATTTGCTTATGCTGAAAAAAGCCTTCCGCATTCTCTATCGTTCTGATTTGCCTTTTAAGGATGCTTTGGAACAGTTAGAATTGTTAGGAGATAGCGAAGAATTGCAGCATCTGCGACGCTTCCTTCTACTTTCTCAGATGCCTGGAAGACGTGGCTTGATTCCTAGTAAAGGGAAAAAGGGCGCAAGTGATGAATCGTGAGATGTAAGATATATCATGTCTGTCGAATTACCCACAACACCCCAACCCCTCCCCGCAAGCGAGGAGGGGAGCAAGAGCGCCACTGGCGGGGTGAGATTATGAGGAATTGTGGTTAATTTTCCAGACATCATAATTTATGAGTTATGAGTTGATAAATTGAATTTTTAACTCCTAACTCCTCATTTTTACTAATTACCAATTATCAAATGCGGATATTTATCAGCACTGGCGAAGTATCTGGCGATTTACAAGGGTCGCTGCTAATTTCAGCGCTGAAGCGTCAAGCTGTGGCGATTGGGTTGGAATTAGAGATTGTAGCGCTGGGTGGCGAGAAAATGGTAGAGGCTGGGGCAACTCTGCTGGGTAATACCAGTAGTATTGGCTCAGTGGGTATTCAAGAAGGGCTGCCTTATGTTTTACCGACTCTCCAGGTGCAACGACGGGCGATCGCTTCCCTAAAACAAAATCCACCGGATTTAGTAGTATTGATCGATTATATGACTCCCAATCTGGAAATTGGGACTTATATGAAACAGCATCTACCAGATGTGCCTGTGGTGTATTACATTGCTCCCCAAGAGTGGGCTTGGTCAATAAGTTTGCGTAGAACTAAGCGGATTGTTGGTTTTACAGATAAGCTGTTGGCAATCTTCCCACAAGAAGCTCGTTACTTTCGCGAAAAAGGCGCAAAAGTTAGTTGGGTAGGACATCCTTTGGTTGACCGAATGCAAGATGCTCCTACAAGGGAAGCAGCTCGTGCAACACTGGGGATTGCACCAGAAGAAATTGCGATCGCACTCCTCCCCGCCTCTCGCCACCAAGAACTAAAATATCTTTTACCAATTATTTTTCAAGCGGCCCAAACTATTCAAGCTAAATTACCTGAAGTTCGTTTCTGGATTCCCCTGTCGCTGGAAGTCTATAGACAGCCAATTGAAAAGGCTATTGAGCGTTATGGTTTGCGGGCGACAGTTATATCAGGTCAACAAATGGAAGTTTTTGCCGCAGCTGATTTAGCTATTAGCAAATCTGGTACTGTCAATCTAGAACTCGCCCTGTTGAATGTGCCGCAAGTTGTAATTTACCGCCTTAGTCGTCTGACTGCTTGGATAGCTCGGAAAATCCTCAAAGGTTCTATAACCTTTGCATCGCCACCCAATTTAGTAGTGATGAAGGCGATTGTGCCAGAATTTTTACAAGAGCAAGCCACACCAGAGAATATTATCCAAGCAGCAATGGAACTGCTACTCAATCCCAGCCGCAGAGAGCAAACTTTGCTAGATTATGAAGAAATGCGGCAAAGTTTAGGAGAAGTTGGAGTTTGCGATCGCGCTGCTCAAGAAATTTTGCAAATGCGACCAAATATCTTGAGGTGTCATGGCTTATGAGATGAAAAAACAAAGAGCGATCGCAGTTGACTTATTCGCTGGTGCGGGCGGTATGACTCTTGGCTTTGAGCAAGCTGGTTTTGATGTGCTGGCATCTGTAGAAATCGACCCGATCCACTGTGCAACACATGAGTTTAACTTCCCTTATTGCTCAGTGTTATGTAAAAGCGTTGTGGATACAACCGGGGAAGAAATTAGGAATCGGTCTGAGATTGGCGATCGTCAAATTGATGTGGTAATCTGTGGCTCACCATGTCAAGGATTTTCCCTAATTGGTAAACGGGCTGTTAACGATCCCCGAAACTCTTTGGTGTTTCACTTTCATCGGCTGGTTTTTGAGCTAAAACCAAAATTCTTTGTGATGGAAAATGTCCGGGGGATTACAGTTGGCGAACATAAACAAATCCTCCAAATCTTAATTAGTGAATTTAAAATATCTGGCTATAAAGTAGAAGAAAATTACCAAATTCTCAACGCTGCAAATTACGGAGTACCACAGTCTCGTGAGAGATTATTTCTCATAGGTGCAAGGGAGGATATAGAGTTACCGAAATATCCTCAGCCGATTACTAAACAAGCGTTACTAAATAATTTAAATTCTCAAAAAATATCTGATATTCCATTGAGTCCTACAGTATGGGATGCAATTGGAGATTTACCTGAAATAGAAAAATATCCAGAGTTACTAACAAGAGATTGGGTTATTGCAGACTACGAAAAGCCTAGTAACTATGCTCTTGTACTTCGCGGTATCAAATGCTTAAATGATGATTATTCTTACAAACGAGAATATGATTTGCGAATACTTTCTTCAAGTTTAAGAACCAAACATTCTGCGGAAACTGTTAAGCGTTTTCAGGAGACTCAACAAGGCGAGAGAGAAAAAATTAGTCGTTTTTATAAGCTACATCCTGGTGGTGTCTGTAATACTTTAAGAGCCGGAACAGATAAGTATAGGGGCTCTTTCACATCTCCTAGACCGATTCATCCATCTACGCCGCGCTGTATTACCGTCAGAGAAGCGGCGAGATTGCATTCTTACCCCGATTGGTTTAGATTTCATGTAACCAAATGGCACGGATTTCGACAAGTTGGTAACTCTGTACCACCGTTACTAGCAAAGGCTGTAGCGTCAGAAATTATTCGCAGTTTGAATATTTCGCCTTTTAAGTCGAGTTGGGGATACAAGTTGCCAGAGGAGAAGCTACTACAATTTAATATGTCGCAAGCGGCACAATATTACCAGTGTGATTAGTAAGTTGTAATAGCAATCCGATTTGATTCCTGAATTACTCGTAAAGACCGGGGACTGGGGACTGGGAACTGGGAAGAAGGAATAAAGGTGTACTGAGTTTTTTCAAAAATCAAATATGAGTCCTAAATATCTGCAAGATTTCACTATCTGAACTCATCGTCAAACCTTTCAACTGATTAGACAGCCTCTCCACTACTACCCAGTTTTTTCTTGAGTATCTCTTCCATTTTTCTCAAATCCTCGTTAGTCTCAGGAAATGGATATGTTGGATTATTAGGACTTCTCCGTTTGATCAATGCCTCAATCGCTTCATCATCTTCACGATGAGCTAAAATATATGCTCTAAGTTCTTGTCGGGACATTTTACTAAAGTTGGGCTTCGTCATCGTTAAACCCCCATTGACCATCGGAAAAAATTAGAATCTCTAGTCCCTCAGTCACACCAGCAAGGATAAACACGGTGTTGGTGTTTTGATTGTACTGAAATACATGGATAGGTTGATACCCATTTGAGAGCATGTGGCAGACTCTGACGCAGGCAAGAGCCTGTTGTGCGGTAGGCATACAATTGTATCTACATGATAGCGAGTAAAACCATACCGTAAAAGGGATGCTGATTTAAACCGATCCAGTCACTTAACATGAAGTTGGGCAATGTCCACCATACAATTTGGCTTGATTTGATGGTTTGCGGCTTTATTTGGGCATTTTTTATGGTGAGCTGTACTAAGTCCAAGCACGGAAGAATGTACTATCTTCCCAGATATTAGCAGCTGCCAGTGCGATCGCTGTCAATTCTTGCTCCTTCAGGGGTACAAAAGCCCGCGCTATCTTGACATTATTCTCTAATTGTGCAATAGTCTCTGCTGCAATCACACAACAATGAACTCCAGGCTGAGACAGTGTGTAACCTAAAGCTTCCTCCATACCTGTCAACCCACCTGATTTAAACAGCCGACCATAAGCCGGGACTTTCATCGCAATCACACCGACATTTTTTTCTCGAGCAACTGGTAAAACTACCGGAATAAATGGATGTGGGTGGTGTTTGTCGGCAGCATTCACAGGAATCAGTGTAGTGTGGAAAGGATAGCGACGCAACCCTTCGGCAATTACTTGAGGGTCGTGATGTCCGGTAATACCAGCAAAGCGCACCAATTTTTGTTGTATGGCTTCTTCTAAAGCTTTAATTGCACCAGATGGACTAAAGATAGTGTCGAGTTCTTCGGAAAAAGAGACGTGATGCAACTGCCATAAATCGAGATAATCTGTATTCAGACGTTTAAGCGATCGCTCCAATTCTCGCCATGCACTATCCCGATCTCTTTTATCGGTCTTGCTTGCTAGAAACAGCTTTGAGCGATGAGGTGGTAGCACTTTGCCTAAATAATCTTCACTCGGCCCATAACTAGGTGCTGTATCAAAGTAGCGAATGCCAAGTTCCAGCGCTCTTTGAATAATTGCCGTAGCATCACTCTCTTTTCCTTCCCAGGATAGCGGTGTTTGTCCTGCTCCTCCTAACCCGAAGATAGGGAGTTTTACTTCCGTGCGTCCGAGTAACCGTTCTGGTATAGTTGCTGGCGGTGTTGCGGTGTTGATAGTATTTTGCTGTAAGGTATTAGTTGCCACAATACCTCCTGTCACAGCAATGCTGGTAATTAGGAAATTACGCCGCGTCTTTGCTTCTGTCATGATTGGCTTTGGGTGCAAAATTACTTTTATTCTAATATCTTAGCTAGGGAAAATTAATCTGAGAAAGCGCGGCAGGTAAAGCGATTGATGCCTTACTCATGAACGACATGCTCTTTCATTACCTGAACTCAAGTCTGCTTTAATTATTAAGAAAGTAAATTTTCACTCATATTAAGTTAGGAGAGTATTGCTACTCTCCTTCTGTCTTTGCTTAAATCTGCTCAAATTAATGCCCAAATAATAGCCTGTTTGAAACTAAAAATTTCGATTCAGGTCGCTATTTAACGTTAAGGTTAAGTCGGTATAATACATAATTGAATTAATTGCTTACCTGTTGTTAGCCACCGTCCCCCGATAAATTTAGCTGCCCATAGACATTGATATCAAATGTAAATTGAATATTGATGTGGTTACTGGTATATCCTGTAGGCAAAGGTGCAAAGGGTGCAGATCGCTGTATAGCTTTGAGTGCCGCTTGATCAGTGACGCTGAATCCAGAGGTTTGTGCGAACTGGAGATTGCTTAGTTGCCCAAAACGGTTAATAGTGAAGTTAAGTACTGTTCGCCGGGAAGACTCGGTTACTTCTGGTAGCCACTGCTGCTTGACTTGTTGCTGTAGTTGGTTTAAGTAATAGGTGATAGCTATATCTTGACTGCTGGCATCAATACCAGAAGGAGCTTGATTATCTCGGTTGGAATTAGGTAAGGCTGCCAGATAATTACCGCTAAAATTCCGACTAGATACACTTTGAGTACCACCCAGCAAGCTTGCTGCACCTGTTTTCAGAGATGACTGAGCTATAGGTGTTCGCCTACTTAGGAGTCTTCCCGACTGACTTAAGTTCTTAGGATTGGGTACTGGTGATTTAATAGCAGGTGCAAGCGCTGTTTTTCGGGGTAGGGCTGACGATGGTGTAGTATTAGGTGCTACTGCTATTTTTTTAGGTTTGGGTGCTGATGGTATAGTTGCTTTTGCGATCGCAGTTGATTGTGGTTTAGCTACTAATGGTATTGTTGGTCTTGCGATCGCAGTTGATTGTGGTTTAGCTACTAATGGTATTGTTGGTCTTGCGATCGCAGTTGATTGTGGTTTAGCTACTAATGGTATTGTTGGTCTTGCGATCGCAGTTGATTGTGGTTTGGCTGCTAGTGGTATTGTTGGTCTTGCAATCGCTGTTGGTTGTGGTTTGGCTGCTAGTGGTATTGTTGGTCTTGTGATCGCTGTTGGTTGTGGTTTGGCTGCTAGTGGTATTGTTGGTCTTGCGATCGCTGTTGGTTGTGGTTTAGCTGCTGGTGGTATAGTTGCTTTTGCGATCGCTGTTGGTTGTGGTTTGGCTGCTGGTGGTATAGTTGGTCTTGCGATCGCAGTTGGCTCAACTTTGGGTACTGGTGGTATAGTTGCTTTTGCGATCGCAGTTGGCTCAACTTTGGGTGCTGGTGGTATAGTTGGTCTTGCGATTGCTGTTGGTTGTGGTTTAGCTGCTAATGGTATTGTTGGTCTTGCGATCGCAGTTGGCTCAACTTTGGGTTGTTGAGGAGATAAATTTGGTGATTCCGCTTTCTGCTCCCTTTGTTCTGGCCGGAATACTTCTGCTGAAGATAAGGTTGTTGAGTCCAAAGGACTCTTGCTAGAGGCTTTATGTGCATCTGAATTAGCTGAGTTCACCGCAGAAACAGGTTTTTTCGGTAAAGCTTTACCACCTGCAATTGAATTTTTAGTAGCACGGAATGAGGTTTTTTGGGGTATGTGTGTTTCATTGGGATAAACTTCAACTACCTCAATTGGAATCTCTTGCTTAGGCTCAGGCATAAAAGCTGTGAACCAATATTTGCTCCCCATCAGTAAAATAGAGTGTAAAAGGATGGAACTAACTAGACCTGGGAGGATATCGAGGGGGACCACGCTCCGATAGCGCTGAAATTCATGAGAAAAAGCCATGTTATTGTGCTTTTGCGTGATAGATAACAGCCTCAACAGTCTATTTACTGTCTTCTAATTTAGAGGATATCGTATCTGATTCAAGCAAAACAAACGAGATATTGAATAATATCTTTTTTCAACTCGATCGAGCCGAAATGGTCAACTGTGCCGATTTCGGGACATTCAGTAACATCCAAATCTTCCTCTTCCTGAAGAATGGCAGTTAATGTTTTGGTCTTTATAGGGTTTTATTTTGATCCGGACGGTCAAGCGATGCCACGGCGGCAAGCTACGCACTGCTATTTTCTAGTTTAGCTTTCAGGTGCGATCGCATTACTTATTACCAAGGGAATTTTTCTGGGCGTAGTTTAAATTTCTTTGATATTCTTTGGTTTTTTGTTGAGCGACTACATAATTTGGGCTAGAAGATGGCACGGCTTTCATAAGTGCGATCGCAGCTTCCCACTGACTCACAACTGTTTTCCACTCATCTAGAGATTTTGCTGATTGAGTCAGGTTAGCTGCATTAATTGCTTTACTTACTGCCTCTCGGAATGTATCAGTTTTAATTAACACAATCAGTGTAGAAATTGCAATTATAAGCCAAGCGTACAATCCTTCCCACCAACTCATTATTCCTGGTAATAATCCTTGTGTTCTACCTATTTCGGGTGCTTGAGTTTCTGATGCAAACCGACTAATAAGCAAGTGTAAGCAGTGATGAGTCAAAGAAATTATCGGAATTGGAGATAAAATTAACAATATTGTAAATATAAAAAATAATTCCGGACTGTGTACAAAATATACGATGTCATAGCCTACCTTTCCAGTATTTTTAATTACAAATATAATAACTCTCAAAAATAAAGTTAAAATAAATGCTTTTAACCAAGAACTAGGATAAGGAAACCATAATGGCCAGTAAAATTTTTGTAGTTCTTGCTTAGTAACTTCCTGATTATTTTGCTGCTTCATAACCAATAAATGCAAAAAAATGATAAACTACTGTCTATTTTATGATTCTACATCTACACCTATAAGCAACATTTTTAGAAATTTTATAGCCATATATTTGAAATTTAGCTGGATTTATTGTATCTTTTATAAAAAGACAGAAGTGAGATTTTCTCAAAATAATTACATAAAGTAAATTAAAGACTAACGTTCCTTTGTAATCATAGAACTACCGTTACTAATATTGACTTTTTGGATAAAAACGCCAGTACAAGATGATAAAATATCAGTACTTATTTGATTAGCAATAAATTCAAAATCCTGGTTTGTTAATCCCTGTGCAGGAGCACCACTTAAGTTAATACAAATAGTTAGATTTTGAGGATTATCGGCAGACTGTTCATTATCTACTGCTTCTACTTCAGCTTCTGCTATGCTCAAATCAAACTCTTGACTCCAAACTGGAAACTCTTTACCTGTTTGTTGTCCATAAACTTTCACTCTTTCAATAGATGCAGCCCCTAAAGCCGTTAACCCTTTGCGGATAAATGCAACTAAAATTTGCTGATTTGGTACTTCGGCAGATTCTAGCATTACCTGCAAGCAAGCATCTTGGAAAGTAACCTTTGCAGCGATCGCTTTGGGGTGTAGGTGGCGATTCATCAGAGATGCGATCGCTTCTGCATCTCCCTGTTTTGCAAGTTTTAGAATATTTGGCTGTGTCATAACCAGTAAAAGAGAAAATCTAGAAAAATCAACTTATATTCTCAGGATTCCCTCTTGACAGCCTTAAGTAACATGATGATGCAAGATATCAGCTAACTTGGGCTAAAATATTTAGTATAAAGATAGTTTTTCACAGACTTTTACACAAATATATTTTCCCTGCATCAACATCAAAAACTCTTGTTTTTGTGGTTGTCAAATTAACAGGAATAATATTAATCAATTAATTCCAATTTTAAATATGAACTTTTATCGAAATCATGCTTGGCCTTCGACGCTAGAAGAAGCCATAGTTATCCAAGAAACGCTGCAAAATCAAGTAATTACTGAAGATCAACTGCAAGAACCTATCCAGTATGTTGCTGGAGTGGATATGGGTTTTGAAGCTGATGGGACAATTAGCCGTGCCGCTGTCGTAGTCCTGAGTTTTCCTGATTTGCAAGTAATCGAGACAAGCCTAGCACATCGTCCTACAACCTTTCCTTATGTTCCTGGGTTCCTCTCATTTCGGGAAATTCCAGCTGTCCTTGATGCCCTAGAAAAGATTAAAACAACACCAAATATTATCTTGTGTGATGGTCAGGGAATTGCTCATCCCCGCAGATTAGGTATAGCTAGCCATTTAGGGTTACTTATAGATATGCCGACAATTGGTGTAGCTAAGTCTAGGTTGGTAGGTAAGCATGAACAATTGGCAGAAACTAAAGGTAGCACACAACCACTGATATATAACGGTAAAACCATTGGGGCAGTTTTGCGATCGCGCACAGGAGTAAAACCTCTATATATCTCCAGTGGTCATCGAATTAGTTTACCGACAGCGATTGACTATGTATTACGCTGTACTCCTAAATATCGGCTGCCAGAAACTACACGCATTGCTGATAAATTAGCGTCGGCGAGATAAAGCTTGTTGAAGTTTTTTCTAAATACTTGCTTGCACCGACTCAATCGTGTTAGGAATCGCACAGAAAGAAGTTGAAGTAGCTAAATACGATTTACGAAGTTAGAACCATGAACGCACTAACTTTACAGTGGCACGATGCAGGTCAAGATAAAACTCAGAACATTTACGAACAACAGCCAAGTCAAAATCATGGCACTGTCCGCATCGGTCGCGATCCCCTCCGGTGCGATATTGTTCTGAGTCATCCTACTGTATCTGGACTCCACGTTGAAATATTTTTTCATCACCAGCAACAACGCTTTTATATCAGGAATTTGCGATCGCAAAATCCTCCCGTTGTCGATGGACGGCAATTAGTCCAAGGTGAAATGCCTTTAACTGAGGGTACTAGTATCTCTTTGGGACAAATAAAACTCAACGTTACTAACGTTTCCACGGGTAGCATTCCAGCAACAATTTTGCTACCACCCAATCCAGCAATAAATCTCGAACATCACCATCACCCACCAACACCCCCCGCATCACCGCCAGGGGTTTATGGCTTAGAATGCCCCAAATGTCATAAAGTTTCCCCAGGAGAGAATCTACAAATTGGCTGTCATTGGTGTGGGACATCTTTAGCTGCGGCTGTGAGTGTGTTGGTAGCACGGGGTAGTTGAGAAGGAGGGCAGGGGAGAAATCAATTCAAAATTCAAAATTCAAAATTGAAGATTCAATCCCCATACTCAATGCCCAATGCCCCATGTCCAATGCCCAATGACAAATGACAAATGACAAATGACCAATGACAAATGACAAATGACAAATGACTTACAAATCCAATTGAGTTGGGAAGAACCAGCGACGGGTGAACGGCGAGAACCACTGTTAAATATGCCGATCGCTTTTGGTCGAGAATTTGCTCGCTTACCTGCTGAACTTAGGGGAGTACGCGTATCTCGGATGCTACTTAACAGTAATGAAGTCTCTCGGTATCATGCCCTAATTGACTGGGAACAAGACCATTTAGTAGTGATTGACCAAGGCAGTGTTAACGGTGTCTATGTCAATGGTCAACCACAAACGCGTAGTGTTTTGGTTAATGGCGATACGTTGCAAATTGGCCCATATTTGATCGCAGTGACATTTGGTGCTAGCGCCTCTGCACCAGATACCACCCCCCCTTCAACGATTCACTTCAACGCAAAGACTAATCGCCCAGACCCCAGCTTACCTGTAGTTCAGCCGTTAACGCCCGTGGTAAGTAATTTCCCGCCATTGGCGTTTCAGGCACAAAAGGTTTCTGTGCAAGCACTTCATGCTACGGGATTACCAGTAGATGAATCTGATTATCTAGCGATCGGGGCGGGATTGGGTAGCTTTTTATGGGCTGATTTGCTGCGAATTAGTGGTGTGCGTGCTGAGAAGATTGTGGCTTTGGGATTAGAGGCGGAACCTTATGCTCGTTACAAGCGCCTCTGTCTGAATTCACAGATTCCCTTATATGAAAGATTGCGTTCTAATTCTGACTCTTGTCCTGATAATATTTGGGGTTGGCCTAGTTATGCCTTGCGTGAAGCTTGGGGAGACTTAGCCAAGGGAGAGATAAAGTCAGCATTCAAGTATTTATGGCAAGTGTTTGCTGAACCAACATTTGCAGAAACTTATACTCCCCGTGCGGGTAATGTCTTTGATTCCATAGACCGGGAAACGAAGCGCATAGGCTGGAATCAAATTTATCGCTATGGGCGAGTTAGGGTAATTCGCAAAACTGATGACGGTAGATATTGCGTAGCCTATTCTCGCGGCCCAGGAAATTATGCTTTTTTAGTTAGTCGTTATTTACATTTAGCTACTGGGTATCCAGCTATTCAGTTTCTCCCAGATTTGCAAGCTTATAGGGAAAAATATCAAGACTTTAAATCTGTCGTCAATGCTTATGAAGCTCACGATCATGTTTATGAGCAACTAGAGCAACATGGTGGTACGGTATTGATTCGGGGGCGGGGAATTGTGGCTTCGCGGATTGTGCAGCGCATTTACGAAGCCAGAAAGCGAAATCGGAATATTGCAGTTTTGCATTTAATGCGATCGCCTAAGCCCCAAGGTAACAAATTTCAAAATGCCCAACGCTTAGTCAAAAATCATTACGAATTTCAACCCTTTAACTGGCCCAAAGCCTGTTGGGGCGGCGAACTCCGGGCAATGTTAGAAAAAGCCACCCCCGATGAACGCAAGCGTTTACTAGCAGACTGGGGTGGAACTACCACCGCCGACCGCCAAGACTGGCAGCAAATTACTGCTCAAGGGTTAAGCGAAGGCTGGTATCAAATTACCTTCGGTGAGGTGCTGGATGTGGAACGAGATGCCCAAAACCGAACTGTTACCCGTATCCGAGAGCAAAGCTTTGGCGAAATGAAATTGTTAGCTGACTTTATTGTTGATGCTACCGGACTGGATGCCAAGGTAGATGCTAATCCCCTGTTAGCAGATTTGGTGAAACATTACAACCTCCTAGTGAATCACCTGGGGCGACTGACTGTAGCGAACAATTTTGAATTGGTAGAAATGCGTAGTGATAGAGGTCAAATGTATGCTGCTGGGGCGATTACTTTAGGTGGCCCTTATGCCGCAGTTGATAGTTTTTTGGGCTTGCAGTACGCCGCATTAGTCGCTGTTGATGGACTCGCCGCCGCCCGTGCGCCTGGAGTTCAAAGGTTGAATGTTGTAAGTTCCTTTGGGCAGTGGTTGAAGTGGGTGTTAAATCAGTCACCTTAGTATTAGGAGGCAGGGGGCAGGAGGGATAGAGTATTTATCTGGCTGTTTTGAGTACCAAACTCCAAAGTTGAGGTAAAAAAGTTCAACGTTGAGGTAAAAAAGTTCAACGTTCAGGTAAAAAGGTTCAACGTTTAGGTAAAAAAGTTCAACGTTGAGGTAAAAAGGTTCAACGTTGAGGTAAAAAAGTTCAACGTTGAGGTAAAAAGGTTCAACGTTGAGGTAAAAAAGTTCAACGTTGAGGTAAAAAGGTTCAACGTTGAGGTAAAAAAGTTCAACGTTCAGGTAAAAAGGTGCAACGTCGAGGTTCAGAGGTTCAAGTGGCGATGTCTACAACGGGCTACGCCTACGCAGAATTCTTGTTCTCTGATATGGTGAATAAAATCGGCGGTTAGAAACTGCGTCTACACAGGCAAAACCCACCTACGTGGGTTTCAACCCTTCAATTTTTCCTCAGTCCGCGCAGGCGGACTTTGTTTGTTGTAGCCGCGAATTCCATTCGCCCTGGCTCTTAATTGACTACTTCTTATTTTCCCTTGTCGGCTGCACCATTACAGGCACTAAAGTTTTAACTAAACGCGTAATTGCGACAATCACAGAGGCAACTCCCCCAATAGACAATGAAGTTAAAATTGCCGCCGCCAGAATAATTTCAGTAGGACTGTATCCATCTCGCATCCAAGTAGATGGATTCTCTACCGATGTTGGCGAGGCGGGGATTAATTGCGAAGTTTGGGTGGTTTGATTGGAGTTGACTGGAGTTGTTAAGACAGTTTTCACGGCTGAACCTCTTCTAAATGTTTATATGCAAATAATATTTCTGCCAGAAGAAGAGGAGATTCCCTAGAAATGGAGACAAAGTAGAAATTAAGTAGAAATTAAGTAGAATCGAGAAGAAATCTCACAAGCTGTCTATGCAATGGGCTGATTTTCTAGCCAATGAAGCTGCTACTAATAGCTTATCCCCAGAGCAAACGGCAGCTTTTGTTGAGCGTTTGAAGACTGAAAACTCAGGGAAGAGTGAATTGAATCTTGCCATCAAATTAGGTATCGAAGAAGATACTTTCACAAAACGGATGACTGCCGTTTATAAAAAGTTTGCCCAGAGTTATCCTGAGTTATCCACCTCTAAAGGTCGGGGTAAGCTAGAAAAGCTACGAGCTTGCCTCACAGCAAAATATAATGGCGGGCAAGATGCCCAACCCACAAGTAAAGAAATTCATCACAACATTCCCCCTGCTGTGCCATTTGAAAAATTTGTGGGACGTGAGACGGAACTACAAAACCTGCACTCCTCATTACAAACATCTCAGCAAGTTGCCATTGTAGCTGTGGCGGGTATGGGTGGAGTAGGCAAAACTGAACTGGCTACCCAATACGCTAAACAGCACTTGCGGAATTATCAAGGTGGGGTTTGCTGGTTATCTGCACAGGGAATTGATGTCGGAATTCAGATTCTCAGATTTGCTGAATTGAAATTTAAACTCATTGCACCGGACGATTGGGAATTAGTAGATAGGCTGAAATACTGCTGGCAAAATTGGCAACAAGGTGAAGTGCTGCTGGTGTTTGATGATGTCACCGACTATAAAAAACAGGTTCAGCCTTATCTACCCCCGGAATTACTCAAGTTTAAAGCACTGCTGACAACGCGCCTGGGATTTGATAGAACTTTGCCGCAATTACCTTTGGGTGTTCTCAAACCTTTGGCGGCGATGAAATTATTAAAATCGCTGGTTGATAGAGAACGACTGAAAAGCGAACCTTGGGTTGCGAGAAAAATTTGTAAATTCTTGGGATATTTGCCTTTAGCGTTAGAGTTAGTGGGGCGATATCTCGATACAATGCCAGATTTGTCTCTGGATAAACTGCTGAAGCGGCTAGAGAAAAAGCGACTGGAACATGAAGCAATAGCCAAGGCTAACGCATTGATGCGTTATGAATACGGTGTAGCTGAAGCTTTTGCATTAAGTTGGGAACAGTTGGATGAAAATGCACAACGCTTAGGCTATTGGCTGAGTTTGTATGCCTTGGCTGATATTCTTTTTTCTATTGAGGCGATAGAAGATGACGATGAACAAGAACTCTGGGAGAAAGCTATAGCAGAGTTGCGGAAACTGCATTTAATACAATGGCAAAGTAAAGGAATATATCGTCTACATCCACTGATTCGGCAATTTTTCCAAATGAAATTGGATGAGTCAACTGAGGCGGATGAAGTAAAAACCGCTTTTGCAGCACAGATGGTAGAGGTGGCAAAGCAAATTCCTCAACAGCCTAACCGTGAAGATATTTTCAACCTCACTCCACATATCCTCCACCTTGGAGAAGTTGCAACTTACCTATCCCAATATCTCAGCGACGAGGATTTAACTTGGCCTTTTACAGGCTTAGGCTGGTTCTATCAAGGTCAAGGACTTTATCAGCAAGCAGAACCTTGGTACAAACTATGTGTAGAGGTAGCTGAAAATCGTCTTGGTTTAGAACATCCTGATGTCGCCACTAGCCTGAACAATCTCGCAGAACTCTACTTTTCTACAGGACGCTACAGCGAAGCCGAACCCCTGTTGCAGCAAGCTTTGGAACTGTGCAAACGCTTACTGGGAGACAACCATCCCAATGTCGCCAACAGCTTGAACAATCTTGCAGGACTCTACGAATCTACAGGACGCTACAGAGAAGCCGAATCCTTGCATCTGCAAGCTTTGGAACTGAGAAAACGCTTACTGGGAGACAACCATCCCCATGTCCTCACTAGCCTGAACAATCTCGCATTACTCTACTTTTCTACAGGACGCTACAGCGAAGCTGAACCCCTGTTGCAGCAAGCTTTGGAACTGTACAAACGCTTACTGGGAGACAACCATCCCCATGTCGCCCAAAGCCTGAACAATCTCGGAGAACTCTACCGTTCTACAGGACGCTACAGCGAAGCCGAACCCCTGTTGCAGCAAGCTTTGGAACTGTGCAAACGCTTACTGGGAGACAACCATCCCCATGTCCTCACTAGCTTGAACAATCTCGCATTACTCTACTTTTCTAAAGGACGCTACAGCGAAGCTGAACCCCTGTTGCAGCAAGCTTTGGAACTGAGAAAACGCTTACTGGGAGACAACCATCCCGATGTCGCCCAAAGCCTGAACAATCTCGCATTACTCTACCATTCTACAGGAAGCTACAGCGAAGCTGAACCCCTGTATCTGCAAGCTTTGGAACTGTACAAACGCTTACTGGGAGACAACCATCCTCATGTCGCCCAAAGTCTGAACAATCTCGGAGAACTCTACCGTTCTACAGGACGCTACAGCGAAGCTGAACCCCTGTATCTGCAAGCTTTGGAACTGTGCAAACGCTTACTGGGAGACAACCATCCCCATGTCGCCCAAAGCCTGAACAATCTCGCAGGACTCTACCGTTCTACAGGACGCTACAGCGAAGCCGAACCCCTGCATCTGCAAGCTTTGGAACTGTATAAATGCTTACTGGGAGACAACCATCCCCATGTCGCCCAAAGCATGAACAATCTCGCATTAGTTTACCATGCTACAGGACGCTACAGCGAAGCCGAAACTCTGTATCAGCAAGCTTTGGCAATTTATAAGCAAACTTTAGGTGTAGGTCATCCCCATACAATCACGGTTCGGGGAAATTATGCAAGATTTTTAAGAGAAGCATATCCCTAACGATCGCACCCTTTCTCACAAAATCACACAAAATTGATGCCACACAACAGTTGTAGTTCAAATTTTAGCAACGATCTTCCCCTCATAACCAAAGTACAGTAAAGAATAGAGCGTAGGCGTAGCCCGCACTTCGACAAGCTCAGTGACCATCGTAGACATCGCTTTGCGGTTTCAAATTCCAAACGCCAAATTTGAGGATAAAATTATGCGAACAGTACCAATCCAATTACCAGAAACAGTATTTTCAGCACTTCGTAAAAATCCAGAAGAATTTATCCAAGAAATGCGAGTTGCCGCAGCAGTTAAATGGTATGAATTAGGCGACATTTCACAAGCCAAAGCAGCAGAGATTGCTGGGCTAACTCGTGCTGAATTTATTAATGCCTTATCACGCTACCAAGTAGATTTTATGCAATATACTGCCCAAGAGTTAGCCCAGGAACTGGCAAATGTTGATTAATCGTGTAATTATTAACTCTTCACCTTTGATTGTTATGAATGAAAAGTCAGCAAGCAAAATTAATTCCACAATTATTCACAGAAGTTTTAGTTCCATTCTGTGTTTTTGAAGAAGTCACAACAAAAGATGATATCGCATCAACATAATTGCCCAATATTTATTGGATACAAACAGTAGAAGTTAATACTATTGCTCCTGGAATTCAAGCTTTGCGTGACGCTGGTTTGTGGTTATCCGATAGTTTGGTCAATTTACTCAAACAACAAGCAGGGGAATAGCGATCGCTATCAATTATAACTTCAAACAGCTTTTGCTCTCTCTTGCTCCGTGCCCTCTGCGCCTCTGCGGTTTGATTCTCATCTAAGTAACAAAGTGCTTAGACGTAGCCCGTCGTAAATATCGCCTATCCATTTTGAGTACAAAACTCGAAACTTGAACTTCAAAAGCTCAAATGGCTATATCTAAAGGCAAGCCACTGCTTTTAAATATTTATATACAAATGGTATTTTTACCTCAAACAGAGAAGATTTCCCCATGAGACAAAGCTAGAATAAAAATAAACTTTACAAGCTGTTTATGCAATGGGCTAATTTTCTAGCCGAAGAAGCTGCTACGAATGGCTTATCTCTAGAGCAAACGGCAGCTTTTGCAAAATATTTTCAGACAGAAGACTTAGGTAAAAGTAAAGCTAAACTTTCCAGGGAATTAAACGTTGATATTGCTGCTTTCACAAAGTGGGTGGGTGAGGTATATGACAAGTTTGCCCAGAATAATCCTGAGTTAGCTACTTTCAACAATCGAGACAAACTAGAAAAGTTACAAGCTTACCTAAGCGTAAAATATAATAGCGAATTGGATGTCCTCAAACCATTGGCGGCGATGAAATTATTAAAATCGCTAGTGGTTCGGGAACGACTGCAACAAGAAGCTTGGGTTGCCAGAAGAATTTGTAAGTTTTTGGGATATTTACCTTTAGCGTTAAAGTTAGTGGGACGATATTTGGATAAGATGCCAGATTTGTCTCTGGAAACACTGCTGAAGTGGCTAGAGAAGAAACGAGTAGAACATGAACCAGTAGTCAATGCTAACTCATTGATGCCTGATGAATACGGTATATTTGAAGCTTTTGAATTGACTTGGGAACAGTTGGATGAAAACGCCCAAAGCTTTGGCTGTTTGCTAAGTTTATGTGCTTTAGCTGACATTCCCCTATCTGTTGAGACAATAGAAGATGACAAAAAACAAGAACTCAACGAGAAAGCCATAGCCGATTTACTAGAATTGCATTTGCTACAACAGAAAAGTAAAGAAATTTATCGTCTAAATCCACAGATTCGACAACTTTTCCGAATGAAGTTGGATAAGTCAAGTGAAGCGGATGAAGCAAAAACTAAATTTGCAGCCATGATGTTAGAGGTAGCAAAGCTAATTCCGCAACAGCTTAACTCTGAAGACATTCTCAACCTTACTCCACATATCCCGCACATTACAGAAGTTGCAACCCACCTATCCGAATATATAGGCGATGAAAATCTAATCACTCTGTTCACCAAATTAGCCTGGTTTTATCAAAGTCAAGGACTTTATCAGCAAGCAGAATCTTGGTTGCAATGGTGTGTAGAACTAACTCAAAATCGTCTTGGTTTAGAACATAGCGATGTCGCCACTAGTCTGAACAATTTAGCATTACTCTACGAATCTACAGGACGCTACAGCGAAGCCGAACCCTTGCTTGAGAAAGCTTTAGCACTGAGAAAGCGCCTGCTAGGAGAAGAACATAGCGATGTCGCCACTAGCCTAAGCTATTTAGGATTAATCTACGAATCTACAGGACGCTATAGCGAAGCCGAACCTTTGTATCAGCAAGCTTTAGAACTGTGGAAACGCCTAGTGGGAGAAGAACATCCCCATGTTGCCACGAGTCTGAACAATTTAGGAGCATTGTACTGTTATACAAGACGCTACAGGGAAGCCGAACCCTTGCTCAAGCAAGCATTAAAATTGAGAAAACGCCTGCTGGGAGATAACCATCCCGATGTTGCCACCAGCCTGAACAATTTAGCACAACTTTACGAATCTACAGGAAGTTACAAGCAAGCCGAACCTTTGTATGAGCAAGCTTTAGAACTGAGTAAACGCCTGCTGGGAAATAACCATCCCGATGTCGCCATTAGCCTGAACAATCTAGCAGCACTTTACCGTTATACAAGACGCTACAGAAAAGCCAAACCCTTATTTGAGAAAGCTTTGAAAATTTGCGAACGGACTTTAGGTATAAGTCATCCGACAACTATGACGGTTCGGGCAAATTATGCCAGCTTTTTAAGAGAAGCATATCACTAGCGATCGCTCTGTGTCTCCTCGAATGGTTTAAAATAATATCCCCCTCTTCTTCGCTAATGAAGAGGGGTAAGAGTCTACTTACATCCTAAAGATTTACGAGTATCCACACCAGTTTTAGAATTCACACCACTTGCCTTAACACAAAGCTTTTTCACTTGTATCCCGTCTAAAATTGCATTCGTAAAATCAGTACCTGTGATATCCACGCCATCAAAAGTAGAACGCAACATCATTGCATCAGTCAACACAGCATCACTTAAATCAGCATCCTTAAACCTTGTTAAATAGGCTATGCCTTCACTAAAATCAGCACCATGCAGATTTACTCCCTCCAATACGCTACTGTTAAATACGCCACCACGTAAGTCAGCATTGCTAAAATTAGCATTCTCTAATTTGAGATTGGTAAACTCAGTACCAATTAAACTTTGACCAGAGTAATCCTTGCCCTTAAGTTCATCATTACCCACAGAACGGGTAATACTGGAAGAACTTGCAGCTTGTGCCGATAGGGGAAACAAAAAAAGAACCATAGCTAAGACAAAGCTAGCTAACAGTCGCCAATATTTCATAATCTCTTCTTAATAAATCTCAACACTTTCACCATTAACTATTAAACCTTACAGAAGGGGACAAGGGAGAAGAAGGAGTGGGGAGCAGAGGGGCAGGGGAGCAGGAGAGTAGGGGGATAAGGGGGAATTATTGAATAAATTTCTCCCTTATCTCCCCCCTCTTCCTTGTCTCCCTCATCTCTTCTCCATGCCCTATGCCCTATGCTCCATAACCAATTCAATACATAAAGACTGTAAAACTAGAAAGCATCTCGTAGGATGATAGATGTTGAGGTGCGATCGCAATAATTACCTGTGGCTAATCAAGAAGACAACGCCCAATCTCTGGCGCGAACCCATTTATATCAACTGGGTGTAGAACTCAAAGCACGCCTTACTAGCTTTGGCGGCTGGGAAATGCCTGTGCAATTTAGTGGAATTAGCCGCGAACACGAGGCTGTAAGAAATACAGCCGGAATGTTCGATATTTCCCACATGGGCAAATTTACCCTCCAAGGTAAAAACCTGATTTCCCAACTCCAGCCACTAGTGCCTTCCGATTTGAGTCGTTTACAAACTGGTCAAGCACAATACACCGTATTGTTAAATCCCCAAGCGGGAATTATTGACGACATCATTGTTTATTATCAAGGTGAAGACGCCACTGGTACACAGAAGGTATTCATCATAGTCAATGCGGCAACCTCCAGTAAAGATAAAGCATGGCTATTGCAACACCTTGACCTAGATAAGTTGCAATTCCAAGACCTTTCACCAGATAAAGTCTTAATTGCCGTCCAAGGGCCAAAAGCGATTAAATATCTCCAGCCATTAGTGCAAGAAGACTTACAACCAATTAAAGCCTTCGGACATTTAGAAGCAACCCTACTAGGTAAACCTGCCTTTTTGGCCCGCACAGGTTACACCGGAGAAGATGGCTTTGAGGTGATGGTAGACCCGAATGTGGGAGTAGAATTGTGGCAAACTCTCCATAAAAATGGTGTTATCTCCTGTGGACTGGGTGCGAGAGACACTCTACGCTTAGAAGCAGCGATGGCACTTTACGGACAAGATATCGATGACATCACCACACCCTTAGAAGCAGGTTTGGGGTGGCTAGTTCACTTAGATACTAAAGGTGATTTTATTGGTCGGGAAGTTTTAGCACAACAAAAAGCCACTGGAGTGCAGCGCCGATTAGTAGGTTTGCAAACCCAAGGACGCAACATAGCCCGTCATGGTTATCAAGTGTTATCCGCAGGTAAAGTTGTGGGAGAAGTTACTAGTGGCACCCTGTCACTTACACTTGGTTATCCCATTGCCTTAGCTTACATTTCCACCCAGCTAGCAACTGTCGGTCAGCAGCTAGAAGTTGAAATTCGCGGCAAAGCTTATCCAGCAGTTGTAGTTAAACGTCCCTTTTATCGGTCAAAAAATCGTGTTGCCAACTGATAAGCGCCGAGGTTTTTGAGGAATAATGTGTTGTGAGTTATTCAATCTACACTAAGGTTCATAACCAGATATGGCTTGGATGACTGTTAGGGAAATAATTTTTTTGATAAGGGAGAGGAAGTGATATGTCTTTTGAATATCCTCAAGATTTCAGATACCTTGATTCTCATGAATACGTGCGAATTGATGGTGAAATTGCCACCATTGGCATTACTGAGTTTGCCGTACATGAATTGGGTGATATCGTCTTTTTGGAACTGCCAGAAATTGGCGACGCTCTTACCAGAGGAGAAAACTTTGGCACAATTGAATCAGTGAAAGCCGTTGAAGAACTGAATTCACCAGTAACAGGCACAGTTATAGAACGCAATGAAGCCTTAATTAGTTCTCCTGAAGAAGTGTCAGAAGACCCCTACGGGGAAGGGTGGTTTTTGAAAGTGCGTGTCAATGACCCTGGTGAAGTTGAGGATGCCTTGACAGCGGATGAGTATCGCGCCCAAGTAGAAGGGGAGTAAGGAATAGGGGGATGAGGGGGATGAGATAAAACTTTCTCCCTTATCTGCCCCATCTGTTTTATCTCCAACTCCACTTAAAGATATAACGGTTCGCATTTAGATTCCTGTTCCCCCCTTTTTAAAGCAGGGCTGATTCATTCTCTAAAAGGCGCTGATTTACAAGCGTTTCAAGCAAAAAAATCAGGTGACTAAAAAATCTGATTGGGCAGGAAAATGACGATTGCACTTAAATTTACTGGTTGAGGTGGTAGTTTTTGTTTTTCCCACTCAAGCAAATTTCTGACTCGTACTCTTGACAAAATCCCCAAGATATCGGATGAAACAGCCCTGCCTTGCAAAGGTGGGTTAGGGGGCATCAACAAACTTTTAAAACATCCTTTAAGACCTTTGATTTTATATTCAAACTTCTAATCTTTTTTGATGCCAAATCAATGATAAGTAGAAATTCACCCAAATCGCTACTTTCAAAAAATTCCCCAAAAATTATCAAAAAAAGCTATTGACTTTACATACGTTTACTGCGATACCAACTTTTTACTGAATTTAATATAGTTTTAATTTATACGTGTTTTTTTATACATATAAATGCCTTTGACTTTTTTTGTATCTGTTTCTTAAGATGTTACTAAGCAGATATAGCAATCCTAAATGATTTGTAAGAAAATTTACCCCCCGATGCTTTGGGGGACAACAGTGGGGTTAGAACAATCTCAAATTCTCACGAATGATTTAGGACTGCTATAGCAAATTTAGATGGATAAAAAAGATGTGTTTGCAGATATTCTCTGGACATTATCAAATACCTCATTTTTTTGAAATCTGTGATCAATAACACATACTGAGTTATTGAGAAAACCATTACTTAGATAAATAAACATATAGCAAGAATGCACCTTACAGCTTAATGTGCATTTTATTTCTGTGAACTTTAAATCAGCAAACCGACCGTAGTAACCTAATTGAGAGGATTTTGATCATGGCTAGACTAAGCATTCCACCCAATTTAATCCGCGCGGGCAATGCGGATAAAATAGTCGGGGAAGAGTTAAATGCATCTGTAGCAATTGGAATAGATATTTTAAGTAAAGGTTTAATTGATACAGGCTCAGGAAAGGACACCATTGAAGGCACGGGTGTTGGCAATATCGGCAGCAGCAGTACTGGTGGCAACGGCGGCAACGGCGGTACTGGCACTGGCATTGCTAACAGTGGCAATTTGAATACCAAAGACCAAGAAGACACTATTTCTGGCACAGGGAAGGGCGGCGACGGCGGCAACGGCTACAGCTACACCTCCTACACTGATAACCAGGGTGGCAAGGGTGGCAAAGGTGGCAACGGCACTGGCATTGCTAACAATGGCAGTCTCAATGCCGGAGATCAAAAAGACACTATCAATGGCATCGGTACTGGCGGTAAGGGTGGCAACGGTGGTGACGACAGCGGCGATGGCGGCGAGGGTGAGGACGGCGGTAGTGGTACTGGCATTGCTAACACTGGCAGTCTGAATGCAGGAAACCAAGAAGACACTATTTCTAGCATCGGTACTGGCGGCAAGGGTGGCGACGGCGGCTACGGGGAGAAGTACAGCAATCTCGGCGGCGACGGCGGTAGTGGCACTGGCATTGCTAACACTGGCAGTCTGAATGCAGGGAACGGAAATAATACAATCATCGGTACAGGGAAGGGCGGCAACAGCGGTGACGGTATCGGCTACATCTACGGCACCGATCGTACCTACGGCGGTAGTGGCATTGGTATTGCTAACAGTGGCAATTTGAATACCGGAGACCAAGAAGACACTATCAACAGCACCGGTACTGGCGGCAATGGCGGCAACGGTACCGGCTACTACGCCGAGGGCGCTTACGGCGAGACTGGCACAGGCATTACTAACAGTAGCAATTTTAATACTAGGGACGGAAAAGACACTATCAACGGCATCGGTACTGGCGGCAACGGCGGCAAGGGCGGCTACGAGGGCGAAGGCGGCGATGGCGGTACTGGCACAGGCATTGTTAACAGTAGCAATTTGAATACTGGTAACGGAAATGATACTATCAACGGCACAGGGAAGGGCGGCAACGGCGGCGACATCGGTAACAGCGGTTACGGCGGCAACGGCGGTAGTGGCACAGGCATTACTAATAGTGGCAAGTTGAATACCGGAGACGGAGAAGACACGATCATCGGCACAGGGAAGGGCGGCAACGGCGGCAAGGGTGGCTACGGCGGCAACGACGGTAACGGCGGCAAGGGCGGGACTGGCATCCAGAACATTAAAGACGCCACCATTACTACAGGGTCAGGCAAAGACACGATTATCGGTTATGGAAATACCTTAGGAACGAATACCACAGCTTATGGGATCTTCAATGATGGAGTGATTGATACCGGCTATGATTTTGACAAACTTACCGGACAGGCAACAACCACAATTGGTGGTATTGCTTATGGTATTTACGGACAAGGAATCATTAAGACTGGTGATGGCAATGACGAAATTATTGCCACCAGTATCCTAGACAAGGTTCAACAAAAAGTCTCTATTGGTGGTGGCATCAAGATTGATCTGGGCACTGGGGATGACTACTTAAAAGGATTCGGTGCTGCAAATGTTGATGGTGGTAAAGGTTTTGACACCCTCGATCTGGGCGCTTTCAAGCGCTCTGAACTCATCGTATCTGGTGTTACTTCTGGCAATACCCTTAATTCTGCCAACATCAGTTTCAACAACAATGGAAACTCCATTAGCTTCTCTACGACTGGCTTTGAGAAATTTCTCTTTGCAGATAGCTCTTTCTCCTACAGCACTCTGGCAAACGGTGCATAATAAGTTTGTTAACAACGGGAGCAAGGCGATACAAGGGAGAACTCTGCGTACAAGGCAGTCTTTCTATCTTGCTGTTGGTTTACAGCTATTAGATAGCCAATACTTTACCCTTATATGACCACTTAAAGCGATCGCTCTCGTTCAAATTTAATACTTTCGGAGCTAATCGTGCCACACTAGTACAGCCATGATCTGCTCAAATTAAGTTGACACCAATGGGCAGTGCCCATTGGTGTCAATTTAGGGTGAGAACCAGTCAAGAACAAGTTTTTAGCAGATTGTCTCGTTTCTAGTCTGTGACTGGGAACGAGGTGGTTTTAAAGGAGTTTTAGCTTAAGTTGACACGTATGGGCAGTGCCGTGCCCCTACGGGTGTACCTCACGTAAACGAGAACCGCTATAAGTCATGAAATTTAGATAAATTGAAAAGTTACACTTACTTCTCATCAGTATTTATTGCAAAATATGAAATAGTACCATCTGGAGAGTAATTTGTGGTATTAAACGCCCCTATTCTCAAGTCTAATGAGCAGCAAGTGCTGGACAAAAAAAGTCAAAAGTTAAGTAGTTTTGTGCCAAGACACATTGGCCCTAACTCCGATGACATCCAGCTTATGCTTAAGGTTTTGGGGTTTCCCAGCCTGGATGCCCTAATTGACCAAACAGTTCCACAGGCAATTCGGCTGAAGCAACCGCTAAAGTTACCAAAAGCCGAAAGTGAGTATGCAGCACTGGCATCGTTAAAAAAAGTTGCTGCCAAAAATCAGGTTTTCCGTTCATTCATCGGTATGGGCTATTACGACAGTATTACCCCACCTGTGATTGGGCGTAACATCCTAGAAAACCCCGGTTGGTATACTGCCTACACTCCTTATCAGCCAGAAATTGCCCAAGGGCGACTAGAAGCGCTGCTGAATTTCCAAACCCTGATTATTGACCTCACAGGTTTAGAAATTGCCAATGCTTCGTTACTTGATGAAGCTACAGCCGCCGCTGAAGCGATGAGCCTAAGCTATGGTGTTTGTAAAAATCAGGCAAATGCCTATTTTGTCTCTAGTGAGTGCCATCCCCAAACCATTGACGTGTTGCAAACACGCGCTCAACCATTAGGGATTAAGATTATTGTCGGCGATCATCAAACATTTGATTTTGATCGACCAATTTTTGGGGCTGTTCTGCAATACCCTGCAAGTGATGGCACTATTTACGACTACCGCGCTTTTATAGAAAAAGCCCATGCTAAGGGTGCATTGGTGACGGTAGCAGCAGATCCTTTAAGTTTAACTTTGCTGACCCCGCCTGGGGAATTTGGCGCTGATATTGCTGTCGGAAGCACTCAGCGATTCGGTATTCCTTTGGGGTTTGGGGGGCCTCATGCGGCATACTTTGCTACGAAGGAAGAGTATAAACGGCTGGTTCCAGGGCGAATTGTGGGTGTATCAAAAGATGCCCAAGGTAAGCCTGCATTACGTCTCGCATTGCAAACCCGCGAACAGCATATCCGCCGCGAAAAAGCTACTAGTAATATCTGTACTGCACAGGTATTGTTGGCGGTGATGGCGAGTATGTACGCCGTATATCATGGACCTACTGGACTGAAGCAAATTGCCGAAAATATCCATTCTTTGACGGTGTTATTGGCAGAAGGACTGAAGCGTTTGGGTTACAGCATCAGTTCCAAAGATTTCTTTGATACGCTGCGAGTAGAACTGGGAAGACGCAATTTAAAAGATATTCTGGCAGTTAGCGAACAACTTCAAATTAACCTACGGGTTTTTGATGCAACTACTGTTGGTATTTCGCTGGATGAAACAACTACGCCAGAAGATTTAATCGACCTCTGGCAGATTTTTGCTGGTACAGATGATTTACCCTTCACTTTAGAAGAATTAACTTCTGACTCATCCTCTTATCTTCCTCTCTCGCGTACAAGTACATATCTCACCCACCCAGTTTTTAACCGCTATCACTCAGAAACTGAGTTGTTGCGCTATCTGCACAGGCTAGAAAGCAAGGACTTGTCGCTAACGACATCGATGATTCCTTTGGGTTCTTGCACAATGAAGTTGAATGCTACTGCTGAGATGATTCCGGTAAGTTGGGAGGAATTTGGCAAAATTCATCCATTTGCCCCTGCGTCGCAAACACAAGGTTATCAAATCCTGTTTAAGCAACTTGAGGCATGGTTAGCTGAAATTACTGGTTTTGCGGGAATTTCTCTACAACCAAATGCTGGTTCTCAGGGTGAATATGCTGGACTTTTAGTAATTCGTCAATATCACGAAAATCGGGGTGAAGCACACCGTAACGTCTGTTTGATTCCCACTTCCGCACACGGGACAAACCCAGCAAGTGCGGTGATGTGTGGGATGAAGGTGGTAGCTGTTGCCTGTGACTCACAAGGTAATATTGACGTTGATGACTTGAAGGCTAAGGCAGAAAAACACAGCAATAAATTAGCTGCCTTAATGGTGACATATCCCTCAACTCACGGTGTCTTTGAGGAGCCAATTCAGGAAATCTGCGCTGTTGTCCATAGTCATGGTGGACAAGTTTACATGGATGGGGCAAATATGAACGCCCAAGTAGGAATTTGCCGTCCTGGAGATATTGGCGCGGATGTCTGCCATTTAAATTTGCACAAAACCTTCTGTATTCCTCATGGTGGCGGTGGCCCTGGTATGGGCCCCATTGGTGTTGCATCCCATCTTGTGCCTTTTCTGCCCGGACATCCTGTGGTAGGGACTGGGGACTGGGGACTGGGGAATAGGAAAGAGGAAATTCCCAATACCCAATACCCAATATCCAGTACCCAGCATATTGGTGCTGTGGCAGCTGCACCTTGGGGTAGTGCGAGTATCTTGGTGATTTCTTGGATGTACATTGCCATGATGGGTGCAGGGGGTTTAACCCATGCAACGAAGGTGGCAATTCTCAACGCTAACTATATTGCCAAGAAACTAGAATCGTACTATCCAGTTTTATATCAGGGGAAAAATGGTCTAGTTGCCCATGAGTGTATTTTAGATTTGCGATCGCTCAAAAAATTGGCTGCGATCGAAATCGATGATGTTGCCAAGCGTCTGATCGATTATGGCTTCCATGCGCCGACTGTCTCCTGGCCTGTTGGGGGTACAATCATGGTGGAACCTACAGAAAGTGAATCTAAACAAGAGTTGGATCGTTTCTGTGATGCGTTGATTTCTATTCGCCAAGAAATTGCCGAAATAGAATTAGGCAAGGTGGATGCCCAAGATAATGTTTTGAAGAACGCACCCCACACCGCCGAAAGTCTGATCGCCGGAGAATGGCAGCATCCCTATTCTCGCGAACAAGCTGCCTACCCTGTACCTTGGACTCGTGAGTATAAATTCTGGCCTACTGTTGGTCGCATTGACTCAGCTTTTGGGGATAGGAATTTTGTTTGTTCTTGTCTGCCAATGGATGCTTATTAAACTGAAGTGAAGAGTTAGAAGTTAGGAGTTAGGAGTTAGGAGTTTTAATTCCTAACTCCTCTAATTCCAAATATGATTGTCTGGTTGTGATACCAGGGAATTAAACGATTAGGCTTGTTGTATTTCTGGACGACCATCTTCAACCACAAATGAAGCCCGCTTACTAATCGTGCCAAATGGGGTTGTGACGTTTGATAAAACTAGATAATCTGACTTCCAGGTTGTGGGAGTTAGGGCACAGCGAACATACCCCCGTTGATTATTGAAGAACTTAATGTGTGGGTTATCGGGTAAGTAAGCTGTAACTGCGGGGCTAGTGTCTGATCCATCGCCACCAGAGGTAATTGAGGAACAGACGAATTCACTCCCAACTGTGGCGGATTCTGGGTTATCAAAGTTAGCCTTCAGGTTCATCGCCCAGTGGGAATGCACATCGCCTGCCAAGGATACTGGATTAGAGGGCTGGCGCTGTCCGAGGAAAGCCATGAGGCGATCGCGCGAAGCCACATAACCATCCCATTTATCCATGCTGTAAGTTCCGCCTTCTCCTGGTTTCATGTCTCTTTGAGCAATCGGAACCTGCTGCGCCAAAACATTCCACTTGGACTGTGAACTATTTAAACCATCAAATAACCAATTCTCCTGCGCTTGACCGGTAATCGTTGCATTCGGATCTAAGTTTTCTGGGCAACGTTCTTTAGTGCCATCACCACAGGGCTGATCGGTGCGATATTGGCGGGTATCTAGTACATGGAAGGTGGCTAAGTTACCAAAAGAGAGCCGACGGTAAAGTTGCATATCGGGGCCAACGGGACGCGAGAAGGGGCGCAGTGGCATGTGTTCGTAGTAAGCCTGATAAGCAACAGTCCGCCGTTGGAGGAAAATTGCCCGATCCTGATCAGGTTCAGTATCAACTTCTGAGATGTTGTTGGCGTAGTTGTTTTCTACCTCATGGTCATCCCAAGTAACAATCCAGGGAAACGCTGCATGAGCTGCTTGCAGATTGGTATCGGTTTTATAGAGGGCGTGACGGTTGCGGTAATCTTCTAAAGTCACAATTTCTGCACTGTTGTGCTGTCTAGGGCGATTGTTTGAGATTCCTCCCTCGTAAATGTAGTCACCAACATGCACTACCAGACTAAGGTCGTCCTTGGCCAAATATTTGTAGGCAGTATAGTACCCCTGCTCATAGTGCTGACAGGAGACAAGGGCAAAGTTAAATTTATTTAAGTAGCTATTTGCTAAAGGCGCTGTACGAGTGCGACCAATGGGGCTAGCGTCTTGACCGACAAGAAAGCGATACCAGTACCAAGTATCAGATTGCAGTCCTTCTACCACAACTCGAACTGAATGAGCTAGTTCTGGAGTTGCCAGTACCGTACCTCTGGAAACAATACGCCTCATGTCTGGATCAGTTGCTACTTCCCAGCGAATTGGTACATTCACAGGTGGCATTCCACCTCCGTTTAAGGGTTCAGGAGCGAGACGAGTCCAGATCACTACGCTGGTAGGATAGGGTTCACCAGACGCTACACCCAAAGTAAAAGGATAATTGGAAAATCTGCTTGTGGCAATTGCTCTTTGAGGAGAAAATTGGTTAGCGATCGCCAAACCAGACAATGCTCCTGCCCCCATAATTAAGTTGCGTCGTTTCATCCGACTGTGCAGGAACTGCTCAAAATTCCGGTAATCTACCATTCTCTACTCCTGACTAACAGGTAAGTTAAAGTACAGCAACAGCTAACACAAAGAAGGCAGGGTAATTTTAGGAAAACTTCGTAAATAATTCCCTTAGCAAAATCAGATTTTAATTTCCAATTTTTTCTTCTGCTATCAATGTGTTAGATATTGTTTTCCTACAGAAAAGCTTACTAATAAGAGATTAATCCTTGGCAAAGGAAGCGTTAATATCAACTTAAACCTTGGTTAGACCTTAACCAAGGTTTAAGTTTATGCTACCTTTCTCTTCATCATCCAGCCAAGGCTACAAGTAAAAATAGCACCAACTAAAAGTGTAGGTTCAGGTACTTGTCTATAAGAAACTGTACCTGATATAAGTTCAGCATCTGGAGAAGTTTTAGAGAAAATTGTAAAATCCTCACCAATAATTTCATAACTGATAGAACGGGAAGGATTAGCTTTATCATTGAACTGATAATCTAACGCAAAATATGTTTTTCCTGTTAAGGATGTGCTTGGAAAGATAAGAGGGAAATCTGGGTAGTTGGCATCATCTTGTTGTGTGTAAACAGTAGAGTCACCATCAAATTTAAAAGAGAGTGACTTAATGGCAGCTTCGGGATTATAGTCATTGCTGAAGGTTGAGTCATCAAAGCTAAAAAAGCCATTTCCCTTAGTTACTGGGCTATCAACTGTGAAAGCGTAATTAAGAATTGCAGCAGATGCAGATTTTGCATCTACGGTAGCAAAACCTAAAGTAAGAGTAGTAGCAGCAACCAATAGTTTTGGAACCAATTTCATCTCAGTTTTCCTCACCATAAACTTCTCTAAGCAATGCAACTACAAGCTATAAAAATAACTTGTTTCTAACTTACTTGTTTTCCTAATGGATATTCATAACTGGTTAGAACAGTGATGACATCAATGATTTGTTTCTATCTCTTGACAAAGAAACAAATCTCCAATTATTTTGAAACACCCTATTTTAGAATTGTGAGTTTAAGCAGACTTTAATCAAAGGTAAAAATAAAATTTAATTTAATGTCAAAGAAGGGAGCAACGCGATTTTGTGAGATTGGGGTTAAATTATCAATTACATCAGTAAATTCTCAATAAAATAGGTTTTTTTGTTGCGATAGCGTAGCGGAGGTAATCGCATCCCAAAATAGCTTATTTCCGTTTTTAGTTTTAACACTTAGCCTTAACTGAATTAGACTTCTTGCATAAATCAAAAAAAGAACCCCACCCCCAGCCCCTCCCGAAGAGCGGGGAGGGGCTGGGGGTGGGGTGTTAGGGGACTTTTACAAGAGGCCTATTGTATTGTCTCTAATTCTTCCCTTACAGATAAAGGCTGATACCCCAAGGCAAAAGCTTTGGAACTATCCAAAGAAACATCTGTTGGTCTAGGTGCTGCCATTTTCACATCTTGTTGTCGGCAGGATTTGAGCTTGGTGGCGGGAAGTTGAAATACTTCTACTAATATCTGTCCAAAATCATAACGAGAAATCCGCTCTTTGCCACCTAAGTGAATAATGCCATTTACTTTTTCTAATGCTAATAAAAGTCCTTTGGCGGCAGATGTTCCACTTACTGGTGTGCGAAATTCATCTATAAATAAACTTAGTTCTTTTTCGGCTTGTAAAGTTTGAATAAATGGCTGAATAAAGCTTTTCGCCGTGGGTGTTGCTGCACCAAACATCAACGGCATTCGACATACTGCGGTCATAGGATATCTTTCTAGCATATCTGCTTCTGCGATCGCTTTTTGCTCACCGTAAAGATTGACAGGACACACGGCATCTGTTTCTCGATATGGAGCATTTAAGCCATCAAAAACTAAGTCGGTTGAGGTAAAAGCACAAGGAATAGAACTATCCGCGCAAAGTCCGGCAATATTACAGGATGCTATGACATTAATTGCGTGCGATTCTTCAGGGTGGGTTTGACAAAAATTTGGTTGCGAATGTGCAGCAGTATGAATAACTGCTTCTGGTTTGACATCATTAAAGATGCGTTTCATTTCCTGAAAATTTGTTAAGTTCGCTTTTAATATTTTCATACCAGGAATCTCTAAAGAATGGGATAAATAAGTACCATAAATCTCCCATTCTTGTTTGGCAAGCTGGCAAAGATGCCATCCTAAAAAACCACTTGCTCCGGTGATTAACAATTTTTTCATGTTTAATCGGAAAGCGCTCAAGAAAAAATCCTTGCTACAGCAGGCTTATATTTTACACTGAGTAGTGGTATAAAATACTATTGCAGTAATTTCTGAAACTGCTTTTTACTACGTACTTTGCTAAAGTCTGGGTCAGTTTTTGCTAATTTCTTGTATTTATCAGGAACAAGCTTGATTGCTTTATCTAAGTTCTCAATTGCTAATTCTACATTGCTCTGTAAAGCATAGGAGCAAGCTTTGTTGTAATATACTTGGTGCAAATCTTGCTTGATGGCGATCGCTTTATCATAAGATACAATACCATCTTGGTAGCGGTGCAGCTTTGTCAGAGCAATGCCTCGGTTAATTAAGGCTTCATATTTGTCAGGATTGATGGCGATCGCTCTATTATAAGATACAAGAGCATCTTGGTAGCGTTGCAACGATGTTAGGGCGATGCCCCGATTATACCAAGCTTCATATTTGTCGGGTTTGATGGCGATCGCTCTATCATAAGATGCAAGAGCGTCTTTGTAGCGTTGCAACGATGTTAAGGCGATGCCACGGTTAATCCAAGCTTCAGGACTCTCAACTTTGATGGCGATCGCTTTATCATAAGCTTTTATGGCGTCTTCATAATTTTGTGTATCTAATAAATTATTACCTTGATGAAACAAATCTTCTGCTTTTTGCGTAGCCTTCGCTTCTATGAAAAGTTGGGTTACATTGCTTTCTTGGACAACCTGTGTAGTATTTTCTGCCGATGAGTTTGACCCACCACTACAGCCAAATGCCAAGAAAGCTATTAAGCCAGATGCAAGGAAGCAGTGCCGAAAAACCATGCTGTACCTACAAAAATTATTAGATGGTATTAAAATTTGTTAGTTTTTTGAGTATTATTAAAATACACTAGTTTTTACCCATTAATTTATTTATATTTTTTTTCAGAAAGAGTCTTGTTGACGATGCATAAAACTTTATTAAAATCAAGCGTGTATAATATATCATATTAAATACACATAAAGCAATCGCTTAGAACCTACTTTACTTAAAAAATAATTATTTGTGTTGCTATATATATTGCGTAGCTGTTACCCATCGTAAACATTGCACTTGTATAGTAATTCACCCTGATGAAAAGCTTCTTTAATCCGCTAATACCGACGGTATAAATCAGCCAGGATCACAGAGTTGAGGACAGAAGTAATCTCAGAATCGCTAGTTTTTCTAACTTTTATCTTTATTAATTAGTTTTATTTTTTGCTTAAAAATAAAATTAAAATTCATTCTATATTATTACTAAATCGTAGAAATAATTTATATTAAATATATGGCAATCCATAGTTTTAATATTAGTTAAGCTTTTAGTAATAGGAAACATTGTTCATAAAAATTGCTAGCGAATTGCTAATGCCATGAGATAACTTTTGGCATTAATTTTGTATGTTTTGTATTCATTATTTTCTATTAAGGATCTAAAAGTATGTCTGTTTTCTCTCCTGATGGTCGGACAAAAGTTAGCAACACGACAACTTTCCCGTTTAGTGCTATAGGAAAGATGAGAATACATTGGAAAGGGCCAGATGGGGTTATTGATACTGCTGATGATATTATCGTCAACGGTTCTGGTGCTATGATTGACCCCTACCATTTTTTAACAGCAGGACACTGTGTGTATGACACGAGATACGGGGGTTGGGCAGATAAAATTGAGGTGATGCTTGGTTCTAAAGGAAATATCATTGCTGGTACAAACCGGGCTGACTATGAATACTATAGTGAAGCCAAATCTGTTCATACACGTTCTTTTGAAGGATGGACTCAAGGAGATCAGACTAAAAGCGAAACTTTTCAATACGATATAGGATTGGTTACTCTTGACCGCAATATTGGAAACTTCACTGGCTGGTTTAACTATGGATATGACGATAATCTCAGCAGTGGAACTTTAATGAATGTTACTGGATACCCTTCTGATAAGTTTGATTCCAACAGCGATGGAAAATCGGACAACTATGATATGTGGACTCAGAGTGGAAAAATCACAAGTACAACTGACTCGATTTTACGTAGTAATGAGCTAGATATTCTACCTGGAAATAGTGGAGGCCCTCTCTGGCTTGATAATTCCAATACAAATAAACTGACTATTTATGGAGTAGCTTCAAATGAGACAACCAGCAACAACACTCCGCTTTATAACGAGTTCGCTCGAATTACAAGCACTCGATATAACGAGATTCAAAACTGGATCGACGAAGATACTACCGCCCGCAAACCCACTGACAAAGCTGATTTAGTAGATTCTGACGTCTGGTTTAACACAACTCTTGGAAGTTTTAGTAATAACAATATCAAATATGGGGAAAATTTCAGCATCACAGTCTATCCTCGCAACAATGGTACAGCCGCAACAGGCACTTTCTCGGTTTCTTTTTACGCTTCTACTGATGCCAATATCACTAATAGTATTGGTTCTCATTACTTAATTGCTAATACAACTATTTCTTCGATTAATCCATTCAATTCGGGAACAGCGGCTTGGAGTGGTGCATTTCCTAATATCCCAATTGGAAATTACTACGTTATTTCATTTCTAGATCCAACTAATTCAATCCAAGAGTTTGATGAGAGTCTAACCAGCAACCAAAAGGTATTTAGAACTTTACTCACTGTTACCGATAGTACGCCTAGTTCAGCACCTCTGAACGTTTCATCAACCGTTAGCTCTCCTTTATCAGCCAATGAAGAAAATCTCACTTTAACAGGTACAGATAATATTAATGAGATTGGTAGCTCTCTTAATAATGTTATTACTGGTAATAGTGGTAATAACGAGCTAAATGGTGGAAATAACAATGACATCCTTATCGGAGGAAGTAGTAACGATACTTTAGTTGGAGGTTTAGGTAACGATACCCTAACCGGAGGAACTGGATCTGATATTTTTATTATTAATACCCCTTCTGAGGGTATTGATAACATTGCAGATTTTTCGTCCTTAGATGACACAATTTATGTTTCTAAAATAGGGTTTGGAGGTGGACTTAGTGAGGGTATACTTCAAGCCACGCAATTTTTTATCGGTTCAGCAGCACAAGATAGCAGCGATCGCTTTATCTACAACAATAATACAGGGGGTTTCTTCTTTGATGCTGATGGTATCGGCTCATCCGGTCAAATCCAAGTTGCTCAACTAGCAATAGGTCTAGCTATGACTAATACAGATATTTTCGTGATTGCCTAAATAATCCAAAACTTATACCTGGAGTTTAGTGTGGGTTAAATAATTAATGTCCAATTTAAATAATTAATGCCTACCTCTCAAATCCTATTCGAGAAAGGATTTCAGTCAATGACACTAACTCTTTAAATTGGACAATAAATCTTTAATGTACACTTGAATTAGGCATACAGATGCTTTTGACTTTTGCAAAAGCCAAAAACATCTGTATGCCTTGGTAATAATATACTCTGTCTGTAGAACGCTTAACTAATGCCAAACACTGATTCGACAGTTGACTTAATCGAATCCCGTGCATCTTTCAAAGTTTGGCTAATGGGATGTTTCGCCTGCAAAAATGCCCGCGCACAATTGCGTCCTGGCATTCCCGAAATTGAACCACCTGGATGAGTCCCTGCACCAGTCAAAAATAGATTATCTATTGGTGTTTTGTAATTGGCTATTTCTGGCAAGGGACGGAAAAATATCATCTGATCTAGGGTCATGTCAACATGGTAATAATTCCCTTTGTACGCACCTAATCTTTCTCCTAGTTCGGCTGGACTTTCTACCCGACGGGCGATAGTTGCATTTTTGACATTAGGTGCATAGTCTGCTAATTTATCAATCACCTTATCTGCAACTTTGTTTTTCAATTCATCTGTCCAACCAGTACCTTTTAAACCAGTGCCTTCTGCACCAGCAATTTGGTAAGGGGCAAAAAACTCAATCCATACAGTGTGCTTACCTGGTGGTGCTAATGTGGGGTCTAAATAGCTAGGCATCACCAAATACATTGATGGGTCAGCATCAGGAATCTCTCCCAAGGTACATTTACTATGAGCCTGTTCTACATGAGTTACGGAATCTGCAATTAAGATAGATCCAACGAGATATTCGTCTTTATGGGCGTGGTGTGGAAAGTGCAGTGATTCGTCTAAAGCCAAATCTATCTTGAGAATGGTTTCGTTATTGTTAACGATGCGGCGTTCTAATCTTTCCCATAAATTTGGGTCGGCTCCATCAACATCGCTTTTATCAGTCATTTGCAAAAATAACCGCTTGGCATCAATATTAGAAATAACCCCGTGTTTTGCGCGATATTCTTTACCACCAGCAACCCGCACACCCACAGCTTTGCCATCATCAATTAAAACTTTTTCAACATGCTGATCTGTGAGAATAACGCCACCTTTACTTGTGACTAAATTCACCAAAGCTTGTACAAGTGCGCCAGTTCCGCCGCGAGGTCTGGCCATTCCAGGATTGTGACGCATTGCCATCATAATTGCACCAATAGCAAGGGTTTTTTGCGATGGTGGCGCACCAAGTTCTGCTGATAGTCTGGCTAGTGGTGCTTTTAGAAATTCTTCATCAAACCACTCGTTAAGTAAATCTTCAGCGCTGGTTAACATCGTGCGAATGAAATCCAGCGTTTTGTTAGGGGAACCAATAACTGAAACTAAATCTTTTATTTTAGTGATGTCGTAGTTACCAAGGATATCTATAACTGATTTCGGCGGTGCATTAAACATGGGAATCATTGCACCTAGCGCTCGCTGCCAAAAATCTACAAATTCTGCGTATTTTTTGGCATCACGTTCACTGTAACGAGCAATTTCTACACAAGTTTTTTCCACTGACTTATGTCCTAAGAAATACTTCCCATCAGGATGAGGACAGAAAACAACCGGATCGCACTCCAGATAATGCAAGCCGTATTTTTCTAATTCTAATTCTTCAACAACTGGCCCTAAGTGAATAAATTCATGGTCAATAGCACACAAATTGAATTTAAATCCAGGAGCTTCTTGGGGTAAACATTCTTCAGTTGTTGCTGCACCACCGATAACAGAACGCTTTTCTAGTAACAGAACGCTATAACCAGCTTTTAACAAATACGCTGCACAAACTAGCCCATTATGTCCAGCACCGATTAAGACAACATCATACTCTTGCATAGTTGGAATTTAGAAATAAATAGCTTTCAAAAGCCTATAAAACTTTTCAAAAATTTACATCACTCTTGAGTTACAAAAATCATCTTTAACTACTGTCAATACTACTAAAGAGATAGTTCGGTTATTGATGAGGGTATTTGCTTTACATTAGCTTCTACCATAAGTGTCAAACTACCGATTCCTACTTTTATATCTTTAATAGAAAACTCTATATCCTCCCATTTAAAAGATGGTATATTCATCAATTCTTTGGCTTTGTGCATTAATGCTGTAATTAATTCTATTGAAATACCCTCTCCCTCAGTGCAGTTAAAACTCTCCACCATCGCAGGTTGTGAATGAGTCCGTGGGCGAATCAGCGCAGTGTAAGCAAAAGGACGAGTATTTCCCATTTCCTTTAACAACACTCTTCCTCTACATTCTATTTTGCCTTCATCAGGTAAAAATACCTGAATTTTTTGCGGCTCAAAACTTACAATTTCACCATCTACATTTAACTCCAATTTTTGCATCTGGGTGCGAATCAAGTCTGAGGTCAAGGCGCGGTTAATATCTACTTCAGTAACTACAATGTGACCTATAGCATTTACTGACTCATTGAGTTCTATTTTACCAAAAAGAGCAGTTAACGGATTGATGTCAATGCTATCTGTTTGTAGTTTAATTTCTTGCACGCGGATGTCTTTTTGTATAACTAATCCTTCACCTGCAAAGGAAACTCCATCCGCCTGTCCCTGAAGTATTTTTAATAAATCAGTTTGTACATTTATGTCTATTTTTTCTACTTCATCTAACCCTTGGGATACTATCATTTCAGCGCCCTGAGATAGAACTTTTTCTTCCAAATTATGTTCGTCTTGCATGGATTAGTATCTCCTAAATATCCTCTTACTACTTACTGTAAAGGCTAGATACTAAAGAGCGAATCTACATTCCGGTATATAGTCGGAGAATTGAGTAATCAAGTAAAGGATATTGTTTCTCTTTTAACTTTTGCCTTTTTGGTAACAAGCATTTTTACACCGCCGCTAGGGACAATGGTAATACCACGACGGACTGGATGTACTGGACGTTTATCTCTAAGGGTTAGTTGAAAATGCGATAAGATTATGGCTGTTACTAATTTTAATTCATACATAGAAAAGGCTCCACCAATACAACCACGATAACCTCCACCAAAGGGTAAATATTCGTAAGGTGAAAATTTTTGGTTGAGGAATCTTCCTGGACGAAACTTTTCTGGTTCTGGGTAAGTATCTGTTCGGCGATGTGCTAAATAAATACAGGGAACTAAAACTGTTTCTGATGTAAATTTATGCCCCATAATTTCTACTCTATCTTTTACCATTCGCGGTGTGCAAATTAAAGCAATAGGATGAATTCGCAGTGTTTCTTGACAGACAGCGGTGAGGTAAGGTAATTGTGTAATTTTTTCAGGATTTGTGAGATTGTCCAAGGTATTTAGTTCTTGCATTAGCCGATGTTTAACCTCTGGGTGAGAGTGAATTAAATAAAATATCCAGGCTAATACACCAGATGTAGTTTCGTAACCTAATAGCAATAAAGAAACTAGTTGATCGCGTAATTCCTCATCTGTCATCTGTTGCCCATTTATGTCATGCGCTGACATCAGCAGAGTGAGAATATCTGTACGCGCAGCATCTTTTTGGCAACGTCTTTCAGAAATTTCTGCATAGATGAGTTTGTCAATTTGCTCTCGTCTTTTTAAGAAAATTCCCCAAGGACTCCATGCACCTAAATCTTTTTGCAGCAAAGGAAAGAAAAACAAGCTGGAATACCAAGGTTTAGTTACGTCTTCTAATAAAGAACTCAATTGTGATTTTAATTGTTGGTAACGCACACCATGAGTAATCCCAAATACCACTTGTAAGATAATTTCTAAAGTGATATTTGACATTGATTTGTGTATACAAATATCTGTACCTGATGTCCAAGTTTGTGTAAGCTCTTCAGTAATTTGGCAAATTGTTTGTCCATAAGACTTTAAATTATCGCCATGAAATGCTGGGAGTAATAGCTGCCGTTGTTGTTGGTGCGATCGCGCTTCTTGAAATACAATAGAATTCTCTCCAAACAAAGGTTTAAATACATGGGTTGCTTTTTTAAAATCTAACTTTTGTCCAGGGATGGCAAAACAATCGCTAATTGCTTGGGGATGGCTAAAAAATACTATTGGTGGCGACTTTAAACCCATTACCCGCACTGTGAAAACTTCACCATACTTGGCAGCATAATTTTCTAAAGTTTTTGTGGGTTTAGCAATTAATTGCAGAGTTTGCAGCAACGCTGGTGTGCTTAGACTATTAAGTGTTTTCATTGTTTATTTCATACCTTTATAATTTAATAAGTTGCAAATAATCCAATTCTCCTTAACTTTCTTATTAAAGAGGTAATTATCGCAAGCCTTTTTAATAGGTTGGCGGTATATTTGGAATTTAATGTACTACTAAGTTAACTATTCTGGTAAATCATTACTATTAAGTTTACAAGGATAAAGGACTTCCAAGTAAAAAAATATTCAATCGCAGAGGGACAAGGAAGAAAGAAGTCTAGTTGAGTAGACAAATTGGATAATTTATTTTTTGGAGTTCCCTAATAATATTTTTTCTGATTTGTAGAGGTATTTATAGAAAAAACTTACTTAAGTATATTGGAATACACTTTCTAAAATTACGTCTTTTGGTGATATTAAAATTTATTGTATTGGTGTATTTAATCAGCTTTGAAATCCATTTTGTCTACACTTGTAGTATATTAAAATCCCCATAGTCCTCTTTTAAGAGGACTATAGGGATTATTTAAAAGCATTGAAAATCTATCTAAATATATAGATGAATGTTGTAAGTTTGTTGAACGCAACCATCAAACCCCCCAGCATCAAACAGTGGTTGTTTGTAGAATGGGAGACTTCATGTGACGTTGACTCGTGACAACCATCTCAATCGGACGATCTAGGCCTGTCACCAAACCACGGCGCTTAGGTCGCACTTCACCTTTATTAACTAGTTCTAATGCCTTACTAGAAAGAATTTGAGCAAGTGCTAGCTTCATTTCCAACTGGGCAAACGCTAGCCCAATACAGCGCCTAACACCACCCCCAAAGGGCAAAAATTCATAGGCAGAAAATTGCCGTTCTAAAAAGCGTTCTGGCTTAAACTGCTTAGGTTCTGGATAAATATCTTCCCGTTGATGGGTCAGATAAATAGAACCAAGTAGGACTGTACCGGGTTCTAGTTCGTAACCGCCTAGCGATATCGATGTTCTTACTACCCTGGGAAAAGTTAGTATCGCTACTGGATAAATCCGCAATGTCTCGGAACAAACAGCGTTGAGATAAGGTAATTTGAAAACAGTGCTGGGGTCTGGGTTATCGCCCAAGCTATCTAATTCTTGTAGTAGCTTTTGGCGCACTGATGGTATTTTGTGAATCCAGTATAATGCCCATGCTAAGGCTGTTGCTGTGGTTTCGTGACCAGCGACTAACAGAGTCATCAATTCATCGCGCAACTCTTCATCAGTCATCGGTTGACCGGCTTCATCTCTAGCAGCCATGAGTAAACTAAGAATATCCGTGCGTGATGAATCTGGTTGTTCTCGACGTTCCCGAATTTCCTCGTAGATAAGTTCGTCAGCTTCTTGCTGGAGGCGCATCTGTTTTCCCCAGAAGTTAATCGGGCCAAAATCTCTTTGCAAAGCTGGAAAATAAAGCAAAGCCACATTTAACCGAGAACTGGCTTTTTCTAAAAGTTCGCTCAAAAAATTCTGTAGTTTTTCGGCGCGAGGCCCTTCATATAGCCCAAATACAGCTTGCATAATCACCCGCAAGGTAATAGCTTGAGTAGCAGACCGAATATTGAAGGGTTTGCCTATCTGGTATTGGCTAATGACTTGCTTGGTGACATCGGTAATCACCTGACTATAATTCCGCATTCTTTCGCCGTGAAAGGGAGGCATTAATAACTGGCGCTGACGCTGGTGTTCTGCGCCGCTGATCGTAATCACAGAATGCTTACCCAGTAAAGGTTCAAACAGCTGATTCACATCGCCAGGCGCTTCCAATTCCTTGGTATCAGTTGTCAAAATTTGCTGTTGCGCTTGGGGGTTGCTGACAACTACCATAGGAGGCAGATTTTTGTCTAATCTGAGAGTAAAAATCTCGCCATAGGTTTTGGCACAAGCCTCCATAAATGACATCGGATTAGCAATCCAGCGTAGCATCTGTGAAACTGCTGGAGTTTGCGGCCCATTTGGGAATTTCATAAATTTTTTGCTGCTTAATATTTTTTTGCTACTTCAACTAACTGAAATTTTGGTTGCGTAACCATTTAAAGTACTTATTCTAACGTTGCAAAAAAGCAATAAACTGTTACAACCTCGAAGATGTAAAATTTTTGTTAAATTCAACAAGCATCTACAGTTTCACCTCATCGTCAAAAGGTACTCAGCATGACTGCAATCTCCCCAAAGGCATCTTCAGCGCTTCCCGGTTTTTCTGAAGGGATTCAATATTTTGGTGAAGCCTTACCAGATTTTGAAACTTATGGTGCAACTCCTGCTATTGAGTCGGGCAAAATAGCGATCGCAGATCCCACAGACAAAGCAGCTGTATATCAAACTTTACTGGCTGCCGATGCCTTACGCTACCTGATTTTGCAAGTTACAGCTAGTAAAGCTTCTGGGCATCCCGGCGGATTCGCCAGCCAAGCAGAAGCTTACGCATCTCTTGTCATGCTGGGATACAAGAACATTATTACCGAAGTGGGACACCACGCCCCTGGATTTTATTGTGCTATGTTCTTGGATCGTTCCCTAGAGGACATGGGAATTTTTACAGTCCAACAATTGCGCGATCGCTTCCGAGAAAAGCACGGATTATTAGGACATCTTTCTGGTTTCATTCCCGGTATTCTCGCACCTGCTGGGCCTTTGGGACAAGGGCAACACTTTGCAATGGCGGCTGCACTATTGCACAAAGATAAATTATTCCCCTTTACAGTTGGGGATGGGGGATTGGGTGAGCCTTATATTGTCAGTGCGATCGCTCACTTTCATACTGCTTATCCTGATGTCACCAACTTTTTACCGGTGTTGGTGTGGAACGGTTACAGCCAAGAACATCACAGCATGGTTTCCCTAAAAACCAACCCAGAGATGCAAGCATATTGGCAAGGTAACGGTTTTGATGAAGTTGTATTAGTTGATGCCAAAGATTTCGACGATCAAGACCAACCAGGGGATTACGTTGATAGTACCGCCTTTTCCTTTGAGAAGCGGCTAGAATTTACTCAAGCAGTACTTTCCGGCGTAGATAAAGCAGCGCGATCGGCCCTTGGTGGTAAACTTACCGTCTTCATCATTAAACAACTCAAAGGTGCAGGAGTCCACGCGCGGGGGGCAAAATCTCACAATCTCTATCCCAAAGATACGCTAAATGCTCCTCATATTATTAGTGCATTGCAAACCCGTGCTTTGTCTGCCCAAGCTTGGCAATTGGTTAGAACAAATGCAGAACGTGCTGGTGGTGGCCCAGCAGCCAAAACTGTGGTGACAGAATTTGAATTCCCATTGCCAGAATTAGGCGAATTACCTTTAGAAGAATATGCAGTCGGTGGCGAACCAAAAGTTTCCACAACTGCGATGGGACGATTGGTAGGAATAGTTGGAAATAAAGATGAGAATTTCCTTGTCACCAACGCCGATGGTAATGAAGCATCTGGAATTGCTAACATCAACCAAGCATTAAAGATTATCCACCCCACAACCGACGACTTATATTATCAAGCGCCAAACGGACAAGTTTATGAACCATTGAGTGAAGATGCTTGTGCCGGTTTAGCTGCGGGTTTGGCGTTAATGGGTGCGAGAACTTTGTGGTGTTCCTACGAATCTTTTGCCATCAACGGAGTACCAATTTGGCAAACTGTGACTCAAGCAATGGCAGAATTGCGCCGTCCAACTCCCTCGACTATTACTTTATTCACAGCTGGCGCATTAGAGCAAGGACGCAACGGTTGGACTCACCAACGTCCTGAAATTGAGGCTTACTTTGCTTCCTTGATGCGAAATGGAAATGTTTTTCCATTATTTCCCCCTGATGCTAACAGTATTCAAGTCTGTTATGACTGGGCATTGAAAAGTAAGAATAAGGGAATTGTAATTACTGCAAGTAAATCGCCGTTGCAAATTCGCACCACTTTAGAACAAACTCGTCAAGGGTTGCGCGATGGTGCAGTGCTATTACACGAAGTCGCTGGCGATAAACAAGTTGTATTTGCTGTAATTGGTGATATGACATTAATGCCAGTATTTGAAGCTGCTGCTTTCTTGGAAACTGAAGGTATTGGTGCGAAGATAGTTTCTGTTATCAATCCTCGGCAATTGTACCGTAGCCATGATACAGCGTGGGATATCTGTTCCCAACCCGAAGGCGGTTTCTTAGATGATGCGAAATTTGCCGAATTATTTGATGGCGATGCGTTAATTGCTGTGACGGGTGGTGCGGCGGCGGTACTCGAACCAATTTTGTTACGGAGTACAGTGAAGCGCGACACTTTTGCGTGGAAGCGTGGCGAAACTACAGCCAGTGCTGGCGAGTTGATGGCGTTTAATGGATTGACTGCTGAAGCGTTGACGAAACGTGCGATCGCGTTAGTGCATTAAAGTTAGAATAGTTTCTCGTTTTATCGCAAATATACGTATAGAAACGCTGAAAAATTGCGTTCAATGCGTATATTTGCGTTTTTTATTTAAAAGAATTTAGCAGACAGGATAAATAGGGGTAATTTTGCTGAATTTCGTTGACAATAACAGGTTTACGAGTTTAAAAGTTAGTTTACGAGTTTAAAAGTTAGTTTACGAGTCGCAAAAGCTAGTTTACGAGTTCAAAAGTTAGTTTACGAGTCGCAAAAGCTAGTTTACGAGTCGCAAAAGCTAGTTTACGAGTCGCAAAAGCTAGTTTACGAGTCGCAAAAGCTAGTTTACGAGTCGCAAAAGCTAGTTTACGAGTCGCAAAAGCTAGTTTACGAGTCGCAAAAGTTAGTTTACGAGTCGCAAAAGTTGATTTCCAAGCCAGGACAAAGCGCGATACTTTTATGGAAAACATGGCGTTTAATGGATTGACTGGGGAGGCTTGACGAAAGGTGCGATCATGTTAGTGCATTAAAGCTGAATAGACATAATATGATGTGATACACCCACCTAAGTGATTTCTTGGGTAGTATTTGCTATTATAGGGGTTTTAATAATGAGGCTAAAGCCACAATGATTAATCGTCAAAAATTCCAGCTACCAAAGTTGTTTCGCCCTCCTCAACCTGGAGATATTATTAATCAAAGATACTTAATTGGTGAAAGTCTAGGACAAGGTTCCTTTGGCTTGGTATACGAATGTCAAGATGAGTGGGAAAATGAACTAGTAGCTAAAGTTCTTGTGCCTCAAAACCGTACTTATGAGCAGGTTCACCAAGAGTGGTCAGAAGAGTTAAATAAGCTAGTACACCTACGGCATCCAAATATTACTTATATATATGATGCTTTTGAGTATCGTAATACTTTTTACCTAATTATAGAGCGTTGTCATTGTACACTTAAAGACTTGCTTGAGATACCAGATTTAGCAGGTGAGATTTTATTACCATGCCTTGCACGAGACCTATTATGTGGAATTCACTTCATGCACAGCGCTGGTTACGTTCACAAAGATATCCATCCTGGAAATGTTTTTGTCTCATTGATGTACGATAGATTAATTCCAAATAAAGAGCCAGTTTTTATGTTCAAAATTGGAGACTTAGGAATAAGTAGATTAGAAAATGATATTAATATTTTTAATACTATACTTGCAGAATGGATGCTGCCTCCGGAATTTCTTGCTCCCAAAGAATATGGAAAGATTGGACGACAGGTAGATATATACCACACAGGGTTATTATTATTAAGTTTATTAATTGGATATATTCCACCTTTTACATATGAAGAAATATTGGCAGGAAAGCCACGCCAATTAGCAAAAAAGCTCTCTTCACCATATAAGTACACGATAGCAAAAGCGCTACGTAGACACGTTGCTGACAGAACCCAAACAGCCCTCGATTTTTGGCGTGAAATATCACAGGCAAGCAAATTAAAACAGTAATTAATAAATAATTGGGAAAATTGAGCAATATTTTCCCTTTAAAAACCTGCCTTTGCAGGTTTTATTAGGATAGCCACGACTTCAGTTATAAAGCGATAAATAAGACAAGTTGAGGAAATGCGATCGCAGTGTTCACATTAATTCATCAGTCGCGATCGCGCAATTTTTTACCAATGGGACGTACTTGTACGAGCCAGTGCTGGAGAGTTGATGGCGTTTAATGGATTAACTGCTGAAGCGTTAACGAAACGTGCGATCGCGTTAGTGCATTAAAGCTGGAATTGTTTTTAATTTTATCGCAAATATACGTATACAAACGCTGAAAATAACGTTGCAATGCGTATATTTGCGTTTTTTTATTTAAAAGAATTTAGCAGACAGGATAAATAGCAATACTTCTCGGTTAAGAATTAAGCAGTATTGAGATGCGATCGCTAAATTAAAATCAGAAGGCGATCGTTTCCTTATAATAACAGCATGAAGTGCTTGATTTTGCGTTGATGCAGCCACATTTTCATTAACCGCAAGATGCGTTAAAAACGTTTCTATTTCGGTACTTCCCATGTATGAAAGGATGGCGTTTATTATGAAAAAGGATATAGCGTCGAATCTAGTAAATGTAAGTCTTCTCTGTTTGGTAAGAATAGTCTTTAAGCCGGATAACATCTTGTACTTGTTCAAGCAGTTTCTTTGGGCGTTGTTCCATCGGTGTTATACAGAAAAATTCCGTTTAATACTCTAAATCAGGATGTTATACGGAAAAGTTCTTGATAACACCAAGGGATATAAGGAAAAATTCCATATAATCCTCCTGTGAAGGGTGGTTATACGGAAAAATTCTGTATAATACCCAAAAAAGGGGGTAAAAAAGAAGTTTTCCGTATATTCAAACAGGATTTCCTTAGAATGCCTGATATATCAGGATTAAAAAAAGATTATACGTAAAGTTTCCGTATAATAAATAGTTGGGCGGCACGGAACGAATGAACGACTATAAAGACTCAATGCAGAACTCCCTGAAGCTCGGATTCTTCATCCAGCCTGTCCACCCGCCGTCTCGTTCCTATGGGGACGTTCTTTGCGAGGATCGCGAAGCGGTCGTGCTCGCCGACCGGCTCGGCTACCGCGAGGCCTTCATCGGCGAGCATCTCGTCGACTCGGCCGAGACGATCACCTCGAGCCTCGCTTTCATTGCGAATCTTGCCGATGCGTGCCCGTCGATCACCTTCGGTACCGGCGTGCTTCCGCTCGCCAACTACCACCCGGCGATGGTGGCGGCGCAGGTCGCGATGGTGGACCACCTGGTGCAGGGTCGATTGATTCTGGGAGTCGGACCCGGCGTTCCCGGCGACGCAGAAGCCCTCGGAGATTTCGGCTCGGACCGAAAACGCAAGACCCAGGAGGCGCTCGAACATATATGCCGGATCTGGAGCGAAGAGCCGCCGTACCGGATCGAAGGCAAGTTCTACCGAACCACCACCGAGCGCTCGCTTGATCGGAACATCGGAGTGGGTGTCGCTGTCCGACCGCTGCAAGAGCCCCATCCGCCCATCGCCATCACCTCGATCCGACCGGACGCTCAGGGACCGCACGCCGCGGGAGCGCGCGGCTGGTTCGGAATCTCGGCGACCTACCTGGGTGCGTATGTCGTCCGGGCCCACATTAAGAACTACCTGGAAGGCCGGCGATCGGCGGGCCTCTGTGCCGATGCTTCCGGGTGGCGCGTGGCGCGCAGCGTTTTCGTGGCCGATGACGAGGCCACGGCACATCGCTACGTGCATCGCGAGGACGGCGCGCACGACTTCTACTTCCACGTCATGAAGACCAAGCTCGCGAAGGCCGGCGCGCTGGACGTCATGCGCGACTTTCCCGACCAGCCGGATTCCGAGCTCTCTACGAAGCGGTGCATTGAGCGTCTCGTAATCGCGGGAACCCCCCAGAGCGTCGCAGATCAGATTCTTGCATTCCGCAACGAGGTCGGCGCGTTCGGCACACTGCTCTACACGGGCCACGACTGGACCAATCCAGCGCTCGCCCGACGCTCTATGGAGCTGATGGCGAACGAGGTCTGGCCCCGGATCGATCGGGCCGCGCATGGGACGACACCAAAAAGTCAAACTGACGGTAAGGCATTTTCAGTCTGATGGATAGCCCAACCATTGCGTGCAGCCGACGTCCGTCAGTGGGCGCGGCTGACGCAGGCGTTCGGCGGCAGAAATAAGCGCCTTCTCACCTCGAACCCAGATGTCTGCTCCTGTGCTACATAAAGGCTACTGTTCTTCCGTAACCATAGGCATCTGCTGCGCGCGCTTCCACCGTCGCTGGGCGATGAGTAAGATCGGTATCGTCGTAATGTACACCAGCGTTCCCGCACTCAGCGCCGTTCGCAGGGAAGCTATTGTAGCAAGCCATCCAAGCACTGGACTTCCAGCGATATTACCAAGTGCATTCGCCTGCCAATAGGTCAATATCACGGTCGCTTGTGCAAAGACGTAAATTCTATCGTTGCATTCTTTTTTCAAATTAGTATAAATTTGCTGAAATTCGTTGACAATAACAGGTTTACGAGTTCAAAAGTTAGTTTACGAGTTCAAAAGTTAGTTTACAAGTCGCAAAAGCTAGTTTACGAGTTCAAAAGTTAGTTTACAAGTCGCAAAAGTTAGTTTACGAGTTCAAAAGTTAGTTTACGAGTCGCAAAAGCTAGTTTACGAGTCGCAAAAGCTGCTTTACAAGTCACAAAAGTTAGTTTACGAGTTCAAAAGTTGATTTACAACCCAAGACAAAACGCGATACTTTTATGGAAAATATGGCGTTTAATGGATTGACTGGGGAGGGTTGAGGAAAGGTGCGATCGTGTTAGTACATTAAAGCTGGAGGCAATCTAATGTGATGCTCCTACCTAAGTGTTTTTCTGGATAAAAGCTAGTTAAAAATACAGACTCTCTATATTCAATTAAAGCAATATTGTTTAAGGAATATTACCCTTAACCTTTCTGTTATTTATAACACATAATTTTTAGTTGTAGTGCTGAATAAAACTGCGACTGTTGATTATGGAAAATTTAATCCAAGCGATAAAATACCCAGTACCTAGCGACATGAAGGAATGTTTTGAACAATTAGTAAAACGTCCTTACAATAATCATATTAAGACAGATGCTTGGCAGACAGAAATACTAAATACAACTGCCGAATATCATAGAAAATCTATTTTAGAACAAGGAACAGCAGATTTTAGTGTATCTTTTAATGAACTAAATCCTGATGCCAAAGTCTTACTATACTGCTATCAATATATGCAGATGCACGTAATGAGTAGCTATCATATTTTTTGTAAGCACTGGAATTTATTTAATGGTTATGTTTCCTACGATAGCGATCCATACTTCTATAACCCATCTCCACTATTTATTGATTTTGGTTGTGGCCCACTAAGTTCGGGTTTAGCATTCGCCCATGCATATATGCAGTTTATTGGTTGTAAAAATAGAATAGCTTTTCATTACATTGGAATTGATCGAGCTCAACCTATGCTTAAGAAAGCAAAAGAATTTAGTTTAGGTAGACACTTCAGTAAAGATAGCACCTTTGATTTTTTAGAAAGCTATAATGATCTTGTAGGTATGATAAGTAAGTATATATCGCAACAGCCTGATATATTAATTATTTTAAATTTCTCCTATTTTTTTGCAAGTACATCACTTAACGTACAAGATTTAGTAGCTATAGTAAGAACTATATTGATGCAGTACAAATTCAATCAAGTATATGTTATATTTCAAAACCCACAAGTAGAAACTAAAAATATTAAATGGCATCAATTTAGAAGTTCATTACCACAATTTGAGAGCTTAATAAATGGCTCGTTAAAAGAAGAAATATTTTATGAATATACTATGAATGAGTATAATAATTATAAGGCTGTACAATTGTACTACGATTTATTAAGAATAAAATAGTATGAAAACGAAGAATAATAAAGCTAGTGACAGTATTAATAATCACCAAATAAATACAGTTAAATCAAGCCCAGACATACAGCAACTAGAGCTAAATTTAGTCTTTGAGGTTTCTAAACAAGATAGTTCTTATAAGATTGTCGAAATTAATGAGATAAATGGACTGAAATATATCCCCGAATTTATAACTCAATCAAAGCATGATTACCTTCTACAAAAGCTAGACGATAAATGTTGGCTGTCAGACTTCAAAAGAAGGGTGCAGCACTATGGCTACAAGTATAATTATAAGGCTCGAATAATTGATACTTCCATGCAAATAGGCGCCTTACCAGATTGGGCATTAGAGTTAGCATACAAGCTATATGAAAATAATTTGATTGATACACTACCCGACCAAGTTATTGTGAATGAATATTTACCGGGTCAAGGTATCACTAGTCATATTGATTGTGTTCCTTGTTTCACTGACACAATTATTTCTCTAAGTCTAGGCTCTTTTTGTATTATGAATTTTACAAACGTTTTAACAGGTGAAAAAATACCTATACTGCTTGAACCTAAAAGTATAGTAATCCTCAAAGAGGATGCTAGATACAAATGGACTCACAGCATTGCTCCTAGAAAAGTTGATAAGTTTCAAGGACAAGTGATAAGACGAGAACGCCGAGTTTCATTAACTTTTAGAAAAGTTATTTTAGCAGGGTAAGCGCATCTAATTCACATTAGGCGTTTTATTATTAAATTTCAAGTAATTTTTACCTTTGATTCAGTACATCAGGGTTATATTGCTAAGGTTTCTGAACTTTCTGGCTGTTTAACCCAAGTTCAAACATTAGATTAAGCAATATTTGATGAAGACGAATGCACAGATTTCGACTTCACCAATCACCTCACTCAGGTTGAAAAGCAGTCTATAATAAGGTCATACTGAAAATTTTCCTCAATCTGAGAAGTTAATTATGCTTATAAAATTTGAAGAAATATATAGAGATATTGATACTTTACCAGAAGAAGCTCAAATATTACTACTTGATTTTATTCAGTTACTCAAAAAGCGTTATCCACAACCAGAATCAGAAAATCATAGTCAGGAAAAAAGTCTCTATGAAAAGTTTGATGAAATTGGATTAATTGGTTGTTGTTCTGTGGAAGAAAATTTATCGACCACATATAAAGACGTATTATCTAATACATTAGATAATAAATATGATCATCGTTGATACAGGATTTTGGTTAGCTCTTATTGATAAAAAAGACACCTACCATGAAAGAGCAAAACAATCTTTAAAACAATATAATGAACCTTTAATTACAACATGGTGTGTTGTCACAGAAACCTGTTATCTTTTGCTAACTCGCAAGGGAATTGACGCTGAAATTATTTTTATAAATAGTCTGCAAGAAGAATTATTTACAATTTTTAATTTAGAACTTCACCATACTGCTCGAATTATTGAATTAATGAAAAAATATGCTGATCTTCCAATGGATTTGGCTGATGCTTCCCTGGTAATTTTAGCAGAACATTTAGGGCATGGACGCATTTTTTCAGTAGATCAGCGTGACTTTAATACCTATCGCTGGAAGCAAAGTTATCCTTTTGAAAACCTCCTATTTTGAAATAATTATAAATTTATCAGCCGCGATCGCGCAATTTCTCTTCTCCCAATGGGATGAAGTTGTAGTTGTAGGTTGGGTTGAGGAACGAAACCCAACATTCCCGTCTCTGTTGGGTTGAACGCAGTGAAACCCAACCTACAGTTAAGATTTCCGTACTACGCTTTAAAACCTGCAAAGGCAGATTTTGTTTGTATAGCCGCGACTTCAGTCGTTTAGCACTCAAAAAGACAACTGAAGGAAGTGCGATCGCCCCATTGCCTTAGAGTAAATGTAAGGATTCAGGTCGAAAATTAAGGTATCAAAAATGGAACGTAAAAATCAGGGTTAACTATCCAGGTCTTTGTTCATGATTGCGATACTCTAACCTTTGTGTCCCCTTTGTCAATACTTCACCACCTGAATCCTTACCCAAAAACTGTTGAGAGTATTACAGAACCGTACAATCCATAACCATTTAAGGTGAAACTATTTATTTTCCACAATGATAGTTATGTCATCTATTTCAGGAGTATAAATAATTCTCTTCACTAGCCATGTTTTGTTTTTTAATTGTACTTCTTCACCTACTCTCGGAATAAATTGTAAGTTATAATACTTACCTAGAAATTCTTCTGCATTGCCTTTCCAAAAAATTGTTCTTGTCAGTTCACCAGTTTTGTTACTCATTTTTCTTCCTCCTAATATTATTTCTTGCAGTTTGTTCGTACTAAGAAAAACTGTTTAAGCAGTTTCACTCAGTAATCGCAGAATAAATTGGAGTGGAATTTCTACTCGATCGGAGCGATTATTTAGTTCATTACCTAGTCCATCAATCGCTTGCTCTAGAAGATAGGCAAAAAGCAGCACATCTAGTTCTTGTGTTGTCTTGGGAAGGAAAGATTCTTGACTAGCAGTTTCTAAATAAGAATTCAAAAAGCTAGTACTAACCCAGGTATACCAAAACTGTCCCCATTGTTCTATAAGGGGTAAATTTTCAGGCAGGATCATCCCAGATTCTTTTTGATAGCTCAGAGCTTCGTTAACTGCATAGTTGAAAGATAGCAACATTCCTGCTACATCTTGTAGAGGCGATCGCTTTATACGTCGTTCGCTGAAACTGCGATCTGCTTTGCCTTCAAAATCAGGAATAATAAAGTCTTTTCCTGTGTAAAATACTTGCGATAAATGGTAGTTTCCATGATGACGAGTACGCAATGCAGTAATTTTTTGCCCGACAACTAATTGAAAGCGTTCTAAGATTTTCTGTTGGCTATTAAGAACTTCTAATGCTAATGGTTGAGTATCGGTTGGCAAGTACTTTGCTCGTTCTTTTAACAACCGAAATACTTGTCCAGTTAAGTTCCGTGCATTTTGATATATCGAACGTTGATAAAGTGATGAAAAAGATTCTGGAGCAAAGTCTGAGCTATCTATATTTGTAGCCAGCGCTATATGGAATTCAGCTGTGGATTTACCCAACAGATCAACACTTTGCAGGTAAGAAGTGATAGTTGCAATTGCCAATTCTGGAATCTCATTTCTCTGTAAATCCAACAAGGAACCTGATGGCAGAGGCACTTCGGTAATAGTGGCGTGTTCTGTGGTCACTAAATCAAAGTACTTTTGCAAACTATCAAGGGTGTAGTCCCAGCCACTGCGAATATCTGAAATAAACTCTTGTAATATGCCTATAGTCGTGGGTAGAGCAGTTTTATTGCCTGTTTTATTTGCACGGCGGTACTCTAAAGCACCAGCTAGGAAAACTGATTGTTGCAAGCGTTTTTTCTGGTATAAGAAACGCCGGATTTCTAAATCTGGGTGCAAACCCTCTTCGACTTTGCGGAAGAGTTTCAACAACAAGCGATCGCCATAAACTATATAAGTATTAGTTTGTTCTTCTTTATTCAGGACAGTCGCCTCACTATTGGTTAATTGTCGGCGCAATTCGGAGAATGAATCATTAGTAGTGGCAAATAATTCTCCGGTTATCCCTTTATAAGAGTGATGATTAGCGATCGCATCATCTAGCAGTGAGGTAAGAAAGTTCTTGTCTGCTAAAGCATCAAATAAAATTCCACCTTCTTGAGTGTTGGGTGGAGGAGTGTCTGTTTTGCCTTGCACTCCAAGCCGTGCAATCACAGCTTGCGGCATTTCTGCTAAAAGATGTGTTGCTTGCTCACCTTCTGCATAGGCGAGAAATAACAGATAAGTTTCGTGGTTTCCCTGGGTATAATCTACTTGCAACCAAACAATTTGAGCTGTCTGCTGATTATAAGGCAAAGAAATCGCTTCGATGATTTGTACTGATTGTATAGTCTGAGTTTTACCGCCAAACCAGCTACAGGTATAGAGGTAATCCCGCAGTGTTGATTCTAGAATGCTTTTTGACTCTCGTTGCGAAATCACATTCTGCCATGAACCATTTACCAGCAAAGTTGCTAAATCTGCTTGGGGTTTAGGGGGTTGAGTTGAGCTAGGTTTACGTTGTAAGGTGAACCAGTAAAACCCGTAAGGACTTAAGCTGAGGAAATAGGGCGATTCTGTAATCAGGGGAAACTCAGTAGAACCAAAAATTTCTACTGGGAGTAGCCCATTGAAGCTTGATAAATCTAAGGCTACCGTTTGCACGTAACGAGATAAATTTGCTACTACCAAGACATCTTCTTCAGAGGTAATCCGGCTGAAGGCAAAAACTTTGCGATTATTAGACTGTACCAATTCAAAACGCCCTTCACCCAATGCCGCAAACCGTTTGCGAGTAGCGAGTAAACGTTTCATCCAATACCAAAGAGAATTGCTATTAGTCCGTTGTGCCTCGACGTTGAGTGCTTCGTAGTGATATTCTGAGTCAACGATGACGGGTAGATACAAGCGTTGTGGGTTGGCGCGACTAAAACCAGCGTTGCGGTCAGAACTCCACTGCATAGGTGTGCGAACACCATTGCGATCGCCTAGATAAACGTTATCTCCCATGCCAATTTCATCACCGTAGTAAAGTACGGGGGTTCCTGGCAAAGATAATAGTAAACTATTGAGTAACTCAATTTGGCGGCGGTCATTGCCCAAAAGCGGCGCTAATCTGCGGCGGATGCCTAAATTTACCCGCATCATTGGGTCTTGTGCATAGACCCCATACATAAAATCGCGGTCTTCATCTGTCACCATTTCTAGAGTCAGTTCGTCATGGTTGCGGAGGAACAATGCCCACTGACAGTTATCAGGAATCGATGGAGTTTGCTGAAGAATATCTACAATCGGGAAATTATCTTCCATCCGCACTGCCATAAACAAACGCGGCATTAGGGGAAAATGAAAGTTCATGTGACACTCATCCCCTGCACCGTAATATTGCGCTGCATCTTCAGGCCATTGGTTCGCCTCAGCTAGTAACATCCGGTTAGGAAATTTCGCGTCGATGTGCGATCGCAACTCCTTCAAATACGCATGGGTTTCGGGTAAGTTTTCGCAGTTCGTTCCTTGCCGTTCGTATAGATAAGGCACAGCATCCATGCGTAGTCCATCTACACCCATCTCCAACCAAAAATCTAGAACATCAAATACTGCTTGGCGTACCAAGGGATTGTCATAATTCAAATCCGGCTGATGGGAATAGAAACGATGCCAGCAATAAGCTTTGGCAACTGAATCCCAAGCCCAGTTAGATGTCTCAAAATCTTGGAAGATAATTCGCGCTTCTTGGTATTTTTCAGGAGTATCACTCCAAACATAAAAATCTCGCTCCTGACTCCCTTTCGGGGCGCGACGTGCTCTTTGAAACCAAGGATGTTGGTCAGAGGTATGGTTAATAATTAACTCAATAATTACCCGGATACCCCGTTGATGAGCAGCGCTCAAAAACGCTTTAAAGTCTTCCAACGTGCCATAGATAGGATTGATACTAGTGTAATCGGCAATATCGTAACCATCATCTCTAAGTGGTGAAGGAAAGAAAGGTAACAACCAAATGGCAGTAATACCTAAATCTTGTAAATAGTCTAGTTTTTCTGTCAGCCCTGGAAAATCACCAATCCCATCACCATTACTGTCAGCAAATGTGCGAACACCTAGTTCGTAGATAATTGCATTTTTGAACCATAATGAGTCATCTTTCAAGCTGGAGTTTGGCATTATTTTAAAAAGATATGCGATCGCATATCTAATAGAACTATATTTTTACTTGATACAATCGCTGAGATTATCAGCTTATTTATCTTACACGAGTAATGTTTACACTTTCTTACTTAAGTAATGAAACTACCAAACGAGCTATATTTAGTCATAAATAATCATACCAACTGCGTATATACATATAGCAGTTTTCATTTGCATGAAGTACAAAGTTACGGGTTTTGAGGCAAAAGGCAGAAGCTTTTTATAGCAGCTGGTCGATCGCGATCGCCTGCTTGACGATCGTTTCTACCAGTTTTTTCTTTGGCTGCTGGTTTAGTTGTTCTGGCTCTGGTTCTGGTGGCAGGTCTTTGTTGATGATTGCGATACTCTAACCTTTATGTCCCCTTTGTCAATACCCACCATCTGAATCTTTACGAGTAAATATATGCGACGATAGGATTAATTCATCACCTGCGATCGTACAATTTCTCTTCTACCAATGGGACGTACTTGTATGCTGTGGAGTGAAACAATTGCCACAGTTTCCCCATCTAGTGTGACACATTCAACCTCATATCCTTTACCACCCTGATGTACCAAAACAACTGTACCTATATCACTGTGCTCTAAACTGTATTCTGGGAGATTAGTTGTCAGAAGAATTCTGTCAAGTTCTTGAATCATCATCGCTGTAAATCTTATAGCTTCAGCCAACTATAATGTACTTAAGATTTTACACAAGGATGGAACCATGACTAACACTCAAAAGATGGTTCGCTTAAACTTAGATTTGTCACCTGAACTAAATCAGATATTAGACGAATTAGCAAATAAAATAGGCACGAGTAAAAGTGATGTTTTGCGTCAGGCTATAACCTTGATGCAAATTATGGTTATAGCTAAAGAGGAAACCAAAAAATTAGGAGTTACAGAGGCAAATCAATTGATATTGAATGAAATCATTCTCTCATCTGAGCAGCCAAAATCGCATCCACTAGACACGTTTATGGAAAGGCTTGGCCCTTGGGAAGATGAACGTACTGCTGAGGAAATAGTCAAAGATATTTATGATAGCCGTACTATTTCTAACAATGACATTAGTCTATGACTTATTTACTTGATACTGATACTTGCATCTATTGGATTAAAGATATTAATTTGGTCAGAACTAAAGTGAGAGAAATAGGCTGGGAGCAAATTTATATTTGCAGCATCACGGTTGCTGAGTTATATTTTGGTGCTTATAATTCTCAACGAGTAGTGGAAAATTTAACTCGTGCTGAAGAATTTATTCAAAACTTACCCGTTGTACCTTTAACCGATCCTGCTCTGAGAAAGTATGGTGAATTAAAGGCAGAACTCCGTAGAATAGGACAAACTATTGCTGAATTTGATTTACTAATTGCTAGTGTTGCAGTTGCAGAAAATTACACTTTAGTAACAAACAATACTCGTCACTACAGCCGCATTTCTAATTTACAGTTGGAAAACTGGATTTCACCTTAAAAATATTAAGTATTCTTACACTTTTGACTTAACTGCTTGCTGTGATGCTTGTAAAGTCTGAGGCAAACTCCAGTCGGGACGCAAGCTAGTGGCGTTGCGTAAATAAACATGATGAATTGAGGCAGAGGTTGGCAAATAAGCGTGAATTAAGAAGCGAATACAGCGCTGTAAGCTGCCTTCAACGTGCATTTGTTGCACATCCAACATAGCCACATTATCCCAACCAGGACGCGCTCTTGCGATCGCAGCTGGAAAAATAGCATCCAAATCGCGTGTCACTGAAAAAGTCACACTAATGATGTCCGTTGGCTGGAATTGATTCCGGTTTTCCAGTTCATCTAGTAGTTCTGTCACCATCTCTCGGATTGTCTCAACAGTATTTTCTGAAGCGGTTGTTGCTCCGCGAATAGCCCGCATTTGCCAGTCCACGCCAAAATCCTCCTTAATTGGTCATTGGTCATTGGTCATTGGTCATTGGTCATTTGGTCATTTGGTCATTGGTCATTTGACTGTGAACAAAGGACAAAGGACTAATGACTAATGACAAACAACTATTTATGGTCGATATAACCACAGAGGCAAACCACTAGTAGACATTTCAAATTCGAGCCAATCAATACCAGCCCCAATTCCTGATGAAAATTGACGACTCCCTGGTATAAAGCGACTCAATAAAGGTTTACGCTCTTCTAGGGTATAGCAGAGAGTTTTTTCTGGATCGAGACCAACCAGTTCTGCTGTCCAACGACGGGCATCTTCTTCTGTGCCCAGGCGGTCTACAACACCCAAGGCTAGGGCTTGCTGTCCAGTAAAAATCCGCCCATCAGCGAAACTTTTCACAGCTTCTACTGTTAAAGAACGACCCTCAGCTACTGTTTGGACAAATTGCTGATAACTTGTGTCAATCAACTCTTGCAGGATATTTTCTTCTGGTTGAGTCAGTTCCCGGTCAAAAGCCAAAATGTCTTTGTAAGGGCCAGACTTAATTACCTGGAAGGAAACACCGATTTTTTCTAGCAAGCGTTCCAAGTTATTCCCACGCAGAATCACACCAATACTACCCGTAATCGTACCTGGGTTGGCGACGATGTGTTCGGCTCCCATGCCGATATAGACTCCTCCAGAAGCCGAAATATTGCCAAAGCTAGCGACAACTTTGATTTTTTCGCGCAAACGCTTCAGGGCACTGTAGATTTCTTGAGAATCTCCGACTGTACCGCCAGGACTATCGATACGTAGCAATAATGCCGGAAACTTTTTTTCTTCTACAGTTTTCAGGGCTTCTAGGACGCGTTTGCGAGTAGCACCGGCGATCGCACCAGTAATTTCAATCCGCGCAATTTGTTTTCTAAACTTGGGCTTAAACGGCCAAACCATGAGCTGTCAACATACCTCGTAATAAATTCAATATAAGATCCCCAACGGTCAGACGACCTGCTTTCCTCTGTTAAGAAACATGAGCAGGCATTGCGATCGTCAAAATTTTAAGGAAATTTTTATATTTTTCAGTGAGTTTTATTTAATATCCCCGATTAATGCTAATCAAATCCTTAAAGATTGCAGCTAACACAAAATGCCAAACTCTAGTTTAGCGTTAACGTGATGATTTAGAAAGACTATTTTAGCTATTTTGCCAAATTAAAAATTCCCAATGCCTTGTTATTCTGACTTTTTGAATGTTTTAGGACTGGTTTTACTACGGTCACACACATTTACTAGTTGTCAGTAATGAATAACTAATAAATAATGAATATATAAATATTTAATCAATACTTAATTTAATTAATAAAAATTGATTCAGCAACACCAATCTCTGTTTAGGTTAAGATTGGTAGTACTTTCACTCTTGGAAATATCACTTTCTCCTGTCTTCTACAGCCCAATAATCTCCTGATGAAGCTATTTCACTACTCAAGAATTTATCCGTAAAATTTGATACCTATAATATACGAACATATCAAACAGCGCCCCAACGAAACTACAGGTTAAGCTAATTACAAATAATCCGCGTAGGGGAGTTCCACTGCCGAAAGTGGCGAGAAAATGCATAATCTCAGTTGCGATCGCCTCAGTTAAGTCTTGTAAGCCAGGGAAGTGACCAATGAGGGATAGAAGGAGGAATCCGCCGCCAATGAAAAACATAGGAACGACAAAACTAAAAATGATTGTCAGTACTAGGGAGCGGAGAAAGTTAGTGAAAATAGTCATTTAAGACAAACTCCGTGAGTAGAGATGACAAAAGCCCAATAGCGGTTTGTCAATTTCTAGAATACGGGCGATCGCTCCAGAGCTGCCAATCTGTCAAAAATCTTAAGTTTTCATTAAAATAAACGGCTAGCAGTTACAGCCCATGCTGGGGATCTAAAAAACGACTTAAATTTACAAAAACCTTGCAAAATGGAGGTTAAAGCCAAGGCTACTACTTATTTATTGCTTTGCAGCACGTTTAATAACAGCTTCATTTTCTGAGAACATCTTTAATCTAAGTTAATATTCAGTCTTGTTGGGGGAGTGGGGAGATGAGGGTAGGGGAGCAGGGGGCACGGGGCAGGGGGAGATGAGGAGGATAAGGGAGACAAAGGGAAATTATTGGACAAGTCTCTCCCTTATCTCCCCCCTCTTCTCAATGCCCTGTTTGGCCAATGCCCCATTCCCTATTCCCCATGACTTCCGCTATTCTTAAGGCAGTTACCGAGTTAGCTACAGAACATTGAACCAGACTACATCCAAATCCAGTTTAGGGGAATGGAGTCAGCGGCTGCTGGCGGCGATTTTTCTGGGTGGACAAGTACTAGTTCACCTATTGAGAGGCAAAATCCATCGGCGCAACACCTTAGAACAAATGGCAGCAGTTGGGCCAGATTCCTTATTTATTGCCCTATTGACGGCTATTTTCGTTGGCGCAGTGTTTACCATTCAGGTAGCACGGGAATTTATCAACTTTGGCGCCGGAAACATTATCGGCGGAGTGCTTTCTGTAGCTTTGACACGAGAACTCTCTCCCGTGTTGACAGCAGTAGTTTTGGCAGGACGAGTCGGTTCTGCCTTTGCAGCAGAAATCGGTACCATGCGAGTCTCAGAACAAATCGATGCCATGTTGATGTTAAGAACAGATCCAATCGATTATCTGGTTATTCCCCGCGTCCTTGCTTGCTGTTTAATGCTACCAATTTTAACCCTTCTGTCTTTGGTGACAGGGATGTTCGGAGGATTCATCATTGCGACAAATATCTACAACCTGTCTGATACGGTATTTCTAGACTCAGCCCGTAACTTTCTTGGTCTCTGGGATATTTTTAGCGCCATGATTAAAGCCTGTTGTTTTGGCATTTTAATCGCTGTAATTGGTTGCAGTTGGGGGTTGACGACAACAGGAGGTGCTAAAGGTGTAGGACAGTCAACTACAACTGCTGTTGTGACTGCCTTGCTGATTATATTTGTTAGCAACTTCTTTCTTTCTTGGTTAATGTTTCAGGGGACTGGCAGTGCATTCATAGGTATATAAAACTGATGAGTTAGGAGTGAGGAATTTTAACTCCTAACTCCTGACTCCTAAAATAGGAGAGATGCCTACTAAATAAAGCAGGATTTAAGAATGTGACCAGTTCATTTGCTTCTAACTCCACATCAACTGTGGAACTCAAGCCTAGTTACAATATACCTATAGTGTTGGTGATTGCCGCGATTCCACTACTGTTGGTACAACCTTGGGTAGGCTGTGTTTTCACGCTGTTTGGTTTGTTTCTCATGTTTCAGGCGTTAACGCTGCGTTTGCAATTTACCGCTACCGACTTAGATATTTACAGAGGCGAAAAATTGATTCGGCGCTTTCCCTACCAGGAATGGCAAAACTGGCGGATATTTTGGAATAGAGTCCCCATATTGTTTTACTTTAAAGAAATTAAAAGTATTCACTTTTTGCCGATTTTATTTGACCCCAACACCTTGAAAACTTGTTTAGAACAACGTTGTCCGCGTATTTAGTGCTGAGTGCCATCTGTGCTGAGTCGTTTTGATATAAACTCAGAACTCAGCACTCATGCTCAGGACTTTTATGGCAGGTCAATTGTAAGATTTCTGAAAGCTATTTATTCGCGTCATAGGAATTACACTATTGTTTATGAACCCAGAGGCATCTCAAACCCCAGAACCAATTGATGAGCGGTTGGCAGAAAAACCAGAAGAGAATAATGCAGTTGAACATCCAGTCAATCCATCAGTTGAGTCAGTAGTAGACACAAAAACCATTAGCTCATCAGAGGACTACACAACTTTTGAGCCACTCATTTCCAATGCAGAAGTGGTAGATTCTACAGTAGAGCTAACAGAAAATTCAAATGGCGAGTTTGTCGCGCAGTTAGAAGCGGAAAATGTCGCTCTGGGGTCTGAAATAGGATCGGGAAATTATTCATTATATGCAGAAGCAGAGCAGCGAGTGGCAGAGTTGCAGAGTGCTGAAGTAGCTCTCAAGTCAGAAATAGCCAAGCTGCAAGCCTCTTACGAAAAGCTTCAGGCACAGGTGAGTGAAACTCAAACCTCACTGGGACGACTCGTGCAAGAGTCGCTAGTGCAATTAGAACAACGCAAACAAACCCTGCAAATTTCTGTAGAACAATTAGAACGCCGTCAAGAACGTATCCGCAACGAGATGCGAACTACTTTTGCTGGTACATCCCAAGACTTGGCAATCCGGGTGCAGGGTTTTAAAGACTATCTCACGGGTAGTTTACAGGATTTGGCCTCTGCGGCTGAACAGTTGCAACTAACGCCAAGTGTGGTGGAACGAGAAAAACCATCTGTAAAAGAGGCTAAACCAGCTGAACCCCAACCTGGAATACCCCAATTTGCCCAACAGCAGTTTCAAGATACTACAAAGCAAATTCGCCGCCTAATTGACCAATACCGCAGTAAACCAGATTACTACGGTCCACCGTGGCAACTACGCCGTACCTTTGAACCAATCCACGCTGAACGAGTTTCCAACTGGTTTTTTACCCAAGGAGGAAGGGGTGGTTTGCGGACAATGGGTAGTCGCTTACAAAATATTCTGATTGCCTCAGCTGCAATTTCGATATTACACAAGCTCTATGGCGATCGCGTCCGTACTTTAGTCTTAGCTAATACACCGGAGCGATTAGGTGAATGGCGGCGCGGTTTGCAAGACTGTCTGGGAATCGGTCGCCCAGATTTCGGCCCAGACCGAGGTGTGGTATTATTTGAGGCATCTGATGCTCTGGCTCAAAAAGCAGACCGATTGACGAAAGCCAATCAACTGCCTTTAATTATTATTGACGATTCCGAAGAGCAAATCAGTCTGTCACTGCTGCAATTTCCCCTGTGGTTAGCCTTTGCTCCTGACCCCAAAATAGTGAGAAACTATGATGATGACTTTTAATTGGTCATTGGTCATTGGTCATTAGTCATTAGTCATTGGTCAAGAGTAATACCTCTTGACTTTTTTAAATTTTGAATTTTGAATCTTATTATGGTTATTTGGTTAACTCTGTGCGGAGCAATTGTGGTCATAGCTTACCTGCTGGGTTCTTTTCCCACTGGCTATATTGCTGTGAAGCAGTTAAAAGGTATTGATATTCGGGCGGTTGGTTCAGGTTCCACTGGCGCAACTAATGTACTAAGAACCTTGGGGAAAGGGCCAGGAGCATTGGTTTTAGTACTTGATTCCTTAAAGGGAGTATTAGCGATCGCTCTAGTTTATTGGTTGTTCAACTTTGAACCAATTCAAAATTATATCCCTCCAACGGTAGATGTACAACTGTGGCAGCCGTGGTTAGTAACAATATCTGGGTTAGCTGCCATTCTGGGACATAGTAAATCAATTTTTTTGGGCTTTACGGGTGGTAAATCTGTTGCTATCAGCTTGGGGATTTTGTTGGCAATGAGTTGGCAGGTAGGTTTAGCAACAGCGAGTGTGTTTGCTGTCGTTATGGCAATATCGCGGATTGTTTCTTTAAGTTCAATTGCAGGTGCGATCGCAGTTTCCATTTTCATGGTACTTTTACATCAACCCTTACCCTATATTCTGTTTGGGATTGCCGGTGGGTTGTATGTAATTTTGCGCCATCGCACTAATATTGAACGACTGTTTGCGGGAACGGAGCCAAAAATTGGGCAACCTGTAGCGACAGAACCCGAACAAACTGCATGATAGGTAAGCGAGAGCAAACTCAAAACTCTTCTCTCAGAAGGGGAGAGCTTCTAAGAGAATTACTATCTATATTGATGTTTTAGGATTATGAACGAACGTTGCCTTTAATTAAACGGTGGAAAAGGCGGCAAGGCCAGAAAAAAGCTCCACAAATACTGACTGAGGCAATGGCGGCCACAACTCGCCAACTTGAACTAGACTCAGTTTCAGACTCTGAAGGATGAGCTTGTGTGTTTTTAGCTAATTCTGGCATTGAATGAGATAGCTGACTGGCTGTACTCACCCCTTCAATCGCTGCTCCAATTAGATAAGCTACTAGGGCAATTACTAGCCAGTTATTCATAATATTCCACTGTTTCAACTCTGAGCGTATGATTGGCAACGAGCAATCATTTGATTTTTCGGACTAATAATTGCCGCCTTGCCCTAAAGATAATCGACCTTCAGCCGTATCCCGAATTAGAGGCAGTTTAGATTTTATGTAAGTATTGAGTGTGCTATCTGACTGAGCATCAAGACCTTGCTTCGCTTTTAACTGCTGGAGAAGCAATTGTACTAAAGCGGCATCATCAAACTGGAGCAGGGTGTTGACCTGGGTAGACTCGATTACAGCCCAAAGCTGTTGCATCATTTTCGCTGTCACCATGAGTCTGTAACCTCTTAAGCTTTTCTTTATATTTACACGATTTTGGAATTTGTGGTTAGTTTTTATCTGAAGATTTATAAAGATATAGGCTAAAAATGCCTGAGTCAGTTAAATCTGTTAAGTTCTAGCGTTTTTCAATTGATTTAACTACTAGCTACACGACTGTCCACATATTATTTTAACCGTGCTATGTAAACAAATAAAACTGCCTAAAGGCTTAAATCCTCCTTAACCGTTTTTTAAAAGGAGGGAATTATAGCAAGGCTTTTGATCGGCTACAATGCAGACATACGTAAGCATCAACGCTTTTTATCGACGGTAAACTTCTGTAGCTATCGGGTAATTTTGCTAGAACTTTATTTATTGTAAAACTTTCGCACAAGCTCCTTCCTGACCAGAAGGATCGGGAAAAACTGCTAAAGTGTGATATTCAGGATTATCTGTTTTATATATCACTTTAAAAGTATACAACTTGTTTTTACCTTGCGCTTCGGTAACAACTGTTAAAAGTGTATCGCTAGTGGGAGGAAGTCCAGGAATGTCCAGTTTTTGAATTCGTCTGAGTTGAATTACATTTGCTGCGGAGTTTTTACAATCTCCTGAATTACTATTAGCTTCTTGACCAAACTGCATACATACTGGGCCATCAAAATCCATAGTTACTTCTGATGGATCATTTAACCAAACTTTTTTAATTACTTCTCCAGCCGGAATAAAACTTAAGTTTGTTCCTTGTTTATACCAAACGTCGATCGTAGGTATTAGTCCCCCTAAACCTTGTGCTTGACAGGAAAATACGGAACGCAGAACGGCGTTATTAGCTACAGCGCGACCTACCAACAAGAACATAGCAACCGAGAAAATTAAGGAAGCTATAGGTAGGAAATAAGAACGTTCTAGATTATTTCCTGACAAGTTAATATTCTTTTTCATGGTTGCAAATATCTAAAATTGGTATAAATCCTACCCCTTAAAACTGAGTTGGTTGATTAACATATATTTCAATATTTGTGCCTGCTGGCAAAAACCAAACATCAGTTGGTTGAGACATTTGAGCGATCGCCTGTTGATTACGTTGGGCAATTTGGGGTACTACAGAGTTCATACCACCTTCTAAAACAGCAGCTGCAAGGTTGCGTCTGTTGTCAGTCTCACTAACAAGGCCACTGGAGGTGCTGGTGTTAGTATCGTTCGGGTCGTTTGTGTTAGTGTTGGGAGATGTTGATGTTATAGAATATGGCACAAGTTTTGTGTCAGGACGATTTATTAACTCTGCTGCTTTACCAATACCTCCCAAAACGAATAGTCCTGCATCCATTGATGCTATGGAGGAACTTTGACCGGGATATTTATTTGCGATTAAAGGTTTACCTTGAGTACCGCGAAGAATAATTGCATTGTTGGGTAAGCTTCGTTCTGTACGATTGCCATTATTTTGCGAGATAACTTTGACTACGTTCATCTGCAAAAGACCTTGTTGAGAAATCGAACCAATTTCAGCTTGGAATTCGGTGTTTGCAGGTAGAGCGACTGTACCATCGGTAGATTTTAGTGGTTCTGTCAATCGGATCACAAATACATTTTTCGCTTCATCTGTATCACCACCACCGCCTGACTTATTAGTACTTTCTCCAGATATTGCTGCCGCCAACACAGCTTTGGCACTACTCCCAACTGCTACAGATTTCTGTCCCTGCGGTTGGGCTTGACTGACCGCAGAATTTTCCGGTTGTGGGGTTTGCTCAGGATCGGGGTTTGGTGACTCTTGCTGCGGCTGCGTAGTCTTTGCAGGTTCCAAAGTAGCTATATTACTAGTAGGTTGATTGCTAGCATTGACTTGACCGTAGCTACCTAACTTTGCTAACCTTGCCCACTCTGCAAATGGGCTTGGTGGAGGTGGTGGAGTTACATTAACGACCGGTTGAGTATTTGGCTTCACAACTGGTAGCTGGGGTGATACCGAAGGTTGAGAAGCAGGTACTCTAATGATGCGCTCAACTGTCACTGTCCGAGGCACGTAAGCTGTTGGTGGGGGTGTTGGGATCACTTTCTGTCTAACTGAGGGTTGTTGTAAGGCTACTGTCGGCGTTGATTTGGCAATTCTCAGCTGTTGTTGGGCAGCTTTCACCATCTGTGCTTGTTCTGTTAGAGCTAATTTCGTTTTGAGAGTATCTATTTGGCCTTCCATCTGTTGAGATATGGATTCATCAGTGGGCTGCTCTTGCACTGGTGGAGAAACAATAGTTTTTGGCTTTTGATTGCTGCCACTCATCAACTGAGACAAAAACACACCACCCACCAAAACGATCGCTAAGGTAGCAGCCCCTACCAAGCCTAACTTGGCAAAGGGATTAGATGAGAGTGCTTGCTTAGTCTGAACTTCTTGTGGAAGAGATAGCGACTCTGGCGGCGTTGCAGAGTCTTCCGAGCCTTGGATATCACTAGAAGATTCTTCTTCAAAGCCGACCAACCTTGACATCCGCGATTCCCAATCTACAGATTCTACTTCTGGTTGGCGATCGTCGGTAGTTAGAGTAAATCCATTTTCGGGAGGCGTTTGGGCAGGAATTGAGTATCGGGTCATGGTAGAGCCTTGTTTGGATTTCCAGAACAATTATTATCTTTAATTTCACATATATTATAAATTTCTAATCTGGCTTCTCCAAGGCGGTAAGCTGCAAACTGCGACGGTAGTGCCGCATTTGGTAGTGAAGTTGCAGGTTCATCTATTGCTCTAACTAAAATTTGTTTATTAAAGGAAACTGATTTCCCTAATTTATCATAACTGTTAAAAATTAATTGATTGGCAAGTATCTCTACTTTCCACTTTCCATTACTTATTTCTTGAGGTTGAGAAACTTTTTGGATTACTAAGACATTCTCCGCTCCTCGATTAACATTTTCAAATTGGCTATCTGGATTTAAATTAGTAATTTCTGACTTAAGTTTTTGTTTAAAATCATCAGCTACTAGTTGGGAGGTAATTTCCCAGATTTGTGTTGGTGGCTGCTGTTGTGACCAGGTAAGCATTAAACTCATAGTTTCACCTACAAAGCGCCGAATAGTTTCTGGTTGCCGCTCTAAATTGGCTTGGGGGTCTACCGTTATAGCATGACCATCAACAAGTTGCACTAAACTTTGAGGTGTGAGTTGTCGACCTAACTGTTGTAACATAGACCAGTGAAATATTAGTAACAGTAAGGTAAATAGATGTAAACCAAACGTTCCTACTGCCAACAACGGTAAGGGACTATTTTTCTTATTTTCTGGTTTGAGTAATTGCATTAATAATCGATCGTATAAAAAATTGAACTATCTTCACATAAAAAATCGATTATCTGATAAAACTATCAGATGTTTGTCCAGTTCCGCATTGTTGTGATTGATTTTTGTTCGGGTTGTAGTCATCTAGCAAACATAAATTCCGAATTTCATAAATTTCTAGTCTATCAGCACGGACACTATAAATTGCTTTTTGCAAGTCGGTACTATTGTCAGCTTGGGGATTAGCAAAATAATCTGCTGCACGTACAAGTAAATCTTTATTAAAAGGAGTTATAAGTTTTGCACCACCAACTCGGTTTTTTTGAACTAAGTCGGCTACCATACCCACTTGCCACTTACCTGGTGCAATTTGTTTTGGCGGATAAACTCTTTTAATTACTAGTTGTGAAATCATCGCTTGGTTGGGATTTTCAGAGAAAACTTCTGGCGGTGTGATTTCTGCAACTGTGCTTAAAAAACCTTTACGAAAGTCTTCTGATAAAGCAAAACTAGCTACCCAACTGCTGGTAGTAATTTTTTGGCTACCACCTTGAGGTGTGTTAATCAGTATTCCTAAATCAGATTTGGGGCTTGCGACTTCTTCAATAGTTTGTGGTGGTAAGGTTCCAGACCAACTAAACATTGATATCATCGTTTTGCTGATAAATTGACGAATTGCTTCTGGTTCTCTTGCTAAATCATCAATATTAGCTACTGGTTTACCATTGATTAATTGCACAAAGTTGGGAGGTTTTCTCAGACTGAGTTGGCGAATATTTAGCCCTTGTAATAAGAATAAAAATAAAACTAATATATGTAAACTGAAGGTTGCGATCGCAAAAAATGTCAAAACACTTGCCGTTCTTTGTCTTTTTTCAAGTAAACGCACCATTTTATCACCTCCTACTGCAAAAACTTCAGATATTATATATGATGTTTTGCATATACTGACTAGTTACAACATTTGCAAAAATTTTATTCATTTTGAATTTTGAATTTCCTATATCCTCTCCTTTACTAAAGAAGCCGTACTGCTGATAGCACTGAAGACTGCGAAACCGCCAGCAGCAGCGACAAGTAAAGATAAAATTGGTGCTAAAATCCCCAGAAAAATTATGAACCACATTAAGTCTGGTGAATCAACGACATTAGGATCTTGACCTGGGCCATTGACAATCACTGCGGCAGTCAGTACAGCAATAATATTGAAGGAAATTTTGGCGATTCCAATAGATAGAAAGCCGGTCAGCCATGCAAAAATTGGTTTACCAGCTACAGGTAGCAAAGATCCACCTACAGCTATTGGCCCTAAAACTGCTATTAACAACATAGTAGCTTCTATCAAATTTTGAAAGGCATATTGTAAGGAAACTAAAAAGTTTTTGATGCTCGTTTGGACTGTAGAACCTAACAGAGAATTAAAAGAGGTTTCTGATACAATGCCAGTGCCATATCTGATATTATCTACTTTAGTTTGTAGTCTATTTATCCAGGTTTGATTTCCATACTTCTCTCTGTATTTCTGCCAAAGAACCTCGACTTTTATAGCAGCTTTATCAAAACATTGACTTTGTTGTTCGCCAGTAAGAGATTGACAAGGACGTAGAAAAGAACCAGCTACTTCTTCAGCAACACTCATATTCAGTGCTTGTTGATAATATTTTTTCTCTGCATCTGCTGAAATCACTACTTGCTGATTCACACCGTTTAAAATATCCCGTACCCACAGCGTCAGACTAGACAGTATACTTCCATTGCCTGAATTACTTAAGAGTACTACCACAATAAAAGGCCAAATTAAAGCTGATATGGGACGGGTATATTCGTAGGATATTAAGTCTTTGAGGAATTGTATCATAAAAAATAACAGGGTTCCTACAGCAAAAAAAATACCCAGAGTTGTCAGCACTCCATACAAGTTACTACTGAATAAATCCAGCCATTGTTTGTCCCAACCTTCGGCAATACTTTGGGAAGTTGCGGCACCATTATCGAGAATCTGATCGATGCCTACTTGGGCAAAAATTAGTTTAATAGCAAGTTGCATTTTGAATTGATGGGCTATTTTTTTAAATTTTGTCAGGTACGTCAGGAAAATAATCCACCCTACTAAGCTTTTTTTAGATTTCCTATTGGTTTTTCAGAACTTAAAGGATTTTAAAATTGTCTAGAAGATTAGAGTTTTTTTCTCTTAAAATCCTACTGATTAACTTGACTGCCAAACAAATTTAGTTGAGAAGTCGCTTGTAAAAGTCGCGCTGCTTCTGTAGATGTTTCTACTCTACGAGCGCGATTCGCCTCTTCAGACTGCTGAGAAATGTTTGCTAAATTTAAATTAGAGTATTGCAAAGACTGATTTGTCTGTAATGTCTGAGCAAATGTTTCGGCTACAATTTTTACTTGTTCCCGTTGAATTTGAGTAGTTTGCAATTGAGTGAGACCTAGCACTTCTGCTAATCCGGCAATACCACCTGTTACAGCCGATTGCTGACTCCTAATCTGTTGGATCTTTTGTTGAATTTCACCGTCATCGGTAATTCCTGCAATATCTTCCAGACTTTGCTCAGTACTTTCTAACTTAGCTTTTGTCCGAATTTGTCCATTTATACCGAGAATACTTTCTGCTACTCCACGGCTAATTACACGATTGAGTTCATTACTAACTAAAGTTCCCCGCACTGCTGAATTATTTTCAAAGCGGTTTGATCTAGAGTCTGAACTATAACGGGGGAGAATCAATTGATCACGAATCTTTTGTCCCGCAAGGACGGGGTTGGTTATATTCAATTCTCCCTTAGCACTATTAAGAAGAGCATTTTGAAAGTCTCGTTCTAGAGGCTCTAATTTGTCGCTCAAATTATTTTGAAAGTAAGTTTGCAAATCTCTGGAATATGATTGAAAATCAGTCCAAACCTGGCCTAATCCGCCCGTGTTAACTTGTGCGATCGCTGGTAGTATTGCCAGAGATGATAGCAAGGTAAAAGTAAAAATGGTAGTTTTTCGCATATATCTGTGCCTGAAAAAGGTAGACTACATTATATAGTGAGGTAAAAATTTAGCTTTTTAACCGTGCCAATTTTGGATAATAGAATGGAATTAGTTTTTCGATTCCCCCCCTGTTGCAATGCGCCGTAAATCTAAAATCCCTAAGCTGCAAACCAAGAGTGGGTGCAGTAAATCTAAAAGACGCTCGTAACTCGCTAATGCTACACTATCGAAAATCTAGAATCCAAAATGGTTTGACTCACTGTTAACTGCCTAAAGAAGCCGATTAACTACTACGCAGAGTCGCCACTAACTGACGTGCAAAGGCAGAAATTGCTTCATATTTATCACTGTGAAGTTGCATCATTTGGCTACGTGCAGTTTGTTCATAAGGGTTATTAGCAACTGCTGCCAATTGTTCGTAACCTGGATAATAACGACAGAATGTATAAATACCGTTATCATCTAATAACCATTGGCTATAAACACCTTCTTTGCGGGGAAAAAAGCTTTCTGAGGCATTACGAGAAATAACTTGGCGGGGATATTTCAAGATGTCTGCAAAACTATCTACTGCAACTGGCTGGATGCGTCCAATCAACCGTGTTGTCAGGTTTTGCAATATTTTCGATGCAGCTTTAGATTTAGCAATGGTGTCAGGATCTTGTCCTGATAAGATGACTCTGATCCCAGCTTTAGCGCCGTTAGCACAAATTCTACCAACTAAGTCGGAAATTTGCTCGAACTCAAATAAAATTGGTGCTTCGTCGATAAAGAATATGGAAGCTGGACTACTTAATGCGCGTCGGAGTGCTGCTGAATAGGCACTCAAGGATAGTACGGCTGCATCTTCACTATCAGATAAGTTTCTCAGAGCAAAAACTAAAAGTTGTGCATCGGTAGGAAAGCTGGATGGTGCAGAAATGGCTTGTCCCACGCGGCTAGAAAGCCAAAAGCGTAAGCGCAACTGAATTTGGCTGAGAGCGTCTTCTACTCTGCCAGTTAAAGAACTTAGCTGCAAGTGTTCTGGTGAGCAGAAAAAGAGAAAATCTTTTAAAGTGGGGGTTTTCTGCCAAGCAAGAGTGCCAAATCCTCCTTCCATCGCCTGTCGATATCGCTCTTTGATACCCTCATCTCTAAAGAAGGCTTCTAAAGCGAGGTTGAGCAGCGATCGCACGGTTTGCGATAAAATTTGACTTTCAGTCGATGATCCCAAAACCATTGTCATTAAAGCTGATTCGAGGAAGGCGGTATAATCGTTAAAGCGATCGCGTTGTTGTTCTGCTTCTAGCGATCGTAAATCTGGCTGTTCAAATAAATTATTCGATTGTTTGGAAATATCAAAATAGGCTCCATTCCCCTCCATAAACTCTGTGTAGTCAGTGAAAGTAGATGTCCCATCAGGTTTAGGGAAATCTAACGCCACAACCGGAATCCCATGCCCTAAAGCCTGAGTTAAAATCCCTGATACCAACACCGATTTACCAGCACGAGTTGTCGCAAACAAAGCTAAATTTTTGTGCTGATTAAATAAATCTAAATGTATGGGTGTTCCGCCTTCTTCAGCAATCAACTCAAAGCCTTGTTTGTCACCTTTTTTACTTAAAACTAGCGGCATTAATCCCGGAACTTCACTTGTTAAATATAGCTGGCGACGGTTGAAGGGTGTTGCTAATAAACCCTCCCAAACTATTGGTAGAGTTTGCAGCCAAATTTTCCAGGCATATTCAGTTTCCCTAATTACTCTGGCTGGACGTTGAAAACAGTTTTCAATATATCTTGTCGCCTCATCTAATTTTTCTAAAGTTGGACGATGTACTAAAATAGCGACACTCGTATAAATCGGGACTGCACCTTCAAATAACTGTTCTTGTGCTGCTACCGACTTCTTCAACTTTAATTGAGCGTTGACATCAATAGTTTTACTTTTTTCTTGAGCCATAATCGTTGTCATGTTTGACTGCTTCAGCACTCGTTGCAGAGTAGTTTTTACCAATGCTGGATTTGCAGCAGTCAACTCACAAAAAATTTCTGTATCTACTACTGTTTCTCTGGCCAACAGTTCCCATAAATAGCGCAGTTGAGCCGATTTACTAGTCCAACCGCCGGGTTTTTCCAGAAATGACAGTGCGCCAATATAACGATTATTAACATTAACCCAGCGGCGATCGGCACAAGGTACACTAGATTCCATCAGCAAAGTTGTGCCGTGGATATTGTCTAGCAGTAATTTAGTACTAGCCAAATCGGAATTAACTTGTTCGTGCAGTCCTTGTTCATCTAAAGTCATTAACTGGGGAATATCTATTGGCTGCGTATCATTAAACCTTTTCCAGATTTCCCCCCAGAGTTCATCAGCAGTCAAAGGTTTGACATCCAATCCCATTTTGTTAGATAAGATTTGTTCCCAGCGGAGAAAACCCTGGTTGTAAGCATTTGTAATCAGGGTTTCAATACGTTGATTTTCTACTTCTAAAAGATCGCCTTTAAATTTCAACCACCAGGATTCTGCTTTGACTAAAAGCTTTTCTATCCAATCATCTGCATGTTGCGAGTTAGATTCAATGGTGTAAGTTACATAAATCCGCAAAAATTTAGGTTTACGAATCCCAGAAATAGTCAGTTCTTTAATTCTGGCTCTCTCCGCCATCAACAAATATTTGATGTCTCGCGATGATGCATTTCTGATTAATGTTGCTAACTCTTTTTGGCGCTCTTTATCTGAACTAAAAGAACCCAAGTGTAGCGTCATCCTTTCACCACTAGGAATGTCTTTTAATCCGGCTTCAATGTTATTAAAAAGTGTATCAATTTGTTCAGGTCTTAAGGTGGTATGAATTCCCTTACAATCAAAACCAAAAACAAAGCAGAACCGATCTTTTTGAGTACCTTTTGTCAATAGGTAAGCGCCAATATCACGTCCATTCATGGCAACACGCAACATTGTCGCCAAGTGCAACGCATCTTCAAATGGTGTTAATCTACTTTCATTTCCGGCGACGCTGACGCTTTGTTTTCCGATTTTTTGCTTCATGGTTAACTTCCAGTAAGCTTTGATAACGAGCAAAGCCTCTTGTCCAAGCGGGAACCCCGATAAATTTACTTAAAAAACTCCAACTCCTACCACCAGTTAAGATCCACCAAGTTCCTATTCCCCAACCAGTCATTAGTACTGTCCACAACCATTTTTGAAATTCTTCTTGGAAAATCCCACCAAAAATTCCATTGATAGTAAAATAGGAGGCTAAGGCTATTACCGTCCAAGGAAGAATTTGATCGGCAGGGATTGGCCCTAGTGAGGGTTGGCTTCCTAGAACCTGATTGACTGGACGAAAATCTTGTTCCCGCTCTTGAGACATTTTAAATATCTAAATTATTTATTAGGGCCAGCGCCAATTACAAAGCCTGTGAGTACATCAGCAATGGTAACAGCCACAACCACTAATAGGGGAGTTCTGGCAATGCTTTGCCAATCTTCATCTTTACGCACTGCGTTAATCACACCAACTAGGGAAATTGCAATATAGAGTAAGTAAATCGCCCGCAACACATTGAATATCAAACTTATTGCGAAGTTGGGATCATTACCATCGGTTATTGAACCACGGAAGCTCTCTTTGAAAAAGGTTTCAGCTTTCCCAAAAAACTGTGCTTGTGCAGGGGCTGCAAAATAGTCTAACCAATATAAACTCAGGATAATGGCTGCTGCTAAAATTTGTAATAATATTAGCGATCGCCTTGGTAAATTCACTTGCTGCCCAATTTGCTGGATGATGACTGCAATTAAACTACCAGCAAGTAAACAAAACAGCAGGATAGGACTTTTGAGGCTGATAACGCTAACCAATACAGCACAAGCAATCAAAAAAGGTACAGATTCAAGCAGAATAGTCAGACAGGATTTAAATGCCCGTCTTAACTTGTGAGATTCTTTCGCCGCACTACCAGTTAAAGCTTTGAAAAAGTTTCTCTCGTGAGAACTTTGTCTAAACATTTGCTACTTTTCCTATGGTGTACTATAATTATTACACGTATCGGTTTTTACAACTATTACAATTCAACGTGCTTTAACATCATTCATTATTAATCAAATTATAAACCTATAGTAAAGTTTTATATTTTACATTACTATTCTGAAGTTAAGTTAACATGATATTAAGATTTATCTAAAACTAAATTTCTCTAGATTTGAAAAGCTGGATTGCAAATATCGAGATTGAACTGGTAGAGTCCTCTCGACTTTGATAATTTTCTCAATCTTCTCATACAGATAGCTTCGATCAACCAAGTTCAAAGCCTTGACTTTCCCTACCTAATAGGTATCTGAGCAAACTGCTATAAATATTTCAGACTTGTATGTACACCGTAGGCTTGCTCTGAGTGCAAATCAAGAGTGTGTTGGCTCTTTAGGGTTCTTCGGAGCGAACATGAGATGAAACAGTATTGAGTCACCGAAATTCAAATACCTGTCTTGAAAAGTTTAGATCGATTGTAGAAAAATGGTAGACGTTCAAATGTACGTTTTACCATTTTCTACACACCGACTAGATTTGGAACTAGATTACAAACTTAAACACAGTTCCGAGATTAGAAGTACCACCAAAAGAGGCAGTACCGTAAATGTCACCATTCGAGAGCTGAATTAGTGTGGACTCTGGCGTTGCTCCATTAGTACCATTAAAACTAATTAAGCCGGTGATGGTAGCCCCAGTCAGCTGATAAATAACTCCTTTGTTATTTGCCCCACCAGCAGAAGCTGTCCCATAGAAGTTACCATTGCTTGCTTTTATGAGTGCAGCCGTTGGGTTGGCCCCATTAGTGCCATTAAAACTGGCAACTAAAACGGGTGTACCGCCACCAAGCGGAATCCTGAATATAGCTCCTTTATTGTTGGCTCCACCCAGTTTAGAAGTGCCGTACAGGAATCCGCTAGATTCAATTAATGCAGACTGCGAATTTGCTCCATTAGCGCCACTAAAGCTATATGGAGTCAGTACTCCTGCGGGAGTTAACTTGTACACAACTCCCTTACCACTTGCTCCCCCGGCAGAGGTAGTGCCGTAGTAGTTTCCATCGGTACCCAGTTGCAATCTTGCTAATGGGGTTGCTCCATTAGTACCGCTAAAGGTTGCGACGGTGGTGAGTGCACCGGTAGTGGGCGAAACCTTGAATATAGTTCCTTTATTATTGGCCCCACCTGTAGAGCTTGTCCCCCACAAATTGCCATCAGTACCTGTAATCAGTCGGCCTGCTGGGTTAGCCCCATTAGTGCCCGTGAAATTTGTAAGAGTTGTCAGGGTTGTAAAAGCTGTTTTCGCCAACTTAAACACACTGCCGAGGTCACTTGTACCACCTGTAAAGGTTGCCCCATATAAATTGCCATCGGCTGCTTGGAATAATCTAGCAACTGGATTAGTCCCTTTATTGATTCCAGAGGTTCCGGTGAAATTTATCAGTGTGGTCAGAGTAGTGAAAGCAGTAGGAGTTAACTTGAATGCAGTTCCTTTGCCAGAAGTGCCACCAGCAGAAGTAGTTCCATAAAGATTGCCATCAGTACCGTTACCCTTAAATACACCAGCTCTTGGCGAAGCTCCGTTAGTGCCGTTGAAATTTACAACAGTAGTCAATGTTGCAGCAAAGGCTTGTTGGAAGGGTAGTACTAGTGAAGAAGCCAAAACAGTCAAAGAAGTAAAAATCAATACTTTATTTTTGCTCTGGCGTTGTTTGTACAGATTAATCTTGTTCATTGGATACCTCAAAAAAAGTTAGTGGAGACGGAATTGTAGCTAGTTCTAACGGATTTTGTGATGGCTGCTACTCATGACTAAATACCAATTTGAAAAATGATCGCTACAAATGTAGGTTAGGAAGCCACGTCCGTAGAAGGGTTTTCCAGCTTTTTTGCGTTTAAGCAAGCTACGCCTAGCCTCTCCCTTTGGATAAAAGGGAGAAACAAGTGGCGTTTGAAGGAGGAAACCCAAGACCCCAATATCTTGTATGTGTTGGGTTTTACTCCGTCATCTACAAGATATTGCTACGACTCAATCTACGTGTTGAGCGCCTTTCTATCTAAAAATGGTATAATTTGTCAGCCTAGACACTAGTAAGAAAATGCCTGAAATGTTGCTATAGCCCGATTTAAAAAGGACTCAGAAAGCCTGTTTTACCAACACCACAAAAACCGTACTAGCACTGAGTCAATAACGTGAATGGCACGATTAATGATTTCGTTCGGTAGCATAAAACATTATTTATATTTTTGATGTCGTGAAAAACACAAAAACAGTGAAAAATACACGATTTTGACAGAATATAGTCACAAAACTCGATTTAAAGCAGACCAGATAGTGCGTTTTTTGTCAAGCAATTAGTAAACTTTATTAAATACTGATTAAAACCTCTAAAAAAACTGAATAAGCAAAATCACATATTAATTAAGTGAAAGGTTTTTATTTTCCTCTGAAAAAATTAAAAAAAACGGATAAAAACTACTTTTAAAACACCTCTAAATTACCAAAATATATTTAAGCTTTTTAATTATTCCATAAGTTAATTCTAACTTAAGCTTAACCTTGGCTTAACCTTAACCTTAACATTATGTTGATTTCATTGGCAAAATTTAACTAGCTATTAACCATAGCAGTCCTAAAAGATTTATGAAATTCTGACTTTCTTAACTTCGCACTTAGTGGTAGTTTGTGGCAACTGGTGCATATATACATTAAAGAAAGTAATTTTTATAATTCAGATGAACTTGCCATGCCAAATAAGTAAGTAGGTAAAATTAAACATGGCTTTTTAAAAGGGAATGAGAGACTAAAAATGGTAATTTTGGCATGATTAATAGTACCTATTAACCATTTACTTCTACTAAAGCCGCTGAATATTTATTTATATAAACTTACATTGAATGTAGAGTTTTTAAATAGCAAATAACTATGTTAGAGGGTAAATTAGCAAGAGTTTAATACCCTCTACATATTTAAAGCTTTGCCTTTAATTTGCTCTACATTCTGAAGAGTTTTGTGCAAACCTCTGTTTAATAAATACCTTTTTCATGCAAGTTTACTGTGCTTATAAAAGGTTATTTTTAATCGCCAGTTTGACACTTGATTTGGATTTGATATGGTGTTGAACCGGAAATTAATTTGAAGGAGCAAGACATGGCTTTTTATCCTAATCGTCAATTGACCCATTTGGCAAGTTCAATTTCTGTATTTGCCATCACAATTGGTTTAGTAGTAGGTCAATCCGCTACTCAGAAATCTCTGGCTCAGACCTCCACTACTCCTGCCCCAGCTGGAGTAACCTCCATAAATGGTGCAGGTGGAGGCAGTATAAATACTTTGTTTGTGGGTACAGGAACTACCTCTCCTTATGCCCTACAAGGCTCATGGTTTAACACTTACGGTGTTGGAAATCCTACAACCCTCAATCCTCCAGGTCCAGTCAATCCGCTCGTTACATTCAGATATGCTGCGATTAATAGTAGTGCAGGGTTGGCAGCTTTTTTCACTCAAACCCCACCACCCGCGACTGGGGCAACTATCAATCCCCCAGTCTCTTTTGCAGATACTGATGACCCCATAACAGGAACAGAAAAACTTAGTGCAGGTCCCAACGCTGGTACCCCCATCCAAGTGCCTGTGATCACCTACGGAGTTGCGTTAGCTTACAACCCCACTGGTCTAAATGTACCAGCAGATGGAATTAAGCTTTCACGAGCTACTTACCTTGGTATTTTTAACGGCACCATCACAAATTGGAATGATGGCAGAATTACAACAGATAACGGCGGCAGAGTAATTTCAGCAGTAAGTAAACCCATCGTTGTAGTACGTCGTAGTGACAATAGTGCTAACACTTTTACTTTAAGCAGTAATCTCAAGGCGGCATTTGGTGCTACATGGAACAGAGGAGTTGGTGAAATAAGTATTGCTCAAGCTGGTGGTATACCCAATCCACTACCAGCCAATACAGTTGTTTGGCCAGCCAATTTCCAATTTGCCTCAGGAAGTAAAGGTGTAGCCACCAAAATCAAAACTACTGCTGGTGCAATTGGTTATGTGGATAATTCTACGCGGTTAGCTAATGGTCTGCAAGCTGCTGTCTTACAGAACAAGGCAGGTACTTACAACCCCATCTCACCAACTTCAATTAGAAATGCTTTTGTTGGTACGACTGACCAAGATGCAAGTCCTCGGCGGATTAAACTCGTAGTCACTGATCCAACAACTGCAAATGCTTACCCCCTTGTTAGCGCATCTTACCTGGTATTTTATGACAAATACGCAAACGTTAAGGTAGCAAATGGGATTAAAGGATTTATCGGCTGGGCTTTAGGAACCACCTCCGCAGACAATATAGCTACAGCTCGTGGCTATGCTCCTCTTCCAGCTGCGATTAAAACTCTGTCTAAAGGTGCTGTCAATACTTACGTGAATGATGCCTTGAATCCATAATTTCATGAATACCGTTTTTGGTTTTAACCGCCCTTGCCTCCTTTAGATTTATAAATATCTTAGACAGGATATGAAGATGATGCCTCAGGATTATATTTACAATCCTGGGGATTTATTTAGGCAATTATTTATGTCAATAACTCGTAAAGATGCTCTTAATTTTTAGAAAATATAAGGCAATAAATAAATGGGTATAAATAAATATCAGAGAGTTTGTGATCGCGATCGCTTTTAGGCATCCACCGATGCTGTCAGGTGAAGCGATCGCAAAGTTTGGCATCAAATATGTTATAATTTTATCTGTTGAGAAATATTTTCGGTTATATAACTGACTATCATAGACCCTTCTCCGAATCTAAATCTCTACACCCTTTGATTCTGAAGGTGTTTAATGTCAGAAGTATTCCAAATATTTAAATTTTAGTTAGCCGAAATGTATTGTAATACCTCGCGTGACACTGATACACCTAACTGTCAAAAAAATATGCTAATAAGAACGGACAAGTCTAGTGTGTCACACACGCAGACAACCTACGGATACTACTGGAACTTATGCCCACGGATATAATTACTCGTCCTGAGTCCCTCACAGAAGATTGCTTTTTTACTTACGCCCTTGGGACTGATTTGCACGATCCTAATTCAACAGCTAAATATTTACGCCGAATCAGAAAAGAAGATAAACCATATATCGACATAGCTGTTTCTCCCAGACCTGGCTATCGGTTTGAGGTTTGCCTTATCCCTGTTGAAGGGTTTGTTCAAGAAACAATATTGACAAAAGACGGGTTCGCCAAAGCTTTAGCAATTATTTGTGCTGTATCTAGTAAAGCTAGGAAGCGATTCCCTTCAGGAAATGGACAAGAAATAGTCCGGTGTCAATTTAGTAACTTAGCTGATGCAGTCGCTGTAGCGAATAGACTATCTGCATTACCCTCTGATATGTATGAAACTCTCGTCAAGCTACCAAATGCTTTGTAATAATATATTGCATCGGCTGGAATATTTATTATTAAAACTGACGCGGGGACATTTTAATGGTAAATAGCTAGATGGACTTGAGACGAAAACCTCAATGGGTCATATTTCGTCTGTTGATAAAAAGCTTGTCATACAAGACTTTTAACCTGAATGTACAATTTTGATGTTTTTGTACGCCAACCTATAATTCAAAGTGAGTTTTTTTTATGCCTATAAGTCCTTTGCGTGAAGAACCTCGTAACCAGCGAGCGCCTGTAATTCGTACAAGTAATGAGTTTATTCTCTTGGAATGGCTGAAATCTACTGGTCGTTTAATCGAGCGCGAACATCAAGAATCTGAGTATCTAACTGAAGTAGAAGAAATTTCTGAAATGATAGACCTTGACGATATCCCTTACGATCATGACGATGATGATGCTGACATGGATTTAGAAGCCTAGTACCGCAAGGCGGAAGTCAAAAGTCAAAAGTCAAAAGTCAAAAAAATTGTATTCCGGGCTTTTGCGCCATTTGAAATGGTGAGGCAGTCGCTCAGAGGGGGTTCCCCCCATGAGGAACTGCCGTTAGCGCAGCGTAAAGCCTTCGGCATGGCTTCGCTTAGAGCGAGCCTGCGTTCGCGCAGCGTCTCGTAGAGAGCGTCACCCCTTAGCGACGCAGGAGCGTCAGGGTATGTTTATTTCTGCCGTGTTGTACTAGTAGCGTAATTCGTAATTACTATATCGCAAGCGTTCCATTAATTTGGAAGGGGTGTTTCATTTACGCCGAAAGGCTAAAATTCCTGACTTATCTAAAAAGTCGGGAATTTTAATATTAAAATGCGAGTGTGTTTAATTCTTGGACTTGAGTAAGAGATAAAATAATTGTCCATTGCTGACTGTAACACCAGCGCGATCGCCTGCTATTTTCCCAGTACCTAAAAAATAATCTACTCTACCTGCACCTTTAATTGCACCTCCGGTATCTTGGTCAAGAACATAGCGACTAACGATGCGCTCCTCCATTTTTCCGGTAGGATTAACAAAGGGAATAGAAGCGCGAATCAACGCTAAAGCACCAGGAGGCATGAGAGATTTATCTGTAGCAATAGAACGCTCTGCTGTTAATGGTACGTTGATAGAACCTTGGGCTGGCTCACCGTGATTTTCTTGAAAAAAAACAAAGCTGCGATCACGCGGAATATAAATATTTAATTCTTGGGGATGTTTTTGGAAATAACCGAGAATAATTGGCATAGTTACACCTTCTAGCGGTAATTTGCCATCATTCAATAATTCTCGCCCAATACTTTTGTAGTTATAAGCGGTGTTACCCGCATAGCCAATTGTTGTTTGAGTCCCATCGGGAAGCTGAAGTCTCGCCGAACCTTCAATTTGAGCTAGATATGGTTCGAGGCGATCGCGAAACCAAAACAACTCTAATCCTCGCAATTTCCCTTTTGCACTTTGTAAACCATCTGCTCCTTCTAACTCCTCGCGTCTCGGATGAGGTTTAGTCCAGGAGTTGAAATCAGGAGGTAAGCGATAAACAGGATAGCGATATTCTGTTGTGGGGACGCGACTAGCTGCGTACAGTGGCTCATAGTAAGCGGTGAATAAAACGGAAGCTTGGTTATCTTTACCGACTGACTGGTAAAGAACAAATTCTTGCTCTATGGCTTGATGTAATTCTGTTGCAGAATTAGTTTTTAATAGGAGTTCGCGGAATCTTTTCAAGCTTTTGATGACGCGATCGCGCGTAATCCCAGCCACTGGATAGTTTTGATAAGCAGCCGCAGCATTAGCTGTTTGCAGATATTGAAGACTGCGAGCGATCGCACCAATCAGTGCCTTTTTCTCTGGTATTTTTCCATAAATTATTTCATCCAAACAAGAGGTATCACTTTGACAACAAGTAATTGGTAGTCTTAGGATTAATGGTAATTTTTGTTTTTGTGGAAATACATCTTGATTTTCAGCAGTCAAGGACACTGGTAGATCCCACTTTTTTACCTGACATTCTGGCGAAATGAGTTCCTGATGCGTCAAAGATTGCATTCGCACCAGGAAAATTGACAAAATTACAGGTAAACTGATGGCGATAATTTTGTTAAACTTTCCTAACCCAGTAAGTGTCTTTTTCATTAAAATTCAAAATTTTTAAGATTCTCCCACCTCGCTCAAATTCTAAAATAAAACACCAAAAATCATTTAATTGTTTCACAACACCAAAAATTTTACCCAATGCTCAATGCCCAATGCCCTATTCCCTATTCCCTATTCATTCATATTACGGTAAGTCGCAACAGCAGAAGGCGATATCCGGTTCAAATATCGGAAAATCCAATACTTAAATATGGTATCTAAAATCACCGGAAATGTAGCGATAAATAAGAAAATAAAATCTCTATTTGCCGGTAATCCCCAATGACGTGATACTCCTTCTAGCAGAACTTCCCAGCCATGAGGAGAGTGGAATCCTACAAAGATATCAGTAAATAAAATAATGATAAATGCCTTGGCACTATCACTAAGTCCATAGACAATATTATCAAAGAAATCTTTGAGCACAGCAATAGAAGACTTGCTGACTAACAAAAGCCAGATAAAAGCAACCACCGAAAACATATCTGCAAAAACATTTTTGATCGCACCAGAGCTTTCGTGACGAAATTCTTCAGCAAGCTCTTTCGCCTTATTTTTCATTTCAGTCTCCATCTGCTCAGGTAACAGTGGAGGGGCTTTGATAATGAGATTTTCAAACTTGAGCTTTTCTTCAAATCTTTGTAATTCTGCAAGGGCTTCCTCTTCCATTTCGGAATTGAGAAATATCTGCATTTCCTGAGTGCTTCTAAATCTCTCAATAATTGGGCCGACTACAAAAGCTTTTGCTATCTGATGCGTTAAAAGTGGTATAATAATTAATAGTAAAATAAACCTGAGAGATATTATTGTTCTTTTTTGAGTTTGACGAAAAGTCTGAATTACTTCTTGTTCCGAATTAGGGTCTAATTCAACTTGCAGACGACTGATAGTAGTTAAAATAGAGCGAGGTAAAACACCCGTTGTATCGGTTTTACTCTTGGCTTTTGGTTTATTATTTAAGTCTTGATTTGGTATTTTAGGTGGTAATGTTGGAGTTTTGACGAGCAGCGATTTGTCGTCAGATATTACAGAGTTAACTGGTAGACTTGGAGGTTTGACTACTAAAGCGTTAGAAGTCACTCGCTCGGAATTTGTTGTGTATTTAGATAGAACTTGGTCGATATAGTTTAGCTTTTCCAAAACTAAAGAAGGACTCAGATACTCTATACCTGCTTTTTGAGCAGCTTTTTGATTCTCTTCATTTAGAAACCAACGGCTTGCTCTAAACTCCGTCAGCCGCATTCTGGCAATTTTTAATAGCTTGTTGAGGTCTGACTCAAAATAATCCATCACGCTGTTACTGTACATGGCTGAGTCAGTGTCTATTTTGTTACCATTGAAATGCTTATCTTCTATTTCTTTAACCTTTAATGCTGCATCGTAAGCTTGATGTAAAGAACGTTCAGGAGTCTGTAAGTACCATCGATAAGCAGCAACTAAGAAAGAATAGATTTTTTGATTAAAAACAGAGTTTTTCATTGCAGACAATCATTCAGCATTATTTGGTGACTATTAACCTTAAGTTAACGCACGAGGTATACTAACAAATCTACAAGGAGAAAGTTTGTGGTTTCTCATTCGGTTTGGATTGTTGGCAGTAGCCGTAGTGGTAAGACGGCTCGCTTGGTAGAACAATTTTGTAATTGGGTAAAATCAGAAAATCCATATACTGAATCATTTTATACTAAAAAATCAGGACGTAAAAAAACTGGTCATATACCGGAATTTTTAGATATTAAACAAACAGAGCTAGGAGTTTTAGTCTTAGCTGCCAATGATGATAATCGTCGCGAGCTAGGAGATATAATTGTTACATCTACATTGGGTAAATATCCGGTTCGTGCCAAGACGCCACTAGGTTTTTTTCAGGATGAAGTTATTTTATTTTGGCCGTTGCTAATTAACTCGTTGAACCTGAAGGCCCAGTTTCCGGTAAGATTGCGACCAGAAACGGAGCAAGAGTTAGCAACCAAACTTTGGCGTCCCCAGTTAGACGAAGAAATTTTACGTCTTGCGGGAGTGAATGAATCTCGCTTGGTGCGTCGCATCTTGGACTTATTACAATTAGCAGCTTACAGTGGTATACCTTGCGAAGATATTGCCGAGGTTTTGGCCAAGGGTTTTGGGGAAAATACCACAACTTTAGAGCCGGAATTTTTGGCATCTTTGCTACTAGATTGGCGTAATTGGTGTTTAGAGAGGGGGTTACTAACTTATGGGATCATTACCGAACTTTACAGTCAGCATTTGTTAAGCGATCGCCATTACCAGCAGCATCTAACTAAACGCTATCAAGCGGTACTGGCGGATGATGTCGATGACTATCCAAGCGTAGCGCGTCTTTTGTTTGAGTTGCTATTAGATCGCGGTGCAGTCGGGGCCTTTAGCTACAATCCTGACGGTGCGGTGCGATTGGGATTGGGAGCAGATCCCAACTACCTAGAAGGGTTAGCAGAGCGTTGTCGGGTAGAAATCTTGAATGGGCCGCCTCCAGAGTCTCTGAGCGAACAACTGACTAAACAGATGGTGGAATTAGTCACAGAACCGATGGTACTGTTGAGTTTACCAAAAACAGTGCATTCAATTCAAACTACCTCCCGCGCCCAATTATTGCGGCAAACAGCAGAGGTAATTGCCAACACCATTCAATCACAGCAAGTGCAACCAGAAGAAGTGGCGATTATTGCACCAGGTTTAGATGCGATCGCTCGTTATACTCTAGTAGAAATCCTCGTCAAGCAAAATATCCAAGTAGAATCGCTAAATGACCAACGCCCCCTAATTAGTTCGCCCGTGATTCGCGCCTTACTCACCATGCTGGCATTAGTTTATCCCGGCTTGGGACGACTCGTAGATCGGGATGCTGTCGCAGAAATGCTGGTTGTATTGAGCAGGAAACAACAACCACCAGAAAACTCCTCACTCCTAACTCCTAACTCCTCACTCAGCACTCACAACTCAGCACTCAGCACTGATATTGACCCGGTACGTGCTGGTTTGATTGCAGATTACTGCTTTGTACCCCATCCCGATCGCCCCAACTTGCTACCAGTGTCAGCCTTCGAGCGCTGGGATCGAATCGGTTATGCAGCAACTACAGCCTATAGTGAGATATTACAGTGGTTAGAACAGCAGCGATCGCAACAAGAATTGCGGTTAATTCCCAGTCCCATTTCTCTCTTAGACAGAGCAATTCAACGTTTTTTGTGGAATGGGAGTAATCTTCCCTACGAACAACTAGCAGCATTGCGGGAATTATTAGAAACTGCCCAACACTACTGGGAAATTGACACCAGGTTACGACAAATTACCCCAGTGGAGACAACGCCTCACACAACTATTATTGAATTCATTCAATTACTGCGACGTGGTACGATTACTGCCAACGCTTACCCTGTGCGTCCCATTGGTGGAGCGAGAAAGGCTGTCACACTAGCAACCATATTTCAATATCGATCTAGTAGGCGATCGCACCAGTGGCATTTTTGGCTGGATGCTGGTTCTCCCCTATGGGCGAAAGGTGGTGCAGCGACTTTGTTTGGGGCGGCGTTTTTTCTACGAGATAGATTAGGCGAACCTTGGACAGCAGAAGATGAAAAATTGGCAGAAGAACAACGACTGCAAAGGATCTTGACAGATTTACTCTCTCGTGTATCCGAGAGAGTTTATTTGTGTCACAGCGATTTAGCAGTGAATGGACAAGAGCAATTAGGACCGCTGTTACCCTTAGTGAATGCCTGTGTAACGGTTATTTCTGACTAGACTATTAAAAGAAACTTCTAATAAAACTACATCTCAGTTAATCATTGATCGAATATTACAGGAAGCCAAAGTTCTTTTAAGACAAACTTCCTGGACGGTTTCAGAAATTGCGTATGCCTTGGGATATGCGGAAGTGACACATTTTAATAATCTCTTTAAAAAATATCTGAACATAACACCGACAAATTTTAGAAAAGCCAATATTGTTTGATTTGCATAAGCAATTATTTGCTTAACGTAAGCCCATCTGCTTGTTTTTCGACTAATCTTGTATCAGTAAATCAATTGATAATTAAAAATAAAAAAATCATGAAAAAAGCATTAATTACCGGAGCCAATAAAAGTATTGGCTTAGAAACTGCCCGCCAACTGCTGCAAAAGGGATATTACATTTATTTAGGCAGCCGTAATTTAGAGAATGGACTGGAAGCGGTAGAAAAGCTTAAAGCTGAAGGATTAACCGATGTGGAAGCCATCCAAATAGATGTCAGCAATGATGAATCGGTAAAGGCAGCCCGTGCCGAAATAGGCAAAAAAACCGAAGTGTTGGATGTGCTGATTAATAACGCCGGGATTAGCGGAGGTTTGCCGCAATCAGCAACTGGTGCCAGTATAGACGCATTTAAAAAGGTATTTGATACCAATGTGTTTGGCGTAGTCAGAGCTACCCAGGCTTTTATGGATTTGCTGCAAAAGTCACCCGAACCACGCATCGTAAATGTAAGTTCGAGTCAAGGTTCGCTTACCTTAAGCGACGATCCAACCAATCCGTATTACAACCATAAAGCAGCCGTGTACCAATCCTCAAAAGCCGCCCTCAATATGTATACCATTAACCTGGCTTACGAACTACGTGATACACCATTTAAAGTAAATACGATTGACCCGGGCTTTGTCGCAACTGATTTTAACAATCACCGCGGAACCGGTACCGTCGAGGAGGCTGGCTCGCGTATAGCTAAATACGCCATTATTGACAGCGACGGTCCAACAGGAAAATTTTTTAGTGAAGAATACAACCCGGAAACGGGAGAAATCCCCTGGTAGTTTCAGGTAGTTAACAACCTCATTGCGTTCGCGTAGCGTCTCGTAGAGAGGAACGAACCATTGGCACCCCCTCAGCATGAGGAATTAACGGGACTTAAACATTTTTTCGGGACAAACAAGCCTCAAACCCATACAGGGTAAGGGGAATACACCAAATACTCAAAAATGGCCCAAACCCAAATATATCAATCAACTAAGCATAACGATGTCAAAGTCTTTCTGTATATAGATTTAAGGCTCTTTTCTGGGTGTTTTTTGTCTAAGTCCCATATAATTATCCGACTGAGAGTAAACGCTCGATATCCTGAATTGGCGGCGCACCAAACAGGCGGGTATATTCCCGGCTGAACTGGGATGGACTTTCATAGCCGACCCGATCAGCAGCCGTAATCGCATTGTAATTTTCCGCCAGCATGAGCCGACGAGCTTCTAGGAGTCGGAGCTGCTTTTGATATTGCAGCGGACTCATCGATGTCACTTGCTTAAAATGGTGATGGAAAGACGAAGGCGACATGCTGGCTTGTTCAGCGAGATCGGCAACGCGCATTGGTTTGGTAAAATCCACCTTGATGCTTTGGATCACCGTTGCAATGCGCTGCATGTTGCTACCCGATGTCGCAATCTGACGAACTGCTTCACTTTGTTCGCCGATTAATAAGCGGTAGTAGATTTCGCGAATCATCATCGGAGCCAGGATCGGAATATCTTGGGGTGTATCCAATAGCCGTGTCAGTCGCAGCGCACAATCGAGTAATGATACGTCGGCGGTGCTGACGAAAAAGCCTCGAACCGAAGTTTCTTTTTTATCCGCGATTCTCATTCTGAGAGGCTTTGCCAACGCATTGGTTTGGACAGCAATAATCTCACAGAGTTCGCGTGGGTCAAGATCCAGTTTGAATCCTAAAAAGGGGCGATCGGGGGTCGCTTCGATAATAAATCCGGTAATCGGCTGATCGACTGAAACAACCAGATATTGCGCCTCACCATACCGATAGATTTCCTCACCCAGCGCTGCACCTTTTTTACCCTGAACAACGATCGCCAGCATCGGGGTGCTGACTCCATGTAACATCCTCCCAGTCAAAGACTCACGGCTAAATCCCAGCGGCGCGATACTCGTTTGGTGAAAACCATCACCCTTGCCATTAGTGTGGCGGTTGATAAGGGCGGCTAGTTCTCGACATCGATCGGCGATGAGTTCGTCTGTCATCGTTTTTAGGACTTATTTTCTTTTGCGTATTATTATAGAACATTCTTATCCAGTCATAAGATCATAATCTGGAGGATTAGGCAATAAACTGCGAGGTCTGTGTATTGAGAATCCCGGTCTGCAAACATACGATGAATATATTCAAATAACGCAGCAGAAGGATAAGGCAATGACCAAAATTGCATTGGTAACCGGAGCGAGCCGAGGACTGGGCAAAAGTACTGCTTTGAATCTGGCTAAAAAAGGGGTTGATGTCATCGTCACTTACCATCGCAATGCCGAAGAAGCGAAAAACGTCGTTGCAGAGATTGAACAGCTTGGCGCTAAAGCTGTAGCACTGCAACTGGACACAGCAAATATTAAAACCTTTGATGGTTTTGTCGGACAAATTCAGCAGTCACTTCAGGATCAATGGCAGACCGATCGCTTTGACTTTCTCGTTAATAATGCTGGGATAGGTGTGTATGCATCGTTTGCCGACACGACCGAGGAAGATTTTGACCACTTGATGAATATTCACGTCAAGGGCGTTTTCTTTCTCACCCAAAAACTATTGCCACTGATCAATGACGGCGGACGAATCGTGAATCTTTCGTCTGGACTCACCCGGTTGACCCTGCCTGGTTATGCCGCCTACGCCACGATGAAAGGGGCGATGGAGACTTTAACCAAATACATGGCAAAAGAACTGGGAGCGCGGCGGATTGCAGTGAATATCGTCGCTCTAGGGGCGATCGAAACTGATTTCGGGGGGGGTGGTGTCCGTGACAATCCTGAGGTGAATCAATATTTCGCCTCGCAAACCGCATTGGGTCGCGTGGGTCTTCCTGATGATATTGGAGGCGCGATCGCCTCTCTACTTTCTGAAGATAACAAATGGGTGAATGCTCAGAGAATTGAAGTTTCTGGCGGTCAGTCGATTTAATTCAAACTAATTTCAATAACAGGAAAAATTTAGGAGACTACCATGCAAATTACAGGAAACACAATTCTGATAACTGGCGGCGGATCGGGGATTGGTCGCGGACTCGCTGAGTCCTTTCACAAAAAAGGCAATCAGGTGATCGTCTCTGGTCGGCGTCAACATGCATTAGATGAGGTGACATCGGCTAATCCTGGTATCAAATCTCTACTACTGGATATCAACGAGCAAGACAGCATCCGTTCGTTTAGTCAGCAAGTCGCTCAAGATTACCCAGGGCTGAATGTTTTGATCAACAATGCTGGGATCGCGAAGGTAGAAGATCTCAAATCACCACCAGATTACCTAGAGGATGCCGAGGCGATCGTGACCACCAACCTCCTTGGCCCTATTCGCCTGACAGCGGCACTCCTACCTCTGCTGCAAAAGCAGCCGCACTCTGCCATTCTCACGGTTTCGTCTGGGTTGGCTTTTGTCTCGAATGCAGCGACTCCAACCTACAGCGCGACTAAGGCAGCGATCCACTCATACTCGTTATCGCTACGCCACCAGCTCAAAAACACCACAACCGAGGTGATCGAGATTATTCCGCCTTATGTCCAGACTCGACTCAGCGGCGAACATCAAATGACCCATCCTCTCGCTATGCCCCTCAACGAGTTCATTACCGAGGTGATGGACATCCTCGCCAATCACCAAACTGTAGAAGAGGTCGTGGTAGAGCGCTGCAAGCCGCTCCGCTTCGCCGCCGAAAATGGGAATGCTGACACGATGTTTCAGACTCTTAACCCGTAGGCGTAGCGACCTGCAATACCGATTGAATAAAACATAGGAAAAAAATGAAAGCGATCGTAATTAACGCATACGGCAATGAGGACGTTTTGGATTACGTCGATGTCAAGCGTCCAGAACCAAAAGCGGACGAAGTTCTGGTGAAAGTTTACGTCGCGGCTTGGCGATCCAAAGGCGCGGACGTTGCTTTGGCCGATGTCACCGATGCTGGTGCCATAACCCAAGCGTTGGACAGCGCGATCGCCGTTTATGCGATGAATCCGCCTGCTTATCATGTCGCTGATATGTTCGCCGTAGCCAAAAACATCGGCGCGGCATATATCGAAGCGATCGCGCCGAAGAAGCAGAGGGGAAGGGAGCTTTCTAGCGGGGGGAGCAAGCCCAACACTTTTGCAGCACAGGGTAGTCTACCCCAACTGAAGATCCACGCGGGCTATGCGCTTAGGCTTGGCATGACACAGAACGAACTCAATTTATAGGCAAATCCCGCACCATAGCCTTCGTGTCCTGATCACACTTCCGGTACTACTGAAATAGAAAGACTGATACCGCACGAACCACACAAAAATAGGTGAAAAGCCGCTTTGCATCTACGCTTCCTCTCAAAAAATAACGACAGAAGTCAGGTTGCTATACCCTTACTAGAGTCAAAATAGCCTGTATTAATACTTCTAGCTCAATTGGTTTAGAAATATGCTGTTGAAATCCGGCAGCTAGTGCTTGTTGTCGATCGGTTTCTCCCGCATAAGCAGTCAGGGCGATCGCTGGAATTTCTCCGCCCCGATCAGGTGACTGCTTTCTAATTTGACGAATTAGTGTGTAGCCATCCATATCGGGCATACCAATATCACTAATTAACAAATCAAATTTTGCTTGCATCAAATTGCTCAGAGCATCATCTGCTGAGTCTGCTTCAGTTACTTGTGCCCCATACTGTTCTAGCACGAAGGCAATGAACTCCCGTGAATCTTTGTCATCGTCTACAAGCAGGGTTTTCAATCCATTGAGATTCAAATCTGAGCGATCGCGATCGGCAGTATTATCTTGATTCAATTTTGAAGCAGCGATCAGTGGAAGTTTGACTGTAAACACTGCTCCTTGCCCTTCTCCAGGACTGGCTGCCTGAACAGTTCCGCCGTGCAATTCAACCAAATGATGCACGATTGCTAACCCTAACCCCAACCCGCCAAATTTTCGCGTCGTTGTCCCATCGGCTTGGCGAAAGTAGTCAAACACGTAGGGTAAAAAGTCACCAGAGATCCCCCTACCAGTATCGCTGATAGTGATTTGAGTGTATTGGGCAGGATGAGTATCTACTTCATCCTTTATAGTTTCTAACCGCACCTCTACTCGACCACCTTGTGAGGTAAATTTAATCGCGTTAGAAAGTAGATTCCAAATAACTTGTTGCAGGCGACCAGAATCACCCAACACTTGCCCAACGTTCGGTTCAAATATTGTTTGAATCTGAATGGATTTAGCTTCAGCAGCAAGCCGCACGGTTTCAAGGGCAGCTTTGATGGTAAAAGTAAGACCGACTGGAACTGTATTTAAACTCAACTTACCTTGGAGAATGCGCGACACATCGAGCAAATCTTCGATTAGTTGTGCTTGCAGTTTCGCGTTGCGCTCGATCGTTTCGAGGGCGTATTGAGTTTTGGCTGCATCCTGATGACTCTTTTGCAGAATTCTTGCCCAACCCAGAATCGGATTCAAGGGCGATCGCAATTCATGAGATAGGACTGCTAGAAACTCATCTTTGATGCGGTTGGCTTGCTGCGCTTGTTCAGTCTGTTGCTGCAAAGAAATCATCAATTGATTGAGGCGATCGTTTTGATCTTGCAGCAAGGCTGATGCTCGTTTACGTTCGGTGATATCGGACAGGATGAAAACGGCACCTGTGAGAGTCCCATGCTCATCAAGTACCGGGTCGATGGTTTTGGCAAACCACCGTTCTTGAGACTGAAATTCCAGAATTTGCCGTTGGTGAGTTTCTTTCGCACGGCGAAAACAAGTGCCATCGCCGATTCCCAATTCTGCGCCCATCAACTCATGGTGAGCACAACCTAAGATTTCCTGGTAGGGCTTGCCAAAAAGCTGCATCATCGCTCGATTACAGCGCAGAATCATACCTTCTGGGTCTACCAGAGATACGCCGTCGTTCATAGAATCAAAGGTGGTTTGCCACTCCCGTGCTGAGGACAAAGCAGCTTCCTCCGCCCGGCGAATTCGTAGGAGCGATCGCAAAGTGGCAAGCAGTTCAATCGGTTCAACGGGTTGCACCAGATAAGCATCAGCACCGCTATCCAAGCCTTCTGCTTTATCCTGGCTTTGGACAAAACTTGCAGAAAGGTGTAGCACAGGGATAAAAGCCGTTTCCGGGTTTGCCTTAATTTGGCGACAGACTTCAAAGCCGCTGATATCTGGTAGTTGGACATCTAAAATTACTAAGTCAGGCTGAAAGTTAGCAACAACTTCTAATCCTGCTGCTCCAGTTGCCGCTTCCACGACACTAAAGCCTGCATTTTGCAAAATACGGGTAACAACGTAACGATTGGCTTCGTTATCGTCAACATGCAGGATCGTAACCTGTGGCTCAGACATGACTTTCCCCTGAAACCTCTAGAACAAGTCCGGCTTTGACAAGCGCATCTTCAAGTTGGGCGATCGCTGTAGTTTGAGAGCCTATTTCTTTGGAAACAATCGCAATGCTTTGTTTTGCTAACCGGCTCTGTGCTTCTGTATCCAGTTGAGCAGATGAGTGGATGATCACAGGAATCGACTGAGTGACGGAATTATTTTTAAGCTGCTTGAGCACATCAAACCCGCCGAGCTCTGGCATCTCCAAGTCCAGCACGATCGCGCTTGGCTGTTCGCGTTGTGCCAAATTTAATCCTTCCTGTCCGTTCGTGGCTTCTAAAATGCTCAAAGGTGTATTTATTAACAACTGTTTCACCAGATACCGATAGGCAGGGTCATCGTCAATTAACAAGATTTTTTGCGGCTTGTTCTCAGTAATTAGCGTATTAAGTTTGTTCAACAGCGGCAATCTGTCTACCGGCTTAATTAGAAAACCGTCTGCTCCTAGCGCCAGTGCTTGCTTCTCGTTATCAATGATGGTAATAACGAGTACAGGGATAGCACGAGTAGTTTCATCCCCTTTGATTTCTCGCAAGAACGTCCAGCCGTTTTGCCCTTCCAGCAGAATATCTAGCATAATCGCTGCCGGTCGAAATTGTTCTAAGACAAGCCTTGCCTGAGCTAAGGTGCGGGTAGCAATCAATTGATAGATTGATTCCTGAAGATGCTTTTCGTAAATAAATAGAGTTTCTGGATGATCCTCAACCACCAGAATGGGCAGGCGAGTTGGCTCAACTGATACGATTGGTTGCAGTACAGTGGTCAATTCGCTGGCATCTGGGTAGACGATCGGAATCAAGGCTGTAAAGGTAGAGCCTTTACCCGGCTGACTTCTCACCGAAATGCTGCCGCCAATTAGCTCCGCTAGCTTGCGCGATAACGGCAATCCTAACCCGGTTCCCTTCACCTGCTTTTGCAGAGGGGACTCAATTTGCATAAAATCTTCAAAAATCCGCTCTTGATCGGCGGGAGCAATGCCGATACCCGTATCAGATACAGAGAAGATGACGGTATGACCCGTTTGCACCGCGCTGACGCGCACCTCTCCCTGCTCGGTAAATTTGAGCGCATTCGAGACAAAGTTTCTCAGAATTTGAGCGATTTTTCCCTCATCGTTATAGAGCGGCGGAATGCCTTCAGGTTCCTCGACAATCAGCGCTACAGAGGAGCCTTGAACCAATAATGGGCGCAGCATCCCCCGCAGTGTGCCAAATAAGTCACTAACTTCAAAAGAACTAGGACGCACTTCAATTTTTCCAGCTTCCACTTTTGCCAAATCCAGCAAGTCGTTGACCAGTTCTGATAATCCGCTCGCCGCCTTTTGGATGAATGTCACTTGCTTCTCTTGCTCGAGAGTCAAATTACCATCCATCCGTGCCAGCAACATCCGAGAGAGGGAGAGAATCGAGTTGAGCGGCGTGCGAAACTCGTGGCTCATGTTCGAGAGAAAGCGGGTTTTTAGCTCGTTTACCTGTTGTAGGGAGCTTGCCTTCTCATCCAGTTCTGCATAGAGGGCAACCACGCCGCGATTGGTATCTTCCAATTCCTGATTGAGCTGGCTCAGTTCTTCCTCGCGCTTGCGTAGCTCTGCCATTGCCCGGAGTAATTCCTGGTTTTGCTGCTGGATTTCTTGATAGGGATTTTCGGGCGATCGCCCAATCACGGTTTCTCGAATCTGCTGCAATTGCGAATCGGTGAAAGTAGGCGTGCGCTTCGACAACCTTTTGCCGATTGTTACCGTTGTTCCCTGCTCTGGCAGCGATTCAATCTCAAAGAAATCCATCAACCTGCGGGTACCCACAATGCCTAGCCCCATTCCTGTATTAGAGGTATAGCGTCCGGCCAAAACCTCTGCTAAATGAGGAATGCCCCCACCCCGATCTTGAATCCGAATCAGAAACGCTTGCGGCTCTCCTGCCACGCAAAATTCAACCGTTCCGCCTTTGGCATACTGAAAGGCGTTGCGGGCAATTTCGGAAACTGCCGTTGCCAATCGTGCCCGATCTTGAGCATCAAAGCCCAACTGCTCGGCGATCTCACGAGTTCGTTGCCGAGCTTGCACAACATCCTGTTCGTACTGGATGGCGATCGTGAAAACGCTTGTCATCTAAACCATTCCTTTGGCGACTAATACCGTCACATCGTCCCGCTCTCGGTTAAAGTCTCGGTATAGCACACCTGCAATCAAACTGGGATGTTTTTGACTCAAGCCTGGATAGCGATCAATCTGCCACTTAGCGCCTAATCCGTCAGAATGCATAATTAAAAGTCCGTTGGCATACCAAGAATAGCTAAACTCTTGAATTTTGCGAATTTCATGTCCGACCGTGCCATTGTGAGACACCAGATTGTGGTGCTCAGTAAAGGAGAAAATACTGGCAGCAATATTGCCAATTCCAGCAAAGCGGACAGACTGTTGTTCAAAGTCAATTTCGGCAATGGCCAGTGCTGCTCCGCGTGTACTTCGCAAGGCTGCGTGGGCAGCTTCGACGATCGCCCCAGGAGAACGCTGAGAATGTTCTTGAAACATTCTCACGGCTGCTTCAGAAGCACTGGCAGCCGCAGGCCCATGCCCTAAGCCATCGGCTACTAGCAACAGACTGCGACAATCATCGATTTCACAAGCCCAGGCATCTCCAGAAACCTCTTCTCCTCGTTTGGGCAAACAGATCGCTCCGATTTCTAAAATCTTCTCAGGCAGATGGGGGGCTGGGTCTAGCCAGAGGTGAGCCAGGAGCGCTGTTCCTTGGTTGGGAATGGAGTAAATTTCAAATAAACCAGAAAGGCGACGAATTGCACCCATTCCATTGCCTAAAGTTCCGGCTGTGGAAAAGCCATCTTGCAAACACTCATCCACATCGACCATTCCCCGTCCTTTATCTAGCGATAAGATTTCAATGCCAATTCTGGAATGTTGCTTGAGCGATCGCAGCAGGACTACTCCGCCGTGGGCGTGCTGCACCAGATTGTTAGCAACCTCTGTCACCACAATGCCAACCTTGGCTCGTTCCGTTTCCTGAAAGCCAAGCTGAGTTGCCAAAGCGATCGCTGCTCGCCGAGCTTCTCCGGTCTGGCTGGATTCAATAATTGTGATGGCGACAGATTCTCTCATTTTATTTCCATCGTACAATTGTTACCTGTGTCCCTTCTCCCACCGCAGACTGAATTTGAAACTCGTTGGCAAGTCGTTTGGCACCACTCAGCCCCATACCCAACCCGCCCCCGGTCGTAAACCCATCCTTAAGCGCCAACTCAATATCGGGAATTCCCGGCCCTCGATCTTCAAAGGTCAACCTGAGTCCTCGTCGTCTTCCTTCCTCAAGAGTTTCTAGCTTTACTGTGCCGCCTCCACCATAGTCTAGGGTATTGCGAGCTAACTCACTAGCGGCAGTCACAATTTTAGTTTGGTCTACTAAGCCAAAGCCAATCTCTACGGCAAGCTGGCGCACGGACTGCCGAACTAAAACTACATCTGTAGAAGATTGAATGTCGATCGTTTCAGTCTTCTGCATCGTCATCTGCACGCCGTTTCGTGGCAGTGATTTGATTTGTGGTTTGATTGAGTGACGAGCGCAACAGTGCCATACCCTTTTCGACGTTTAGGGCAGTGCGAATGCCCGTCAGCGACAGCCCCAATTCCACTAGGGTGATTGCCACGGCAGGCTGCATCCCGACGACAACCGTCTCAGCATCCAGCACCCGTGACATTTTGGCAATATTACCTAAAATCCTACCAATGAAGGAATCAACAATCTCTAATGCAGAAATATCAATCAATACACCGTGAGCGTGAGTTTCAGTGATGCGGTTGGTCAGGTCGTCCTGTAGTGTCATGGCGAGGCGATCGTGCATATCTACCTGGATCGTCACAAGCAGGAAATTGCCCATTTTGAGTATAGGAATGCGTTCCATTGCTTCCTTCCACCTATTTGGATTGAGGGCGGGTAATGGTCATTCCTAACCGTTTTAGCGCCGTGATAAAGGCATCGGCTAACGTTGCTTTCGTGACTACATTTGCCAAATCAATGCCAAGATAAACAATCGTTTGGGCAATTTGAGGACGAATGCCACTGATCATACAATCGGCTCCCATGAGACGGGCGGCGGTAACGGTCTTGAGCAGATGTTGAGCAGTTAGGGTATCAACAGTGGGAACGCCGGTAATGTCAATGATGGCAACTTCGGAACCTGTTTCGACAATCTTCTGCAATAACGACTCCATCATCATTTGAGTGCGGGCACTATCCAGAGTGCCGATTATCGGCAATGCCAAAATTCCCTCCCAGAGTTTAACCACTGGGGTAGACAGCTCCATCAACTCTTCCTGCTGCCGCAAAATCACTTCTTCCCGCGTTTTTTGATACATTTCAATTGTCAGCAATCCTAGCCGATCCAGTAAGTCTGTGGCTAGCCAGATATTTTCACCCAACTCAGTGGGGTCTTTCAATTGCTGACGCATTCGGTTGAAGAGGGGTTGCTTGAACGAAAAGACGAATGTAGCCGTTTCTGAGGGTGTGAAGCCATTTTGCGATCGCGATCGAGAAATGCTGTTGAGCATCTCTCGCATCTCCTGCCACTCCCCTGCCTGAATATTGGTAAAATTGCCCCGCCCAACGGCAATCCGAAACAAACTTAAAAATTCCCGGCACTCCTCCTTGAGCTGGCCTTCTTTAATCAAGCCTCTGCGAATATTGACACTGGCTAGTTCTTGAGTCCACTCCGACAGCAAGTCTGCCTCGAAGGTTTCTAATATCTCTGATATTTTACTTTCGCTCATCGTTTCTGTGAGGGCAACCGCTTTCATTAGTTCAAAATCAGTGTATGACGATTCAGCCCAAGCTGAAAGCGATGATTACAAAAAGCCTAAAAGCTTGCTAGATATGAAGTGCGATCAATTGGGCAGACATAGAGCGATGCCTACGCTAAGATTGATTGAAAATCGGCAAAGAAGTCATAAAAAAATGCGATCGTCTAAAAAGCGTGTTTAACTTTTTGATGAATCTGATGGCTGGTTTGCCTGCTAATAACTATTTACCCAAAAAACCCTTAGCACAGCGGGGCGTAGCCCATTCTAACTCTTGAGTTCTGAATTTTGCTGTATTTAACAGGACTTACGCAACTGACACAGTGCTCACACTTGCTGCTGGTGCGCCTGCCATGCTTCTTGACTACTCTTGTGAAAATATTTTTGACTTGATTAAAAGCTCTATTCAAAAGGTAGAGACATCAGATCAAGCGTGAAAAATTTTACTTTGCTGAATTAAAGGAATGCGAATAATAAACTCAGTACCAACTCCTGGTTGAGAAATGCATTCTAGAGAACCATTATGTCTTTGTGTGATAATTTGGTAACTAATAGCCAGTCCCATCCCCGTACCTTGTCCAACGGGCTTAGTTGTAAAAAAGGGATTAAATATTTCCTTTTGAATATCTTCCGGTATTCCCAGTCCATTATCGGCAATGCGAATTGTGACTTGATTTGGCGTTAGTAATTGGGTACGAATATAAATTCGGGGATTATCCAAAATATTGTGTTTTGTTGCCCAGCGACCTCTAATTACTGAATCTTCTAAAGCATCGATCGCATTCACTAAAATATTCAGAAATACTTGGTTTAACTGCCCAGCATAACATTCAACCAAAGGGAGGTTGTCGTATTCTTTGATCACATCAATTTGCAGGCGTTGATCAGTAGGTTTAAGGCGGCTTTGGATAATCATCATTGTACTATCAATTCCCTCATGGATATCAACCGCTTTCATCTCAGCTTCGTCTAAGCGTGAGAAAGTCCGCAATGATAGCACAATCTCTCGAATCCGCTCTGCTCCCATCATCATCGACTTGAATAATTTAGGGAAGTCTGACCTTAAAAAATCTAGTTCAATTTTATTTGCAAACTCCTCAATTGCCTTGACTGATTGAGGATAATGTTTTTGGTAGAGGTCTAAGAGTGAAAATAAATTTTGGGTATATTCATCAGCCGGTTTGAGGTTACCGTAAATAAAGCTAACTGGGTTGTTAATTTCATGAGCAATTCCAGCTACGAGTTGCCCTAAACTAACCATTTTCTCATTTTGAATTAACTGAGCTTGAGCCTGCTGTAAGTCTTTGAGAGTTGTAGCGAGTTCTTGCTTTTGAGTAAAAGTTTGTTTGAGTAATTCTGCCTGCTGCAATGCTATACCTAACTGAGAAGCAATTTGGGTCAGTATATATACTTCATCTGTTTGCCATTTTCGAGGCAAATCGTTCTGGTAAACTGCTAGCAGTCCCCAAAGTTGTTGACCTTGATAAATAGCGGTAATCACATAAGCTCTTGCCTGACATTGCTCTAGAATGGAGAGGTAGCACTTACTAAAGCCAGCACTGTAAATATCCTCACAAACGCGATAGGTTTCATTTTGAGAAAAGCGTCCTCCCTGTGTAGATTGTAAGTAAGTATCTACAATTGGAGGAATAGATAAATTTTTCAAGCTACATTCACTGACATTTTCTACTAATTCTGGTTGATGCACCTGCTGCTGAATCAGAGGTAACCACCCTTGTGCTAAGGATTCAGACACAATTGTTCCACTCCAATCTGGATTGAAACGATATAAAATCACGCGGTCAGAGTTAAACAATTGTCTGATTTCTTGAGTGGTTGTCTGGAAAATATATTCTAAATCAAGAGACTGACGAATTTTCTCAACGGTAATAGCGATAATTTTTTGGGATGACGCTGTTTTGAGGAGTGCTTTTCTTCGTAAGAGTTTTACAGATGGGGAACTAGCTTTATCTGAGGATTTTCGAGGTTGTAACAACATTTTTTATAAAAAGTGAAAATAATTAACAACTAATTTAATCTAAAATTTAAAAATAACTCTTAAATGCTGCTTAAATTTTTGATGAAGAATTGAAAATTTTAGCTTATATGATTAAGTCTCTTAGGAACGACTATCTTTAAATTTTTGAGCAATCAATTTGAATGCCAAGTTGTAGCCAGGATTTAATTTTTGTGAAAACAGCTTGATTGCACTAATCTCAAGTTCCTGCGTGTAAATTTTCAAGAGAACAGTGTCGTGAGGAACAAAATTATTTGAATCAGGACTTACGCAACTGGCACAATGTGATGGCTATTTATAGTACATAAGTATCATTACACATCCATTCCGAAAGCTTTGTATTCGCAATAAAAATTGCTTTCTTTGACACCCTCAGGACTTAGGCAACTGGCCCAATCGGCCTCGGTGCGCCTTCGCCGCATCTTCGATATCAAATTATGGTCTTTCATATAGCTACAAGCAATACTTATGATTACCATTAAAAAACATCGCCGCGCAGATTGCCGTTGTAATAATTTCTGCGTCGTTCATGTCTCGACGACAATCTTCTTTATGCCCAATCGCCTTCAACAGGTCGTCTGTGATAGCATATATGGCAATTATTTCGTTTAGCATATAGCCCTCCTAATTTTCTTCTTGGAGGGCATTTTATTACTTAACTGTCCCAAAGCGATCGCCCATCAGAGTAACTAGCAACTTGGGTTATTAATACTTACAGCCCAAGCGATCGCGAGATTCTTTACAATAGTAAATAAGGTAAAGATATATATCAGAGTCAAAATCAATGGCACTATTCGGATTTGGCAAAAAGGCAGTTATGCCCACACCTGAAGAAGCTTTGTCAGGAAGGGCACAATCTATGTCAGTACCCGCAGCTCATTATGTCAACAAGAATCCTTTAAAACCTCCTTATCCCGATGGATTAGAGAAGGCAATCTTTGGCTTAGGCTGTTTTTGGGGTGCAGAACGCAAATTCTGGCAACTTAAAGGAGTTTACACCACCGCAGTCGGTTACGCTGCTGGTTTAACACCCAACCCCACTTATGAAGAGGTATGTAGTGGGCGAACCGGTCACAATGAAGTGGTGTTGGTTGTGTTTGATCCCAAAGTGATTAGTTATGCCGAACTACTCAAAGTCTTTTGGGAAAGCCACAATCCCACCCAAGGAATGCGCCAAGGTAATGATACTGGCACTCAATACCGTTCGGGAATTTATGTATATTCTGAAAACCAAAAGCAGCTAGCAGAAGCATCACGGGAAGCTTATCAGCAAGCCCTCAACGGTGCAGGTTATGGCAAGATTACCACTGAAATCTTAGATGCACCTGAATTCTACTACGCTGAAGCTTACCATCAGCAATACCTGGCGAAAAATCCCAATGGGTATTGTGGTTTGGGAGGGACAAACGTATCTTGTCCGGTGGGTGTAGTTGAATCGCAAGTGAGTAGTTAGAAGAAGGTAAAGCGTAGTAGGGAATAGGGAGTAGGGAGTGGGAGCATTGAGGCTTTGGGCATAAGTCAATAATCAATAGTTCTTGTTCCCTTACTCCTTTACTCCCCACTCCCTACTAAAATGCCGATTTGAGCAAAGCGATCGCTCGAACCCAGAGCATAATACTAATAGGCGCTCCAAGTAGAATACCAGCGATCGCCCAGCCTCTCTGATGCGCTTTGAATTGTTCAATACTGCGCCACCGTCTACTTTTCCAAGCCCATTCATTGCCTTTTGCACCAAATGCGATCGCCATTAACCACCAGGCATTAGGTACAAAACAGAATAAACCATACCACACTTGATTCGGCCACATCCATAACCAAGGCATCAGAAAAGCGCCCCAATTCCAACCGAGAATTTCCTCAGGGACTGTTTCATTCTGATTATTGATCCCGCATCCAGAATTGTTGATGATTTCTTTTAGCGGCAAAAGCTGATTTTTGTTTACAGATTTGACAGTTAGTCCCGATTTTAGGGCATTCAGCGCAACGCTTGCATTAGTAAATCTTTGTTCGGGAGCGGGTTCTATCAACTTTTGTAACCAACTGACAAAACTGGAACTCAAGTTAACTCGGTCTGTAAATTGTAGTCGCAAATCCTGCTGGGGTAAATCAGAGGGGGAAGTTCCAGTCAGCAAATGAATCAAAGTCGCTCCCAGTGCATATAAGTCTGAAGCCGCAACCGCTCGACCACCAAATTGTTCCATTGGGGCATAACCATAAGTACCGACAACGGTAAAAGTAACGCCTTCTCTTGCCGCTTTATCTTGAACTGCGCCAAAATCAACTAAATAAATCCGATTATCGTCGCCCCAGATTAAATTACTTGGTTTAATATCTCTATGCAACACCCCAGGATTCAATTCATGTAGATAGGTGAGAATATTTAAAACCTCAACAGCAATTTTTCTCGCTCGTTTTTCACTAAACCTTTTGCCAACAGCAAGTTTTTCCTTGAGCGACTCACCAGGAATATATTCTTGTATTAAACCAAACCAAAGTGTGCGATCGTCGATACAAAAATAATCTATATATCGAGGGATGCGGGGATGGTTTAGCTGTTTAAGAATTTGTGCTTCCCTCTCAAAAAGTTTCAGGTCATCCCACTGTACAGTACCGCCAAAGGCCAAAAGTTTGACCACAACGATAGAATTTTCGCCATTACAGGCTTGTAAATCCTTCGCTAGCCAAGTTTGACGAATTCCATTGTTGCCGAGTTGGCGCTGAATTTGATAACGATCTTGTAATATTTGTTCTGGTTGCAGCATCTTACACCTGCTGGCAATTTACGTTGATCTGATTCCCTTATATTCAAGGATAGTCATTATCTACAGAAACTGTCGGAGCCAGATAATTTATTGAAAGCAGTTGAAGATTCCAACTTTGAGGTTCTCTAGAGAGTTAGTACGAATTATTGTTCAGACCGAAAACTTTGGCGTTAGCGTTCGCCTTGGCGTTCGCGGAGCGTGTCGCAGACAAGCCTCTCTACAAAAAGAAGCTCACTGAAGTATCGCTCTGCGATCAATACCTGTCAACCTGATTGCCGCCTAAAAACCTGTATATTTTGATATTTATATGAAAAATTGTTGAGAACGATAGGCAAAGTGCGATCGCAACTAATCATCCGCAAAGCCAATAGCAAAGGTAAACTAGCAACCCGCACCATACCAGTAATAGAAGACGTAAAATCGTAGAAGTTGAACATAAAGAAAATGACTGACACACCCGAATACTTTCCTAATAGGCTAGATCGCGCTGAACAAATAATTTTAGGATTGGCTGAAAGACAAGCTAATGCTCAAGTAGAATTGGATGAACTAAGGCAGGAAATGAGAGAGCTAACCACTAATGTTGACCGTGTTTTAGCTCGTAGTGCAATTTTAGATGATGTACTTCTAGAGTTACGTGATAGTCATGAGCAACACCAACGTAATTTTGAACAACACCAGCATAATTTTGAAGAACATCAGCGTAATTTTGAAGAACATCAGCGCACCACAAACGCTGCATTGCAAAGTCTTGAGTCAATATTATTGCAGTTAATTAGAAATAATTCTTGATGAGACAAGCTAAAGAAGCTAGTAAACGCTACCAATTGTTGATATAAGAGTTAAAAAGACAAAGTACTTAGCAGACCTAGCATTAAATAAGTCTTTATTCAGAAATTTACAGAAATTACTTATGTCAGCACTTGTTTTTAATTTGTCACTAACGGAGTTAGTCCAATTTTAGGTCATTATTTTACAGATAATTTTTGCGATAGTAAGCTTGATATTCCGCAGACAGCAGAGGTTCCCACCAATTACGATGATTAAGATACCATTCAACTGTTAAACGTAAACCCTCAGCAATTGTTACTGAAGGCGTCCAACCAAGCTGAGTTTTAATTTTGTTTGCATTAATTGCATATCTTTGATCGTGTCCCTGTCTATCTTTGACAAAAGTAATCAACTGCTTTGCTGGATGTACTGGTAAATCAGGTGCAAATTCATCCATCATTTGACATAAAAGTTGGACAAGGTTAATATTTTCCACCTCATTATTACCACCAATATTGTACGTTTCTCCTGGTTTACCGTGATTGATTACTACATCTAAAGCACGGCAATGATCGCCCACATAAAGCCAATCCCGTACATTTTTCCCATCACCATAAACAGGTAATGGTTTCCCTATCAAAGTGTTGATACACATCAGGGGAATTAGCTTTTCGGGAAACTGATAAGGTCCGTAATTATTAGAGCAATTTGTGATAATAGTTGGAAGTTGATAAGTATGATAATAAGCCCGAACTAAATGATCGCTACCCGCTTTTGAAGCTGAATAGGGACTATTGGGAGCGTAGGGTGTGGTTTCACAAAAAGCTGCGTCATCTGCGCCCAGGCTACCGTAGACTTCATCAGTAGAAACGTGCAGGAAACGATAATCAGATGGCTGTGCTTTCGCCTCCCAGTGTTGTCGAAAAGCTTCTATTACGGTGAAAGTTCCGACCACATTAGTTTGCACAAAAGCAGCTGGCCCAAGAATCGAACGATCGACATGAGATTCAGCGGCAAAATGGGCGATGGTATTAATATTTTCTGTTGATAATAGGTTGTCTATGATGGTGCGATCGCAAATATCCCCCTGCACAAACCGAAAATTCTCTCCACCCTCAACCAGCGCCAAATTCAGACGATTTCCCGCGTAGGTAAGAGCATCCAACACCACCACGCGATCGTCTGGATAAACCTGACACCAGTGATGCACAAAATTCGCCCCAATAAACCCCGCACCCCCAGTAACTAATAACCGCCGATTCATTCAATTTCCTCTCTTCTCTATGTGTCGCGCCACTTCCTACCCTTTTCCTGACAGAGACGCTGCGCGAACGGGAACGCTAAGAGCCAAGTCGGGAACCCACCCAACCCATTGGCTTCTGGGCGCCTCTGCGGTTCGTTTGTATTAAGCTGATGCGCGTCTAGATTGTACATTGCAATTGTTAAGACTGTCATGCAGTCAATGGTCATCTGTCCTTTTAAATACAAATGACTAATCACTTTTGGCTAATGACAACCCTCTCCTGAAGGAGACGCTGCGCGAACACGAGTAAATATACAATTTTATTTGCGTAACAGCTTATTTGTATTACTTAAAATACTTTTTCTTCAGCTTCCCATATATCCTCTGAGCGAGTAATTTTGCCATCCGTATTTTCGTCAAATCCTTAATATTAGATGGCTGATGAATTTTGTGGTCAAAAAAATCATTTAACTCATCCAAAATAACTTGGAAACGCTTAATAATATTTTCAGTCCGATGCTCAATAAAAAATTCTTCAGATAAGCTAAAATTTACTGAAGATTCAATCACTTTCAAAATACGTTGGACATCATATTCTTGAGAATATCCAGCAATTTTATAGCAATTAAATCCAGGGTCTAAGTAATCAGCTAGTCCACCATTGACACTAGAAAATACTTGACAACCACAAGCAAGAGCTTCCATTGGTTGTAGACCAAATCCTTCACTAACACGCTGTTGTGCCCAGTACTCAGCCGAATCATAGAGGTAAATCTTAGCTCGGTTGAATAGTCCAGGTAAATTCTCTATGTATGAATCAACAACCAATACTTTACAACGTTTTTGCAACGCTGGAATCAATTCTTTAATTAAATACTCAGAAGACTTCCGAGCTTGAACTAAAACATCAATATCCCGTTCCAAACCTAAATTTTGAAACTCATCAGAAATTTGATTGGGCAAATAATAAATCAGAGAATTGGATGATTTTTCTCCCCAATATCCCATTGTATAGCGGCTAACAGTTATGATTGGAATACTTGCAGGTAGTCTAAATGGATAACCTGCGCTATGTGCATGGTAAACGACATTGTATTGTTTAAGTTTAGCCACGAGTTGAGCTATATCAAATCCCCAACTGACCACAAAAATTATATCATTTAAATTTTTCTCTTTTAGCAAATCATCAATAAAAAGCTTATCTTTTTCCCGTTGACGGTAAGTTACAACATCAGCACTACAGAAATTCTGAGCTAGATTAAGCGCTTTTAACTCAGCCCAAAGACCACCACAGGCAAATTTGCTATCTGTACCAGGAAGTAAGAAGTAAAGTTTTCTCATACTTTTTTTATGGGAGTGGGGGAGTGGGGGGATGGGGGAGCAGGGGGAGATGAGGGAGCAATATCTTCTTCATCCTCCTCATCTCTCTCATCACCCTCATCCCTACTCTTGCCAGCCTACTTTAACAAAATGTGCCTCACGCCCCCAAACGTCGCGTGTACGGGTAATATTTTCAATTGCTAGATTAAAAGGAATGGCAGTTGTTAGGTAACGCTGTGCTATGGAACCTAAATCAGGTGCGAGTTCAGCAGCTGTCGTTGCTGCTAACCCCAAACCTATAAGTTGCTCGATTAGTCGAAATGGTAGCAATAGATGCACGCCGACAGCTAGTCCAGCCGTTAAGAGCATTGCTACTGATAAATTTGTGCCACAACGGGGATGTACAGCCAAATCCCATTCTCCACTGGTGATGCGATGTCGAGCAAGTGTGACTGCACGCCGTAAATCACTAATATTTACCTCACCATAGAGGTAGAATCCTTGCTCAGTAGATAAACCGCCTAATAGTTCATTATCTAGTTGAACGTTAGTGGATTCTGCTGGAGCAGAATAGGCGCTTTTCGATTCGCTAAGAACCCAAACAGTAGCATGTTCTAAAGCGTGAACCTGCCGCAGCATCAAAATTTCTTTCAACCCTGGAATAAACGATAGCTGTCTGAGTAAGTCGGCATCTTGTGTGGGTTGCGGAAAGTCTGAAGATTGGTCTTCCAGACTCGGAACCTTCTCAGATACAGGTATCGTAAAATCAAAGTTAAAAAATTCAAAGGGAGACGAGCTACCCTGAAAAGAAGCGGAAGTATTCATTGAAACACTACTCCCAAAGCCGATGGGGCAACATAGATTTCTTTCAAATGTAACGCTTGCACCACTGAATTGTTGCTAATTTTTGTAGTTGACATCCTCACCACCCTATAAGTGCGGTGATTCCTAAGCCTCACGATTTAGGTTTCTGTTTCCTTCCCTTACGGGTATTTTGCAACTGCCCTTTAGACTTATGCCTATCAGGTCTTATGTTCGCTCCACAGACTGTAACGGTGCGTCCCACCGCCAAAATATTGCGACTAGCGTTGATATCCCGGTCGTGTCGCGTCCCACAGACAGGACAATCCCACTCCCTGATATTCAACGGCAATTTTTCAACAACGTGACCGCAATGTCCACAGCGTTTAGAACTGGGGAACCATCGATCAATCCTCACCAAGGTTCGACCATACCACTTGGATTTGTATTCCAGAAGTCTTATCAACTCACTCCATGCAGCATCACTAATAGCACGAGCAAGTTTAGGATTTTTGACCATATTTTTAACTGCCAAATCCTCAACTACTATCGTTTGGTTTTCACGAATCAGCCGAGTTGTCAGTTTGTGAGTATGGTCTTTTCGAGAGTCAGAAATCCTGGCTTGAATACGAGCAACTTTGAGTCTTGCTTTATCCCGATTACGAGAGGTTTTTTGCTTGCGACTCAAGGACTTTTGCGCTTTCCTCAGTTTTTGGTAGTGCTTGTCAAAAGCCTTGGGGTTAGCAATCTTTTCACCTGTACTCAAAGTGACAAGGCTGCTAATCCCAACATCCAACCCCACAGCACAGAAAATCTTGTGCATGGTTTCATCAGTTGGATCATCGATTCGCAAACTGACAAACCAGCGACCAGAAGGATCGAGTTTAACAGTGATGGTTGTTGGTTCACACCCCTTGGGAAGCTGCCTAGACCATTTAATCGGCAGTGGTTCAGAACACTTTGCAATAGTTACTTGTCCATCCTTCCATTTAAAAGCAGACTTGGTAAACTCCGCACTACCACCGCTACGCTTCTTTTTGAAGTTGGGGTATCTTGCCCTACCAGCAAAGAAATTGGTAAATGCGGTTTGCAGATGTCTCAATCCTTGTTGCAATGGTACGCAGCTGACTTCGTTCAAAAACGTATGATCATCTTGTTTTTTCCACTGCGTCAACATAGTAGAAGTTTGAACGTAATCTACTCGCTCTTGCCTAGAGTACCAAGCCTCAGTTCTCACCGCCAAGGCTTGATTAAACACCAACCGCACACAACCAATTGTCCGACGCAAGAGAGATTCTTGTTCGACAGTTGGGTAAAAACGGTAGCGGTAGGCTTTTTCCATGTCTTACATTTTACCACATTGCTTGTAAAACCGTGCTAGAAGCACGGAGTTTCTACCCATTTTTCTGATGATTGTTTTGTTGGGGCATGGGGCAGAGGGGAAAGACTTACTGCGACTTCTCCCCTGCTCCCCTGCTCCCCAATCAATTTGGAAAGGAATTCCGATCTTTTTAGTTTCCGAGTCCGAGGGTCAACTGGCTCCACTAACATAAACTCCAGCTGAGTGAAGGACTCGGAACTTTTGGTAGAGTGTTCACACTGAAAACTTAGGCGTAAGGAGGGGAACAATCAGTAAAACTCAAAATTGGCTTGTAATTTACTAGACCAAAGCAATTACGCTTCTACTAGTAAATTGTTTATTCAATCTGGTTAGGTAAAGTACAGCAATTGACATCATTCAAGCAGACTTTGCCCCACTGTAAAGCCCAGCGGACAAGAGCTACTCGATTATCTGTCTCAGTCTTAGTGAGAATATTACTGATATGGTTATCAACTGTACGTTTGCTAATCTCCAGTTTTGCTGCAATCTCTTGGTTAGTTAAGCCAGCGGCTACTAAGTCGATAATTTGCAGTTCTCTGTCTGACAGACTAACGGGGGTCTCAGACTTGCCACCAGCCATGACTATTTCTATCCTCCCTTGGTATATGTACTTAATCGCTCTTTCTAATTCTAGAAGATTCTTTTCTTGGTAGGGGTTTCAAGTGTTAGCAGTAATATGATTGTCAATATTTTCTTTGGATTTCAAGTTGGCAAAAATATAAACTACGCAAAAATTTATGTAATAAATATAGCTTATTTTAAAATTTATTGTCTAAGCACTTAGTTGAAATAAGCGAGGATTAGAAGCATATACAGGCTATAGAAGTAGTAAAAATTGCTATTGAATTCTATGAAGGACTGGCGACAGATTAGCAAAAACTATTGTAGATTTTATACTGTAAATTTCTAATCCAAAATCGAAATCTAAAATTGAAAATGAGATGAGCAATCCCCGTGTTTTGTGCCTTGGTGAAATTTTGTTTGATTGTTTAGCCGATCAATTGGGGCTAAAGCTGGAAGAAGTGAAATCTTGGACTCCTTACCCAGGAGGGGCACCAGCTAATGTAGCCTGCGCTTTAGTCAAGCTGGGAATGTCAGCAGGATTTATCGGAGCTGTTGGCGAAGATCAACCAGGAAATGTACTGGTCGAAGTATTACAAGATGTAGGTGTAGAGACTACGGGAGTACAACGCCATCCCACAGCACCAACGCGGCAAGTTTATGTTACACGGGATCTGGCTGGCGATCGCACCTTTGCCGGATTTGGTCAGTACGATACCGCAGAATTTGCTGATACTCGCCTGCAAGCTAAAAAATTGTCAGATTCGCTGTTTCAACAGGCAGATTTTCTAGTTTTGGGTACTTTGGAATTAGCCTATCCTGAAAGTGAAGCGGCAATTCACCGCGCTTTAGAGTTAGCAGAACATTACGACTTAAAAATTGTGCTGGATGTCAACTGGCGTCCTGTATTTTGGAAAGAGCCAAACATCGCCCATCAAAAAATTCCAGAATTATTTAAGCGAGTTGATTTCCTCAAACTCTCCAAAGAAGAGGCTGAATGGCTATTTGAAACCGCAGATCCCGGAGCCATCACTTATCGTCTAGCTTCAATTGAGGGAGTACTGGTGACAGATGGGGAAAACGGCTGCACTTATTGTCTGGGTGAGAACGAAGGCAAATTACCCTCATTTTCTATCCCTGTAGTTGATACAACTGGTGCAGGAGATAGCTTTTTGGCAGGTTTCATCCACCAACTGGGTCATTATGGTATCCACAGCTTGCGAGATGCAGAAACCGCAAAACGCATTGTTACTTATGCCAGTGCTGTTGGGGCACTGACTACTATTAAACCAGGTGCGATCGCTTCTCAACCTACTGCTGCTGAAGTCGAAACTTTTCTCGCCGCAAATCAACTCTAGGAACTAGCATAAATCACTGGGATATCAGCCACTAAAGGCTGATATTCTTGACTAGAAAATGGACGAAAACCTTCATGCCATTCTGCGGTCATATTGCACAATAAACGCAGCCGGAGAGGTGTCAGCACTGGGTTAACGCGCTCAACATGTACTTTTAGAAGTTCTGAATTTTTGTTCTTGAGTTTAAAAACATCATCCACAATATACCGAGGGCAATAACCTACGATGTAATGATCTTCAGTGCATAATGGGACTTTGTAAAAAAGTAGTGCCAAATCAGGCTAAAATGCTGTTTTAGAGTCAAATTTACGTCAGTCTCGACAGGAGCAGCGTAAAATGAAACATCAAGTTGCAGCAACAATGCCGAAGTGTTTTGAGAATTGGTGTCGTCGCTTTGATGACTTGTTCTCGCGGCAAGTACAACGCCAAAGTTTCAGGATGTATTTAGGAGGATTACTGGGAGAAAGCGATCGCAAAAACTTGGCTCAGATTGCTGGTAATACCGTAGAAGGCTCGTACAATAAATAGCTTGCGCCACTTCTTAAACGACGCACCGTGGGACGTATCAGCCCTAAATAACCGACGTTTAGAGGTAATGCAGCAGTGTCGTCAAACCAAACTACAGCAAGGTTTTACCCTGATTATTGATGACTCTGGTCATCGTAAAAGGGTGTTTACAGCTTATACATTTATTCTTTGGCATCAATTAACTGGAGGATTTCGCCGCCAGTGGGCAACTAAACCTTTACATACTTTTGTTGAAGCTTTGGAGGCTTTCCGTACCGCAGTAGAATTTCGCTTTGTCGGTTGGCTCAATACGCATATTGATGTATTTGCCGCTCACAAAGCTAAGTCTGGTTATGTTTGGGCTTAGAAAGTTGCAAAGTCCCACTATTAGGATCTTGCCAAGCTAAAAAAAGTGTTTTCATAGTAGGGTGTCCAGCAGCTTACTTTGATTTAATTCCAATATCTTCTGTGCAAATTCAATTGCTGTTTGCGATATGCGATTAGATGGAATACGCTCAAAAAGCTTTAACCTATCATTGCTTGACACCCTTGCTAAATTATTCAACCATACCCTCGCTGCATCTGGATACCGTTTTTGCGCTTCACAAAATGCATTAAAGCACAACTCGGCTGCTATCTTTTCTGCCCAATCTTCTCCTGTGTTTGGTCTAGCTTTCTTGAATAGACAACGACCTAAATACTGATGGCGAAACCAGAACTTTTCTTTGGTTCCCAAATCTTCATCAGCCTCTGGGGCATCTAGGGGAACGTCAATGATTGGAAACTGCTCTGGCATAATTTATGGGAAAGCCTGATTTAAAGCAAATTATTAACTTCACATATTTTTAAAATGTGTAACAATCAATGGTTTGTCTTAGCTTGCTGCCATAGAGTATCAACAGTTACAAAGTCATAACCTTGTTGTAGCAGTTGCGGAATCAGAATTTGAATTGTGGCAGCAACATCTTCTCCACCGCAAGCACCATCATGCAAAACAATTATTGAACCATTTTTGACCTGCTGCATAATTCGCTGTACGACGGTAGTGACACCTGGTAGCACCCAGTCTTCTGGCACAACGCTCCACATAACTGGGCGGTAATTCCACTGAGAGAACAATTTTAAAGTAGCAGGTGTAAATAAACCATTAGGGGGGCGGACATCTCGCACTTGTTCAGGTTGCAGGTTGCAAGCATTGTAGATGGCAGCTTGGGTTTTTTCTAAACTCTCCTTCAGGTCATTTGGGGAAAGCATGGGAAAAGAGCGATGATCGTAGCCATGCAATCCAATCCAGTGTCCGCGATCGCTCACGGCTTTGGCGATCGCTGCTGAACGGTTGACGCAAAGACCTAACCAAAAAAAACTCGCTGTAATCTTGTAACGGTCTAACACTGTTAAGACTTCGGATGTGTATTGAGGATGGGGCCCATCATCGAATGTGAGTGCGATCGTCTTAGCATGGGGATTTCCACTCCAAAGGCAGTTGGGAAAATTCGGCTGGAGAATGCGGTAGAAAATTGGGAAGAGGGGAGCTAGCTGCATAAAGTTTTTTCTTTTTTCCGTAATCTTGCTTAACTACACTGGTTACTTAATATGGGGCTATTAAGTGTGGTTCAAACGCTTAACAGTCTTATATCTAGAACTTACACGCTGTACAAATGGACATTTATATGAATTGGCACTCCTTCTAATATTAAGAAGTTTTCCCTTGTTCCTATTTCCAAGTTGGAAATGTAGTTTCCACTCACGATCTGTTCCTGCTTAGCTGACTCAACTTATTTTTTTAGTTGCCAGATCGACAGGAAATATCGCAGTCACAGAAATAGGTGAAAAACAAAATTACATTTTCACATAATTGTCTTTTTGGCAAATTGTAAGTCCTGATATTAACAATTACTCTTGATTAAGGATAAACTCTCGTGGCAATTAATTTTTCCGGAACTAATGGCAATGATGTTATTTTCGGCAGTAGTGACAACGATACCCTCAGAGGCTTGGATGGTGATGACAAACTGTTTGGTGGTGATGGCGATGACTTCCTAGATGGTGGTTTTGGCTTTGACACCATTGATGGTGGTGTTGGAACTGACACCACATCTTATGCTTTCTTTTCCGGCCCAATTGATGCCAATCTCTCCACTGGTGTAGTTAGATTTCCGGGAAATTCTACTCTCACAGATACTCTAGTCAGCATTGAGAATTTAATTGGTACAGCTGGCAACGATACGATTGTTGGTAATGATGCCAATAATGTTCTCAGCGGTGGTGATGGCGATGACTTCCTAGATGGTGGCTTTGGCTTTGACACCATTGATGGTGGTGTTGGAACTGACACCACATCTTATGCTTTCTTTTCCGGCCCAATTGATGCCAATCTCTCCACTGGTGTAGTTAGATTTCCGGGAAATTCTACTCTCACAGATACTCTAGTCAGCATTGAGAATTTAATTGGTACAGCTGGCAACGATACGATTGTTGGTAATGATGCCAATAATGTTCTCAGCGGTGGTGATGGCGATGACTTCCTAGATGGTGGCTTTGGCTTTGACACCATTGATGGTGGTGTTGGAACTGACACCACATCTTATGCTTTCTTTTCCGGCCCAATTGATGCCAATCTCTCCACTGGTGTAGTTAGATTTCCGGGAAATTCTACTCTCACAGATACTCTAGTCAGCATTGAGAATTTAATTGGTACAGCTGGCAACGATACGATTGTTGGTAATGATGCCAATAATGTTCTTAACGGTGGGGCTGGTGATGACTATATAAAAGGTGGCAGCGGACAAGACGTACTGTATGGCGATGCTGGCGCGGATAAATTTGTCTTCGATAGCTTCTACGACGGCGTTGACATTATCAAAGACTTTGAGTGGAAAGAAGCTGACAAAATCCAGATTTCTAAGTATGGCTTTGGCGCTACCTCTAACAGCCAGTTCAGCTACGACTACAATAATGGAAACTTATCCTACAATGGAAGCCTATTCGCTACCATCGAGAACAAACCCTCTGGCTTTAGTACTAATCTAGACATTGTGCTGGTGTAACAACCTGTTGAAATTATTAAACAGAAAAGGCGGCAGGGGATGACTATAACAGGGGTAAAACCCGAACAAGCATTTTCAATAAATAAATTCTCCAATTCGGTTATAGTCCGATGAGACACTTTCAAGTTCTGTGCGCCCTTGGTCTTGGCACAGCCATCTCAGCAAGCCTGAACCTGCTGACTTCTCTTCACCGCGCAAGAAGTAATTAGATACTTTTTGATCTGGAAATCCCTAAACGATCGAGATTTTTTCTTATCCAAAAATCTCTCTGCTATTGAGCTTGTTCATCAATTAACTTCAAATGTTAGAGTGCGATCGCACTCTATTTTTTGGCTATTTTGACTTGGGGCATTGGATAAAAATTCGGCATCTAAGGTTTAAACATCACAGCGATCGCTTTCGTCTGTCAATGCTTTATTTTGTAACAAAATCTGTAACAGCAATGCTATTTTACCTAGTACTCGTCTAAATTGATGAGAAATCTACGGGGAATCCCTGAATTAAGGGTTGATGTTACTAAAAGATATACGAGATTATCAGATTTTATTTTTGGGCTTGTTCCTAGTCTTGGGAATCGGTACACGAGATTGGACGCTGCGACCAGAGTTGATTGGGGTAGCGATTGCCACAAGTCTTGCAACTCAATGGATATTGTCATTAGTCATTGGTCATTGGTCATTAGCAAACAACAAAGGACAAATGACAAATGACAAAAAACAAATACCAAATTTGCGCAGTGCTTTAATTACCTCACTGGGACTGAGTTTACTATTGCGGGCTGACCACTGGACGACAATGGCAATAGCCGCAGCAATTGCGATCGCCAGCAAATTTATCTTCCAAGTCGGCGATAAGCATTTTTTCAATCCTGCTAACTTTGGCATCATATCTGCCTTGATTCTCACCCCCGATGCTTGGGTTTCGCCGGGACAATGGGGTGAAGAGTGGTGGTATGGGCTATTATTTCTCGGTACTGGCGGCATGATTTTGCAGCGCATTGGTCGCTGGGACACCACAGCAGCTTTTTTGGGTTCCTACTCTTTGCTAGAGGCGATTCGCAATTTCTGGTTGGGTTGGACTTGGGATGTTTACTGGCATCGATTGATGAGTGGGTCTTTGCTGCTGTTCGCCCTATTTATGATTACAGATCCGCGATCAATCCCCAATTCCCGAATTGGGCGCGTAGTTTGGGCAGTTTGCATCGCCGGATTAACTTTTATCCTGCGAAATTATTTCTTTGTTTCCACAGCAGTTTTCTGGGCGCTGTTTGCCCTTGCTCCGTTGAGCATCTTGCTAGATATTCTCTGGTTAGCCCCAAGGTTTGCTTGGCAAGAAGAAGATGAGGGAGCAGGGGTAGAACTTCTAACTCCTAACTCCTAACTCCTAACTCAGCACTCAGCACTAAAAAAGAAGGAGATGAGGGAGCAGGGTAGAACTTCTAACTCCTAACTCAGCACTAAAAAAGTAGAGGTATAAAATGAAGTTTTTTCGACTTTTAACACCATTATTGTTAGCAATTGTAGCTGTTTTGTGCTTTGCACCAGCAGCTTGGGCATTTTGTGGATTTTATGTAGCCAAAGCTGATACAAAACTGTATAACAAAGCTTCTCAGGTGGCGATCGCGCGGGATGGCGATCGCACTATCCTAACAATGGCAAACGACTTTCAAGGTGAAGTCAAAGATTTTGCAATGGTAGTACCAGTGCCAACGGTGCTGCAAAAAGAACAAGTTCGCGTCACTGAACCCAAGATTATCAAGCGGCTAGATGCTTTTAGTGCGCCGCGATTGGTAGAATATTTCGACCCAGATCCTTGTGCCCCAGTTTATGATAGAGAGTTATCAGCAGCACCAGCGCCAGCAGCAGCCAGAAGTGAGGCGGGGAGTGCAAGGGGCGATGCTAGTTTGGGTGTGACGGTTGAAGCACGTTTCAATGTTGGCGAATACGACATCGTGATCCTCAGTGCGAAAGAATCTGGTGGACTGGAAACTTGGCTTAAACGCAATGGCTACAAAATCCCCAGAGGTGCGAAACAGTTACTTCAGCCTTATATTCGCTCCTCAATGAAATTTTTTGTTGCTAAAGTCAACTTGGATAAATTCGAGCAATCTGGCTACCAGTTCCTCCGTCCGTTACAAATTTCCTATCAATCACCTAAATTCATGCTGCCAATTCGTTTGGGCATGATCAATGCTACAACAGAGCAAGATTTGATTGTCTACATCCTCTCGCCCCAAGGACAGGCAGAAATCACTAACTATCGGACGGTAAAAATTCCCTCCGACGCAAATATTCCCTTATTTGTCAAAGATGAATTTGGTGAATTCTACAAATCTATGTTTCAAACTGTCTACACCAAAGAAGACAGGAAAGTTGGTTTTTTAGAATACGCTTGGGATATGGGTAGTTGCGATCCTTGTTCTGCTGAACCCCTGACTCCAGAAGAACTCAAGCAAGCAGGCGTATTTTGGTTAGATGATAATTCTACAAGTAATGTGCCAGCACCACCCAGTTTTCGTCGTCCCTCTCCTAGAAGTAACGTCTTCATCTCTCGATTGCATGTTCGCTATACCCGCGACAAATTCCCTGAAGACTTGATATTTCAACAAACAGCCAACAGTGAATCTTTTCAAGGACGCTATGTTTTGCAACATCCATTCCAAGGGGAACTCAAATGTCAGGCTGGTAGACAATATAAGCAGTCTTTACCCAAACGTTTTGAACAAGAGGCGCAAACTCTAGCTAAACTAACCAACTGGAAAATCCAAGATATTCGCAACAAAATGAAGTTGAGTGTAGGTAATTTGCGGTATTCTTGGTGGGAAAATGTCCTCTCCTGGCTGGGATTATATTAAGTAGGGTGGGGAGTAAGATTAATTCAAAAAATCAAATCTGATAATTTCCTTTTCTTACTTTTTATTAGCTAATATCGTGTCCGGTTAAACACTTATAATATATGTAGGTTGGGTTAAGGAACGAAACCCAACATTTTATCCTTGTTCACGTTGGGTAACACTTAAGTTCAAACGCCACTTGCTTCTCCCTTGGCGCTAGCCTCTCCCTTTGGGAGAAGGGGAGACGCTCTTGCTAGCTTGCTTCTCCGTAGGAGTACAAGCAGGTGTTCCCGGACAACGCAGTGGCTCCCCAACCTACATTGATAGATTTTATTAAAAGTAATCACCCGAACTTGATATAATAAGTCTTAGGATATTGTTGAAAATACTCCTCACACTATCTCGAATAATTGATAGTCAAATTTTTAGCAATTGCCAAAGGTGACTTGCTTCAAGAATGAGTGTGACAGCCCACACAAAGATACTGATGCCAGCTGCGGCGGCGGCAATATCCTTAATCATCCCAATCCGGATATCCTCTCGTTCTTCCACAAAATCACATAAGATTTCGATCGCACTGTTAAATAATTCGGCAACCAGCATCATCCCCGTTGCTAGTAAAATCAGAGTGACATCAACTCATTGCCGAAAGAAAAATGAGAAGCCTAGAACTGGAACTGATAAAACAAGTTTGTAGGCAACGCTAAAGTCAGAGATAACAGCGACATAAAGACCTGTGAGAATAATCTTGAGCTTTTGGATGGGATGATAACCCAGTATGCGGTCTTTTTTATATTTTTTGCGATCGCTCATAGTTTTGTAACGAGAACACATATATTTCACTTTCAAACTATTGTGTCAGAAGTCAGACGTTTACTAGTGTAGTAATACTTGCGAAATAACTGTTTTATAGTAAGTAAGTCGGTACAATAAAACCAAACTGTGTGAAGAAAAGTAAAGAAGCCTCAAACTCTTTCTCCCCAAGCTTTGAGCTCCCAGCAAGAACTGCCTTATCCCAACAATAATTATTTACGCCGACCTACTTAATCTGCCGGAAAAATTCTGATTTTTATCTAGTAGTGAACTCCTTACCCTGAATGTACTTATAGGGTAGAGATGAATCAATTCAAAATTCACGCATTCAAAATTCAAACATTTTATACAGCCACCCACAAGGGGCAAGGTTTTGAACAAGTGCTTTTTTCATAAAAGCGGTAAATTGAGTGTATCACCAAGCTCTATGAGCAAACGTGGTGAGTTTGAGAACCTGAGCAATCAGGATATTAAGGCGCTCGGTGTCTTAAGAATCTCCGTCGCTGAAGCCAGGAAAGTGTCAAATCTCCCAATAGTTTATGCCCGTTCCCCACTTCCTTTTAAAAAAGATCCAGTATCTTAAGGAAAGGTAATTCTTCAGGTGTTGTTATACGCAATACTAAGATATTCTTGCTTTCTTCGCCAAGATTGTCATGGTTCAATTCGATGAACAGCTACGCCGCTTAGTTACAGAAGCCTGTAGACACCAACATGGAAGCCCTCAGCGTCAGAAGCTGCTCACGCAAATTATTCGCTTGACAGCAAGTAGACTCTGGAGGGAAACTACTCCCTACTATCAAGACGCACTACAACAAACTTGGTTGTATTTCTGTCGCAATGTTTGTGAAGGTAGGACAGGCCAAACCTACGATCCCAATTATGGCAGTGTGATCACCTGGCTGAATGCTTACCTAAAACGGAGACTACAAGACTTTTACCTTAACCAGAACCGAGAACAAGCCACAACAGTCCCTCTGAGAATTCGTCAGTCTACATCCGGTGGAACAAGTGAAACTATCGATCCTGTAGATAACCTACCGGCTAGCCCCCAAGCACCTCCGATTTTGGAAGACTTGGAGATATGGGCGAAGACAGATTCGGATGGGGAACTGCGCGGTACTTACATTAAAGGGCGTCCAGATGTGAATTGTCAGGTGTTAATTCTCAAACGCTTACCCCCAGAAGTTAGCTGGAAAGATTTATCTGAGGAATTTGGGTTGTCAATTCCGACATTAAGCAGTTTTTATCAACGCCAATGTTTACCGCGTTTGCGTAAGTTTGCAGAATTGGAGGGATTATTGTGATCGGTGCTGATAGCGAATAGCTAGGGTTGAGCCAGTGCTGAGTCAGAAGTAGTACCGCAAACATAATGCGGAAAGTAGAGACACAATTAGGCTTGTGCCTAGTCAAGGTCTGTAGGCAAGTTTTGACCCTTGCTACCAGGTTTCGTATCTGGGAAACCAAAACTAAAAAGCAGAACGGGACAGCAATAGATGCTCGCGTGTAGCAACAGTTTAGAATCCATTCGGCTTTAGCCAGGAGAGAGGTCAAGCAGCACTATTTCGGTGGGTTTTTGTTTAAGGTTTGCGATCGCCTTTTAACCATACTTTGCTAATCAAGTTTCACAGCGATCGCAACAAATAAGAAGATTGTGGAAGCTCAAAGATTGGTGAGGGATGGGAATGGTAACATTACCCTGTTAACCTAATAGTTGATCCTATGTGTTTCTGGTTATCACCTACCTCTCGTCATGCTTATGGCTAAAACAACTAGGATTTTTGGCGCGAATTCTCTAAAGTTTAAAAGCAGGGGTCGGGAAACGGCAAGGACGCGCTGGCTCACCCCCCTAGCTCGCTTTTTACGTTTGCCTTTGTACTTCTTGGTCGCTTTGCTATGCATTGTCGGTTCACCAGTACTAGCAAAAGTTCCTAGCTCAATCAATTCTTCATCCCAATTGCCAATAAACAGTCTGATATCGCTGGCTGTGCCCACTGATGCCGCCTCACTCCTACAGCAGGGCAAAGCTTTATACAGTAATGGCAACTTTGGCAAAGCTATAGAAGTGTTACAACAGGCTGTCCAAATATATAAGCAACAAGGGGAGAGCCTTGCATTAGCAGTGGCACTGAGTAATCTTTCCCTAGCTTACCAGCAACTCGGTGCATGGAGTCAGGCGCAGCAGGCAATTAGAGAAAGCTTAAATTTACTCCAAAGAGCGGATAAAAACCAAAATCTGCAAATATTTGCCCAATCATTAGATATTCAAGGTCGTCTGCAATTGGCAATGGGACAGTCTGAGGCGGCTTTGGCAACTTGGCAGCAGACAGAAGAAATTTACAAACAAGCAGATGATAAAAGTGGCATGGTGCGATCGCTAATCAATCAAGCACAAGCGTGGCGCAGCCAAGGATTTTACCCGCGGGCGATCAAAACACTCGATCGAATAAGTCAGACGTTAAAATCTCAACCCGATTCTATAGAAAAGACAGTGAGTTTGCGATCGCTCGGTGATGCCCTTTTGGTATTGGGCGATTTGAAAAAGTCACGCCGAGCATTAGAAGAAAGTCTGATAATTGCTCAAAATCTACAATCAAGCACTGATATTGGGGCTAGTCTGTTCAGCTTGGGAAATAATGCCCGTAAACAAAACCAAAAGGAACAGGCGATCACCTATTATCAACAAACAGTCGCAGTATCTCCCTCACCTCTAACAAAAGTTCAAGCACAACTCAATCACCTGGGACTACTGATTAAAGATAAAGAATGGGCAAAGGTTCAAACTTTTTTGCCATTAATTGAGTCTCAACTCGACCAACTCCCACTCAGCCGTGCGAGTATTTACGCCCATGTTAATTTTTCACAAAGTTTAGCAAAAGTCAAGAGTGGGATATTGCAAGCGTCTAGTCAGAATCTTTACTCAGGATTAAGTACAAAAGACTCAGCAAAATTACTCGCTAGTGCCATCCAGCAATCACGCAGTTTAGGAGACAAGCGGGCAGAGGCTTATGCTCTAAAGAGTTTAGGCGGCTTGTACGAACAAACCAGACAGTGGTCAGAAGCGCAAAACCTGACCAGACAAGGATTAGCTTTGGCACAGAGTAGCAATGCACCAGAAATTACCTATAGCTTGGAGTGGCAGTTAGGTAGATTGCTTTGGGCACAAAAAAATATTAATGGTGCGATCGCCGCTTATGATGCTGCTGTAGATACTCTTGAGTCTCTCCGCAGAGATTTAGTAGTCAATAAAGATGTAGTCAACCAGGATGTACAATTTGACTTCCGCGACAGTGTAGAACCCGTCTACCGCGAGTCAGTAGAGTTACTGCTGCAATCTCAAAAAGGAAAACCAAATGAAAAAATATTGGAGAAAGCACGCCAGCGGATTGAAGCACTCCAACTAGCAGAATTAGACGACTTCTTTCAGGAAGCTTGTCTGCAAGGTCAGAAAGTAGCCCTCGATCAAGTAGTAGACAAAGATAATACCAAGGCTGCCATCCTTTATCCAATTATTCTTCGTGACGAACTCCAGGTAATTGTCAAAATTCCTAAACAACCTCTGCAAAGCTACAGTACCAAGATTTCCCAAAAAGAAGTAGAGAAACTCTTAATAGAACTGCGAAGAAATCTTGTCGATCCAACTGCTACTAAGATCGTCCAAACCCAATCGCAAGAAGTTTACAGCTGGCTGCTTAAACCCATTGAGTCACAACTGCAAAAAAGTGGCGTCGATACGTTAGTGTTCGTCCTAGATGTCCCATTACGCAATTTACCAATGGCAGCTCTCTACGATGGTAAACAATACTTGGTAGAGAAATATGCGATCGCCCTGAGCGTCGGTCTACAACTCCTCGACCCAAAACCGCTGATCAAACAGCAGCTTAGAGCGCTAACCGCAGGACTGACTCAGCCGCCACCAGGATTTCCCAAGTTTGCACCATTGCTGGCGATCAAATCTGAATTTGACGGTATTGCTAAAGCAGGAGTTTCGACAACCAGCTTACTGGATGGAGATTTTAAAAAAAAGAATTTGGAAAGTGAAATTGATGCTGTTTCATTCAACATAGTGCATTTGGCAACCCACGGTCAGTTTAGTTCCCGCCTTGAAGACACTTTTATTTTAGATTTCGATGGTCAGATCAATGTCAAAGATTTTGATACTCTCTTCCGCAGTCAGGGTAAAACCGTAGTAGAATTATTAGTTTTGAGTGCTTGCCAGACAGCAACAGGAGACAACCGTGCAGCACTCGGTCTAGCAGGAGCATCTGTCCGAGCTGGGGCGGGTAGTACTATAGCTTCCCTGTGGCAGATTGATGATCAATCAACAGCGATGTTTGTTAGTGCCTTCTATCGAGAACTCAAGAGTGGCAAAATCACCAAAGCCGAAGCAGTCCACCGCGCCCAGCTACAACTACTGAAACATCCCAACTACAGATCGCCAAGCTTTTGGTCTGCCTATGTATTGATTGGTAATTGGTTGTGATTTGAGGAGCCAATCTTCCTAATTGATTGCTCAAAATTTGGCAAACTATCTGCTAGTTGATAAGCCGCTTTTAGCAGCTTGAAGCTATCTTGATAAAAGTATAAATACTCAAAAACTTTATTTCCTATATCATCTTAATATACAATCTTTTAATTTTATGGGATATTTTTACCTAATCGCCAGTCCCAATTTTCTTTTTCCAGTATTCAATTTTGTGGCATAAATTTATTGCATTCGGGTGATATATACATAGCAGCATTGAACCCTAGAAATTGACTTATGAATAACTCCACCTATCAGCTAGACGATTTCGCTTTGATATTGCCGATTTCCCAAACAGCTCGCATAACTGCCCAGCAATTTGCTAACCAGCAGCCAAATCCTGAAAAAGCAGAGCAAGTCCGGCTGAATACTTTAGCTGTATGGGTGGTGAATGATTACTTACAGATGATGGATATTCCTACCGATCTTCAAGCTAGTGACAGTTGGAACCCGATTGTGCGCCTTTGTGGGGATGTCGCTGATTTACAAGTGCCCTCAATTGGCCGTCTGGAGTGTCGCCCCGTGCATTTGCATCAGCAGATATGTTCTATTCCTCCAGAAACTTGGGAAGAACGGGTGGGTTATTTAATAGTTCAATTTGATGAATCGCTCGAAGAAGCAAGGCTGCTTGGTTTTATCCCTAGTGTGGCAACTGAAACACTGCCTTTAGGGCAACTGCAACCATTGGAAACGTTTATTGACCACATCTGGCAACTGCGCCAATCCCCAGTTAATTCATTAGTGAATTTGAGTCAGTGGTTTGCTGGTATATTTGAGACGGGCTGGGAGACTATTGAATCGCTGTGGAACGTACCGGAACTCAGACCAACTTATGCCTTTCGTGGTATTGAAACTTTAGAACTAGATGTTCTCAAACAACCAGAATCAATTACTAAACGGGCAAAAGTGATTGATTTAGGTATCCAAATCCACAACCAACCTGTGATGTTGATTGTGGAAATTAGTCCCGAAAAAGATCAACAAACTAGTATTCATCTCCAATTGCACGCCACTGGAAATCAAATCTACTTGCCACCAGGAGTTCATCTCACTGTTATAGATAGTTCAGGAGCAATATTTCTCGACGCTCAATCTAGAAAATCAGACAACTACATTCAGTTACAGTTTCGTGGTGAACCTACAGAGCAATTTAGTGTTAGGGTAGCCTTGGATAATACCAGTATTACCGAATATTTCCGAATTTGAAATATGTAGCTATCTTCCTTCTTTGTCGGGAATTTATTAAGTGATAATTCATTAATTAAAGATTAAAAATTAAAAATCCAAGCCAGCTTTTGGGGATTTTGAAAAAAAATCTGTAGACACTTGTGAAGCTTGCGATCGGACATTAGAACAGGGCACGATCTTGCACAGGGAAATAGCGACGGTTATGGGTAAATTAGTGGCGATCAAATTTGGAGAGGGTAGTTTTGAGCAGGGGTTTGCTGTCACCCTCCAAATTGGTGAAGAACACGAGCGTGCTGCAACAGAAATCACTGGGAGGCTACCTTCATTCCCGGAAATGCCGCTCTATTATAGTCATTGGCAGTCTAGTTATCGGCAGATAGGCAATCGTTATCGCCTCCATGCTGACCAAATGCAGGTGACGAATGTATCGATGGTTCAAGACTGCGAAAACGCTTCTCATATTTTGCGGGCACGCTTTAATACCTGGCTGCGAGCAGAGGAGTTTCGCCCTTTGAGGGAAAAATGGTTAGAAAGATTATCGTCCAGCGACGAAGTACGGGTGATTCTGCAAACAGAAAATAGCCAATTGCAGCTATTACCCTGGCATCTGTGGGACTTGTTAGAACGCTATCCCAAAGCTGAAATTGCCCTTTCTTCACCATCCTACGATCGCATTCACAAGCCAGGCGCTCTCAATCAATTAGTCAACATTTTGGCAATTGTGGGGAATAGTAAGGGGATTGACACCCAAGCCGATCAAGCTTTACTGCAACAGTGTAGTAACGCAGAGGTGAGCTTTTTAGTAGAACCACAACGTAAGGACTTGACTGAGCATCTCTGGGGAAAAAACTGGGATATTCTTTTCTTTGCTGGACACAGTTCCAGTCACGGAAATGGAGAAAGCGGACGAATTTACCTAAATAGAACTGATAGTCTTACGATTGGCGAGTTAAAGTACGCTCTCAGAAAAGCTATTGAAAATGGTTTGCAATTAGCTATATTCAACTCCTGTGATGGATTGGGATTGGCGCGAGAATTGGCTGATTTGCAAATTCCTCAAATGATCATCATGCGCGAACCTGTCCCAGACCAGGTTGCAAAGGAGTTTTTAAAGTATTTTCTCCAAGGCTTTGCCGGTGGTGAGTCTTTATATCAAGCGGTACGCCAAGCGCGAGAACGCTTGCAAGGACTTGAGGATAGATTTCCTTGTGCAACTTGGCTACCAGTGATTTGCCAAAATCCGGCGCAGATACCACCGACTTGGGATGAATTAAGGTCTGCAAAATCTGAAGATGAAGATGAAGTAAATTTACCTTTATCTAACAGACGCAGATTTAAAAGAATTTTGTTATTCAGCTTGGCAGTTACAGCTTTGGTTTGTGGCGTGAGATTGGTGGGATTGCTGGAAAACCTAGAGATTCCAGCCTTTGACCTGATGATGCGATCGCGCCCCGCAGAAGGACTCGACCCCCGACTGTTGATCATCACAATTGACGATGAGGATCTGGCGACTCAAAGACAAAATAACGAGTCCTTGATCGGAGCTTCTATTTCCGAAAAATCTCTCAATAAACTCTTAGCAAAACTGAATCAATACCAACCCCGTGCGATCGGCTTAGATATCTACCGTGATTTTAAGGCCAAACAGCCAGATTTAATTACTCGTCTTCAGAAAACTCAGAACTTGATTGGCGTATGCAAGGGGAGTGATAACACAGTAAATATTAAAGGTACTAAGCCACCGCCAGAAATCCCCCCAGGAAATCTGGGATTCAGTGACTTTATTTACGATCGCGATGGAGTTATTCGTCGGCATCTTCTGTTCATGAATCAGGAGACGACATCATTGTGTTCTGCTCCATATTCCTTCAGTTTACAACTAGCATCCCTTTATCTGCGCCCTTTAGGAATTCAAACAAAGTTCACCCCTGAAGGAAATTTGCAGTTGGGTAAGACTATTTTTCCGAATCTGAAGTCTCGTACTGGTGGCTATCAAAATATTGATGCTAATAGCGGTCAAATCTTACTCAACTATCGTTCTTCAAAAGAAATAGCCGAACAGGTAAAGCTAACGCAATTTTTATCATCTAGTTCAATTAACCCCAACGCCATCAAAGACCGGATTGTTCTCATTGGTGTGACTGCAAAGGGGGATTCTCCAGACACTTGGCCTACACCTTATGGCATTCCTTTAGATGAGCAAATGCCAGGAGTACTGGTACAAGCTCACATGGTCAGCCAGATCCTTGGTGCAGTCCAGGATGGGCGACCTTTGCTGCGCGCTTGGTCATGGTGGGCGGAGGTCGCCTGGATTTGGGGCTGGTCTTTAATTGGAGGAGTCTTGGCTTGGCGCAGGCTTTCCTTACCCTGGTTGGCATTGGCAATCGGTGTTACTTCTAGCGTTTTGTATGTACTTTGCTTTGGTCTGTTAATTTCGGGTGCTTGGGTGCCTTTCGTCCCGTCGGCTTTATCACTGGTAGCTATGGGGGGTTTGATGTCAATTTATAATAATTCAAAAATAAAAGTGCGGGTGGGAAATGGGGAAGAAGCAAGGGGGCAGGGGGCAGGGAAGCAGGGAAGCAGGGAAGCAGGGGAGCAGGGGGAGATGAGGGGGAGCAGGGGGAGATGAGGGAGAATTATTGAATAAATCTCTCCCTTATCTCCCCCCTCTTCCTTGTCTACCTTGTCTCTTCTCAATGCCCAATCTAAAATCTAAAATCTAAAATCCTATGAGGTCAGGTTTCTATGAATTCAAATTTACAACCGATAAAACTGTTTTTAGTAGTAGCTTTTAGTTGTACAAATTTATTAGTTAACCTGATTCCAGTACTGGCGAAACCAACCCCTAATCGCTCTAATACTAAAACGAACCCTGCTCAAACTACAACCTTTACTCAACCTCCAATTCCACCTGGCTCCCCTCCTGGGGGTCGCGTTCGTGGTGGAGCAAAGCGCGGGGAACCTGCATGTCCTACATCTAAAATTGACTTGACTGCTTTAGTACCCTTTACTCAGGAAGCTAACTCAGTGATTAATGTCTGGGGACAAACAACAGTAGAACATCCAAGTTGGTTTTTCTATGTGCCATATACTAAAGATTCGCCATATACAGTTGAATTTGTGCTGCAAGATCCAGACGCTAACGAGGTATACAAAAAAGCGATCGCTTTATCGGATAAGCCAGGAGTTATCCGTGTTTCTTTGCCTAACACTGCTCCCGGTTTAGCAGTAGATAAACAATACCGTTGGTTTTTCACCATTAACTGTGACAAGCAAAAGAACTCGCCTCCAAGTTTTGTTGAAGGGGTAATAAAACGAGTTAATCTGAGTCAACCAACACTCAAAGAAATAGAAACGGCAGAACCTATAAAGCGCTATGCTATCTATGCCCAAAATGGGATCTGGTACGAGGCACTGACGACGTTGGCTGAACTGCGTCAAAAAAATCCTCAAGATGCAGCCCTGAAAGCAGAGTGGCGAAATTTGTTAGGTAGCATCCGCTTAGATGATGTTGCCGAAGAACCCATTCTTCCAGGAACACCTTAAACTAGGAAAATAATATTTAGTTAAGCAAAAATTTTGATGTAGAGAGGTTGCAATACAACATCTCTACAAAGGTGTTGTTTAGTTTGCAGCAGCACTTACTAAACCATTGTGCCTGAGCAAAGCGATCGTACTTGGTTTGCGACCCCGGAAAGTTTTAAACACCTCCATTGGATGCTTGCTACCACCGAGTGCTAGCACTGTATCCCGATAACGCCGACCTGTAGCTTTTATAGCTTCTTCATTTTCAAGCCCAGCTTCTTCAAAAGCGGCAAAAGCATCAGCACTAAGTACTTCAGCCCATTTGTAACTGTAGTAGCCTGCTGCATAACCACCCTCAAAAATGTGCCCAAAAGAACATAAAATTGAATCTTCTGGAAGTGGTGGTAAAATAGTAGTAGTCTTGGCTATGCGATGACGCACATCTGCTGGAGTTTCATTGCTACCGGAACGATAGCGGTAGTGTAGTTCTAAATCAATACTGCTAAGGTGAATTTGGCGTAACATACCAGTACCACTCATATAATTACGCGCCGCTAGCAGCTTTTGATAATAATGCTCTGGCAGGGCTTCTCCAGTTTCGTAATGTTTAGCCATGCCAAACAAAGTGGGTCGCTCATAACACCAGTTTTCCATAAACTGACTGGGTAGTTCCACTGCATCCCATTCCACATTATTAATACCTGCGGCTCCAGCATAGTCAACCTTGGTGAGCATGTGGTGCAATCCATGACCAAACTCGTGGAACAAAGTCTCTACTTCATAGAAAGTCATCAAACTTGGCTTGCCATCTACTGGAGGAGTTTGGTTGCATATCAAATAAGCCACAGGCAACCGGATGGCAGTTGCACCATTTTCAGTTTTAGCACGATTGATGCATACATCCATCCAAGCACCACCGCGTTTTTCTGCTGGACGGCTATAGGGGTCTAAGTAAAAGTAAGCGATGGGAGAACCAGTTTCATCGGCTATTTGGAAATAACGGACATCCTCATGCCATACTGGGGCTTGACCATCGGCAGGGGTAACAGTAACACCAAATAGCCGCTTAACAAGCCCAAACAAGCCATCTAGCACTTGGGGAAGGGGAAAATAGGGACGTAATTCTTCAGCGGTAAAGGCAAATTTTGCTTCTCGTTGGCGTTCTGCCCAAAAGCTGATGTCCCAATGTTTTAAATCCTGATATTCTTCTCCATAAGATGCAGCAAAAGCTTGGAGTTCTTTTAAGTCTTTGACAGCAGCATCATAACTGGCCTGGCGTAGTTCTTCTAATAGTGCTTCGACTGCCTCAACATTAGGAGCCATTTTACTTGCAAGGCTTAACTCGGCAAAACTCTTAAAGCCAAGTATATCGGCAAGTTCTTGCCGTAACTCCAAAATACGCACAATTAACGCCTTATTATCTAAATCGCCACTAGAAGCGCGAGTGATATGAGCTTTGTAGAGCTTTTGGCGCAAATCTCGACGGGTGCTGTGTTGCATGAAAGGACCGTAACAGGGAAAGTCTAAAGTAATGCGCCAAGGGCCATTTTCTGGTGTGGCGTTCTCTTCTTTTGCCGCACGTGCAGCTTGGGCAGCTAAACTCACCAAACTTGGTGGTAAACCGTCAATTTCGGCTTTTGTTGTCAGGGTTAAGCTAAAGGCTTTCGTGGCATCAAGTACATGGTTAGAGAATTTAGTAGAAAGTTCTGCCAACTCCATCTGAATGGCGTTGAAACGCTCCCTTGCTTCTCCTTTTAAGCCAACACCAGAAAGTTCTGCATCTCGAATGGCGGCTTCCACAATGCGTTGTTGGGCTAATTCTAAAGTTGCCCAACTATCACTGCTACGGAGTGCCTTAAAAGCATTGTAGATGGGTTGGCTTTGACCGAGTTTGTTGATAAATTGTACAACTAGTGGCTGTACGATTTCATGAGCTTCGCGCAGTTTTGGGCTATTTTTAACACCCATTAAATGATTTACCGCCCCCCAACTCCAGGTAAGCCGTTCTGTCAGCTTTTCTAAGGGTTCTACTAAACCACTCCAAGTGGGCTGTACACTAGCCTCTAAGGTGGCAAGTTGCTGGTCAAGTTCTGCTAGCAACTGATTGAAGGCTGGTACTACTCGTTCTGGTTTAATCTCTGCAAAGGGAGGTAAACCAGTGCCTTGGAGTAAGGGATTATCGGAAATAATGGTACTTGCACTCATAGTTTTGTGTGAACTGCGGATGAATAAAAATCAACAATGATTTTTATGTATATATCTTCTAATGTAGCGATCGCTGTGCTATTTAGTATTGCCATTCTGGCAAAAAGGTAAAAAAAACGATAATTCCTCACAAAAGTATCCCGATACGGCTCTTTTGTCTGGTATTTGAACAATAAGTTGGGGTATTGGGCATTGGGCATTGGTAAAAGACAAGGAAGACAAGGAAGACAAGGAAGAGGGGGGAGATAAGGGAGAGATTTATTCAATAATTCCCCCTCATCTCCCTTATCCCCCTGCTCCCCTGCTCCCCTCTGCCCCTCTGCTCCCCTTGCTCTTCTGCCCCCTTCATTTACTCGGCATTTCTAGAAATAAATGTTAAGGAAAGTCTCTAAGATAATATAATCATGCACCCATCCTCTCAACCAGGTGGCTAATTATGACTAGCCTCTTACCCAGTTCTGAATCAACAGAAGTTTTTTATCCAAGCTCGGATGGTGAACCTTTGGCAGAAAGTTATGTTCATTTATGTGCTTTACTGGCAACTTTAGAAGTATTGAGGCAATATTTGCTGGATCGGCAAGCAACGGTTTTGAGTAACCAGTTTCTCTATTATGCTCAGGGTTTTCCGAGGTTACGGGTAGCTCCAGATGTAATGGTAATTTTTAATGTCGCTCCTGGAGGTCGCGATAATTACAAAATATGGGAAGAGGGACAAGTGCCTGTAGTAATCTTTGAAATGACCTCGGAGAGCACTAGAAACCAGGACACAGGTTTCAAGAAGACGCTGTATGAGCAGTTAGGAGTCCTGGAATACTGGTTATTCGATCCCAAGGGAGAGTGGATTAAGGAGCAATTGCAGGGCTATCGACTGCGAGGTGAAGTGTATGAGCCAATTACAGATAGTCGATGTGAACCTTTGCAGCTGCGTTTGCAAATAGAAGGGCAACTGATTGGTTTTTATCGAGAAGACACTGGAGAAAAGTTGCTGATTCCAGAAGAGTTGGCAGAGGCGCTGAAACAGGAAAGGTTGGCGAGGGAACAAGCACAGTCGCAGGTGGAAAGGTTGAAAGAATATTTGCGATCGCTTGGCGTTGATCCTGATACTATCTAGCTAACTAAAGGCGATCGCCAAAAGACACGATCGTGTAATATGTCAAACAGCTAACTCGTCCCTCAGCATAGGCGTTACCTTGAAAGCGCAGTTTCAGCCCAAGAATTCCACCTTTTCAAGGCGTGGAAGCATACAAATTAACTGAGCGTCAGCGAGTGTCCTTACCAAACCAAAAAGGAAGGCTCCATATTTCCATATTTATGATATTATTTGGCAACTCATCTTTTTACTCGTAAAATCGAAGACAAGATCAAGGTCAGTAGAAAAGAGTCCCTAAATTAATGAATACGTTAATCAGTCAGGGTGGAAGAGCTATCACTAAATTTCAGGTGGTAGACCGGATAAACGATATCGCGTGGCAAGCTCACCAAGGCAGCGTTGCAGCGATTATTCAGCTATTGAACGAAAAGCTAGCCCAGTCTTGTGTCAGAACTAGAGCCATTTTTTCTGATGGTGTCTTACAAATTCTGTGCGAGGCAGCTAAAGTAGAGCAACTAGAGCAATCTCCCCTGGTAGAACAAATCCAGCAAATTCTTGAGTCTATCGCCCCGCGTCACATTCGCCGTGTCAAGATCAACAGTCGGATTGTTCGAGAACAACAATTGCTGTGGTTAAAAGAAATAGACAGCGATCGCGAGAATCAATTGCTTTGGTCACAGGAAATTACATTAATTCAGCCCAATATTGTAAAGCAATTAATTAAAGATTTCACAGAAGCTCAAGCTGAACTAGGAAAACCAAATTATCCTAAAACTCAAGTCTCTCGTCCTTTAGTACTCATTAACAAAGAAAAATACAAAAATAAACCTAAAACAAAGATATTAGCAGCAGCTGGTTTATGCTCACTGTTGTTGCTTAGTTGGGTTGTTTATGCCCAGCTAGGTAATAAACTGAAAAGCCTAATACAACCAGAAACTTCCAAATCTTTAACTACAGAAAATACTAACCACAGGAAAGCCCAAACACCATCTCGCTCTCCTAACAATACCTTTTCTGAGCCATCTGACGATCCATTCCAAATATCTGTGCGAATTGCCAACCAAGCTTCTGCATCTGGCAAAACGGCTACAACCTCAACTCAGTGGTTAGAGATTGCTGCTAAGTGGCAACGGGCTTCAGATTTAATGAGTACTGTACCACAAACCCACAGCCGTTATCAAGAAGCCAAGATTCGTACTCAACTTTATAAAAAATACAGTGAGGCGGCACAGAAAGAAGCCGATAAGAGCAAATCTTAGTTTTTTCTGATTGGAAGACTTCGATTAGTGATTAGTATTCTAGCAATAGGCAATGGATTGTTTACTTTACTTCTCACGCTTCACCCAAGCGCGTAAAACGAATTTCAATGGCTAAGGTTTTTCTTGGGGAATAGGAGCAAATTCCCCACTTGATAATATTAGTTGTACTACCGAATAGGCGCGAAAGGGTTTTAGATAACACATATTTAATTTCTGGATATGTCTATAAAAAAATCGACCTTATTGTGAATAAAGTCGATTGAATCAAGCGGATTCATCCTGTGGTCAATCTAAAATTTAAAATCTAAAAGGTGTATATCCCTTAACTCAGGAGTTCTCCTGTTTCTTGCAGAGAGTGCAAGCGGCGGTAAATACCTTCGTGACGCAAGAGTTCATTGTGGCTACCCACTTCTACAATCTTTCCTTGCTCTAGAACGACAATTTTATCAGCTTCCCTTACTGTGCTTAAACGGTGGGCAATAACGATGGTAGTGCAAGTGCCCTGAATCGATCGCATCGCTAGCTGAATTGAACGCTCAGACTCATAATCTAAACTAGAGGTGGCTTCATCAAAAATCAGTACGTCTGGTTCCACTAACAACGCCCTAGCAATTCCCAAGCGTTGTCTTTGTCCTCCAGATAACCTGACACCTCGTTCCCCGACGACGGTATAATAACCTTTAGGTAAATGCTGCACTACTTCATCGACTCTGGCAATTCTACAGGCTTCTTGAACCTGCTCCAAACTAGCATCCGGTCTGCCATAAGTCAGATTATCCAAGATAGTACCGTTGAAAACGTCTACTTCTTGGTGAACGATCGCTAACCTTCGTCTATACTTACCTACATTCAAAGTGCGAATATCTTGACCATCAATCAGAATTTGACCTGCTTGAGGTTCAAAATATCGCAACAGCAATTTTACTAAAGTAGACTTACCAGAACCGGAACGCCCCACTAATGCGACTGTTTGGTATGGCTCAATCAACAAGCTGATATCTTGCAAAACTTGATGGTTGGCATCATATCCAAAACTGACGTGTGACAACTCAACTTTTCCAGTAAATTTATAAGGTGATTCTGTCTGGTTGCTCTCTTCTAAAAGACTAGCTGAATCAGATGCAGTTGGCTCTTGGAGAAATTCGTGAAACCGCAGCATAGAAGAATAACGACGGGCGAAAACTTCTGCCAAGTTAGTAATTGGTTCTAATTCGGCATAAGCCATGCTAGAAAGAGTTAAGGTCATGACAAAATGACCCAGAGAAATTCTCCCATTTACTGTTGCTGCTAAAGTCAAACCCAGAATTGTAAACACACAAAACTGAATTACAGTCCTTTGCCAAGTACCCAGTTTCACATAACCTTTGTGGATGCGATAATCAACCACTATTAATTCACGATCTAAACGTTGCTTTTGCCGTTTCAGTTCCCTAGCTTCTGTAGCAAATGCTTTCACCGTTTTGATATTGGTGATCAGTTCAGAATTGCGGCTTTCGGTATTCTCTGCATATTTATTCAGACGACTTTCGTACCTAATCAATTGCTGTAAATCCTTCAAGCTTAAGCTGAGAATAATTACAAAGGAAATTAGATATAAAATCGCAATTCGCCACTCAATCACCAAAATAAACACAAAAATTCCCAGTACACGAACCAGTTTAGGAATCAACTGTCCGGCGATTTCGGGATACGCCCAAGCGTGGTTCTCAACACCTCTAGCTACTCTTCCGGCGATGCGTCCGGGGTTATTTTCGTCATAAAATTCCAGTGGGAGAGTAAGAATTTTGGCGATGGCTGCTTCGGTTTTCTTTCGACGCGACCTGAAAGTTATATCCCAGTGAAACCAACCAGTCAACCAGGGCTGTGTTGGCGCTCTCACTACGGTGACAACGAAAATTAAACCCAGTAATACACTCAAAGATAGAGTTTTATTAACTGGGTAATTGGTAATATCTGAAAAACTTGCGATCGCACTTTGAATTGGTTTATCCAAAGCTTGACCAGACAAAACATTTAAAATCTGCCCGATCGCATAAGGAACAACCAAATCAATAATTTCGTAAATGCCGGATGCTGCGATACTAAAAACACTCAGCTTCCAATCAGAGCGAAAGTAATTGACAATATCTTGAAATTTGGCCATGATGCACACCGTCCAAGAGCGCGATCGTAAACTTGGAATTTATATACTACAAATGTATTACAAAGTAGTCAAGAGCTAGATGACAAATCACTCTTTGGGAGTAGTTGGTAGTTCTTGAGGGAAAAATTCAAGGCGATAGTGGTAGAGAGCAACTGGTCGAGAACCACCTTTAAAGTAATCTGGATCTTGGGGTGAAAGATAGACTGCAGTAACTTGATCTGCCTCAATCGCCGGATTGGATGTTGGAAGTTTATGATAAGCCGTAGTAGATTCTACAGAGTTGAAGTAGGGGCGTGAACCACCTTTAAATAGTTGTTGAAACACTTCTGTGGTGATAAATTTACAATCAGAGGTAGTTTCTGTAGCACGTGCAGTCACAATGGAAACTAGTTGGCGACTGCTACGCAAGAACGTAATTTGACGATTAGGTGAATCTGGATCTACTTTGACTAATAACACTGCTTCATCCCCTAAATAAGCTCTTGCCAAATTCAAGCTATTAAATGCTCTATCTGCTACTAAAATGGAGGATTTGTAACCTATCTGAGGAAGTATTTTTAACCCAGCAATAGATGGTTGCCGTTTTACAAATCTTACTACAAAACTCACAGGCTGATTTAATTGTCGGCGATTACCTTCAAACCCTGGTGTTACAATCTCTGGTGCTAAAGGCGCAGCTAAATCTACTAAGGTACTTGTAACTTTCCAAGTACCAGCCATCCATTCAGGGTAAACTAAATCACCCGAAGCGAGTTGTACTGAAGTTAATTTTTCCCATTGGGGAAAATTTGCTAACCGTTCAGACAACTCTCCTGCAAAAGCTTCACCACCCCATAGAAGGAATAAAAACAGCAAGCAAAAACTCCAAATTCCCTTCATTACAAGCATTAGCAGTTTTGTATTTAATGTTTATTATTTATCGATTAAAAAATAAGTAAGTTTGTGTAAAAAATTAAAAATTTGTAGTAAGATGATTAGCCCTATCCCAAATTTATAGTGAGTTTCTCAAGGTAAACGCAGAAATTCTCAGCTTGTTTAAGTCGTTTCGGCATAGTTGATCGTTTTTATTCCTACTTTTATCATAAGTGATTATCCGAACATGATATAACACAAAAAACTTGCCTCTAATTAGACCTAGAGGCAAGCGTTAGCCAAGTGCGGTTTAACGACAAGTACAGGACTTATGCTAAACAGCTTTTTTGTTAACTATTCTGAAGCAAAAGCTTAAGTAGCAATTTTAGTTCAATTCAAAATGTCAAGTCAAGAATTCTGTTAGACATTGACCATTTTATTGATGCCGTTCAGCATGATTAACAGAGACGTTTCCTGCTTTTAGCCAAGCTTGAAAGAGAGTTTCTAAAACTTGCTCTCTGATTTCGCTTAATTCAGCAGGAAACCATTTTTCAATTCTCAAGATGTGATAACCCAGTTTTGTTTGGACAGGTTCAATCACTTCGCCTTCTTTTGCTACAGTAATAACCTGTGCAATCTCCGGCATCAATTCTGACAAAAAGCGAATACCAACAAAGCCACCATTGTCTCTTGACTGCTTACCTTTCGAGTGTTCCAGTGCTAACGCACAAAATGAAGCATTTTCCTCTCGAATGGTATAGATTATTTTCAGTGCATCTGTTAAGTCACTAACTAATATTTGGGATAGGGCAACACGTTTATAATGATTACGGTTGCTTAAATAATGAGAGTCCACACTATCTCCAAACAAATGTTCTTTTAACTTATTTGTAAGTAGTGCCACTCTGATACCTTGAGTCCAATCTTCTACAAAGATTTGCTGCTTTTGAAGCCATGCTAAAGTTTCAGAGGCTCCCAGTAACTTGTGTTCCAAGCGAAATGTATCTCCTGCTGCTTGCAATTCCTGATCGGAAATAGTGATGTCAAACTGCTCGCAAAGACTCAAAACCAATGCATCACGTTCAGCTAAAACTGCAATTTCAGCAATTTTATGAGAACGGCGCAGATAAGCAATAACATCTTCATTTGTTGCAAGATAAATTTCTGGCAGTACAAATTTATCTGTAGACTCCAAATCAGAAGCCACTTCTTTGTGGGGTTTGCCACCGTTGAAGAAAGTAGCGTTTTTTTCTAAAGTTTCTGTCATCTATTTATTGTTCCTTAAAATTAAAAATGGCTATATCTTTGAACAATTGAGAACCAGCAGAGTATAGGTTATAAATTTTAATACTTGCCATTATAAATTTCTCCTAAATTAAAGCTATTTAGATTGCGATCGCACTGTGTCAGTTTTTGCCAAACTTTAATTTCATGCCTTTATTCTCAAGACATGAGTTGCTTATTATACTGACATTTCCTCTTAAATTTGGTAAAGTAGTTGTTCAGGTGAAACTTCTTGGATTTTGAGCTTGTTACGATGTAAATCACCATAAAGGTTTAGGTATTCAACTTCAGTGGCTGTTAACTTACCTTGCTGAACTCCAAATATTGCAGCATCGATTTCTTCGCGTTGAGTCAAACCTGTTAAGCAAACATCCACACAGTTCTGCGTTAACGAGTATCGGTATAAGTCAGGAACAGTAGGTCGCCAGCATTTTTCTGGTAAACCAACTGGAATATTCCAGAGAGACCCTGAGTGAGAACCTGTCGATTTGAAGGTGACGATACCTGGTCGAGAAGGGTCTTGCACATCCAATTGATTAAATATCTGACTCTGAGCAGAGCGATGAGCGACATTGTGTCTGACCATCACCACATCTAATAGGTCGCTATGCAAGCACTGTTGCGCCAAATTAATATCGTGAAACGAAGCACCAATATAGCGGACGGCTCCCATCTTCTTGAGTCTATCAGAAGCGCCAAACATTTTTTCAATGGTACGCTGATAAACAGAATTAGTGCCTCTTAAATCAGGAGAAAGCTGCAAGCAATTCTGTAAAGCTGCCCCATCATTCTCACCAATCCAGCCCCAGAACAACACATCAATATAATCAATATTTAGCTCTACGAATTGATCTAATAGAGCAGCTAGCGCCATTTCTGGACTTTTGATATAAGTCACAGTTGCTAGCACTACTTTCTCTCGCACTGAGGAGCGACGGCTAGATATCTGACGCAGCGCCTCAGACATGGAACTGTAAATATAGTGGTGCAAATCGCTAGAGTAGAAAAAGTAGTTAATCCCACGCTCGAAAGCATAAAGCGTATCCTCACTTGAGATGCTACCACCACCACCCAAGCCAAGACAGCTAACGGTTAAATCTGTCCGTCCTAGTTTGCGATAAAATGGTAAATTCGACTCTGGGAAATTATTTGTTACATAACTAACTTCGCTAGCTGAAGCTACTTTAGGCGATGCAAGATTGGTTAGTTTCATTAGTCTAACGGGGTGTAGATGTCTTCAGAATTGGCATTCAGATAAGAACGCTGCCAATCAATTCCTAGAAAAGAGAAGTGCTGATAGATAGATGCCATCCGGTTCTGGGGCGATTCATCACCTGTAGCCCGTGCTTCTAGTAAACCATTAGCAACAATTTGACAGCGATTCATCCCAAAACTTTCTTTAGCAGCAAATTTGCAGTCTGGTTCTTCTGCTAAAGCAATTCCAGGCGCAAGTAATTTTGTAAACAAGGGTACTTCTGTGTGGAAATGCGATTCGTTTTCTGCATAAACACTTTTTAGCACTTGTCGAATTGCTTCATAATTGCTTTTCTCAAAGTAGAGAACTCCACTGTCATAGCGTCCGTAATCAGAAGGGTTATATAGTACTTTAAAGGTGAAAGGAATTCTGATTTGGTTTAATTGCCGTGTTAAGCTTTCCACGAGTGCGATCGCACCTTCAGGGCTTAAATTAAAGTAGACTCTCACTGTTTGAGGATGAGTGTCCGGCCCTGCATTGCTTACCGCCATGTAAAATCCGTTTTGAACTAGATTACGAGGCATACGGATAGCCACTAAGCTACCAGCGATCGCTGATTGTTCGATAGGTTGTAAATGGCGATCGCGCTCAATATGCAAAGTCAAACCGCCTTTGGTAACAGCAAGACTCCCATCACTTTCTTGGCGCAGCACAGACCAACCTGGATCGAAGTAACCCTCACCAAGATTACTTTTATGTAGGCGATCGTAAAACTCTACGTCTACTCCAAGAAAAGTATTGTTCTCTAGATTCTGATGAAGTGCTAGATTATCTGAACTTGCATTTGCTGCTAGGGCAGTTTGCATACAGCCATTGTAATAAATACCGTAGAGAAAACTTTGCAGTTGTAGACTCAGGTATTTATTTTGAAGCTCCAGAGGTATTCGTTGAAAACGAGTTACTACCTCAGCAGGAATTTCAAAAGGTTTGTAAGCTGGATGAGTAATACAAAAATTAGACTGGATTTGAACATTGTTGACAATATCTTGAAGAGAATCCAACACTCGAACTGCTGTATAAATTGGCAGTTGGCTTTGAACAGAATCTAGTAATTGCATAATGTTTAGGTGTAACTTAAAATTACTTAAGCAAGAGAACGTTTGAGGCAAGTAAGCTCAGATTCTGCCACTCCAAAAACAGTCGGGATTGATTGTTCTGAGCGGCACAACAAAGTCTTGGCAACCTGAAGCATACAGATACCCGTATTACCAAAGGATTTTTGGTACTGGAGCATTCCTTGAATTTGTTGAATCAATGCAAGACCAGAGAACTGCACGACTCGTCTCAAAAAATCAGGACGGTGCTTGATAATTTCTGGAAAATTAGTAAGATAAGCTTTAGTCAGGGCTGCAATAGAAGGTTGAATTGCCTCAAGCGGTGTCATCGCCAGACGTAAAGACTCTTCAATATCTATAGACTTACTAACAACTAAGCTGCTTAACCAGATTTGCAGGTAGCTGCCAATTAGCATTCCTAAATCAGATGCAGGATCTCCCCAAGTACCTCGCTCCCAGTCAATGAGGCGGATAATACTATTAGTCGATTGCTCTGTATCAGAGAGGGCTTGCTCCCAATCGTTGTGCAAAAGGATGTTGTTCAGCTTGAGGTCATTGTGCGTTAGACAACAAGGCTCGAAAGCATCTGTTAGTTGTGCGATCGCTTTTCCCAAGCTATCGTAACGTTGATAGAGAGCAAAGAATTTTAGACCGTCTGCTGGAACCTCCCCGAAAACTTCCGGGCTAATCCGTTCTAGCCCACGAGCAAATTTAGAAGTTTGGGCAATGGGTATATCTTCAGAATTTTGAGAGAAGAATTCCTGGTATTTTTGACGGTTGAATGTAGCGCAATGGATTGTAGCTAGAGTAGCTCCGATTGAAGTTGCGATCGCTGTGGGAAAAACATTTTCCTTAATATAAAAATCAACTAGATCGCAATAGTCATTGAGGTAGTTAAAAACAATAACAGAATGCTCCCCATCAAAATGTAAAGCCTCTGAAAGCATTTGGCTGAGGTGACTGAGTTCAGGAGTTTGTTGAAGGAGCTGATGAATTCGCCATTCACTCAAAAATTCACCCGCAGTTTTTCCTTCTTGATCGTGACGCTCCTGTTTTACGAGGAGTTGGCGACCATCTTGTAAACTTAGTAATAAGTTAAAATTTTTGGCAGCCTTTAGCTCGATTTGGCTTAAAGCTTGCTCTTTCTGAAAAAATAACTCTTGCTTAAGTAAATACTCGAAAACATTTTGAGAGCTTAATAAAAATGTCATGGTCAAATTTTCCTTGAATTTTGCTTAATAATGCTTATTGCTTCTTGCGGTTCTTGATCGGATGAGGTACATCCTCTATAAGTTGATACAATAAATTATAAAAGTCCTTCTGAAAAAGGCTTATAACGCCTGAATAGTTCAAGGCTGAAACCTTTTTCAGAAGAATTTTCTCGTATTTTTTTCAGTCTATAGAGGCGAGAATATCCCCCAATTAGCATCATGAACTTGTCTGGCTGAGACAGATATTGCGAGAGATGCCGCAATTGATTCAAGTATAAGAACGACAGCAGGAGATGCTCCCCCGCGAGTCAAATTAAACTCATCGTTATTTATCTCATTGAGATAGCTTTCTTCGTCTGAAAGCAGAGCAAATCCAGGCACTTCAAGATTGCTGATGTGAATAGTTGTCATGATACACTCCTTTAAAGTATTTACGTTAATTCATTGATTCAGTTGTCAGACAGCTTTAGTACCAACAGTAGGAGATAGCCTTCAAGAGGCACAAAACTGCTTGTAATTCTATTTTTTGACAGATGTGAGAAGTTGTTTTTAAAGACCCCAAATCGTAGCTAACTGGATAACTACAGTTGCTGTACTATTTACCAGCGGTGAGATAGCCAACAACGCCGCCGACAACAGCACCAGCTGTGGCAATACATGCAGCTGATGAGGTAACTGCATAGTAGCCTACAGCCCATATCAGGAATGGCAGCCCACCATAAAGGTGGTCAAATTCGCTATCAGCTAAATCTCTCATGTAACCTTCAGAATCAGAAAATAGTTCGGAACCAGTAGGACGCAAATCAGAAATGTTGATAGTAGCCATTGTTTTTCCTCTTAAATGAAGTTGCTTGAAATAGGATTAGCTATAGGACTTACGCACAGGTAACGAAAAACGAACCACAGAGAAGCCAGTGCGTTGGGCGGGTTCCCCGACTTGAAGCAACTGGCGCGACGCAGAGGTCACGGAGAAATGAGAGTTTGAGAGGGTTTTTGCGTAAGTCCTAAGCTATAAACTGCTTTATTACAGGTTAGTAAGCTTCTCCTGCACCAAAATATAAGGTTGCAAGAACGATGGTTCCCACAACAATCAAACCCAGTAAGCCACCCTTAATAGCGCCAATCTCGCTATCAACTAAATCATCCATATAGCCTTCAGAATCAGAAAATAGCTCCGAACCAGTAAGACGCAAATCAGAAATGTTGATAGTTGCCATTGAAATTTTCCTCTTAGATGAAGTTGTTTAGAATTGGATTAGCTGTGTATTGCCTAATCACATTTCAATCATCAAAGATTCAATCTATAATTTCAAGACTTAAAAACTTCTTATTTACACATAATTCAATGAGTTATGTTTTACTTATTAAAATATTTAATATTCAAAAATAAAAGTACTTTTGTCTGAAAAATTACAGTGCAGTAGCGCGCCACTACTCCGAATCACCTAATTTGAAACTGAGGCTATGTTTTTTGTTGTATATAGTGCTGTTTTTACCCTGTCACACCACCACAGCCTGAAAAGCCACACTTGTAACTGTTTACCAGCTTATTATAAAGTTTTGTAACGAGTTGTGGAATTCCCGGAGTTTTGATTCAGAGAAGTAACAGAGGTTCTCAAGGATGATCCAGATTAATTTCTATCTGGGCATTGCAAGTTATACCAGGAGGAATTGCTGTGGACAAGCAAGGTCTATATTTAACAGCGTTTCAGCACAAGCTTCTATTGAAAAGTCTAGAAGCAGATTTACGTCCAGAATACCGCCGTCGCATCGAAATCATGTTATTGGCAGATGCAGGCCAATCTCAGACTCAAATTTGTGAAGCTTTAGGATGCTCTCAGGAGACAGCGCGGCACTGGATTACTATGGCACAAACAGGTCAAGCTCACCATTGGAGCGATCGCCCGATGGGTCGCCCCAAAGCTGTTAATGAGCAATATCTTCTTCGTTTGCAAGAACTGGCAAGTCATAGTCCACGTGAGTATGGCTATCCATTTCAACGCTGGACAGGGCAATGGTTAAGCAAGCATTTGGCTAAAGAACTGGGGATTAAGGTTAGCAGTTGCCACATCAACCGTTTGCTCAAGGAAATGGGGCTTTCTACTCGACCAAAAGACAACACCACTGACAAATATTCCTCAACTCAACAGGATTCCGGCATTAAGATTGGCGATTTGCCATCGAACGTCGAACCTAGTTTCTTGTGGCAATTCAGTTTGATGAAAACTAACAATTAATTCCGTACCTGGAAAGCTATGATTCAGAATAAATCTACGTTTCAAAAGCAACAACTAGGTCAACAACTCACCCAAACTTTGGGTCAACCTCTGTTAGAACAGGAACTTTCAAATTGCCTTCAACAAATTGAAATCATAGAACCAAATGCAGGTAAACTGTTTTGGCAGGCATCAGATGCTACAGTTGGTATTTATATCATCCTGGCAGGTAAAGTCAGACTGCTCAATAGCACAGATAACTTAATCGCATCTGTAGGAGTGGGAGCATCATTTGGTGAGATAACCTTGTTTCCAGAGTCAGGCTTTCAGCCTTATACTGCTAGAGCTTCAGTAAATCTCAAAGTTTGCTATATTCCGGGAGATTATTTGCGATCGCTCATCCGCAAATATCCCTCCATTGGGCAGCATTTTAACCGCCAAGCAGTACTTTGGGATCTACTGCTGTTATGTCGTCAAACTCCTTGCCTTGCCAATACTTCTGTAGAAGGATTGATGCAAATATTACCATTACTCGAACAGCATAATCTCCAAATTGGCAAACTCCCATCTTTTCTGCTCAAAGACCAGCAACTTTGGTTACTGCGGCGAGGAGAACTATTGCACACATCAGGATGCAAGCTTACCGTTGGAAATATTTACGCTCTTGAGCAGTTACCCAAAGAACGTAGTTGGCAAGTGACTCAACCAAGCCAAATCTACAGCCTCAGCCGTCAAGATTGGGAAACAGCGATCGCAAAAGAGCCACAACTGGCTCAACTGATTAACTCTGACACCGCAACACTAGGAACGGGGAGTACAAGGGTAGCAGGGGAAGAAAACAGAACTCCCCACTCATACGGGCACGGTAGTGCCGTGCCCCTACCTACTCGCCACTCTAAAAATCCAAAATCCCCAGAAAGCAAGAGAAAAATTAGTAAGGCTTACTTCCCAAATCCAACTGTAAAAATCGGTCATTTTTGGCAACGTATCACCCGGCGATATCCATACTTTGAACAACAAAGCGCCGCTGACTGCGGTGCAGCTTGCTTAGTGATGGTTGGGCGCTACTGGGGCAAGCGTTTTAGCGTCAATATTTTACGAGATATTGCTAATGTTGACCGCAATGGGGCATCACTGCGAGGTTTAGCGGCTGCGGCTGAAAGTATTGGGTTTTCAACTCGACCTGTAAAAGCCAGCCTCGACAAACTTGCTCTACAAAGTCTACCAGCTATCGTGCATTGGGAAGGAAAACACTACATTGTTGTTTATGAAGTGACAGGCGATCGCGTGATCGTTGCAGACCCTGCTATTGGTCAATGTACCCTCTCTCATGCAGACTTCAAAGCGGGTTGGACTGGCTATACTTTATTAATACAACCTACCGCCCTACTTAAAGATGCAAAGGAAACCAGCACTCCTTTTTGGCAGTTCTTTGAATTAGCTAAACCTCACTGGCTGGTGTTGTTAGAAGTGTTCATCGCTTCCATCCTGCTTCAGATTTTTGGACTGATCACACCGCTATTTACTCAGCTATTGTTAGACCGAGTGGTTGTACAGCGCAGTGACCTGACATTAACAGCTGTAGGGATAGGATTACTCATCTTTAGCCTATTCCGAGTCGCCATGACTGGACTGCGGCAATATCTTTTAGACCACACAGCTAACCGAGTGGATCTAGCCTTAATTGTAGGTTTTATTAGCCATACCTTCCGCTTACCCTTGAACTATTTTGAGTCCCGCTATGTGGGAGACATCATTTCCCGTGTACAGGAAAACCGCAAGATTCAACGTTTCCTCACAGGTGAAGCACTGTCTATCGTTCTTGATTTACTGACAGTATTTATCTACGTAGGATTGATGTTTTGGTACAGTTGGAAGATGGCATTGCTTGTATTAGTAATTGTGCCGCCATTCGTATTACTAGCACTGATTGCTACACCCTTTTTACAGCGTGTTTCTCGTGAGATTTTTAGTGCTTATAACGAAGAAACTGGTTATTTGATTCAATATCTCACTGGTATTCGCACTGTCAAATCTATGGCAGTTGAGCAGTCTGTGCGCTGGCATTGGGAAGAACTTTTTGGCAAGTCAATTAAAAAGAACTTTTCCGGGCAGGTTATTGGCAATAGACTGCAAATATTTAGCTCTGCCATTGAAGCTGTAGTCACAACAGCATTATTGTGGTTTGGAGCATGGCAGGTGATACAAAACGAACTCACAATTGGGCAACTTGTCGCTTTTAATATGTTGCTAGGTAATGTAATTAATCCTTTTCAGCGACTAATTTTGCTATGGAATGAATTGCAAGAGGTACTGATTGCTGTTGAACGCATCAATGATGTGATTGACGCTGAACCAGAAGAAGATTTGCACTCCTCATCTCGGCAATCTTTACCACCCATTCGCGGTTACATTGTCTTTGATAAAGTTACTTTCCGCTACCATCCAGAAAGCGATGTCAACACACTAGAAAATATTAGTTTTGAAGTGCAGCCGGGACAAATGATCGCGCTGGTTGGGCGTAGTGGTTCAGGAAAAACGACCATTTCCAAGTTGGTATTAGGGCTGTATCCGCCTACAGAAGGGAAGATTTTGATTGACGGCTATGATGTCACTACCTTGTCATTGCGATCGCTCCGTTCTCAAATTGGTGTTGTTGACCAAGATACTTTTCTCTTTGGTGGTACGATTCGGGAAAACATTAGTCTAGGTTATCCCGAAGCAACTTTAGAAGAAGTGATAGAAGCAGCGCAACAAGCAGGAGCGCATGAATTTATTAAAGAATTACCGATGGGCTATGAAACACAAATCGGTGAGGGGGGAGGAACCCTGTCTGGTGGACAAAGACAACGGGTAGCGATCGCCCGCGCCCTTGTCGGAAATCCCCAACTGCTGATTTTAGATGAAGCCACCAGCAGTCTTGACGCTGAATCTGAACGTATTATCCAGACTAACCTCAACAAAATTCTTCAAGATAGAACAACACTGGTGATTGCTCATCGCCTTTCAACAGTACGCAATGCTGACAAAATTTTGGTGCTAGATAGAGGTCTTTTGATTGAAAGTGGAACTCACGATGAATTAATGGCTAAACGCGGTCACTACTTCTACCTCAATCAACAGCAACTTACCATAGCAATTTGAACTAAAATGCCTCTTCAGTTTTCGTTTCTTAGCTTTGCTAAAAACCAGAAAAATCCAATATTTCAAATCCAAAATGGTATGACCAATTATGCCAAATGAATTTACTACCCAAGAGCAGTTCAGTCAGAACGGTTACTACCCTAGTAGTCAACTGGACTTGAATGACTCCAAAAAAACACCATCATCACGAGAGCCAAAATCCTATGCACCTCTAGGTGAAGACTGGTCTTCTTTAACAAAAGAACTGATTGATACCTTACCACGGATTTGGACACGCGGCTTGTTGTATTGGCTAGTAATATTTGCTGCGATCGTCTTACCTTGGGCAATGCTATCCAAAGTAGACGAAACAGGTAGCGCCAGAGGACGACTTGAACCTCAAGGGAGAACTGTGAGATTAGATGCACCCGTTACCGGAAAAGTTACAGCCATCAAGGTAAAAGAAGGCCAAACTGTACTTTCAGGACAAATTTTACTGGAATTGGAATCAGAATTAACTCGTACTGAACTGCAACAAACTCAGGCAAAACTTGAGGGTCAACAAAATCGAGTTAATCAGCTTCAGTTATTAAAAAATCAACTGGAAATGTCTTTACGCACTCAGCAATTACAAAATCAAGCTCAAGAATCAGAGCAACTTGCTCAACTTGACCAAATACGGCAGCGGTTTAGTTCCAGTAAACAAGTATATGCCCTAGAAGTCGGTCGTCTCAAATTAGCTAAAAACGAGGTACAACGTTATCGATATCTTTTGCAAAAGGGCGCTATTTCCAAGAGTAAATTAGAAGAAATAGAAGGTGCAATGTTTGAGCGGCAAGGACTTTTAGAACAAGCTCAATCAGATATTCAACAGGCTAATACTGAGATTGGCAAACAACAAAGCACTAATCAACGTATTAGACGCACAGGTGAACTTGCAGTCTTGGATAGTCAGAAACAACTTAAAGAACTCCAGGCTCAAGCTGTAGATTTACAATCAGAAATTTCTCAAACAAAAAAACAAATTCATTCTTTGCAATTTCAATTACAACAGCAAACACTCCGCGCTCCAATTGATGGCACAATTTTTCAGTTGTCTATCAATAACGCCGGGACAGTTGTACAGCCAGGACAGATGGTTACTCAAATTGCACCTAATGGAGTACCTCTAATATTCAGAGCACAGATGCCTAGTCAAGAAAGTGGTTTTCTGCGTGTAGGAATGCCAGTCAAAATTAAATTTGATGCTTATCCTTTCCAGGATTATGGAGTGATAGAAGGCAAACTCCACTGGATTTCACCAGACTCCAAAGTTGTAGAAACTGCCCAAGGTAAGATAGAAAACTTTGAATTAGAAATTGCAGTGCCACAGACTTATATTCAAAGTGGAAATAAACGTATTGCTTTAACGCCTGGTCAAACAGCAACTGCTGAGGTAATTGTTCGGCAGCGCCGTATTGTTGATTTTGTGCTAGATCCGTTTAAAAAGTTGCAAAAAGGTGGTTTTAAACTATAAAAAGGAAGAAATTTCCAAAAGTTATTCTTTGCTGTTTCATTTTTAACATTTCCAAATTCAACTTCAATTTATTTATCACTAAGGAGTTTTACTATGTTAGAAGTGCCAACTGTTTCTCTAGACGAAATTCTCAACCAAGTCAAGCTTTCATGCCAAATTCCTTCTGTGATAAAAGGTATTCTTACTCGCAAGATTATTTCACATACGGTAGAAGAGGTTGGTATTAAAGTGGAGCCAGAAGAATTACAGCAAGCGGCAGATAGCTTGCGTCTGATGAACAAATTGATTAGCGCTGATGTTACTTGGTCATGGCTACAAAAACACAGTTTATCTTTAGACGAGTTTGAAGAATTAGTTTATTACACAGTAATCTCCTCAAAATTAGCTCAACATCTGTTTGTAGATAAAGTTGAACCTTTTTTTGTAGAACATCAGATTGATTATGCCCAGATAGTTATGTATGAAGTGGTTTTAGATGATTTTGATTTGGCTATGGAACTGTTTTACGCATTGGGTGAAGGTGAGATAAGTTTTTATGAAATTGCTCATCAATATATTCAAGATACAGAACTACGTAGAAAAGGAGGATATCGAGGCATATTAAACCGTGCAAATTTGAAACCAGAAATTTCTGCTGCTGTCTTTGCGGCAACTCCACCGCAAGTTGTCAAACCAATATTGACATCGATTGGGGCGCATCTGATTTTGGTTGAGGAACTCATTGAGCCACAATTGGACGAGATGTTGCGCTTAAAAATTATCTCAGACTTGTTTTCTGAATGGTTAAAGCAACAAATTGAGCTAATTTCTGGTTATTCCACTATTTTTATGGAGAATTAATAGTAAAATACCAGTATATGGCAACGCGAGAAGCGTTAATATCGAGCAGTTCAGTACAGATATCCGATTTCCTCCACCCCTATCAGTTTAGCTGTATTAAATTTCTGCTGGTAAAGGTTCCCAAACTTCCCCATACTTCTCTTTTAGAGTTTCCCAAGCTTCTACTTGTCCTGGTTCATATTCTCCCGGTTTACCCCATTGTAAAAAGAGGCTTAAAGCAGGCTCCTGTTTATCATCTAAAAACCGGATGGCATAGGTTGTAAAGTTACCTCTCTTCGCTTCACCTGTTTCAAATTTCACCTGAGTGATTTTATCCATATTCAAGTGAAACTCAAAGCCTTCAGTATGCATATTCGCATATTTACCTTTAGGCAATTCTGCATAAAATAACTTTTCTACTTTGCCTCGTGCTTCTAATACAGCAGCGCTGCTAGTAACAATTAAACGCAAAGTTCCAAGAGTCTCGCAAGCTTCTAAAAATTCTTTCAATGTTGTGGTCATTTGTTATTTGTCCTTTGTCATTTGTCATTTGTCATTTGTCATTGGTTAAACGATGATTCCTAACTAATGCCCCATGCCCCATGCCCAATGCCCAATACCCCATGTCCAATGCCCCATTCCCAATCCCTATTTTTCATATTGTTCATAAGCGGCGACAATACGCTGAACTAGAGGATGGCGCACAACATCTCTTTGAGAAAATTCGCAAAAGGCAATGCCTTCAACGTGTTTTAAAATTTGTAAAGCCACTCTTAAACCTGATTGTTGGTGAAGTGGCAAATCAGTTTGTGTCATGTCGCCTGTAATCACCATCCGCGAACGGAAGCCCAAACGAGTCAAAACCATTTTCATCTGAGCGGGTGTAGTATTTTGAGCTTCATCGACAATTATAAAGGCGTTATTGAGAGTACGTCCCCGCATATAGGCGAGTGGTGCGACTTCAATCACACCGCGTTCCATTAAACTGGGTACTTTTTCTGGGTCGATGAATTCATAAATAGCATCGTAAAGTGGGCGAAGATAAGGATTAACTTTCTGCTGTAAATCTCCAGGCAAAAAACCGAGTTTTTCACCGGCTTCGACGGCAGGGCGAGTTAAGATCAGCTTTTCAAACTGGTTAGCAAGGAGTGCTTGCACGGCGACAACAACAGCGAGATAAGTTTTACCAGTACCAGCAGGGCCAATTCCAAATGTGAGATCGTGTCTGCGGAGTGCGTCGATATATTGGCGCTGGCGGAAGGTTTTGGCACGGACTTGTTCACCCCGGCGACTTTTGGCGAGGACATCTCGCTGTAAATCTTGCAGTTCCCCTTGGCGATCGCTATCTATGGCTTGACGAGCTGTTAAAATATCGGCACTGGAAATAGTATTGCCTTTAATCCAGAGGTCTTCAAGCGATCGCACTAATCGAGAAGCTAGATCAATTTGCTTTTCGGTACCAGAAATCACTAATTCCTGTCCGCGTAGCACTAAGGTGGCTCCTGTTTGCCGAGATAGGATTTTGAGATTTTCTTCTCCATCTCCGGCTAAAGCGATCGCACTGGTAATATTCGGCAGCTGAATTGTTAAGGCACCTGCCATAGTATTTCTTAATTGGTGAGGATCTGTATTTGACAAAGGTTAATTTTTTCTCGCTAATGGCGAAATTATGCTTTTATTACCTACATTTTGGAAAAATTTTTGTAATAAATTAATCGGTTGTAGGGGCGTACAACTTGCCCTCATCCCCTAACCCCTTCTCCCATTTTGGGAGAAGGGGAACTGGAGAATTTACTCCCATCTCCCGTGTTGGGAGAGGGGCTGGGAGTGAGGGCAAAACTCATGCACTCAGAAGATTTCATCTGAAGTTGACACCAATGCAAAGCTGTACGCTCCTACTGGTAAAGAGTTCAAAAAAAGATTTAAAAATCTTTTTGCTACTTTCCATCTTTATAAAAATTCTGAGCGGAGGTAACAACAACCGCTCAGATTTGCTCTTTAGTTTCAACCTAGCGGAGGCGTGGTTTAACAATGGGTTTAGGCCCATCATTTGCACGCGGTTCTCTCTTAGTCGGCGGTGGCGATCGCTCTTCTGTGTCTTCATCAAAAGACATACCCTCGCGGCCCGGCGTGGTGCTGCCGTAGATATCCAGGTATGTTGATTGCCCAGCTGCGGCTGCGGCTGCGGCAATTACTGTACGAATCGCCTGAATATTGCGTCCCCCTCGACCAAACACTTTTCCTTTATCTGTGCTTTCAAAGGCGATGCGAACCCAAACCCGGTTGAGGGCCTGAGAAATTTCACAATCGACACTTAATGTCTCTGGAGATTCCAAAAACGGCTGCACCAAAAACCGAACCAGCTCAACATAGTTGGGGCTAGCTGTTGGGAGTTTTGTTCCGAAATTATGATGCGGCTGTTGCACTGACCTGCTCAAAAACATTAGCTTTTACTAGAATGCGACGAACGGTATCAGTGGGTTGAGCGCCTTGTTGTAGTCGCTTGACGATGGCGGGAACGTCTAGTCGCACTTCATCAGTTCTGGGGTTATAAAATCCCAACTCTTCTAAGGGACGACCATCGCGGCGAGCGAGGTTGTTAATGGCGACAATGCGGTAACTTGCTTCCCGCTTTTTACCGAATCGTTTCAAGCGCAGTTTGATCATGATTGAAGAATCATTCTCCTAATTGGTAAGTATGCCGAAATGCTAATTTTAGCACTCGTCTAGCATTTGCTGCTATTAGTCGTTTGTCATTTGTCATTAGTCATTTATCATTTGTCATTAGCAAACTACCCATGCCCCATGCCCTTCAGGAGTGCTGAGTGCTGAGTGGGGAATCTTACGGATGACTCAGCACGGGCCTAAACGCCCCGCTTCCGCTAACGGAACTACGAAACGGGCTAAACGCCCCGCTTCCGCTAACGGAACTGTTTTGCCCCATGCCTAATGACTAAAGATTGCCAAAGCCTTTTTTCTTTTTATCTTTGGGTTTTTTCTTTTTCGTGGCTGGGGCACCATCATAACCTCGCCATCCTGGGGCTGGGGGACGATTACCAGCACCAGCAAAGGCGTTGCCCATGCCGCCACCGCCGAACATTCCCGGCATTCCAGGGAAGCCACCTTGACCCATTTGCTGCATGAGCGATCGCATTTTTTGGAAATCACCCACCAGTTTGCTGACATCTGACTCTCTATAGCCGGAGCCAGCAGCAATCCGCCGCCGCCGACTGGGAGAACTGGCTAATAAATCGGGGTCGTGGCGTTCTTGGCGAGTCATGGAGTTAATCATCGCCTCACAGCGCTTTAACTGAGTTTCTCCCTGTTTGAGTTGATCGTCTGAAAGCTTGTTCATCCCTGGAATCATCTTGATCAAGCCTCCCAGAGAACCCATGTTCTTCAGCATCCGCAATTGCTTGAGAAAGTCAGTAAAGTCAAACTTCGCTGACAAGATTTTCTCCTGCATTTTCTCAGCATCTGCTAAGTCAAACTCTTCCTGGGCTTTTTCTACCAGGGTCAACACATCGCCCATACCGAGAATCCGCGATGCCATGCGATCGGGATAAAACGGTTGCAGTGCCTCAACTTTCTCACCCACGCCCACAAATTTAATCGGCGCTCCCGAAATCTGCCGCACTGAAAGCGCAGCACCACCACGGCTATCACCATCTAATTTGGTGAGAATCGCCCCAGTAATGCCGATCTGTTCGTGGAAGGTACGGGTAAGATTTGCGGCCTCTTGACCAGTCATCGCGTCCACCACCAACAGAGTTTCATGGGGTTGGACAGTTGCTTTGATGCGGGCTAATTCCGCCATCATATCTTCGTCAATTTGCAGGCGTCCAGCAGTATCAATAATTACTGTGTTGACACCTTCTGCCCTAGCCCGTTCTACACCTTGCCTTGCGATTTCTACGGGATCGGCGTTGCTTCCTAGTTCAAATACTGGTACGTCAATTTGCTTACCCAACGTCACCAATTGGTCGATCGCTGCTGGGCGATATACGTCTGTCGCCACTAACAAGCAGCTACGCTCTAATTTACGAAGATGTAAAGCTAACTTAGCAGTAGCTGTGGTTTTACCAGTACCTTGCAACCCAGCCATCAGCACAATGGTAGGCTGCTCCTGGGCTTTTGCTATGGGAACATTTTCTTCTCCCATCACCTGCACCAGTTCATCGTGAACAATTTTGATGAACTGTTGATCGGGTCGCACGCCGGTAATCACCTCGGCTCCCTGTGCCTTGGCTTCGACTTCGCTAATAAAATCTTTTACTACCTGGAGATTGACATCTGCTTCCAACAAGGCGCGGCGCACTTCGCGCAATGCATCTTGAATGTTGGATTGAGAAATTTTGTCCTGTCCCCGCAGTTTTTTCCAGGCTGATTCTAAACGGTCAGATAGAGCATCAAACATAATGTAATTACAGGTAGTTCGCCAATGGAGAATTTTAAACCGCCGATGAATGCGATTTGGAATTTCCGCTAAAGTTTAAACGTGCTATCTACCAGCTTAGTATTTTTCACCGCGACTGTAGCAACCAGACACGGATTGGGGAAGAAGCAGGGGAGCAGGGAGCAGGGGAGAAAAGTTTTTCCCTCTGCCTTTTTTCAATAGTGGGGATTGGGGACTCTGATGATTGAATATTGGCTACTGCTGCGATCGCTAATTCGTAATATTGTTAGTTAGGTAGCTACGGTAGCCAAGATGTCGCAGCGAATCAAAGTATACTCATACTCGATATACCACTCGTCAAATTCATATATTGGTATCGCTCTTGCCGAAAAAGCTTTGCAGGGAAGGAGCCTCTGCTTGATGCCGCGTTCTTTCGAGCGACGTATATTGACCTACTTGATGTCAACGATGAGTCTGTGATTAAGAAAGTTGCAAATGATGTTGGGCTAAATGGCGATCGCATTCTTGAGTTAATCCACGGGGAAGCAGCAAAACTTGCAGCAATGGCAGCTTTGGCAGAATACGAGCAGTTTGGTTGTCCTGGAGTACCAACCTGGGTAGTGGAAGGCGAAAGATTTTGGGGAAAGGATCGTGTCGATTGGGTAACTGAAAAGGTAAAACAATTACAGCAGACTTCAAGTTTGTGAGGTACAAAAATACCCCACCCGCGCTGTCGCACACCCTCCTCGAACTTGCGGGGAGGTTTGGGGAGGGGTGTACTTAATTTACTTGCAAAGTCCTGTATGTAGTACTGCCATGACGCAAATAGTACTGAGTGCTGAGTAAAAAAGTGATGATTTTTGCAGGTGAACCTGCAAAAATCATCACTAGTAGAACTTACGCATTGACAAACTAGACAAATAATGCATTAAGAGAAATTAGGAAAAAATAAGCGATGGCTGCGCCAACGTCTTCTCTTCGAGACGCTGTGCGAACGACGAACGTTAACTATTAGGGGATTGGAAAGACGAATCGCATTGCTCCCAGTGCGTATGGCGGTGGTAATTAGGGGAAGCGTTATGTTAATTTCAGAACCCAATTGGGAAACATAAAGTACAAAATTGGGTATTTTTCTGTGATGAAAGCGGTTTTACAACACAGTGAGGAAGATTGTGGTGCTCCTTGTCTTGCAACCATAGCACAATACTATGGTAAAACTTTCGGTATTAACAAAATGCGGGAATTAGTAGGTACAGGTAAGCAAGGTACTACTTTGCTTAGTTTAAGACGAGGGGCGGAAAACTTAGGTTTTAATGCCCGTCCAGTGAGAGCAACTCCTGAATTAATAGAACGCTTGGATAGAATTTCTTTGCCTGCCATTATTCACTGGAAAGGATATCACTGGGTTGTATTGTACGCACATAAAGATAAGAAATATGTTATTGCTGACCCAGCGGTAGGTATTCGCAAGCTCAACCATCAAGAGTTATTAGAGGGATGGGCGAATGGTGTCATGCTGTTATTAACTCCAGATGAAACTCGTTTTTATCAACAGGAGTCGGATAATATAGACGGCTTCGGACGTTTCCTCAAAAGAGTTTTACCCTATAGCAAAATACTTGCGGAAGCGATCGCAATCAATATTGTCGTTGGACTTCTTTCTCTGGCTGCTCCTTTAATGATGCAGCTCCTCACAGATGATGTTTTGGTAAGGGGAGATATCCAGCTATTAACTACCGTAGCCATTGCGGTTATTACTTTAAATATTTTTCGAGCTGCTATTGGTATTGTTCAATCTCACTTGGTAGGACAATACGCTCAAAGGCTAGAGTTGGGATTAATTTTAGATTACGGGTATAAACTCCTCCGCTTACCCTTATCTTATTTTGAAGCCCGTCGTAGTGGGGAAGTTGTCAGCCGCATTGATGATATAGAAAGGGTTCATAATCTAGTTTCTCAAATTGTTTTGGGTTTACCCAGTCAATTTTTTATCGCTGTCATCTCTTTGGGAATAATGATTTTTTATAGTTGGCAGCTTTCTTTAGCTTCCTTATTTGTCTTTATAATAGTTATGGGTATTAATTGGCTGTTTTTACCAGCTTTACAACAAAAAACCCGTGCTTCTATTGTTTTAAATACAGAAATTCAAGGTTTTCTTGTAGAAACTTTTCGCGGTATCCAAATACTTAAGACTACCCAAGGTACTCCTCAAGCTTGGGAAGAGTATCAAGCTAATTACGGTCGCCTCGCTAATTTCAAGTGGAGTACCCTGAAGCTAGGATTTTACAATACCACCGTTACAACTCTATTCAATAGTTTAACAAATATTGGTTTACTTTGGTTAGGCAGCTACTTTGTAATTAATCGCACTCTAAGTATAGGTCAATTACTTGCTTTTAACGGCATGAGTGGAAATTTCTTAGGCTTTTTGAGTTCGGTGGTAGGCTTAGTTAATGAATTTATTACTGCTCAAGTAGTAATTCAGCGCCTTACAGAAGTCCTAGATGCTACAGCAGAGGATGAGAAAGATCGTAAAAAACCTTGGGCGGAAATTACTGCTGATACAGATATTGTTTGTACTAATCTGAACTTTCATCATCAAGGTAGAGTTGATTTATTAAAAAATTTCTCTCTCACCATTCCTGGGGGAAAAGTAACAGCCTTAATCGGACAATCAGGTTGTGGAAAAAGCACTTTAGTCAAGTTAATAGCCGGATTATATGACTTGCAATCTGGTAATATTCGTTATGGAATTTATAATCAGCAAGACATCTCTTTAGAATGCCGCCGTCAACAAATAATATTAATTCCTCAAGAACCGCACTTTTGGAGTCGTTCAATTATTGAAAATTTCCATTTTGCCTATCCTTCAGTTAATTTTGAACAAATCGTTAGAGCTTGTCAGATAGCTGGTGCCGACGAATTTATTAGCAATTTACCTGATAAATATCAAACTATATTAGGAGAATTTGGTGCAAATATTTCTGGAGGACAGAAGCAAAGATTAGCAATTGCCAGGGCAATTGTTACTAATCCACCAATATTAATCTTAGATGAATCTACAGGCGCTTTAGACCCAGTATTAGAAACTAAAGTTTTAGATAATTTATTAGCGGAGCGTCAGGATCAAACAACTATTATGATTAGTCACCGCCCTAGAGTAATTGAGCGGGCTGATTTTATTGTTTTGTTAGAAACAGGAGAGTTAAAGCTGACTGGTACTCCCAATGAATTACGTCAGCTACCTGGTCAGCACTTGAAATTTTTAACTCCTTAATATTATCAAGCAATTTTTATTTTATATGAGTTATGAATGATTATTATTTATCTTTTATCCTTCTAACTCATGCCTTATATTTATCATATATTCGTTATTAATCTCGCTTTTCTCAAAATAAATTGCAATACAGTTTCCTCTTGAGAGATAATATCAGCGCTTCCTTCCATTCCTAATTGGATAGCACATTCTTTCCCTGCAATCTTCAATATATAGTTTTCTGGTTTAATATTCACCTTGTAATTACCTGCTTGTGAAATTCCCCCCATCCCTAAAGAAGAGTTAGAAGAATTTAAATTAGATTGAGGTTCTATTGCATCTGGAGAAATGCTGCTCACTGTACCTTGTAAAGAGCCATAGTCGGGATATGGACAAGCAGATACGCGCATATACACTTTTTGTCCCAGCCGAATTTTACTGATTTCCTCAGAAGGAATATCGGCTTTGATTTCCAGTGGTGCTTCACTAGGAGCAATTTGGGCAATCATCTCTCCAGAAGCAATGACTTGAGAGATATTTCGTAGATTGAGTTGTGCTATTGTGCCAGAGGCAGAAGCACGAATTATGATATTTTGAAGTTCAATTTCTATTTGTTTGAGTTCTTTTTTGAAGCTGTTTAATTGGTTTTCTAATTCTGTTTGTCGTTGAATAAGCTGTTCTCTTTCTTGCTGAAGTCTAGATAAAGTTGCTCCCCCTCTAGCTTTTTCTTGAGCGATTCTTTCACGAGCGATCGCCACTCCTGCTATAGAGTTAAGGGTAGTTTTGGCTTTGTTTAACCTTGCTTGGGCTGCTTCAACAGCTCTTTGTTGCTTTTTTACAGTTTGCTTGTGAGCTTCTACTATTGCCAATTGAGATAAGAGTGCTTGTTGTTGTTGTTGAACTGCGAGAGTTACTTCTTCGTATGCGTCTTGAGAAAGCGCACCAGATTTGACTATCGGTTTATAGCGATCGCTTTTGACGATCGCTGCTTTGAATGAAGCTTGGGTTGCAAGTGAATTCGCTTGAGCCGACTTTAATTCTGCTTTGGCTGTTTCTAAATCATCTTGAACTAATTTTAAGTTAGCTACTGATTCTTCTACTTCCGTAGTGGTGCTAATTTGACTATTGCGATATTCCGTTTGAGTGCGTTGCAGTTCAGCTTGAGCAGCAAATGTGGCACGGTTTGTTAGTTCACTTTCTGCTTGAATCTGTCTATCTAAAGCAGAAATTTGAGCAGTTATTTGAGTTGATTGAACGGTAGTTTGTTGAATATTCCCAAGAAGTTGACTTTTCTTAGTTTGTAGGCGAGAGCCATCAAGTATAGCGATGATATCTCCTTGTTTAACTTGCTGATTTCCTTTTACTAAAATATCTTTTACTATCCCTTCTGTTGCAGCTTGTACTAAGCGCAGTTCTCCAGCTGGACGAATGGTAGCAGCTACTTTAACTGTGGTTTTATATTTGAGGATACTTGCAAGGGTAACGCCTGCAACAAAGGTAGCTATAAGTACCAAACCGCCAATAGTTGTCCATTTACCGATAGGAGGTAAAAAGTCTTCTGGAGTAGCAGCAGCTAGAGAGTTAAGATTAATTCCTTCTGGGTGAGGTATTGCTTTTTCTACCTTGGGTAAGGAATAAGAATTTGGGACGAGAGAGATATCGACATTAGTCATAGTTAAGTAGAAGAAGAAAAGTTTGAGAAGTTATAAAATTTGCAGTTGTACTTGAAGTGTAGTAAGCAAAAAGCTCTGCCTTTAGTTGTTTGAAGGAGGCAGAGCTTGAGTAACTGCATTTCTCGGCTAGAGTTGAGAAATAAGGTAGATAAGTTGTTTAAGTTTTGTTAGTCTAATTTCCGTCTATTTGGTTTTCTCCCACCATTCCAGTTGCTTCTAAAGCTAGCTCACCTGCTGTGTAGAGTCCAAGTGCTGTCATGCCTCCGGCCTGAGTCACTGCGCTGCCTGCATTATTCAAAGTTTTTATTGTGGCATGTGAAACTGTTTTTGTAACTTTCTTCCACCAACTCTTACCTCCTGTTAATTGTTCGCAGCATTCATCTGATAAGACTTCAAACAATTCTTCTTGGTTTTCAATTGTCAAGCTTTCATTTTTGTTTATAGACATGTTTAGTTATTCTCCAAAATCAAAAAATACAAAAGTTTACTTGTTAGGTATTGAGCCAGGAAAAATATAATTTTTTGGCTCTAACTATTAATTAGATTAATCTCAAATAATGTATCTGCACAGACTTGACAATTTACATTCTGAAAGATAGCAGCCACCATGACAACTTTTTGGCTCTTTATTCAGTATTTATCTGGCTCATTTTTCTGCTCTAAGTTTAGTAAGTAAATATCTATAATTTAATCGGGTATATAGCCTTTATCACTAGAACTATCAAGCTTTCAATATGCAAGATTTTTGACGTGTTTATATATTTAAACAATATTTATAAAAGAATCATGAATTAGTTATAGTATTACAGGATTTCTTTAAAGTTATTAATAAACTTTCTAAATTGTTTCTACCTATTTCCCCTGAAATTGATTGTCTAAGCAGGTATCAATTGGCGTAGATATAGCATAGCTGATATCAGGGGCAAGATAGGCTAAGAGTAGTACTTGAGTTTGTTAGAACCCAATCACCGAAACTACCTGACGCTTCTGCTCTGGCGTGACCTCCAGATAACGCTGCAACGTCTTGGGGTCGCTGTAACCTGAAATTTCTTGAATAGTTCAAAATAAATATCCTCGCGCTCTTCCATCTGTGTGAGAGCAGTTCACCTACTGGAGGACGGAAGCGAGGACTTTTCTAATGTCGTGTAACTACCATTAACCGACTCATACCAATTCACAATTCGCAATTCGCAATTCGCAATTAAAAAACTTAGATGCAGCAAAGCTTTCAGAGGTTACATCTGTATCAGATTTTTTGTGAAATGGTATCATAGGCGAGGCGATCGCCCGTAACAAGGTATTTCTACAGTTAGATTTTCAGCACAACAATGCAATGAAAACCCCTCAGCAGTTCTTAAGATTGCGTGAAAAAACTTACCTGCTACTGAAGATGTAATAAACATAAGGGGCGCACAGCTGGCTATGCACCCCTATGAATCACCTAACATTTCACCTTGCGAAAGTTTTGGGTTATGAAATCCACATTGCTTAGTAATGATTTAGGTTAATGCCAGCTTCTTTTGCCATTGCTTCTAACCCATTAATTTGTAAGGTTTTGATTGCTTTGGTAGACAGCTTTAATTTCACCCAGCGATTTCCGCCTTCCCACCAAACACGTTTGTTTTGCAGATTAGCGTGCTGAAGGCGTTTAGTACGGCGGTGAGAGTGGGAAACAGAAAAAGCGTTATTTGCCTTTTTACCAGTTAGTTCACAGCGACGGGACATAGCAAGTATCTCCAGATTGTTATTTTAATACAACCTTTCCATTTTAGGTCTTAGGCAACAGAAGTGGGGAGATGAGGGAGATAGGGGAGCAGGGGAAGCAGGGGAAGCAAGGGAGAAATAACTCCTAACTCCTAACTCCTAACTTCCCACTCAGCACTATTTACTTGCTTGTTCCGTCAGCTTGGTGAGTACCTCATTTGAACGCTCGACGAAGGATTTCATTCCCTCAGCGTCAAATCCTTTCTGAGACATCAGCGCTAAATCGTAGACATGTTGGCAAATCAAGTTGACTAACTGATCTGTAGACGATTCACCGTCACCTTGAATGATACTACCTTGGTTAATATTTGCCAGATTTTGAATCAGTGGGTGAGCAGTATTCACCAGCAAAATGTGATCTTCGGGAAACTCTGCTGACTGCTGCTGCATCATGGCGTTCATTTCCCGCAGGCGGCGGAGAATCTCTGGTAAAAGCACGATCGCAGGAGGTGTCCCTTGAGGATCGTCTGATTTCAAAGCTTCGGTACGGATGTTGAGTTTGGGTTTGTTGAGGGATTTCTCAAATAACTCTTTGATCGTCTCACTCCGAGTTTTGTTCGTCTTGGGATCAACAATTTCCGTAGCTTTGTCTTGCTCTAGCAGGGTATTATCTAAGTCTGAGTCTACCCGCGTAAACTTGACATCCTGATATTCCCGCTCTAGGAAGTTGATAAAGTGGGTGTCGATGAAGGAGTCCATAAACAGGACTTCCAAGCCTTGATTTTTGTGCAGTTCTATGTATGTAGCTTGGGTTGCTCCATCGGTGCTGTAGAAAACCCGGTTTTCGTGACGTTCTTTGTTACGTTCTAGATACTCTTTCAGCGTAGTATATGGGGCGCTGGGTGCTGAGTTCTCAGAACTGGGTGAAGGAGTGACATCTTGCCAAGCATCCCCGTCTGAAGATTGGACTTCAACCACTGGCGTTTCAGCAGCAACTTTTTCTGTCAGCTTGGCGGTAGTGCGGAAGACGATGATATCTTCGATTTGCTTTTTGAATTTCTCGTCGTTGAGAACGCCGAATTTTACAAAAGTGCCGAGGTCTTTCCAGGCGCTAATGTATTGTTCGCGGTTATCGCGGAAAAGTTCTTTAAGGCGATCGCCCACTTTTTTGGCAATGTAGTCGCCAATTCTCCGCACGGTGCGATCGCCTTGTAAGGCACTGCGCGATACGTTTAGGGGAATATCGGTGCTATCAATCACACCCCGCATCGGCATCAGAAATTGCGGGATAATTTCTTCGCAGTTGTCGCTAACAAAAACTTGATTACAAAATAGCTTGATCTGCCCTTTCGTAACATCTACATCCGGTTTCATTTTCGGGAAATACAAAATCCCATTGATGATAAAGGGATAGTCTGTATTTAGATGTACCCATAACAAAGGTTCTTCTTGAAAAGGATACAGATAGCGGTAAAACTCTAAATAATCTTCTTGAGTAAGATTACTCGGAGACTCTCGCCACGGCGCTTTTTGCTTATTTACTACTTCACCGTCCAGTTTAATTGGGACTGGCAAGAAGTCGCAGTAGGTCTTGACAAGATTCTTAATCCGTGCTGATTCGAGAAACTCCTCTTCTTCTCCTTGTAGGCTGAGAGTAATAGTAGTACCGCGAGTTGTTCGGGGCGAGTCTTCTAGGGTGAATGCTGGGGAACCATCACAAGACCAGTGAACCGCCTGCGCCCCTTCTTGATAAGATAAAGTATCAATTTCTACCTTTTGTGCCACCATGAAGGAAGAGTAGAAACCAAGACCAAAGTGACCGATGATCGGTTGATCTGATTTGCCTTCATACTTATGAATAAATTCTTCAGCACTAGAGAAGGCAACCTGATTGATATATTTCTTAACTTCATCTGCGCTCATCCCGATACCATTATCGGAGATGGATAGGGTTTTCTTATCTTTGTCAATGGCAAGTTCAATTTCTGGTTCGCCGATATCTCCAGCATAATCTCCGGCGCGGGATACCATTTTCAGCTTTTGGATGGCGTCTACAGCGTTGGATACCAGTTCCCGCAAGAAGATTTGGTGATCTGAGTAAAGCGACTTCTTAATGATCGGGAAAATATTCTCAGTATGAATACTGATAGTGCCTTGTTCTAGCATAATTGGTAGTTTTCGATGTTAGTATCTGAAACGATGATAGTAGGTAATACAACTTAGCCATCTGTTTTCCAGGATAAACCCGGAGAACATAGAAGGGTATGATACTAATTAGGATTTTAAAAGCATAACTTAAGCGACCGCACCTTTTTTGAGCATTGTTTACCACCATTTTCTGATTCGGATTTCCCTACTGCCGACTCCCGACTCCCCATAGATTGCTGTTTAAGTATTACTAGAATTCTTCTCCAACACCAAAAAATAGTGGTATGGATAACTGGGATCGATAAATTCTTGCTTAACTGTTAACCCAGCTTTGGCAACAGAGTTTAAAATCCGTTTTTTAGGATAACCTTTCAAACCCATTTCCCAGCAGTGTTCGTCACAGACTGGCGTTGTACTCCAGAATTTTGGGACATTGAATAGTAAATACCTTGGTCTACCAGAGAAAGAGGTTTTCACCTGAATCGAGAGGTATTGAGTGCAATAGGGAATCGAAATCACCAAAAATTTCTTAGTTGCTTTGGCAAGTTTTCTCAATGCTTTTTCTGACTCAGGGTAGGGGAAATGTTCCAGCACTTGAAACAGGACAATCGCATCAAATTTATCTTTTGGTAATGAAAAATCTGTAGTCAAATCCAAAATTATTTCTGGCTTGAGGCTGGAGTCAACATCAGCAGTGGAGACGTTGTATCCATTATTCTTCAAGATGTCTGTTAACAGAGAATTAAAAATCCCAATTTCCAGAACGTTTTTTACCTGATTACCCAACGAAAAAATTAGACGCAACTGGTGATGGTAACTGATGAGGCGATTTTTTGATAAATATTCTGAATTTCTAATATCTAACGAGCTGATGAGTTGCATAAATAAGCCTACCTAAGCTGAGAGATTAATAAATTTGGTGCGTATACAACTACAGGATTCCCGGAAAAATCATGAAAGTAACAGTACTTTGTTTCGTTTATATACAATACATCTCCTAGAAGGCTACGGTGTACACCATCTTGGTAATGAAGCCCAAACCTTGGATTTACCCCCCTTAAACCCCCCGATGCTTTGGGGGGAAATATCCGGTTCTCCCCCTTACTAAGGGGGAGTTAGAGGGGGTGAGAAGGACTTGTGTGTACACCTTAGCCTAGAAGGAGAGAGGCTTTGAAGGGGGATTTTCCAGGGCAAAATATCACTAACACCTAGCGTATTGGGTTAACGAGTAGGATTCTACGCGCTAAAGTATTTTGCTAATGGGTGATAAGCAATAATCGCAGTGGTAGACTGTTCTGGATAAAGTTGTTCGCTTTCATCCATATACAAGTTAATCCTGTCAGTCTGCAATAACTCCAGTTGTTTGTACTGATCCTGAATATTTGGACAAGCTGGATACCCAAAACTATACCGTGAGCCACGATAGCGTTGTGCTAATATATCCCGAATATTATCGGGTTCATCAGCAGTAAAACCTAACTCTCGGCGAATTCTAGCGTGTGTCCATTCAGCTACAGCTTCCGCTACCTGTACCGCTATGCCGTGGAAATACAGATAATCGGTGTATTGATTGGCAGCAAACAGCTTTTGGGCGAACTCTGTGGCAATTTCCCCTACAGTCACCGCCTGCATTGGGAAGACATCAATAATTCCCGACTCCTTCGGTGCAAAGAAATCTGCTATGCACAGCCGCCTTAAAGACTTCTGTCTGGGAAACTCGAAAGTTGTAACCTGCTGTGATTGGTTCCATACATGTAGAGAATTCCCCTCAGATTGACAAGGGAAATACCCGTAAATCACCTGGGGATGCAACAGATTCTCTTCAATAATTCGCTGTTTCCAAGTTTCTAAAACTGGGTAGACTTTCTCAGCTAAGAAAGCCTGATATTCTTCCTTAGATTGTTCCTTTGGTTTGCGGAATTGCCACTGTCCAGCAATTAAAGCTTGTAAATCCAAGTGCCAGAATATTTCCTCGATGGGAATATCACTAGGCTGCAATAACTTCGTTCCCCAAAAAGGCGGTGTGGGACGTTCAATATCTATCGCCACAGCATCAGAACGCCGCGTATCTACTTCTTTTGGTTCAGTAGATACTGTTTCCTTAGGAGTTGTGGTTACTGGTTCTTTATTACCATTAGTCGAAACTTCAGCGGTTTCGATTTCATTCAAAAATCCCTGCAAATCTTGCCAGTTATCAGCAGCTTTTGCTGGCATTAATTTATCCATGAAGTGCAAGTCAGAAAAGGCATCTTTGCCATAAACAACTTTACCTTTATAGGTTTTTTGGCAATCTTCATAGACAAACTTGGGAGTCAACGCCGCACCACCTAAAATTACGGGGACACTAATTCCCTTTTCGTTGAATACCTCCAAGTTCTCTTTCATGAAGGCGGTGGATTTTACCAGCAAACCACTCATGGCAATACAATCAGCTTTGTGCTGTTCGTAAGCGTTGATAATGTTTTCTACTGGCTGTTTAATTCCCAAGTTAATCACCTTGTAGCCATTGTTGGACAAGATGATATCTACCAAGTTTTTACCAATGTCGTGGACATCGCCTTTGACTGTGGCAATGATAAAGGTTCCCTTGGCATTGTTGCCTGATTCTGATTTTTCCATGAACGGTTCTAGAAACGCCACCGCCGCTTTCATGGTTTCCGCAGATTGCAAGACGAAGGGTAGTTGCATTTGTCCAGAACCGAATAATTCCCCGACAACTTTCATGCCATCTAGCAAGAAGGTGTTGATAATTTCTAAGGGGGGATGTTCTTCTAAGGCTTTTTTCAGATGTTCTTCTAAGCCAATGCGTTCGCCGTCGATGATATGGCGTTTGAGACGTTCTGGAATGGGGAGACTTTCATCTAAAGAGCGATCGCGTTTTGTCGTTACCCCAGCAAACACTGTAGTAAGCTCTCCCAAGGGATCGTAAACGCAAACATTACCCTCAAATTTCCGCTCATCATAAATCAACTGGCGACAGATTTCTTGATGGCGTTCCTCAATCTTGGAAAGCGGTAAAATTTTGTTAGCGCTGACAATGGCTGCATCCATTCCCGCCGTCGTCGCCTCGTGCAAAAACACTGAGTTCAGCACCATGCGCGACGCTGGATTTAAACCAAAGGAAATATTGGAAACACCCAAAATCACATGACATCCAGGCAATCCTTCACGAATTCGCCGAATGGATTCAATTGTGGCCTTACCGTTTTCTCGGTCTTCTTCAATCCCGGTGGAAATTGGTAACGCGAGGGTATCAAAGAATATTTCTGTGGGAGGTATGCCGTATTCTACAGCTTGACGGTATGCACGCTCTGCGATCGCAAATTTTTTGTCTGCTGTCCGCGCCATCCCGTCTTCATCGATAGTACCAATGACTACACCAGCACCGTACTTTTTCGCTAAATCCAATACTTTCAAAAAGCGCGGTTCCCCATCTTCGTAGTTGGTAGAGTTCAGCAAACACTTACCACCAGCAATCTTTAAACCTGCCTCCATCTTTTCCCATTCGGTGGAGTCAAGCATTAAAGGCAATGTCACATTATTAACAATGCGCGAAACTAATTCGTGCATATCCCGTACACCGTCGCGTCCCACATAATCGACGTTGACATCAAGGATATGTGCGCCTTCTTTTACTTGCGCCCTCGCCATTGAAACCAGTCCATCCCAATCTTCCGCGTTTAGCAAATCGCGGCACTTCTTGGAACCACTGGCGTTCAGACGTTCGCCAACAATCAAGAAGGAATTATCTTGGTCGTAGGGCTGAGTGGTGTAAATTGATGCTGCTGCTGGTTCTAAACTTGGCTGTCTAACTTTTGGCTTCAGGTCTTTAGCGACTTCTGCCAATTGTTGAATGTGTTCTGGACGCGTCCCACAGCAACCCCCAATCACTTGGACACCCAAATCTTCAACAAAGTGCATCAGCGCCATCCGTAATTCCAACGGGGTCAGGCGGTAGTGCGCTTGACCGCCGACGTTCTCAGGTAAACCCGCGTTGGGAATACAGGAAACAATGAAAGGCGAATGTTCTGCCAAATACTTGATATGTGGTTTCATCAAGTCTGGGCCTGTGGCACAGTTTAGACCGAGAATATCTATTGGGTAATGTTCCAGAATTGTCAGCACAGCGCTGATTTCCGAACCCACTAACATTGTGCCCATGCTTTCCATTGTCACAGACACCATCAACGGCCGGCGATCGCCTTTTTTGGCAAACACTTCTTCAATTCCATTCAGCGCCGCTTTAATTTGCAGCACATCTTGGCAAGTCTCCACCAGAAATAAATCGACACCACCATCCCACAGGGCTTCTGCTTGTTCAGCAAAAGTAGCTTTCATGGTGTCAAAGTCAATATGTCCCAAGGTAGGGAGTTTGGTTGTCGGGCCGATGGAACCTGCCACAAACCGGGGTTTTTCTGGCGTGGAAAATTCCGCAGCGACGCGCTTCGCCAATTCTGCGGCTGTCTTGCTGAGGTAGTAGGCTTGGTCTGCCAAGTCATATTCTGCCAGCACCAGGGACGTACTGCCAAAGGTATCCGTTTCAATGACATCAGCACCAGCAGCGAGAAAGTCGCGGTGAACCTTAGCGACAGCTTCGGGTTTCGTGTGGACTAAGTATTCGTTACAACCTTCATACTGTGGGCCGCCGAAATCTTCGGCTGTCAGGTTTTGGGTTTGCAGGTTGGTTCCCATCGCCCCGTCGAAGACGAGGACTGGGCTATCTGGACTACGCAGGCGTTCAAGGAAAGAATGAGTCATATTTTCCTAGAAGAAATAAGGAAATCAAGTGAGTCTTGTGATACTCCACTTACTTTATTATTTTCCCAAATTGTGATATTTTCGGCATCTTTTAATAAAGTCTGTTTTGCTGAAACTCACCATCCGCTCATTTTGACCTGATTTATCAAGGTTGGCGACGGCAGAATCAAGATTTCAGCGTGCTACCTCAAACTGGCCGACTTAAGGCGACTGGTATGAAAAGTTCTGAATCGGTCAACTAGTGTACGAATGACCTTCACTATTGTTCAAATTGACATAGGTGGGGTTTCACTGATTCTACACATAGTCAGATGAAATCTTTTCGCCAAGTTTCTTATCTTGGGATCACAGCTGAGAGTTGTCACTCAGTTCAGCTCAAAGATGGAAAAAACATCAGGAGTATAACTTGAGTCTTACTATGGATTTAAATTCTTTGTTCAATCTAAATACATTTATTGAATTATTACTGGGGATTAGTTTGAGCGCGGCGGCTGGCTTTCGAGTATTTGTACCACTGCTAGTATTGAGTGTGGCTTCAGTTTTTGGACATTTAGATTTGCCAACTAACTTTGATTGGCTGGAAACACCTCAAGCTGTAATTGTATTTGCCGTCGCTTGTTTGCTGGAAATTACTGGTTATTACATTCCTTGGTTGGATCATCTGCTGGATATAGTTGCCACACCTGCGGCATTTATCGCCGGGACAATTGTAACAGCATCTGTTGCTCCAGAGATGAATCCACTGGTGCAATGGACGTTAGCTTTAATTGCAGGTGGTGGAACCGCAGGATTAACTCAGGGATTAACGAATACATTGCGGATAAGTTCTACAGGCGTTTCAGGTGGATTAACCAATCCTATTGTGTCAACCATTGAGTTGATCATGGCAATCGCACTATCTGTGCTGGCGCTAGCTTTCCCAGTGGTAGCAGGAGTGATTGTGATTGGTTTTCTAATAATAGCTATTCAAAGAATCTGGAATTTCTTCTTCAATAAACCATCTTCTCAAACTAACGAAACCGTCTCTCCATCAAGAGAATTGGGATGAGTATTTATATAAACAGGCTGCAATTTAAATTGATTTAGAAAAGATAAAATTCTGTAAGAGATACTAAGTTTCGACCAGCTTTGTTGCAACTCCAGCTAAACCACCATCTGGAGTTTCTCCAACAATATAAACATCAATATTTGTTTGTGCAATACGATAAACTTAAACTGCATTGAGATTGTCTCGAAGGGTTTGCACAAGTCGTTGAAATTTAGGAACATCTTGCTTTTGTAATTGATTATGCTATTCTTATTCTTACGGGAAAGCGCGATCGCTGTATTTATTTTGGGCAGAAAATAGCGTTTACTAACTACAGCTATGTTTAAAGGATTTGGTTGCCCAAAGAAAAGGGTAGTGTTTGACGAGAATGAACTGACCACACGCGGTTCAATTAATGTTAGTACTTGTGCAAGAATCCACTTTTAACAATACAATAACAAAAAACTGCTTTGGGGCAGATCAGAGCAGTTTGAGCAGCATAGGTAGTCGAGCTTTTGTCGTTGGATTTGTAGAATGCTGATTCTGTCGTATAAAAAGTGCTGTAATAATTAAAAATTCGGAAACGCTTATAGGGTAGACTTTACAAGCCGCACTCACGCGAACGCAAGAGAAGACGGTAAGTCCAACGTATCCACCCTCTCCAAAATGTATATGCAATACGATCTGTGTCAAAGACTGGTAAGCTCCCTCTCAGATTTGGATCATTTTTTATACGTGAAGTTAAGTCGTCGATACCAATGTACTCGCCTCTTGTCGTTTCATTGTCTTTTACCGACGCCCACCCAACTGACTTAGCGAACCGTAAATAGGTTTTATAATCATTTTCTCGCGACTCAACTATCGCAGGGTTTGCTTTTATATCGAGTGGATTTCCCTGTTTAATCCATATTTCCTTTTGCACACTAAACCCAAAACGGTTATGTGAATTGGCGACCCAAAGTCTGTCTAGTCTTTGCAGGTCTCGACAAGAAAAACTATTAATATCGTCAGGAGTTAAATATTGTTCTTTTTCTTTTTTAGCAATATTGAGCATCAGTTGGGATGTTTGGGTATTTGCTGCTAACCAATTTTGAGACTTCAAAGAATTCTCAAGCTGAACATATAAATCTTCAGTAAGAGGTTTCTTAACCTGTTTTCTCAATTCTGATTCTGTATTATTTTTCGACAGCAGTTGTACAGCTTTAACTTCTGTTCCCATTTCTTCAAATGGGCTTTTAGTTAATGCCCCTAGAAATATTGTTCCTATGACTGTTAAAAGTAAAACAACAACTCCAAGCCGAATTCGTTTTTTTTTCATACCTTAGTCTATCGTTAAACTATTGAGTAAAGACAATAGCCGCTTTGTCACGAATCGGCTGATTCTCAACAAGATTGAAGAGTTATAAAGCTTATTTATCTGGATTATAGACCATTGTGTCACTTCACTATGGTGTAGAACCAAGAATCTGCGATCGCAATTATAAAGCGATCTTCGGGTGTGTTAGCGCGAAAGCGTAACGCACCCTTTGAACTCCGTTAATGAGTCTTTGATACTCGTGAGCGAGTCTTTTATACTCGCCGACGAGTCTTTGATATTCATGAGCGAGTCTTTGATACTCGTGAGCGAGTCTTTTATACTCGTGAACGAGTCTTTGATACTCGCCGACGAGTCTTTGATACTCGTGAATGAGTCTTTGATACTCGCCGACGAGTCTTTGATACTCGTGAACGAGTCTTTGATACTCGCCGATGAGTCTTTGATACTCGTGAATGAGTCTTTGATACTCGTGGATGAGTGAATGTTATTGCAAGGGATGCCATGTCTACAACGGGCTATGCCTATGCACCCTGCTAATTTAAATATTACAGCCGTTTCTACGCAGATAGAATACATTAATCTAGCCCCATTCTCCATAACCTGCAATACACTAATCTGGTAAATATCGCTACAGAGTTGGTGAGATTTGCAGATGACAAACGAAGAATTGTTGCAAGTTATTGAACAAGCTGCCAGGGAAAAGGAAACGGTGCTAGACCTCGATAGCAATCAACTCAGCAGCCTGCCGCCAGAAATCAGCCAACTCTCCAACTTGACTTGGCTATCCCTCAATAACAATCAACTCAGCAGCCTGCCGCCAGAAATCTGCCAACTCTCCAACTTAACAAGGCTAGACTTCTCTGCTAATCAACTCAGTAGCCTGCCGCTAGAAATCTGCCAACTCTCCAACTTGAATTGGCTATCCCTCAATAACAATCAACTCAGCAGCCTGCCGCCAGAAATCAGCCAACTCTCCAACTTGACTTGGCTATCCCTCAATAACAATCAACTCAGCAGCCTGCCGCCAGAAATCTGCCAACTCTCCAACTTAACAAGGCTAGACTTCTCTGCCAATCAACTCAGTAGCCTGCCGCTAGAAATCTGCCAACTCTCCAACTTGGATTGGCTATCCCTCAATAACAATCAACTCAGCAGCCTGCCGCCAGAAATCTGCCAACTCTCCAACTTAACAAGGCTAGACTTCTCTGCCAATCAACTCATCAGCCTGCCGCTAGAAATCTGCCAATTCTCCAACTTGACTTGGCTATCCCTTGATAACAATCAACTCAGCAGCCTGCCGCTAGAAATCTGCCAACTCTCCAACTTGACAACGCTATATCTCAATAACAATCAACTCAGCAGCCTACCGCTAGAAGTTTGCCAACTCTCAAACTTGACTAAGCTATCCCTCGATAACAATCACCTCAGCAGCCTGCCGCCAGAAATCTGCCAACTCTCCAACTTGACTTGGCTATTCCTTGATAACAATCAACTCAGCAACTTGCCGCTAGAAATCTGCCAATTCTCCAACTTGACTTGGCTATCCCTCCATAACAATCAACTCAGCAGCCTGCCGCCAGAAATCTGCCAACTCTCCAACTTGACTGAGCTATCCCTCTATAACAATCAACTTAGCAGCCTGCCGCCAGAAATCTGCCAACTCTCCAACTTGACAATGCTATACCTCGCTAATAATCAACTCAGCAGCCTGCCGCCAGAAATCTGCCAACTCTCCAAATTGATAATTCTATTCCTCGATAACAATCCACAATTAAGCTCGCCGCCGCTTGAAATTGTTGAGCAGGGAACGGAGGCAATTTTGACTTATCTTCGAGCCAGGTTAGAAGCTAAAGAGTAATATCTTTCTAAACTGCTAGTCGTTGGTGAAGGGGATGTGGGTAAAACATCATTAAGAGCGCTATACGATGAAGATTTTTACACCCACGAATCCACTACCCACGGCATTGAAATTAAATGGCTTTTAACAGAACTATTGCAGGGATTATCAAGGTATATTTGACTAGAATTAAGGTATTATAGCGATTATTATTTGGATACCATAAGCGGTAGGGGTTTACAGAAGTGCGCCTCTACGACTGACACGCCAGTTTAGCTATAAATTAATATCTACGGTTTTACGGGTATTAGAAAAATGAAGTTTACAGACTGGGTGACTAGAGTGCTACTAATCTGGCTGATGTTCGCCACTCTAATAGTAGTGCTGCTAATTGGACGAGCAACAAAATTACACAACAATCCGACAATATCCCGTACATCCAATCCACAGGTTACAGCTTTCAGTCAATATCCTCAGGCGCAATTCCAATTAGCGAAAGAGCCAGAGAAGAAATTTCAAAATGTTATCAAGTCCCCAGTCAAGACTAACAAATCTGTAGCAAAGTATGTAACCACTCAAGCTTTTGCACAGTACAGACCTAATTATCAAGTTGCTTCGGTTGATCCAAGTAACTATGGAGAACGGTACGTTCAAGATGTTAACGGCGTAACTCTCCACAATCAACCAATTATCGTCCTCCATGAAACTGGTTATTCTGCTTCTAGCGCAGTTAATTTCTTTCAAGTAGCCCATACTGATGAAAGTGTGCAAGCAAGTTACCATGCTTTAGTCAAGTTAGACGGAACAGTGGTTTATCTAGTACCGCCAGAAAAGCGGGCTTTTGGTGCGGCTAACTCAGTATTTGAGAGTTCCGAGGGAGTGGAAACTGTGCAGACTAATCCGAATTTGCCAGCGTCTGTGAATAATTTTGCTTATCACGTTTCTTTAGAAACACCGCCAGATAGTTATGACGCTAGCAGCCAACAAACCCATAGCGGCTACACGGAAGCTCAATATCATTCTCTTGCTTGGTTAATTGCTCAAAGTCAAGTCCCAGATCATCGCATCACTACGCACCATTTAGTAGACCGTTCTGGTAAAAAAGTTGACCCGATAAATTTTGATGGTCAGAAATTTCTCAGCTTGCTTAATACTTATCGTCAGGTTAGACCAATCTATCGAGTCAGCAAATAATTCAGGGTTTTTGCAAAATTAAGAAGAAACGAACTGCAAACGACGCAAAGGAATAGAAGCAAGAGAGAGAAGAAATGCTTAGTACAGCTTTGCGTAAAATCGTGGCGAATTGAGGGTTGAAATTTAAACGCAAAGGGGCGCAGAGGTAAGCGCAGAGTCACGCAGAGAATTCGCTACGAATTAATGAAATGCTGTACTTAGTTTAGCTTTTAAAGTTGCTCAAGGAGGCGCGATCGCGTCAAAATAAGAGTTAGACGCTGTAACCTAACTTAATAATGACCCCAACGCAGCTTGAGCAAATTTCCCCTCAACCAACACCGCCAAATGAGCGGGGATATGAATATGATTTGGCAATTGTCGGCGGTGGGATTATTGGGTTAACTCTAGCCTCTGCTTTAAAAGATTCTGGCTTGAGTATCTTGCTGATTGAGGCTTCATTGACATCAGTGGCGGTAGCGAAGGGACAAGCTTATGCAGTTCATCAGCTTTCGTCGCTAATTTATCAAGGAATTGGCGTTTGGGACAAAATGCTGCCGCAAATCGCCAAGTATTGCCGAGTTCGTCTTTCAGATGCCGATTATCCTGATGTGGTGGAATTTACCACAGATGATATAAATACAGCAGAGTTGGGTTATGTGGCGGAACACCAAGCGCTGTTGCAGCCGTTGCAAGATTTTGTCCAAGATTGTCCAAATGTGACTTATTTGTGTCCGGCGGAAGTGGTAAATACGCAGTACCAGCAGAATATAGTCGCCATTGATATTAAAATTGCCGATCAACTAAAGACAGTCAAGAGCAAATTAGTTGTAGCAGCAGATGGATCGCGATCGCCAATTCGGCAAGCGGCTGGAATCAAAACCTCTGGCTGGAAATATTGGCAATCTTGCATTGTCGCCATTGTCAAACCAGAAAAATCCCACAATAACACGGCTTACGAAAGATTTTGGTCTAGCGGCCCCTTTGCGATTTTACCTTTACCGGGGAACCGTTGCCGCATTGTCTGGACAGCCCCCCACGAAGAAGCAAAAGCTTTGTGTGCTTTAAATGACGAGCAATTTTTGGCAGAACTAAGCCGCCGCTATGGCGATCAAATGGGGAAACTGGAATTACTAGGGGATCGCTTTGTTTTTCAAGTGCAACTCATGCAAAGCGATCGCTATGTTCTCCCTCGACTAGCATTAATTGGTGATGCGGCGCACAATTGCCATCCCGTCGGCGGACAAGGTTTAAATTTGGGTATTCGGGATGCCGCAGCTTTGGCGCAAGTAATTCAAGCCGCGCATAAGGCGGGTAAAGATATTGGCGATATTCAGATTCTCAAAGGTTATGAACGCTGGCGCCAGTTAGAGAATCTGGCGATTTTAGGTTTTACCGATTTGTTAGATCGGATGTTCTCTAATAATTTCTTCCCTGTGGTGGTGGTTCGTCGTCTGGGTTTATGGTTATTGCAGCGAGTACCTATATTAAAAGTATTTATGCTGAAATTGATGATTGGCTTAAAGGGGCGGACTCCAGAATTAGCAAAACGATAAAGCTTGAGAACGCGATCACTGATATGTTTACTTGATTAAATTTGCAAAAAGTTAGCGATCGCCTGCGGTAATGGCAGAATAATTACAATCAACAAAGCCATTGCCAGTAACCCCCAAACGTCACGTTTGTTATCCAATTCAGTGACATCATTCAGTGCAGGTTCATCAATCAACGGCATAAATAATAAGATAATCGCCCACACCAAAAATTCTTCTCGAACTAAAGAAAGTAACAGCAACAACACACGAGCAATTTGACCAATTACGATCGCAGTTCGTTGTCCAAACATCGCATGGACAATGTGACCTCCATCTAATTGTCCCACAGGCATTAAATTTAATGCCGTGACAACTAGTCCTAAAAAACCTGCTACTGCAACTGGATGCAAGTCAAGGGCTGATTTTGCTGTTAACTGACTTCCTAAAGCTAACTTCGAGAGTAGCGCCAGTAAAATTGAATACTTGGGATTGAGGGCATCAGGATTTAAAAGTTGGGTTTTTTCAGTCAGGGAAACTATATCAGAATGAGCCAAACCCCATATTAGTAATGGCAAGGTGACAACAAAACCTGCAAGTGGCCCAGCGATACTAATATCAAATAAAGCTTTGCGGTTGGGAATGGGACTACGCATCTGAATAAATGCGCCAAATGTTCCCAAGAAGAAAGGTACGGGGATAAAGTAAGGCAACGTCGAGCGAATCTTGTAGAATCTAGCTGTCAAATAATGTCCAAGTTCGTGAATGCCTAAAATAGTCATCAGTCCTAGAGCATAAGGCAATCCCTTGAATAAGACATCTGAATTAGATAGAAGTTTAAACAAAGATCCAATTTGCCAGATAGGCGGCAGAGTAACACCAGCATTTTGCACTCCCACCAAGGTAGTAGTGATCAAAGTAGCTGCTAGTAGCATCAGCGCTAATCCTGGTCGAGTTAACCGTTCTTGGTTGCGTCGTGGTGTATTTGTTTGTTTCGCAGCTTGAGTGTTAGGAACCAGCACAAAGAAAGGTTTGCCATTGAAACCTTCTTGAAAGATTAGCAAGAAGCGATCGCCAAATTGTGCTTCAATATTAGTTTTAATCTGCTGGTAAGCGTTGCTGGCTTTAGTTCGCAACTGACCCCGGCAAATCACAGATTGTGGTCGATACTCAATATTTTGAACGTAGTATACAGACCAAGGAAAACAATTTCGTAGTTTGGTTTCTTCTGTTGGTTCAATGGGACGCACTATTGGTTCTGGGGTAGGCTGGATAGTCCGCTGCGATTCTGAGGCTTGGGTTTGGGCTTCGTTGGTCTGTGTATCTCTTGGTACTTGACGCCCCCATTGAAACAATACCCAGTACAAGACTGTGCAGACAAATACCGACCACAGGATCAGCCCTGGCGGTGGAGATTGTTTCGTACCGTAGATTAGCGTCCATCCACTCAACAGGAATGCTGGTGTCATTAAAACCAGCCACAACAACCATACTGGTGTGCGGGTGATGCGAGCAACGCTGCGCTGCACCATTAGATAAGTAGCTAGCCCCAGCAGCAGGATAAACAGAAACCAAAATGCCATATTATCTTCAGTAATTTTAACAAAACGCCCCACCAGTAGCTTCAGCACCATAGCATTAACTACAAGGCAGACCTCAAATCCCAATTTTTTTCACAACGGTTAACAGTGCTGGTTAACGCTCAAGTTTCAATTCTTGAGAATTTCCGCACTGTAATCAAATTGTCCACGACTCCTCAGTTTCGGTTCTTTGATTATGTGCCCTTTACCTCAACAGCCAAGTCATACAACTAAGCCGCCACGGGCTGTCTTCCCTGACGAAGTTCTCAGCACAGGTTCTCTGCAATCGAACTTCGCACAAGAGAGTATTTTTGCCTTTCCACCCAATCGGGACACATTTGGGGGAACCTCTTATTTTATTGTAAGAAATGAAGGCAATATCCTCATAGATTGCCCTGCACTAGAAAAAACAAATCAAGATTTTTTGCGATCGCATGGAGGCGTGCGTTGGTTATTTGTCACCCATCGCAGCGCCATTGGCAAGACTGCTGAATTTCAGCAAGCCTTTGGCTGCGAGGTGCTGATTCAAGAGCAAGAAGCGTATTTATTACCAGGCTTAACCGTAACTACCTTTAGGCAAGAATTTAATCTTGATACCGCAACACAAGTAATTTGGACACCAGGGCATTCTCCTGGCTCATCATGTCTCTACTACAGTGAACTTGGAGGTATATTATTCTCTGGTCGCCATTTACTCCCTAACCCGCATGGTCAAGCAGTACCATTACGGACAGCTAAAACCTTTCACTGGCCAAGACAAATTCAGAGCCTTCGATTATTGTTAGAACGTTTTACACCAGAAACTCTCCAGTATATTTGTCCTGGAGCTAATACAGGCTTTCTTAGAGGTAAGCGGCTCATAGATCGAGCTTATCAACACCTCGCCTCTCTGGATTTACCAGCTTTGTTGGGGATACAACCCCTTTAGGGACTTCCAAATAATAAAAATATCCCATCGCTTTTAGGGCAGGGGGCAGGGAGCAGGGAGCAGGGGGCAGGGGGCAGGGGGCAGGGAGCAGGGAGCAGG
>NZ_JABXKF010000148.1 GCF_017115165.1 Nostoc sp. LPT | reverse complement strand
GTGTTGAGGTACTTAAAAGTCGTGTTGAGGTACTTAAAAGTCGTGTTGAGGTACTCCAAAATCGTGTTGGAGTACTTCAAACTTTGTCGCACCGCGATCAAGTACACAGGTGCGACGCCGAATAGCCCGCCGTAGGCATCGCTTTCATAAATCTCCACAAACAAACCGATGTCTACGACGGGCTACGCGCTTGACTTTTAAAACAGTCGCTATACAGTTTAAGGTTTTTGGCGTTAACTGAACCCTATTGCTGCATAATCCAATACCCTTGGCTTTGTGAAAAATTGCTTTGTTGGGTTAAGCAAAGCGCAACCCAACAAAGCCTCGGAAATGTTGGGTTTCGTTCCTCAACCCAACCTACACAGTTTAAGGTTTTTGGCATTAACTGAACCCTATTGCTGCATAATCCCTTTGCATTTGCTAAGGATTTCTTGTCGTGAGTTTGTCTTACATCCACTCCTTTCGCGAACTCCCCCGTCCCACAGGCTAAATATTCAACCGAATTAAATATTATCTGTTGCCTCAATCAAAGCACTGCAAATTCCTGGTTCGCTCATCGAATGTCCGGCATCAGGAACCACTATAAATTCCGCTTCTGGCCAAGCGCGATGTAATTCCCAAGCTGATATCATTGGGCAAACTACATCATAGCGTCCCTGAACAATTACAGCCGGAATATGGCGGATGCGGTCTACATTTAAGAGTAATTGATCTTCTGTTTCCAAAAATCCCTTATTCATAAAGTAATGGCATTCAATCCGAGCAAAAGCGGAAGCAAATTCACTCTCGCCAAACTTTTGCATCAGTTCTGGGTCTAAGAAAAGTCTACTGGTACTAGCTTCCCAAATTGACCAAGCACGCGCTGCTGTTAATTGAATTTCTAAATCTGGATCGGTCAAACGTTTGTAATATGCTGCGATCAGATCATCACGTTCATCTATGGGAATTGGTTTGAGATATTCTTCCCAAGCATCAGGAAAAATATAGCTAGCACCCTCTTGGTAGAACCAGCGCAATTCTTTTTGCCTCAGCATGAAGATCCCACGCAGAATTAATCCTGTGCATCGAGAGGGATGGGTTTGACTATAGGCTAATGATAAAGTGCTACCCCAACTACCACCGAAAATCACCCACTTTTCTATACCTAAATGTTGGCGCAGTTTTTCGATATCACTGACTAAATCCCAAGTGGTGTTTTCTCGTAATTCAGCATGGGGAGTACTTTGACCACAACCGCGCTGGTCAAACATGACTAACCGCCATTTTTCTGGGTGGAAATATTGCCGATAAAAAGCTGGACATCCACCACCAGGGCCCCCATGCAGCAAAACGATGGGTTGACCTTGCGGGTTTCCTGACTCTTCAAAATGGATAGTATGAAGGTCGGAAACCTGTAAATTACTTTCTAAGTAAGGCTCGATCGCTGGGTAAAGTTCTCGCATTTTGCATATTTTATCAGTAATGTTGTCATAGCGATCGCTATGTCTTGGTAAAACAACTTCGCTTCTGTAAAATGTGGCTTTTAACCGCCCTTTCATCTAAAAATTGCTTCACTGACATTCTCGACTGAGTACCAAGCGTCCATCAGCAAGTCGATAAAGCCCTTGTGGTTCAACTATTGCATCGCCTTTTTTCCAAGTCTGCGATGTTGGTTCAACATTACGCACTTCACCTGTAGAATAGATTGAAATTAATCCATCCCCCGGACTACTACGTAAAGCACCAGAACCCGTGATGAAGAATGTACCCTTTTGTTTGGAACTGCGAACAATGCAACTATTAGCGATCAGTGCATTGGTGTCGATGATGTTTGGGGGTAATCCGGTGAAGCTGTTTAGAATGTAACTGGTATCGGGTGCGTTAATATTTGTTATACCTGAAACGCCTAATTCAGAACTTGCAGTAATATCGCTTTTTTCGATTGGCTTTGGACGCGCTTCGATACCGAAGATCCCTTGCGAATTGATTTGGACTCTTCCACCGGAACCAGTGTATGCATCGGCGCTGATGTCGCTGTTTTCTTCAGGGCTGGCGACGATAAATTTAGAGTTGATATTGATGTTACCGCCATCACCGCCTGATTTGGCTAACCCCGCAGTTGTAGTGATATTGCTGTTACCACGCAATAGTAATAAATCTCTAGCGATTAAGTTAATATTTCCACCATCACTAGAGTTAGTTACAGCACCAATAGCCCCTTTATTATCTAGTTTTACAGTACCTGAATTAATGTTAATATTCCCAGCAATTCCATCTCCAAAGCTACTAGCAGATAAAGCTGCACCATTAAGAGATAAATCACGGGCTGTAACGTTAATATTGCCGCCTTCACCTTTACCTGTGAATCCTGTATCTATTGCGACTATGCTAAAGATGCCAGTATCCAACTTAGAACCATCGAGAGTTGTCCCCTGAAGAGAGAATTTACCGCCAGCATTAACGGTGACGTTACCTGCATTTCCCTGTCCAATTGTTGCAGCATTGATATTAGAACCATTTGTAAAAGAAATGTCACCAGTAGCATTAATTAGCACATTTCCAGCATCGCCTTTACCAGCAGTAGTAGAATTTAGAGCAGCATCATCGGATAAAGAAAAATTACGCCCCTGAATTTCAATATCTCCACCCTTACCTACTGCATTTAGGTTAAGAATGGAGAATAAAGAACTTTTTCCCGAAATAGAGACATCACCACCTGCTTGAATTGCAATTTTACCAGCACTTCCATCTGTGGCAATAAATGTTGCTATATTACTATTTTTGATTGTTGTGTCACCTAATGTAGTTATTAAAACATTACCCACGTTGCCTTTACCAGCAGACAATGTAAGCAAATCAGCGCCGTCAGATAGCTCAAAACTACGGGCTACAATCTCAATATCACCACTGTTACCTACACCGGTTTCCAACACGCCGCTAGATATTCCGCTACTAAGTCTTTCATTGCGTCCAGAAAATGTCACAGCACCACCTGCTTGAATTTTAATATTCCCGGCATTCCCTTCACCTGATGTACTAGCATTCAGGAAAGAACTATCTGTGAAAGAAACATTCTCTTTTGTATTGATTGAGATATTGCCAGCATTACCTTTACCACCAATATTGCTGTTAAAAACGGCAGATTCTCCGTCTAAAGAAAAAGACTTGGCGAAGATATTAATATTTCCGGCATTACCTACACCTGTTTCGGAAATGCTGTTACTTATACTACTGTTATTGGCAAGAGAAACTGTGTCTGTTGCTTGGATTGAGATATTACCAGCGTTTCCTTTGCCAGAAGTGCTAGCAAAGAAATAAGAGCCATTATCTAAAGAGAGCTTTCCTGTTTGGATATCAATATCTCCACCATTACCTACTAATTCTGAAGTTGCACTACTAAAATATGCTTGATTATTTAAAGATAAAGTATCTTCAACTTTAATCGATATATTACCAGCATTTCCCTGTCCAGAAGTGTAACTATTAATCGCAGCATTATCTAATGATAAGTCTCTAGTTTGAATGTTGATAGTGCCAGCATTACCTCTGGCTTTATCAAGAACAGTAGAACTAATTTGAGTGAAATCAATATTATTAGTATTGCTGAGGGAAATCTTTTCTGCTGCTTGAATAAAAATATTACCTCCATCACCCAGCCCAAAGGTATCAGCACTTATTGTACCTTGGTTGTTTAAGAATAATTCTCTGGTATTAATGTGGATAGTTCCACCTTTACCTACACCATCAAAGCTCACATCACTACTAATATTACTAGGTAATTCTCTTTCTCCTAATTGTTCGGTAAAAATGTTCCCAAAACCTTCTATATTAATAGTTCCACTGGCATTAATGGTGATATTACCTGCGTTACCTTTGCCGTCTGTACCTGTATCAATACTTGCACCATTTGTCAACGACAGCAAGCCAGTTGTGATTTCTATATTTCCCCCATTACCGACACCTCCAGCTATCACATAACTTTTGATACCAGCAATCGAATAGTCAACTATCCCATTTAGCTTAATTGTGTCGCGGGCATTAACAAAGATATTACCTGCATCACCTTTACCAGAAACAGTGGCAGATATTCTCGAACCACCTAATAATGAGAGGGTTGTAGTATTAACCCGGATATTTCCACCTTTACCTACACCATCAGCAAACACGTTGCTGCGAATACTACTACTACTATCAAAAGTAATATCATTAGCATCAATTGTAATATTTCCCCCATCGCCTTTACCAAGGGTACTGCTGCTAATAAATGCCCCATTTGTTGATTGGAGAGAACCTGTTTTTATCTGAATATCTCCAGCTTTCCCTGTACCTTCTGGGTTGACATCATTAGTAATCCGGCTATAAATTCGACCTGGTTCACCGTCATTTAAAGTAGTATCTATAAAACCATCTAAACTGATGGCATCACGAGCATTGATATTGATACTACCAGCATTTCCTTGTCCTAAAGTTTTGGTGTTGAGTTCAGAACCTTGTGCGAGAGAGAGAGAACCTGTTTGAATGTTAATACTACCACCATTACCTACACTCCCTTCTTCCGCAGAACTATAAATATCACTACTATCTGTAAGCGCAATGTTATCTTTAGCTAGGATGGAAACTTTACCAGAATTCCCTTGCCCAAAAGTACTGGCATCTAGAAATGAATCTTTACTTAAATTCAGGGAACCTGTAGTTATATTAATGTCACCTGACGTACCAACAGCGTCTTTTCGCAATGTGTTGGAAATAAAGCTGGCGTTAGTGAGATTTATGGTTCCTGTAGCGTTAATTTCAATATCACCACCTTGACTATTTGGTGTTCCTAGACCTATGTCTCTACCTGCTCTAAGTTTACTTTCTCCTGCCAAATTCACATCACGGGCATGAATTTTGATATTCCCGCCATTCGTACCGCGAACATTAACTTCTGCCGCGTTATTTAGTGAAACATTTGCTCGTTCTACACCATCAGGTACTGTCAAACTGATATTATCACTTGCGATATTTAATCCCACATTTCCTGGTGCAGCCAAACCTGCTAACTCAATATTCCCTTCATAAGTGCGAATACTCCCACCATCAATATTGATATTTCCACCGACAAGCAACAAACTTTTACCATCTGCTACTCTTAAACCTGTGACATCTTCAGCAATCAGATTTTTACCAGCATCTGCTTGCGATTGATTAGTAATTCCTGCATTCGCTTGGATTTGATTAAACAACAACGCCGAAGGATTAATCGTCAATAATGGTGCTGCTTCAGGATTCGTCGCGCTAAAAACCCCCTGATTTCCAAACTGAATTCCGTTCGCTGTTGTGCCCACAAACGAACCCTGCACATCTAAACTGGCATTTTTACCAAATAAAATGCCATTGGGATTTAGCAAAAACAAATTTGCATTACCCGATACTCCCAATTTCCCGAAAATATTTGATGAGTTACCACCAGTAACGCGAGAAAAGATATTGGTTATTCCCTCTGGATTGGCGAAATAAACACCTTGATTCTCACCCACGTTAAAATCTTGAAAACTGTGAAATAGGTTAGAACCACGAGCCGCACCGCCCTCAATGCGGTCATTATTTGTATTAATAGGAATGACTTGCGATCGCTCCTTTCCCAGGCTGTTATCGGGAGTTAACTGAGCAAAAGCAGGATGAATAGAAACTGCGATCGCTCCCACGCATCCCAACCATCCTGTTACAGGAAACCACAAAATTTTCACTATTTCTATTCTCCGTACTCTTTCTATATTCTTTCGCTGGCAATTTTCTGGAGATATTCAATTCGTTGCTGAATCTTTTTTTGATCTACGCGATCACCGATAAGCATTTCGGACTGTGCAAGTTCTTTAACTAAAGTTGCCCCAGTTTGCCCCAGCTTACCATTACCAGTTACTTTTAATGCTTCTTCCAGGGCTTCATACCACAGATCGTTTTCAACATAATAATTTATGGTTTCTGGAATGCTAGTAAATCGGTTTTTAGCAAGTGATTCAGGATTGATAACGGTAAATTCTGCACGTCTAATAATCGTGTCGTCGTTTTCGCAGTCAATTGCAATTTGCCATAAATATGTTTTACCTACTGTGAGTTCGGGGTAATCAACGGGAAGTTTTAGTTTGTTAATCCCGACTGTTGTGGGTATTTCTTTAACTTGCCCAATTTTTTTAACAGTGTTAGCTGAATCAAATTCATACAGTTGGAATCGCGCATTTTGAGAACTTGACATATACCAAGCTAACATTGGACGTTTAGAAGCGGTTTTACCGATAAATGTCTGAGGTGCAAGCTGTGTCAGTGGTATGCCGCTAGCTAAACATCCACGCGAACCACCTGGACGGGTATTTCCACTGGCTGGTTTGCGATCGCGTGGTTTAAACTGAGCAAATGCCGGGACTGCGGTCAGAAGAAAAACCACCCCGACAACCAAGCTTGTAAGTCTGCGCTTATTTTGCCAAAATACGAAATGTTGATGACTCATGGTAAATGCTGTTGATTGTATGGTTATCTAAAACTTTTGCAAAATTCAGAATTCTGGCGACTAATGCCTTTATTCTTTCTTAAAATTCCTTCGTAGGTGTCCAACTAAGTTCGCATATAGTCCCACGTGGAGAAAGGGATTCACGGCGAAACTCTCCTCCTAATTGTTTAGCAAGCATTTTAAAATGTTTTGTGCCTTTATTTTCTAGTTTTGATTTAATGCCCGAACCGTTATCTTTCACAGATAAATTGTATTTATTTGCGCTATAAACACCCGATGCGTGAACGCGCTTAACTCCTTGAGCGTGTTTACCAACATTACATAGAGCTTCTTCCAAAAACAGACATATTTCCCGTTTGTGTTCTATATTTAAATATTTATCATCAATTGGATCAAAATTGCGAATTTTTACTTTTAATGTTTGAAAATGTTCAAAATCTTTACGTTCTAACGTAGTTGAATAAACTTCATATAATAAATCGTGTAGAGGTCGTTTCAACTCAAGTATTAATCCGCTACCTAAACGCAAACTCTCTTCTGTGGTTAATGCTTCGAGTTTGAGAAATTCGCCAATTTCCCGAATTTCGCGATCGAGTTTTTCAAATTGCCCAACCAGTTGTTCGTAGGGGATGTCATTAGCACGCAGATGCTTTAATCCATAAGCAAGAGTTTGCAAAGGGCCATTATGAATCACGGTAAATGTGTGTTGAATTGTGTTTTGACGTTCGTTAATTTGCGATCGCAAGAATTTATCATGTTGGTAAAACGCAAAAGCACTCAAGCCAAGCCCATTTACAGCTAAGATCAGCAAACTAGGTGCTACCGGAATCCATATACCCCACACCCACAGCATCACATACCCGCAGCTAAACAGACTAACTCCCGCTATACCAACACTAAGTAGATTTGTCCAAACAGATTGAGTAAGCCGTCCGATAAAAATCGGCAGAAAACCCCAAAGAAAGATCCATACGTACTCTTCTATATCTCCCCAACTATGCAACATTGGGCGATTATCAATTACATTACTAAGAATTTGACTGATCGCATGAGCGTGATAGTCAATACCATAAATTTGACCGTTTAATTCTAAGTTTGACCATGCGAATGTATAAAAAATATCGCCAGTACTCGTGTTGCGGTTGCCAACTAATATAATGCGATCGCGTAACAATTCTGCATCTACTTTTCCATTTAAAATCTGACGTAGCGAGACAACATGAAAAGGCTTGGAAGTATTGCGGAAGTTCATCAAAATTGACAATCCGCCATCATCAACATTAACGTATCCGCCAAAATTATGGGCGATTCGGGGTAATTCAATCCCCTGAAATCTGATTGTATTCGGGTCATTTTTTCCTGTTTCCAATTTAATTCCTTTAGCCTGGAAGTACTTAATAACTAACCGCAGTGCTAAAGAATATTTATCTTCGTTGATATTTTCAGGATTATTAGGGTCTGTTGTAAATAACAAATAGCGTCGATTTTTGCTATCTTTATCATTAGGTAAATCTACAAATCCAACTCGTTCAGGTGGCAAATTCTGAGGTGGAGAAGTTGCTTCGGGTGGTAATATTTTTTGAATCCCGATAATATTAGTATTCTGCTGTAACACCTGCGCAAGTTCTTTACCACCAGGTTCAACAGGAACATTTTTGAAGATATCCAGCCCAATAGCTGGCGGTTTATAAGTTTCTAGCTTGGTGAGTAACTCTGCAATCTTCTCATCTGGAATGGGATATTGCTTAACCCACTTAATATCCTTTTCATCGATACCTACAATTACTACACGTTCATCAAATTTTTCTACTGGACGCAGACATAACATCCGATCTAAAAGCATCCATTCCCAAGATTGCATTCCTCCAGTTATACGTATCAATATCACCATAAACAGTACCATGATTCCAGGAGGTGCAGCCTGTAACCACAACCCAATTTCTTGGCGAATGCAATTCCAGATTCTCCTGCTCATATCATGTCTAGATAATTAGTTATAATTCTCACAGTCATTGCACCCCCACACGTCATACCAATTTAAAATTCACGCATTCAAAATTTATGCATTAATAAAGCCAGATAGAACAAAGGTATGTCCGTATGTATCTGTCGCATTCTTTTTTCAAATTGGTGTCAGATGCTTCACTTGGTAAGATAAAGGATAGCTTTGGCTTTTTGGGGTTTTTCAAGTTTAATAAGTAATCAAACGGACATAATCTCATCTCGCTTTTTCCCGAATTAAATTTCCCCGGATTAATCAATTAAACCTTCATCACGGGAACGAATTTCAGTTTGAATTCGCATATTCTTACCACTTTGCTTGCAGTCTTCAGGATACACTCCCAATACATCTTGAATCTTCGTCCAGTAAGTGCGTACTGCTCGTTCTGATTTATACATTCGTTCAGTGATCGCTCTATCTGTCAAACTCTCTTCAAAAGCCAACCGTAACACCTCTAACCATTCTGGTTTGAGTTCAATTCCCGTTTTGATATCTTTCGTATGAGTTGCACCATGAAGGGCCAAATTAACCCGCATTAGCATTTTATCTTCGGGTAATCCTTTATCTGCGATCGCAAATCCCGCTTGATGATTATCAATCTCGTGTTTGATCCGAATTAACGCCTTCACATAACTAGTTTGCACCATAAAATTCTGATGGGGATATTCTTGGAGCAAAGTTTGCAGCAGCTTAATTCCGGTATCAATTTCTGCTGTCTCTCCTTGGCGATCGGGAATTGATAAATCCATCACAATCAGGTCAAAGTGTTGATATTGAAGTTGGGAAAGTGTCTCTTTTGCCGTCTGAGCCTTAATAATAGCAGCTTCGGGATACTGTCGACTTAAGACATCGAGCGTACCAGTTAAAATTAATTGGTGGTCATCTACAACAAGAATACCTAGTTTTTTTTCCACTGGTAAATATCCAAAAACTTGATGTTCTTTTAAATTTATTCCTACCATATTTTCGTCCCAATTTAAAGTTTCCTTAAGCTTTCTGAAAATTTCCTTTGTCTTTGACGTTTAGCTTGAGAGTCATATCTTGTGTTTTTTAGCCCTAATACCAATTCTCTAAAATAAGGCAACAGATGTAAGCAGGGATTGCCTTGCTGCATCTAAACAAACTTCTCAACTGCGTTAGCGCAGCGTAAAGCCTTCGGCATGGCTTCGCTTAGAGCGAGTCCGCGTTCGCTTTTAGCGTCTCGTAGAGAGCGTCATTGCGAATTGCGAATTGCGAATTGGTATAACTCATTGAAGTATGCCCTTATTTTAATTGGAGATAAATATTTCAAGCTATACAGAAAAGTGCAAATCTAGAGGTGCGATCTGATTTTGGATTAGGAATCATAACCAATTAGCCCTTATACCAATTCTGTATAATGATGCGCCAAATTATATAAGGAACGAACCGCAAAGGCGCATAGACACGAAGTGGCTTCCCGTTCGCGTAGCATCTTTGAAGCGAAGGGTAGAACACAAAGGAAGAAAGAAAATTTGACGCAGCCTCACAAAGAAATGGTATCACCCTAAATCCCTCTCCCAAGTTTGGGAGAGGGACTCTGAAATTGGCTCCCCTTCTCCCAAAATTGGGAGAAGGGGTTAAAGATTTACGCAAGAGGTTTAATTTTTTCACCTCGGAACTGGTACTTGATTAATTACCGACGCAATTACCGCATCCATTTGTAAACCATCCAGCATCGCTTCTGGTTTCAATATGAGACGATGACGTAGCAACGGTGATGCAACTGCTTTTACATCATCTGGCGTTACAAAATCCCTTCCTGCTAACCATGCTAGGGCTTGAGATGTCTGCAACCAAGCACCGGTAGCGCGGGGTGATGCACCCAAAGTCAAATCAGGATATTGACGCGATATTGTCACCAACGCCAACAAATAATCAACGATCGCTTCTGATACTTTAACTTCTTTGACTGCTTGTCGTGCTTGCAAAATGTCGGCTACTGTTGCGATTGGTTTCAAACGGCTAATATCTAAACGTCGTGCTGCAAAACCCGCCTGACGATTGAGTAACATTTGCTTTTCAGCAGCTTGATCGGGGTAATCTACCACCAGTTTAAATAAAAATCTGTCTAACTGTGCCTCTGGTAAAGGATAAGTCCCCTCAAATTCCAGAGGATTTTGTGTCGCAATTACCCAAAATAAATCTGGTAAAGGCAAACTTTCGCCATCCAGCGTTACCTGCATCTCTTCCATCGCTTCTAGTAGCGCTGCTTGTGTCTTGGGCGGAGTACGGTTGATTTCGTCTGCTAGCAGTACTTCGGTAAATATTGGCCCTTTTTTCAAAGTGAAATTGCGGCTATTCAAGTCAAAAATATTTGTACCAGTAATATCTGAAGGTAAAACATCAGGTGTTAATTGAATCCGGCGAAACTCCCCTTGAATTAACTGCGCCAACACTTTTACTAATAGGGTTTTCCCAGTTCCGGGAACTCCTTCTAAAATTACGTGTCCACCCGCTAGCAGTGCTACTAAAAGTTGCTGTATTAAACTAGATTGTCCGACAATTACTTGATTAAGACCTTGACCAAGCCGAATTAAGATAGGATGTGTTTCACTCATATTTTTTATTGATAAATAACTAACGCAGAAATACTATGCATAATTCCAAAAAATTAATTTTTAATTTTTAATTTTTAATTTCCCTAATGGTTCGCCATTTCCCCAACCAGCTTAACAGGTCTCGTTCACTGATGGGTTGTTTGCGAGATTGTAGCTTTAAAACTGTATCTAGTTCTGCTGCACTTGCGCCTGTTTTTTCCATCCAGAAATCGATCAAGGCTTGACGTTCTAAAAGTACTTGTCCTAATCCCAACGCTTTTTGGAGTTGTAGTTGTTCTTGTTTACCCACCATTTCAACAACAAAGTCTGTGGTATCAGCTTTCTGCAACACCCCAGCTAAAGCTTGGATGTATGCCGAGCTATTATCTACAACTGGTGTATCTAAAGCTACTGGCTTACCAAAGCGGCGATTCTGCGCCCAAACTAGCACTAATAGCAGGATACCTACCTGGATCAATATTGGAAGTAAAGGAGTTTTGGCAAAAAAGCTAGATAAATCTCCTTCGCTTTCTTTCTTCCTGACATCAGCATCTTTATAGCCGTGGATGTATTCATCGACAAAGACTGTGTTACTTTTTTCAGTAACCAAACTAGCTAAATACTTGAAATTACTTAAATAATCTTGGTAGGCGTTGGCAGCTAAATAAGCAGTAGTAGAAAAAATCACCTTTCCTTTTTTGTAATTTTGTTTCCAGACAACAGCACCAAAGCGATCGCCTAAATTAACTTGCTGGGAGTTAGCTTTTTTATATCGTCTACGTGTATCAATTTTAATATCACCTTCAGGAGATTTTTGCATAGTGCTAAACTCCGCTTCTGTAACCCGCGCCTTCGCACCCAAAATTACCAAAGTATTCCCTTTTTCTACCCATTCCCGCTCTTGACTATCCAGTGTCGCCTCTCTGGGATAGCCGCCTACCTGTAGCAAGGTAACTGGGCTGTTTTCTGGCTGAATATCACTAAAAGGCTTTTGCCAGCGCTTAATAGAAATTCCCTGTTGTTGCATAAAAGCGTACCAAGCACCATAGCCATCAGAGTTGCGGTTATAGGTAGAGCCGGCGTTAATTTTAGTATTATTGGGAGCCGCAATCAAACTAAGTAAAACGATCGCAGCTAGTGCGATCGCTCCCATCCAAGCAAGGCGATTTGAACGTTTCATTTTTGACTTTAACTATAATCACTTAGTTTCATTATCATTAGTGTTAATACTTACTTATTTTTCAGGTAAAGTCAAAAATCTAATTAACTTTATCAATACCTTCAGCAATTTACGAGGATCGACCAAGTTCAGCCGAGACAACCACCAAGATTTCTCTTTCATTCGCTCTAACGGATTATGTTCATATTCGTGTCGATATTGGTCGATGTGGAGTGCTTATGTCAATTAAACCAATGGGGTTTATATAAGCAAAGTATCAAATTAGACATATTTGCTGAGGCTGTTTAATTTGAAAAAAAGCGAAGCTAGTGAATTAAGCGATCGCATTTTTACATACCAAGAAAAATAGCGATCGCACCTTGGGCGTTTACCAACGCCTGATTTCGCTTGTGATTCTTATCTAAAGGTTTAAGGAAAAACGGTTATGGCAGAAGAAGCATCAATTAGCCTCATAAAAGATATCAATACCAGTGGAGCTTCCTCAACTCCGCAAAATCTGACGAATGTCAACGGCACGCTGTATTTTATAGCCTATGACAGCAGTGGGGGCTATGAATTGTGGAAGAGTGATGGCACCCAGACTGGTACTGTCCGCGTCAAGGATATTAATACTGGCACGGGTAGCTCTAACCCGAACAATCTAACGAATGTCAACGGCACGCTATACTTCGTTGCCACCGACAGCAGTGGAGACTATGAACTGTGGAAGAGTGATGGCACCCAGGCTGGTACTGTCCGTGTTAAGGATATTAATACTGGCACGGGTAGCTCTAACCCGAACAATCTAACGAATGTCAACGGCACGCTATACTTCGTTGCCACCGACAGCAGTGGAGACTATGAACTGTGGAAGAGTGATGGCACCGAGGCTGGTACTGTCCGTGTTAAGGATATTAATACTGGCACGGGTAGCTCCTCCCCGCAAAATCTGACGAATGTCAACGGCACGCTGTATTTTACAGCCTATGACAGCAGTGGGGACTATGAACTGTGGAAGAGTGATGGCACCGAGGCTGGTACTGTCCGTGTTAAGGATATTAATACTGGCACGGGTAGCTCTTACCCGTACTATCTAACGAATGTCAACGGTATGCTGTATTTTACAGCCTATGACAGCAGTGGGGGCACTGAACTGTGGAAGAGTGATGGCACCCAGGCTGGTACTGTCCGCGTTAAGGATATTAATACTGGCACGGGTAGCTCCTCCCCGCAAAATCTGACGAATGTCAACGGCACGTTGTACTTCAGTGCCACCGACAGTAGTGGAGGCTATGAACTGTGGAAGAGTGATGGCACCCAGGCTGGTACTGTCCGCGTTAAGGATATTAATACTGGCACGGGTAGCTCTTACCCAGAATATCTGACGAATGTCAACGGCACGCTGTATTTTACAGCCTATGACAGCAGTGGGGGCTATGAACTGTGGAAGAGTAATGGCACCGAGGCTGGTACTGTCCGCGTTAAGGATATTAATACTGGCACGGGTAGCTCCTCCCCGCAAAATCTGACGAATGTCAACGGCACGCTGTACTTCAGTGCCTACGACAGCAGTGGGGACAATGAACTGTGGAAGAGTGATGGCACCGAGGCTGGTACTGTCCGCGTTAAGGATATTAATACTGGCACGGGTAGCTCCTCCCCGCAAAATCTGACGAATGTCAACGGCACGCTGTATTTCAGTGCCTACGACAGCAGTGCGGGCACTGAACTGTGGAAGAGTGATGGCACCCAGACTGGTACTGTCCGTGTTAAGGATATTAATACTGCTACAGTCTCCTCTAGCCCGTACAATCTAACGAATGTCAACGGCACGTTGTACTTCAGTGCCACCGACAGCAGTGGGGGCTATGAATTGTGGAAGAGTGATGGCACCCAGACTGGTACTGTCCGCGTTAAGGATATTAATACTGGCACGGGTAGCTCCTCCCCGCAAAATCTAACGAATGTCAACGGCACGTTGTACTTCATTGCCACTGACAGCAGTGGGGACAATGAACTATGGAAGAGTGATGGCACCGAGGCTGGTACTGTCCGCGTCAAGGATATTAATACTGGCACGGGTAGCTCTAACCCAGGATATCTAACGAATGTCAACGGCACGTTGTACTTCAGTGCCACCGACAGCAGTGGGGGCTATGAATTGTGGAAGAGTGATGGCACCCAGACTGGTACTGTCCGCGTCAAGGATATTAATACTGGCACGGGTAGCTCTAACCCGAACAATCTAACGAATGTCAACGGCACGCTATACTTCGTTGCCACCGACAGCAGTGGAGACTATGAACTGTGGAAGAGTGATGGCACCGAGGCTGGTACTGTCCGTGTTAAGGATATTAATACTGGCACGGGTAGCTCTTACCCAGGATATCTGACGAATGTCAACGGCACGCTGTACTTCAGAGCCACCGACAGCAGTGGAGACTATGAACTGTGGAAGAGTGATGGCACCGAGGCTGGTACTGTCCGCGTCAAGGATATTAATACTGGCACGGGTAGCTCCTCCCCGCAAAATCTGACGAATGTCAACGGCACGCTGTACTTCAGTGCCTACGACAGCAGTGGGGACAATGAACTGTGGAAGAGTGATGGCACCGAGGCTGGTACTGTCCGTGTTAAGGATATTAATACTGGCACGGGTAGCTCTTACCCAGAATATCTGACGAATGTCAACGGTACGCTGTACTTCGTTGCCACCGACAGCAATGGAGACAAAGAACTGTGGAAGAGCGATGGCACCCAGGCTGGTACTGTCCGCGTTAAGGATATTAATACTGGCACGGGTAGCTCTTACCCAGAATATCTGACGAATGTCAACGGTATGCTGTACTTCAGTGCCACCGACAGCAGTGGGGGTCGGGAACTGTGGAAAAGTGATGGTACCGAGGCTGGTACTGTCCGCGTTAAGGATATCTACCCTGGCTTATCTGGCTCTAATCCTAACAACCTAACTTACGCTAATGGCAAACTCTACTTTTTTGCTGACAACGGTAACACTGGGCAAGAACTTTTTCAACTTGACCTGAACAGTACTCCCACTGACCTGAGCTTGAGTGCCACTAGTGTTAACGAGAATGTTTCTGCCAACGCAGTAATTGGCAACTTTAGCACTGTTGATCCCGATGCAAACAACACCCACAGCTACACCCTAGTTTCAGGTACAGGCAGCACTGATAACAGCGCCTTTACGATTGTGGGTAACGAGTTACGGATTAACAGCTCACCGGACTACGAAACCAAATTTTCTTACAATATCCGAGTTCGTACCACTGACCAAGGGGGACTAAGCTATGAACAAGTACTAACTATAAACGTCAATAATCTTAATGATGCTCCGCTACTGGTCAACAACAGCAGCATTGCAGTTGACCAAAACAGTATAGTGACAGTTACCAGCGCTATGCTGCTAGTCACCGACCAGGATAACACCGCAGGGCAACTAATGTATACCCTGACATCCCTGCCAACTAACGGGACACTACGGTTGAACAGTAATGCTTTAACAGTTAACAGGACTTTTACCCAAGATGACATCAACAACAACCGCGTCACGTATAGCCAAAATGGAAGTAGTACTACCAGTGATAGTTTTGGATTCACCGTATCAGATAGCGTACTACCGACAACGACTCGTGTTTCAGTAAATTCAAGTGGCAATCAGAGTAATAGTAACTCTATCAACCCGACTATCTCTATTGATGGACGCTATGTGCTGTTTTCTTCGACTGCTGACAACCTAGTGAGTGGGGATACTAACAACAGTAGCGACATCTTCATACATGACTTGGTTACAGGAACAACTACTCTGATTTCGGTATCCTCAAATGGTAATCAAGGCAATGGTTCTTCCTACAACCCTAGTATCTCTACTAATGGGCGCTATGTGCTGTTTTCTTCGACTGCTGACAACTTAGCAAGCGGAGACCGTAAGGATGGATCTGAAGACATCTTCGTGCGTGACTTGGTTATAGGAACAACCACTATGGTTTCAGTATCCTCAAGCGGTGAGAAAGCTGATCTCTTTTCTTTCAACCCTAGTATATCTGCTGATGGACGGTACGTAGTATTTCAATCTTATGGCAGCAACTTGGTGAGTGGAGATAACAATGGCAACTATGACATATTTGTGCGCGATTTAGGTACAGGAACTACGACCTTAGTTTCAGCCTCTTCAAGTGGTGAGCAAGGTAATAATGTCTCCTACAACCCTACTATCTCTGCTAATGGGCGTTATGTGGTGTTTTCTTCTGCTGCTAGTAACTTAGTAACTGGAGATACTAACGGCTTTGAGGAAATATTTGTCCGCGACCTAATTACAGGAACCACCAACCGAGTTGCAGTATCTACTAATGGCACTCCAGGCAGTTTTCCGTCCAATAACCCTGCCATCTCTGGTGATGGTCGCTATGTCGTTTTTTCCTCTCTTGCTAGTAACCTAGTAACTGGAGATACTAATGGCACACGTGACATCTTTGTACGCGACTTAGTGATGGGAACCACTGCACTGGTTTCGGTATCTTCAAGTGGTAGCCAGGGCAATAATGGCTCAGAGTTTCCTACCATTTCTGCTGACGGTCGCTATGTGGGGTTTCGCTCTGCCGCCAGCAACTTGGTTAGTGGAGATACTAACGGTAGTAATGACTTCTTTGTGCGCGATTTGGTTGCAGGAACAACCACCCTAGTTTCTCTATCAACAAGCGGCAATCAAGGTAATAACTCCGAATCACCTAGCTTCTCTCCCCAAGGAGGAGAATTTCCTGTTATTTCTGCTGACGGGCGCTATGTAGTATTTCATTCCTCTGCCAGCAACTTGGTTAGCGGAGATACCAATGGCTATACTGATATATTTGTGCATGATTTAGGTGTAAGTGGTAATACTCTCAGTAGCAATAGTACCATTGCCATTTCTCTCGTTAACAATGCCCCAATAGTAGCGAATACCATTGCTGACCAAACAGCGACACAAGACACCGCCTTCAGCTTCGCTCTACCAGCAAACACCTTTGCTGATGTGGATGCCGGAAATAGCCTCATCTACACCGCTACTTTGGAAAATGGTAACTCACTTCCGAGTTGGTTGACCTTCAACGGCACCACCTTCAGTGGTACTCCCACAAATGATAACGTTGGTAGCCTCAATATCAAAGTTACCGCCAGTGATGGAACAGCAACTGTCAGCGATGTTTTTGCATTGACAGTAGCTAATACCAATGATGCCCCAGTCGTTACCAACCTCATTGTTGACCAAACAGCGACAGAAGACACCGCCTTCAGCTTCGCTCTACCAGCAAACACCTTGGCTGATGTAGATGCGGGAGATAACCTCGTCTACACCGCCACTTTGGAAAATGGTAACTCACTTCCTGTTTGGTTAAGCTTCAATGGCATCACCTTCAGTGGTACTCCAACTAATAACAACGTTGGTAGCCTCAACATCAAAGTTACCGCCAGTGATGGAACAGCAACTGTCAGCGATATTTTTGCATTGACAGTGGCTAATACCAATGATGCCCCAACAGTGGCAAATACTATTGCTGACCAAATTGCTACAGAAAACACCGCTTTCAGTTTCGCTCTACCAGCAAACACCTTCGTTGATGTCGATGCGGGAGATAACCTCGTTTACACCGCCACTTTGGAAAATGGTAATCCACTTCCTGTTTGGTTGACCTTCAATGGCACGACCTTCAGTGGTACTCCTACAAATAATAACGTTGGTAGCCTCAACATCAAAGTTACTGCCAGTGATGGAACGGCAACAGTCAGCGATATTTTTGCATTGACAGTGGTTAATACCATTAATCAAATCCCTAATGTGATTAATGGCACAACAGTAGCAGACAACCTGACTGGTACTGTAAAAAAGGATATTATCTCAGGATTGCTGGGCAATGACACCCTCCAAGGATTAGGTGATAACGACACCCTTGATGGCGGCGATGGAAATGATTTCTTAGATGGTGGTGGAAAAGATGACAGTCTCATTGGTGGTAAAGGCAATGACACTTATACTGTGGACAGCATTGGCGATACGATTATTGAATCTGCCAGTGCAGGCACAGATTTAGTCAAGTCTTCGGTTAATTGGGTGTTAGCAGCTAATCTAGAAAACTTGACCCTGATTGGAACCGAGGCAATCAATGGTACTGGTAACAGTCTTAATAACATCTTAATTGGGAATACTGCCGCTAACACTTTGAGTGGAGATAATGGCAATGATAGCCTAATTGGTGATTCCGGCAATGACACCTTGTTGGGAGGTTCCGGCAATGACACCTTAGATGGAGGTGCAGGAACTGACAGTCTAAATGGTGGAATCGGCAATGACACTTACATCGTAGACAACCTTAGCGATACGATTACTGAAGGTATAAATGCAGGCACAGATTTAGTTAAGTCTTCGGTGGATTGGGTATTGGCAGCTAATCTGGAAAACTTGACTCTGACTGAAAGCTCGGCAATCAATGGTACTGGTAATAGCCTTAATAACATTTTAATTGGGAATACTGCCGCTAACATTTTGAATGGAGTTGATGGCAATGATAGCCTAATTGGTGGTGCAGGCAATGATAGCCTAATTGGTGGTGCAGGCGATGACACCTTGGATGGAGGTGTAGGAATTGAGAGTTTCGATGGTGGAGTCGGCAATGACATTTACATCGTAGATAACCTCAGCGATAGTGTTACTGAAGGCTTAAATGCAGGTACAGATTTAGTTAAGTCTTCGGTGAATTGGGTATTGGCAGCTAATCTGGAAAACTTGACCCTGACTGGAAGTTTGGCAATCAATGGTACTGGCAACAGTCTCAATAACATGATCACGGGAAATACTGGCGCTAACGTCTTGAAAGGAGAAGATGGTAGCGATAATCTGATTGGCAGTTCCGGCAATGATACCTTGTTCGGTGGTTTCGGTGACGATATCTTGGATGGAGGTGCGGGAATTGATAGTTTCGACGGTGGAGTTGGCAATGACACTTACACCGTAGACAACCTCAGCGATACGATTACTGAAAGCATAAATGCAGGCATAGATTTAGTTAAGTCTTCGGTGAGTTGGGTGTTGGGAAATAACCTAGAGAACTTGATTCTGGCTGGAAGTTCGGCAATCAATGGTACTGGTAATAGTCTCAATAACATCCTGACGGGAAATACTGGTGCTAACGTCTTGAATGGAGTTGATGGTAGCGATAATCTAATTGGCGGTTCCGGCAATGACACCTTGTTCGGTGGTACAGGTGATGATTTACTAGCTGGTGGAATTGGTCGAGATGTGCTGACTGGTGGAACTGGGCGAGATAGCTTCAACCTGGTTAGTAGCCGCACTGGAGGCTATGATACTATTACTGATTTTACTGTTGGAGATGATACTATCTTCCTTTCTAAAGCAGAATTTGGACTGGGCCAATCTCAGAATACTACACTCGATTCCAACTTATTCCGACTTGGTACCAATGCGACAACCGCAGGCGATCGCTTTATCTACAATCAAGCTACGGGGAACCTATTCTTTGATAAAGATGGGGTTGGTAGTGCTGCACAAGTTCAGATCGCCCAGTTATCGAATCAGGCGCTGCTTACTAGTGCAAATATTACTGTGATTGCCTAATGAAAGCTAACTAAGTAAAACCCTCGCGATCGCTGACACATTGCCAAGGGCAAAGGAAATTATCATTCTCGTTGACAGAAAGGTTAAACTAGTTGTCGTTTCCATGCTGAACATTGAAACGATAACGAAAATAAAAAATCTACCTAAGCTCTCTTCCACGCAGCTTTAACGGGGATATTATGGCTATTTTACCGCACATAATATCACTCAAATTGCACAAGCGATCGCGGACATCCAAGCAAGGCGATTTGGACGTTTCATTTTCGACTTTCACTATAACTACTTCGTTTCAGTATCATAAGTGTTAATACTTACTTATTTTTCAGCTAAAGTAAAAAATATAATTAATTTTCTTAAATTCCCTATTAAAACATCTGTGGTAACAAACCATACAATATGCACATTACAATCCTAACGATTGGTTCACGTGGCGACGTTCAGCCTTACCTGGGTTGGCGGTGGGCTTGCAAAGCGCTGGACAAAGGGCAATACGCTTGGGTTAAGCATTTCTTTCTTCTCTCGGTGTCGCGCCAGTTGCTTCTCCCTTGGCGTTAGCCTCTGCCTTTGGGAGAAGGGGAGACGCTACGCGTAGCTTGCTTCTCCGTAGGAGTACAAGTCGGGGAACCGCAAGGGCGCACTGGCTTCTCTGCGCCTGGAGTGGTTCGTTAAAAAAATTGACTTTGACAAAGGATTTTAGCCTCGATTTTACAACTTTGGAGTCAAGTAGCTCATCCAAATGGATGAACACTAAATCTACCTATTAGGCGATCCAAGTGCAGAAGGTTTCGGCTTATATATAAATTAAGAAAACTGTATTACTAGAGAATACTAATTGTACCAAGCTCTAGTTGAGGAGAACTCTATGAAAGCTACAAACTTAATAAATTTTGCAAATATTGTACCTGGAATTGCTACCACTAAAACAGTCGATAATAACTACATTGCTGCACCAACAAACACAGCAAATGACGCCGATCCAATCCATAGCCATTATCAGGATGTCAATTACCGCAACTACTTTGATACTGCTTGTCTTGCTTATCACATTATGGGATTTGGCAAATTTTAGCGATGAGGTTAAAGTCCTCTCTTATGATATTAACTCTTATTTGGAAGTTACAAAAAACCCCACCCCTTAAATAGGGTGGGGTTTTTAGTGACTAAGGCTATTTAACCGCACATAATATCACTCAAATTGCATAAGCGATCGCGGACATCCAAGCAAGGCGATTTGGACGTTTCATTTTCGACTTTCATTGCCTTTGAATATTACTCAGGTAAAGTCAAAATGGCTAGAGATGTAGACAATAGCATCTTCTCGTAATCCAAAAAATAATCGGTTGCGGCTAACTGAGTCAACTTTGATCGTAGGATAGAAAATCCCAACACCAGGCAAACGTACAAGGTTTTCGGTGTAGTGATATTGGCCATTCATATCATGTCCGGCTGATTAGTTATGATTCTTGCATCTGTGCAAAAATCTGAAAACTCTTTCTCCCCCAGCAAGAACTGCCTCCCCTGCTCCCCCTGCTCAAGAACAGCTTACCTAAACGATTGATTATTTTTTTATTTGGAAGTCCCATACCTGGGTAACATACTTAGAAATAAATTACTAACCACAATAAGCCAGACTGCTTAATCCAGGAGTATTTACTAAGTCAGTGTTGACCATCCAACCATTACCAGATAATTCTCCAGGGAAACTTCTGGAAAGGTCGATTTCTACCCAAATGTAATTTTCAGATTTGTATGACTTAACGATATTACCTGTAACCAAGTTCACAAACACAATTGTGTTTGGATAAAGTGTTGTAATAAAAGGTTCTTTTGTACTTGGTTGGCGACGTATAGTTTCCTGTCGTACAATTTGCCGACATACACTGCCAATAGTAGGTTTATTCCAGATGTTTTGAGCGTTGTTATTCGTCTGACAAAATTTCAGCACAGCAGTTTGAATAAACCCGGAAGTTGGAGATTTAATTCGGACAAATCTATCTCCGCTAACTGGTATATATGCTAAAGTAATCCTTGTTTTTGCCGACAATATTTTGATAGCGTGGGATGATGTTGAAGGTTCTTTGAAAATGGGAGTATTTACTTTAGTTGCACGACAATTCGACTGTGAAGAATTAAAGGGAGTCTGTGTAATTTGAGCAAATACAGGTACGCTCAGAGCAAATGTAGCAATATTTACTAGAGTAAAAATATACAATAACTTCTGAAATTCCACGTTTTTTCCTCAATCTCACTCACGAAAGACTATACATTAGATTCGGAACTTATAAACTCTGATGTGAAAAGAGCTACAAAAATTATTTTTAATTATTAGAATATCATATAATGACTTATTACTACTAATTACCAACTACGCGCAATCTCTTAATTATGAATCAATCCAATAATAGTGGAATAATTGAACAGTTCGTTAATACAGTGATGGGGGTAAAACCTGGGAATAAACAACAGTCTCTAAACAAATCAATAGCTACTACACAAGAACTAGATGTCAGAGCAGCTTTAGTTTATACGCTAGGGACTACCCTACAAATATTAGTGATGATTCTCGTGTTGCTAGGAATGGAAAAATTAGTATTGATCATTGATAATAATTCTTCTTTTCCCAGTTGGTTTAGCACTTTATGGACTGGATTATTTTTTGCTCTATTAAGTATCCGTTCTCGAATTTTTTCTCTTTTAGATAATACCCGTTCTCGTCAGACCTATGACCAGGTAATCAGACCAAGATGGTCTCCTCCACCTTTAGTATTTCCGATAGTTTGGATGATAATTGCTGTTTTGCGGGTAATTTCTTCTGTATTGGTTTGGCAGCAAATGAATCACCAGTTTTTAGTGTTGCCTTTAATTTTGTTTGTGGTACATTTGGCTTTAGGGGATACTTGGAATACGATTTTTACTGTAGAACGGAGATTAGGTGCTGCTGTACCTGTAGTTATTTTAGGCCCTTGGTTATCTGCTGTAGTGGTGACGGCAATTTATTGGCAAACTAATCCTATAGCAGGAATGACTTTATCATTTTCTTGTGTGTGGTTAACTGTAGCTGTTGTATTGGTATTTAGAATTTGGCAATTAAATGGATCTGAGCCATTGTATCCTTTAAAACTAACACCTGTGGATCAATAAATAAATACCCAAAATTCACCTTGACATGAAAGCTAGGAAAAATATCTTTTGACTTTTGATTACCGCATTCAATATACATAAAAAACGGTAGAGCAGTTAACAATCTACCGTTTTTTAAACTCTTTAAGGGAGTTAGCTTCTAAACCAATTTTATCTAAATCTTTTTTCTTAATCATAATGACAAGCATCGCCAAGTTCTAAATAGTGCCGAAAGTAACACCTTGTTGTTTGAGCCACTTTCGGTATGCTATAGAATAGCGATCGCTCGCTAAATGTACTTCTGCTTGCAAATCCAAAGGTAAGCGTCGGGGTTGCTGGGACTCGACAATGGCAATATCTTGACTAGCAACTTGATTTTGAATATCTAGATAGACTTCCACTTTTACTTCACGGGCACTGTTTACCATTAACCAATATTGCGCCACGCACTCATCTTCATCGACTGGTGTAATTGTATAGAAGATATTTAAACGACGATCTCCAGGCCCAAGTTTAAAGTATGCCACTAGCGGACGGAAAATGCGGTAATCGTAAGTGTTGAAAATCAGCGGTGCAGAAAGAGGATTACCGGAATTAAAATCTAGTTCCCACAAACCACATTTGAAACTAATCCCATCTGGAAGAGACTCTAATTCATAGTGCGTCAACTCAGGATGACTGGCGTGGGCAAATAATCCCGAATGCATAATTGGGAAGTGTGCCGGATCGATGAAATTTTCTAGCACCCGCAAAGGGCTAGAGTGATAGTAGTAAGGGCCACAGAAAATCTTTTGATAGACCGGATCGTACCACTCAGAAAACGGAGCTATGTCTTGTTTTGGTGTCCCTAAACAAACCCAGAGCAGATCGTAACGCTCTTGAACTTGGTAAGTTTTAACACAAGCTTGGGCAGGGGGCGATTGGTCGGGATTAGCCGGAACTAGTACACATTTTCCCTCGCTATTAAAGGCTAAACCGTGGTAAGGACAAACAAGAGTTTCTTTATTGACATATCCTAGAGAAAGACGAGCACCACGATGAGGGCAAACGTCTTGCCAAGCTAAAACTTTGTCGCCATTATGCCAAAGCACTATATTTGAGCCTAATAAGCGCTTGTGCAGGACTGTTCCAGGTTGGAGGTCTTGCGATCGCGCTATTACATGCCAATCATTCAGCAAAATCTGGTCTTGCACCATGAGTATCGACACCCGTCAGGTCAAATACCTATATCTTAATCATCCTGTGGAAAAACTATCAAAGCACTTTTAGGATTTGTTAACAGACAAATCAGCAATCTCTACCTATGCAAAAACTGAAAGTGGTGGGAAATTCAGGTTAATGCATAAGTCCTAAAAGATATGCCAACCGAGGATTAGCTCGGAAAAACTTAGGCGATCGCAAGATATGATCGCAGATTTACAAAGAAATTTTTATTCTACTTAAGAAATAAATTGTGTATTACTTTAGGTTTATTGCTGTTAATATTGGCAGCAACAGGTGCAAGTTGGTATTATGCCATCATTGTTAATTTGGAAGAGGTTGCGATCGCCTCTGAAGTTAGCAAAGTCTATTTACCAGAGGGAAGCTTTAGTTCAATGCCTAATTTGCTCCCTATTTCCATAACATTTAAGTTGAATTTGGTTAATGTTGACATAGGTCTCTATTTTATTGCCTTTTCGACTTCTTCGCAAATTTTCACCCAAGCTTGGTTAGGTTCTGGCTTATTTAGAGTGTCGAGGGGTTTATTTGGAGGGTGAGCAGCTTGGTATTTTTCGATGTCGGTTATTTTGTATGAGCTTGCACTAATTGGAATCCAGATAATGGTTAATCCCTTTTGTTCGGCTGCGTTGAGTAAGGGAGGGAGCTCATGTTTGTGGATGAAATCAGAGCCTATAAAGTCAGGGCTGACTAGCAGGATAGCAACCTTAGCCGTGGCTAATGCTTCTTCAATCTCGGCTTTCCATTTTGCGCCAGGTTTGATTTTGGTGTCATCCCAAACGATGAAATCTTCTGCACGACGAATATAGGGTTTTAGTTGTATTAGCAGTTCTGCTAAGTATTCTGCATCTTGATGACTGTAGCTAATAAATATTTGGTTTCTAATGCTTTCTGACATAATTGGTTCCTTAATGGGGGCTGGTTCAATAATTCCTTTGTCTATTTGTTGTCTTTGTCGAGTTCTTATATCTTCATATCCATCAAGTAGTTGACGCAAATCGAGGTCTAATTTTAGTTTGCCGATAGGGACTGTGCTTTTACCCATCGCTTCGAGTCCGAGGAGTTCTTGGTAGTCGAGGGGTGGATGGTTGCGATGGTTGGGGACGGGAACCCATTCGGTGATTTCGAGATTGGGAAGACTTTTGTGGATTTTTTGGAAGACATCACGGAGAATACCGAGAAATAAGCGGCGGGTTTCTTTACGTCCGCTAATGGTGATGAAGATTTTTTTGTCTTCGGGATCGGCTTTGATCCGAGCGATGTTGTAGATTTCGTTGTTTTCTTGATATTGCAGCATTACGCCACTGCGCCAATAGATTTGGTTATGAATTTTTTCGTGGCTGATGACGATGAAGCGGGAGATAATGCTTTTGGGGAGAACTTTGTAATGGTATTGAAATTCCAAGGTTTCGCTGTGGAGTTCTGTTTCATCTGGTTGATCTTTAGGCAAAAGTCCCGCAATCAGAAATTGTGGTGGGTGACATTCTAGTGCAAAGCAAAGCTCAAATTCTTTCATCAGCCCGATCAAATAGTTATGGCGCTTGGTGGGGTATCGCTGTGGATTGAGGATGCGGATGAGATCGTCGGGGGTGAAAATGCCTTTGGTTTTAGTTTTGAGGGTTTCATCGCTTAGGAGCGCGTAAATGCCTTCTGTCACCCAGTTGGGTTTGAGGACGTTAGTATCTTTGAGGATGGGATGATCGCGGAAGTTGAGAACTAAGCCGAGTCGATGGAGGAGATCGATGAGTTGCTCTTGGTTTTGTTCTTCGGGAATTTTATTTTGGTGACAGATGCCGAGGTAGTGGTTGTAGGTGATAAAATCTTCAGTCATGGATTCGAGTTTTTGTTTAACTTCAAACCATGTCAGGGGTAAAAGGTCGTAGACTTCTTTGAGCTTGGCGATTTGCTGCAAAATTGCGGTGCGAAGTTCATCAATGCCGATATTGTCTTGGCAGGAGGTTTCGATAATCGCTTGGATGTTAGGATATTTTTCGCGTAATGCTTTGCGGTTGATGTCGAGGGGTTGTTCGTCTTTTTTGTTGCCAACGATAATCACGGGGGACTGTCCGCCGAAGCTTTCGATTAGTTTCAGCCAATATTCGATGCGGTTTTCTTCTTCGCTGGTGCGACAATTACAAACGAGGAGATAGAGGCTGCGCTTAGTCAGAAAAAACTGATGGGTGGCATGATAAATTTCCTGTCCGCCAAAGTCCCAAACATTGAGGCGGATGTCTTTACTATTGACCTGCACGTTCCAAGTTTCTACATTGAGTCCGTCGGTTTGGGATTGATTTTTGTCATATTTATTGCGAATTAGTCGCTCGATCAGGGATGTTTTGCCGACGCTGCCTTGTCCGATGAGCAAGAGTTTGGCTTCGTTGAGTGGACGCACTTCACCGCTACGGAGTAATTGCAAGTAATTAAAAATCTTTTTAACTGAACCAACACGATCAAAAGATCCTAAAATCTCTGGTGAAATAGGAAGCGGATTTCCCCGTAAATCTAGTGTTTCCAATTCCGGCAAACTTTCGATCGCCTCTGGAATCTGGGTTATTTGGTTGTTATAGAGGTCAAGCTGCGTCAGATTGGTTAAATTAGCGATCGCCTCTGGAATCTGGGTTATTTGGTTGTTATAGAGGTGAAGCTGCGTCAGATTGGTTAATTTAGCGATCGCCTCTGGAATCTGGGTTATTTGGTTGCGATTGAGGATAAGCTGCGTCAGATTGGTTAAATTAGCGATCGCCTCTGGAATCTGGGTTATTTGG
>NZ_JABXKF010000037.1 GCF_017115165.1 Nostoc sp. LPT | reverse complement strand
ACTTCTCGCTGTGCTTGAGTCTCAAGCTCTTAAATACTAATTAGATAGTCAGGGGCCAAAACAACTTGATCGTCATACTTACCTGGGCCAATTTTATTTACCTTACCATGGGCAATCAGCAATACTTGATTAGCTTGTTGGCCTGCTCGTATAATCACATCTCCTGCGGCAAATTCTTGTTGCACAAATTGACTAGCCAAGGCGTTTAAGACCCCGACATCTTCAAATCCCCGCAACAAAGGTAACTCAGTGAGTTCTTGAGGAATGACCTGTATCTGGGACCCTGTATTGGTAAAGCTGACCCGTTCATCCCCAACCGTATAGGTTAAGCGACGGTTGACCCGAAAGCTACCACCCACTGCTTCTACCCAAGGCAGCAATTTTAAGAGCCACCGTGAGGTAATTCCCTGCATTTGGGGTTGGGTTTTGGTGGTCGTTGCCAAATTACGTGCCGCTTCCGTCTGCAAACTCATTGGCAATTGCTCAATTTGATTTTCTAGGGGAGTGTTTGCTGCATTAGTCATGATTAATCTCCATTGATAATATTTGTTGACAAGTGATTTGATTGAGCGTAATTAGAACTCAGATTGAGCTAACCTTTCGTTCCTAACAGCGATCTGATTTGCATAGCCGAAGTCCCTAACCCTGTTGGACTACTCAGTAAGTTCTGCACCACTGGTTGAACATTGGTTTGAGTTGTTTGCTGACCGACACTTGGTCTAATTTTGGTCGCGCCAGTGCCTAATCCTGTGGGGCCTTGGAGTAACCGCTTTTCTGACGAGTTATTCCGCAATTCAAATTCCTTATAGCGGTCTACCGCCCTATGCCATTTGAGTACCCCACACATCCACTGCTCTAGTTTCTTGATGTAACCGTGCAGTTTCTTACGGGCACTGGTATCCAGGTCGAAATCATCACACAAGATAGGGAGTTCAGTCGCAACGATATGTTGAAACTGAAGGGCACGGGAGGTCATCAGATCGTTAACAATGGCAACAGCGTGGGGAATATCGCAGTTCAGGAAATTTTGAACCGCCAGCACACCGTTATTAATCTCGCCCTCAAATTCGATTTCTTTCTGATAAGAAAAAATATCGTTCGTCAAACAGGCGAAGTCGGCGGCTGAATTATCAATTGCCTGCATGGTTCGGGTGGCGAAGACCTCTGGTGGGATCTCGTTGCCTTGGGAAAGTCGAGACAGGCTCATGGTTAGATCGGAGCCAAAGGTCTTACGACGCATTTCCACATAATCTATCGGGTCTGGAATGCGATTCTGGATCTGGTTAGCCAGTTCCCATAACCAACTTTCCGTCATATCCTCGATCGCCTGACGAAACTGGCGACGAGCATTAGCTGTCATTGGGCCAGCCGTCCGCGCCCAAATATCAGCTAAACCCCGTTCGACTGGGTTCGTTGCTTCGGGAATGGGATCTCCATCAAGGGGCATAAACGCTGATAGTCGAGCGTTGAAAACTTTTGCCCCTGCCATGTTGCGGCTATAGCCGTACAGTGCAGGGAAGTAGTCATCGGCATAGGTTCCCCAAACGAGCCAGCAAGCTGTGATATTCAATTCAGCACTAGATCCATTGGGATGAATATAAGCACCGCATAAAGCTACGTCGGCCACATCGAATTTGTGGTCATCCCAGATGTAAATACCTGGTATCCCTGGCAGTGTGTCCAGCATCCCCATTTGACGCGCCCATTCTTTAGAATGCCGCCGAGCCTCCTCTAGATGAGGATTCAAACTGGTGGAGAAAGGCATATAAAACTGCGGCAGTGTTACTGGCCCTACAGGCTGATAGGGAACATGGGTGAAGCTTTTGAACCGTTTTAGTCCCAAACTATCGTATAAGGCTCCTAAACGAGCCGCCGATGTACCTAGTCCAGTAGGACCACCTAAAAACCAGCTTGCTGTCGAAGATTTGTCTGATGTCTGGTTCATGTAGCGGCTCGATCTCATGTGCCACTCATGACCTCCCGACTGCCAGTCTTGAAGTCCTTTGGCATATAGGACTACTTTCAGACGCTCATCGGGACTCAGACTATATTCCTCGAACAAGGAAGGAAGCTCAGTAACAAAGGTGTTCTCGAACTGTTGCACCCTAGACGTTAGTAAGTCGTTAGTGAGGTTGGCCGCCTCTTGGGTACTGACATCGAGGAATCGTTCCAAGACCAGGATACAGTTAGCATTTTCTCCTTCTTCTTCCACTTCTCTTTGGTAAGAGAAGATGTCATTTCGCAGATGTACCCCATCAGAAAAGGTGTCTTTGAGGACACGCATTGGTCGAGTAGGGGCGATCGCAGCCGGAATTTCTGCCCCAACCGCGTGTTCCACTAAGTTAGCTGACCAGGGCGCTCCCCCCACCTTACGTCGCATCTCAATGTACTCAATGGGGTTAGCGACTCGATCCTGGCTGATATTGGCGAGTTCCCAAAGAGATTCTTTAAGAAGATTGATGGTACTCTCAGAAAATCGGATTACCCAGTCTTGCGAGGCATTGGGGATGGTGCGAGTCCAGAGGTCTACTAAACCCCGTTCTACAGCATTAGTGGGTTCTGACGGCGTTTTTTGGGGCTGCACAGGCATAAACGCTGGTAGTCCATTAAGGTACTTCTTAGCCCCGATTATATCTTGGGTACGCTTGTAAAGCTCAAGGAAGTGATCGTCGAAGAAAAATACCCAAACATACCAATCAGTTACCAGATTGAGCATAGGTTCATCTGCATCTGGATGGGTATAGGAACACAATAGTGCATAGTCATGGGCATCAAACTTGCGCTCATCCCAAATTCCATAATCTTCTGATCCCTCTGCCCCACCCAAAATTCCCATTTCATAAGCCCAAGCTTTAGAATGTACCCGTGCCGCTTCCAGGTTTGGGTTCAGCCGTGCCGGCTAAGGTACATAAAAACTCGGCAACTCAAAAGGTTGCTTACTTGAAGTCATTGTCCATTTAAACCTATCAGTTTAAGCTCAGTGTCTTAATTGAAGTCGTGTTGACAAAAAAGAATACATGCGTCAGTCGTCAGAATAAGCGTATGAATTCTGTACGAGTGGTGAGACAGCGCGGTCTTGGGGGTTTTCCCCATGAGCGACTGCCGTTAACGCAGCGTTAGCGAGTCATCGAGCGTCAGGGCGGATAAATAAATGGTGAAATACCACACCAAATTGAAAACTTGGTGGTCTACCCTTCTCTACGAAAGGCTGCGCCAACGGGAACCCTAAAGGCGAACAATCAGTGGTGGGTCTGTAACTTGCTTGCCATAAAGTATCCCCTACTAATTGATTCTGACTTCTGAATTTTGAATAGCTGAATTATTCTTCAATTTGACATTTGCGGTTAATCTTTGATGCATTGAAGTTACTCCTTGTAATTAAAAAATTCACAACTTAGTCTTGTCAAGTGGCTTGTTAGTGAAACTTTTATTATGCAAAAGTCTTAATAAATATATATTGATTAACTATCAATTGCTGCTTTTGCAGGACTAGGTTCACGTGCCGCAGCAACTCGAACCCACTAAGAAAATTTGTCATGCACCTTCAGCCAAGTATTATATTTGCTCTACTCCCAAAATAGCCATAAACAGTTATCTATAAGACAGTCTCAGCTTTATCAATAAAATGCAATGAGAGTTAAAACATTTAGTTATCATTAAGAGCTAATTTGTAAACTCAAGTAAAGTACTTGTCTAATAAGGATTTCAGTAATTTAAGTCAATACAGCACTTATTTACTGAAATTTAGACCTAGTAATGAATTGAGTACTCTTAATATTTTCTTTACGAATCAGATATAAGTAGACAGTTAAGAGAATAATTAAGTAGACACTTAAGACTGTATACATATCTGGATTCAAAGAATACTATTATTAGGATAGGTTCATGCAAATTTTTTATATTCATTGACTATTTACTACCTATCAAATTACAGCTTATCAACAGGATAATCAAGAGAAACTACAAAATATCCTACTTTTCCCACCTTTCACACTTTTTTACGTAAAATAATATTGTATTTAACAATACCATTGCTCAATTTACAAGGGTTCAACGCCCGTAGAAGCGAGATGAATACGTCCTAGAGAAGTAAGCTTGGTAAAAATCTGGGTTAATAAAATAGGCTCAGGGGTTTCTGGAAGCATTTTTAATATTTCATGAACATATCGAAAGCCACAGTAATAAGCTTTCAGGCTGGATGTATTGTGACAATAGATGCGATAGGCTGCCAAAAAGAGATAGTTAAGTTAATCACTCTAGCATTATGCCGACTACGTGATTACTTTAAAAAAGAATCAAGGTAATAGACATTTGTGGAATAGTAAGATTCCGAATTGGGGCACTTATATTACCACTATTATCACCAGAAATCCACGCGATGCCTGCGGCGGTTCGCAAAGCGACCATCGCATGATCTGAAATTAACGTACATCACCATATATTTTTGTCTTGTTCTCTACGATAAATATCTCAAACCCTTATTTTCTCCTATAGAGTAGGTGATTAGCAATCTTTGCATTTGCACCTTAATAGCTAGTCACAGCGAGGCTTTGATAGTTATCGGAGATGTCTAATCCAGAACTTAGGCATTAGACATAAAAAGTTTCTACTTCCTGCCTCCTGCTTTGACAAACAAAATAATCAGGTGTCACAAGTTTTGACACCTGACTATTGATGATGGAGTAAGCAATAATTAATAGCTAACCGCCACGTTTCAACGCCGTTTCTACCTGCTGCAACTCTTTCTCTAGACGATTTTTGAGTTTTTCAGGTACGGGACGATTTGGATAAGAGCTGTAGTGTCCAGCTAGGGAATTGAGGGCTGTTCGTATGGTTGTAAACGAGCCAAGACCAGAAACAGAGTTAACTCGCTGGTAACGAGCTGAAAAGTCATTAATTTTTTGACGCGCTTCTGCTTGAATTGCTGCTTTGTCTGGTGAATCTTGTGAAAGATCCAGAGCTTGTCTCATAATATTGACCACAGCTAAGGTGTCTTGACGATAATCCCCAGTCAAACTATCTGGACTGCCAGAACAACCCATTAAGCCGATAGCTACAACCAAAACCAGCGCAAGCAAACGCGACCAATAGCGCTTCATATGCATTAAGTAAAAGAATACGTAAATCAACGTCCATCCTATCTTGGATTGGTAACTTGGGGATCAATTGAATGGGGGGTGGGAAGTGGGGAGTGGGGAGAAACGCGATTAATCGCGTCTGTACTAGGGAGTTAACAGAACTGTTTCATTCCCTCAAAAGCACTCATCTACAAGCATCTTGGGCAAAAATCAGGTGATTAAAAAATCTGATTGGACAATTATTGTCGCTACATTTTCTTTACGAAGTTATGAAATTAGAGGTTGATAGGATTTAATCAACTAACTTTCCCTACCTCAATTTTTGCAATTTCAGCATCGTAATACATATCATCAGCCATAAAAAACCGACTCCATAACCTGCAATTATGTCTGTGGGCCAATGGACTCCTAAATATAAGCGGCTGATACCAATAGCAGCAATTAAAATAACTGTCAAACTGTAAATAATTTTGGCAAAATGAGGATAGTGAGTTGCCAATTCGTAAGCAATAAAACTATAGAGTACCATAGAACCTAGCGCATGACCGCTAGGAAAACTAAAAGATTTTTCAGAAATCAAGCGATGCCATAATTCCGGGCGAGGTTTACAAAAAAACAACTTTAGCCCTGTATTTAAAATTAACCCTCCTAAGCAAGCAAATACAAAAGCTTTTGCTTCTTCTTGATAACGTCGCCACCAAAGTAACAAGATAGTAATGCCTGCAACTACAACCACTGTACTAGGATTACCAATATTTGTAATAAACAGCATTAAATTATCTAAATTTGGATTGGCAAACTGATGTAGCCATAATAGAAAAGTAGTATCAAATTTAAAAGCATCTCGCTCCAAAACCTCCTCAGCCAGTTGGGCTAAAACAAAAAGTACTAGCAGACAACTAGCAAGTCCAACAATACCAATTGTTGCAATTAAAGGAGCTAAATGAGGATGTATATGACGCAACCAGAAATTAGAAATTTGTCGGAGCATACTTTAATGTTATTCATCATTAGAAGGTCTAGCTACCACTAGCTTTTTATATTTTAGAGTTGTGAACAATATACAAACTCCAAGTATTGACACAAGGACTATGGATGAGCCGATAGTACCAAAATCGAGGCCACCTTTTGCGTGTGGTTTTGTCATGATATTAACTATCTCTTTATGGAGACGACGCAAGCAAATCAGTTAAGCGTTGAAGATTAGCTCTTTTAAACTGACTCGTAAAATTTGTTTTTTCTCTCTGATTTCTCTGTGCCTCTGCGGTTGAAAAGCAATTTATTTAACTACAGAGACGCAGAGAACACAGAGTAATCAGATTGAAGAGGAATTTTTTTCTAACTCCTAATTTTCTGATAAAGAGTATCTCGTTGTTGGTAAGGTCTTGCTAAAGAAGCGATCGCAGTTTGTAAGGTTTCCACTTCCATACACGTACCACCCAAAGCACCTGCCATTGTGGTAATATGCTCTTCCATCAAAGTGCCACCGATATCGTTGCAACCCCAAGTTAAGGCTTCTGTCGCACCTGCAAGCCCCAGTTTTACCCAACTCTGCTGATGGTTGGGAATCCAATTACCTAAGTAAATCCGCGCTACAGCCCCTAATAGCAGTGCATCGGTTAAAACTGGTTGATCGCGTCCAACACGGCGACGTAAAGATTTGGGTGCTTCTTGGCCAACAAAGGGTAATAAAATAAACTCTGTGATCCTGGCTGGATATCCCTGATTGATGGCGGTTTTTTGGAGCGATCGCAATTTTTCTAAATGTCCAATTTGCTGTTCGTGGGTTTCAATATGCCCAGATAACATGGTGCTAGTGGTATGCAAGCCTAATTTGTGAGCGGTGCTAACAATTTCTAGCCAAGTGGCTGTGTCAATCTTCTCTTGACACAGTATCCGCCTAACTTCATCGTCTAATACTTCAGCTGCTGTTCCCGGCATTGAGCCAACACCAGCATCACGCAAAGCAGTAATCACCTCAGCATATTCCAGTCCGTCAAGTCTAGCGATAAATTGCACTTCTTGGGGAGAGAAAGCGTGTAAATGTATGTGGGGAAATTCCTGTTTAATGGTTTCTACGACTTTGAGGTAGTAGGGCAAAGATTTACCATTTATCTGCGCTTGTGGATTTAACCCCCCCTGCATACAGATTTCTGTCGCACCGCGTTGTACTGCATCTGTGGCCTTTTCCAAAATTTGCGCCGAATCTAACCAGTATGCATCGGCATCACCATCATCTCGACGGAAAGCACAAAAACTACAGTGTTGCTCACAAATGTTAGTAAAGTTAATATTACGGTTAATTATGTAGGTGACAGTATCGCCTGCTTGAGTGTGGCGGAGTGTGTCGGATGTAGTACGTATTGCTGCGATCGCTTCTGGCTCAGTTTGTTGTAACAATACCACTCCCTCTTCGGGAGATAAGTCGTATCCCATCAAAGCACGTTCCAAAATTGTTTCAAATGCAATTTTTGTCAGCATTACTTTCTTAATTTCTCGGTAAATATTAATTTTACGAGCTTGTAAATAATAAAATTCTACTTAATAAATATACCAATTTCTCGAAAATCCCAAGCTTGAACATAAGTTTTATCTTTAAAGCTATTGCAATCGCTTCCCTTGCCCAATCGCACTACCTTTTTATAGCTCAATATGTTTTAGTTAGCGCCAAAAACCTTAAATGGTGTTGGTTGGGGAGCCACTGGGCCCTTGCAGTTTAGTGACTTCAAGCAAGTAGTGTTTGAGAAACGAAACCCAACTTTTCCGGGGCTTTGTTGTGTTGCACTTTGCTTAACCCAACCTACAATTTTTCACAAAGCCAAGCGGATTGTTTTCTAGTTTTTACAACCTATTAAAAAAAAATAGTGTGGTTTCACCACAACTATTTTGATTGATTAATCTACATCTTTGTATTAGCAGGAATCTTTAGTAAAACTCTGATATTACTAATTTGTCCTTGGTTGTGGTTTTCGTCGATGTTGTATTAGCAATCCAATCGCCATGCCAATACCTACAAAGGCTGTAAAGTAAAATAAACCAATCAATCGAATGTAAATTGGTGGTGCGATCGCTTCAACTTCAACTTCTTGCGCTACCTTCACTGGTGTAAATTGACGGCTAGATCCTGGTAGAGGAGTTGCTTCCACCTCGATTTTGTGGGGTGAACCATCAAAAAACTGTTCAAGCCATGTTAACTTACCTTGTTCGTCAGGAATACCTTTGTAGTCAAAAACTGTTAAATTATGTTCTGTAGCGATCGCTTTTACCTGCAATGCTATATTTGCGGGCTGTCCGGTTGCAGCATCTTTCACCTGTAACGTTAAATTCGTAAGTTTTCCGACAGTTGCGTTTTTATCTCCCTCAAGGTTAATTTCTAATCCCTGAGATTTTTGAGATGATGGTGCAATAGCTTCGCTACTATTTGAGTGATGTTCGCTGCCATGAGCTTCCGCAACTTCTGCACTGATGTTGATAACTATTAAAGTTATTATAGCCACTACAGTTAATGCACTTAATAAAAGGCGGACTGACTGTGGTGCGATTTCTCCTTGTTGTAGTTCTTCTTGGCCGCCAATAATCCAACCACCCAACAATCCAAGCGATAGTAAGATAGCTGCGATCGCAACAAGATATTTATATTTGATTGGATTTTCGCGGATATTCAGATTTAAGGTTTGTTCATAAGCAGCAAAAGTATTTGCTACCAAAGGTGACACTTTAACTAGCAGTTGGTAATTACCACGGATGGGTAACATCTGCTGTATTTCTAGCTTACCATCAGGTGCAGTGGCATTTATTTGCAACAATTTTGTTCCCTCAACAATGGGGAAATCTGTTGTTAACCAAGGATTACGCGGCGGCGTCAAAATTTGTAAACTAATTTTGGCATTTGCTAAAGATTTACCCGCAGCATCAACAGCTTGTAAAGTTAAAGTAACAGGAGATTGTGGTTTTTCTGCTTCTGCTTCAAAAGGAAGAATACGTTCTAAAGGTGGGTTGGTGGAAAGTAGAACTCTGGATGTAGGAACTTGGGAATTTCCTACAAAAGAATAAAGAATTGACAAAACAATGCAAACAGCGCTGATAACTCCAAAAAGTCGATATTTTTTCATAAAAACTTCCGGTAAATGTGAAACTCATGTCATTTCTGCAACTGAAACTTTCATAGCAGTGCTTTTTACTCAGCACTCAGCACTCAGCACTCAGCACTGTTTTGGTGGTGTAGAGATGCTTTATTTATCATCTCTACAAAACCTAAAATTTATTTCCCAACAAAAACCCTGGCGCGAAATCTGCGCTATTTTAGCGTCGTAACTTTGTTATGTGATGTAGCAAAGCTTCATGCACCTAAAAATCTTGGCATTAATTATGATAATTTAGTGACATGCAACGCCTAATGTGTGGTGACGCGCTGAGTGTGCTGTGTCATGAACCGCAGGATAGGTAGAGAACAAAACAGTCCAGATAACTAAAGAAGATAGCAGCATATAAAGCGTTACCTGCACAGGCTTGGATAAGGTAATACCTGCGGTCTTTTGCAATAGTGAAATATGAGAAGAACTAGTCATTTTTGACCTCCTAATAATAAATTTGGGTAATTCATCAATCAAAGGACATAACGCCGCTTGATTGCAAAAAGATATACCATCAACTTTGTATTTGACAAGTGTGTATCAAATGTATTGTGTAATTCGACTTTAGTGAATACTATACTATCCTTTGACATCGACCGCTCGCGATGCAGAAATCTACACATAAAGTCCATACAAATAACAAAAGAATGACACATGGTTTGAAGTAATGACATTTTCAGCGTTGCTAACACGAAGGTAACAGATAAAAATTAAAAGTTCTCTATCAAGCATTCAAAATCCCTTGAATAAACGTGACTTATGTTATCCCTAAACCAATTAAATACCCTACAGATTAGCAACAGTTTCTTGCTTGCGTCCATATTCAAGGTGCTATTATACCCATTGTTTGTACTCTAAGTACTGCTGAAGCAATCAGCATATCAGGAATAGGCATGAAACAGTTAATTTTTTTTGAATATTATTTATACATAATTAAGCGTATAAATACAGTTAAAATTTAAAAATATTTTGTGAGAGTTTTTCGCGACTAAGTCTCGCTCGCTCTAGATTTAACAACTTAAACGGCAGTTTTGAAGCACTTCAAAATTATTGACAATAATTACTAATTCATCTAAAATATTAAAAGTAATTGCAAAAATGTTGCAATTATTTAGTGCTAACTGTAACTAAATGTCATGCCCAACAACTTCGCTCTCGGTAACGGAAAGCCGTGGAGCCGCCGTGAATTACTAAAGCTGGGGCTAGCAGGTGCTGGAGTAACTGGTGCAGCTGGACTTTGGCAGATGTTAAATCTACAAAGTAAGTCAATCGTCAAAGTGCCACCACTAGATATGGAAGCACCAGACGACGCTACTAACCCGATGAAGATGTTAAGGGATTTTGATTATGGGACGGTGAAGCAAGAAAATGGGCGGACTATCCGGGAATTTAAGTTAACTGCGGGTACTTCCATCATAAAACTTAATAGTGCTGTCTCTTACAACATTTGGGATTTAAACGGTCGCATACCAGGGCCAACGCTACGGGCAAAACAGGGCGATCGCATCCGGGTACTATTTCTCAACAACGCCGGACATTCTCACTCTTTGCATTTTCATGGCGTTCATCCGGCAAAAATGGATGGTGTTCGCCCAATCAGCAACGGCAAAGCCACAATTTATGAATTTGATGCTGAACCCTATGGCGTTCACCTGTATCACTGCCATATTGAACCAGTCACCCGTCACATCGCTAAAGGGCTGTACGGGATGTTTATCATCGATCCACCGACTCCCCGTCCCCCGGCTGATGAGATTGTACTAGTGATGGCTGGGTATGACGTGAATGATGATAGCCATAATGATTATTACGCTTTCAACGGTCTGCCTCACCATTACATGCATCATCCCATTCCTATTTACCAAGATCAGTTGATTCGGCTGTATGTCCTCAACATCATTGAATACGATCCGGTAGTAACGTTTCATCTCCACGCCAACTTCTTTGATGTCTATCGCTATGGCATGAGTATGACTCCTAGCGAAAAAGCTGATGTGATTACGATGGGTATGGCCGAAAGGCACATTTTGGAATTTGCTTTTCGCTACCCAGGTAAGTATATGTTCCATCCCCATCAGGATGCGATCGCAGAAAACGGTTGCATGGGTCAATTTGAAGTACTTACTGAGAGCAGCTCTCAAAATAATGTTAAAAAATCCTGACAATATTATCAGTAATTCGTAATTAATTCATGAAAATTTTAGGCAATAGTTGATAAAAAGTATCATTATATGCAACAGTAAAAGTTATGACAATCTGTCAAACAAACTACTTTTTAGTAATAGTTTGAAAAGTTTCGATTAATACCTTTTTAGTTGTGCGAGGAACAAAGATGATAAGACTTCGTTATATCTGTTTAACAGCAGCAGCAGCCGTAATAGTTACCTTGAGTTCCTGTAGCAGTACACCAACCGCAGAAAATCCATCAGCACCAGTTGCTAGCAGCACTCCAGCTACAGAGGCAGTAAGTGAAAACAGTCACAGTGGTCACGGTGGTAAAGAAAAAATTAACATTAACAGTGCAATATTGTCAGAATTGGATAAGTTTGAAGCCAAACTAGGTGTTCCGGCTTTATCCAACAAAATCCAGGCAAATCGTCCCTACGGTAGCCCAGAAGATTTAGTTACTAAAAAAGTAATTACTCAAGAACAATTCGACCAAATTAAAGACCAGGTTGGTGTTCAGGAAGTGGTACTCACAGGTGAGGCAAAAGATGTTGACTATATGTCTAAATTAGGCTTAATGAAAGGACATCTTTTGGTAGCACAAGAACTGCTGGATCAGAATCAGCCGAAACAGGCAGAACCTCATATTGGACATCCAGTTGAGGAGATTTACGTTGACGTAGAAGAACAATTGAATGAGCGCAAAGTCAAAGAATTTAAGACAACTTTGGTGAGTTTGCAAGATTTAGTAAAATCTAGTCCTAAGAATAGTAAAGTTAAAACTAATTTTACTTCTTCGATGCAAGCAGTTGACGGAGCGATCGCAGCTTTGCCAGCAGCTCAACGCTCAAAACCAGGATTTACGCTACAGGTAATTAATGAACTACTAGATTCAGCTAACTCCGAATATGGCGCTGCGATCGCAAATGGTAAAGTAACCGCGCCAATTGAGTATCAAGACTCCCGTGGTTTTGTGTTTTACGCCAATGAATTATACAAAGGAATTTCTAGTCAAGTAGCTCAAGCAGATCCGGAAGCACACAAAGCAATCGAAACTAGTTTTGCCGAACTAATAAAAGTTTGGCCCGCCGCCATCCCACCAGCAAAAGCAGTAAAAATTCCTAATGATGTTACCAAGCTAGTGAAAACCATTGAGGAAAACTCTCAAAAAGTGGTTGACAAATCCAATACCCAAGCACAGCGATAACACTTTAATTTAATGGGAAGTATAGGTTAAGGAGTTTAAAATGAGGAAATCATTAGAAGTTACGAATTACGTAGCTTGCTTTTCGCCTTTGGCGAGTATTACGAACTTCTAACTCCTAACTAATTACACTCCATTCGTTACTTTAACTTACAACTGATGCAAGAACTTGACCAGAAAAAGACTATTGACCTGCTGAACGCCATCATGGAATTTGAACTAGCAGGGGTAGTGCGCTACACACATTATTCTTTGATGGTAACTGGCCCTAACCGTATTCCAATTGTGGCTTTTTTTAAAGCACAGGCAAGTGAATCTTTACTTCATGCCGAACAAGTAGGAGAAATTCTCACCGGTTTAGATGGGCATCCCTCCCTGAAAATCGCCCCAATGGAAGAAACCTACCAGCATAAAGTTAAGGATATCTTGGCAGAAAGTTTATCCCATGAAAAAAAGGCATTGGATCTGTATAAAAAACTGCTCGACACTGTTACCGATGCCAGCATTTACCTTGAAGAATTCGCTCGCGGCATGATTGGACAAGAAGAGATGCATAATCTCGAACTGAAAAAGATGCTACGCGATTTTGGTTAATAGTCATTAGTCATAAGTCATTAATCATTGGTCATTAGTCAAAAACAAATTCAAAGGACAACTGACTAATGACAAAGCGCAAAGTCTGAGCGGAGGTTTCCTCCGATCAGAACTTTGTAATAGAGGACAACTGACTAATGACAAAGGACAAAAGACAAAGGACAAAAGATGAATTTTAGTACTGCTCTACCTACTTTTGTAATAACACTCCGAGAAGGAGTAGAAGCTGCCCTTGTTGTTGGTATTGTGCTAGCTTTGCTCCAAAAAGCTAAACAATCCCGACTCAACTCTTGGGTATATGCTGGTGTCGGCGTTGGCATTGTCGTCAGTGCCTTAATCGGTGTGCTATTCAGTTGGATAATTCAAGTACTGGGAGCACTTAATCCTCAATACACCTCCGTAGTTGAGCCAGGACTAGAAGGTGTGTTTAGTGTATTAGCGATCGCAATGCTCAGTTGGATGCTAATCTGGATGACCAAACAAGCCAGATTTATGAAAGCTACAGTTGAGGGAGCAGTAACAGAAGCCCTGACACAAAACTCAAATGCTGGTTGGGGTGTTTTTACTTTAATTTTAGTTGCCGTTGTCCGCGAAGGCTTTGAAACTGTTCTGTTCGTTGCAGCTAATTTTCAACAGGGATTAATGCCAGCATTGGGCGCTGTTGGTGGTTTGATAGGGGCAACTGCTATTGGAGTGCTGCTATTTAAATGGGGTGTCAAAATTAACATCCGCCAGTTTTTCCAGGTAATGGGCGTTTTATTAGTGTTGATTGTCGCTGGGTTGGTAGTTTCAGCCTTGAAACATTTTGACGACGCTGTGGCTAACCTTGCTCTTAGCAGTCGTGCTACAGAAAGCCTTTGTTTCTATTACGAACGTTTTACAAAAGTCCACTCCTGTATTTTGGGGCCAATGGTTTCCAATACTTCCACAATCTTGCCTGACGAACAGTTTCCTGGCATTATTCTCAAATCTTTATTTGGTTATAGAGATAATCTCTATCTTGTACAAGCAGTAGGATATGTGGCATTTCTACTCACTATTGGAGGACTGTATTTCCGCAGCCTTGGAGGTGCTTCTCCTAAAGGTAAAAAGAATATCCCCTTTGCTCAAAAATCGATTAATTCTGCAAAAGATTAAAAGCACAGTCAGTAGCCTCGTTCCCAGTCTATGACTGGGAATTGCCTTAGCGATCGCTTACCATCCAGCATTGGTTTGAAGATTGAGTTGTGAGACAAACTACGGTAAGTTGATAGATATACCGAATTTATTTAACCAAGAACCGATCACAAACCATTTTTTCAATCCTAAATATGTCAGAGATTGCTGATTTCTCGGCTTCTAAGCTTTTGTCGTTATATCGCGATCGCCAGTTGTCACCAACAGAAGTAACCAAAGCTGCCCTAGAGCGGATTAATACTTACAATAGCCAAGTTAATGCATTTGCGATCGTTGATCAAGAAACCGCTCTTGCTGAAGCCCGTGCTTCAGAAGTGCGTTGGCTGAATGGAAATCCTCTTGGCTTGGTGGATGGTATACCCTTTACCGTTAAAGATTTACTCTTAACCAAAGGTTTGCCAACTCGACGAGGCAGTAAAGCGATTTCTTCCAATCAACCTTGGCAAGAAGATGCCCCTGCGGTGGCTCGTTTGCGCGAACAAGGAGCAGTACTACTAGGAAAAACCACAACCTCAGAGTTTGGCTGGAAGGGTGTAACCGAAAGCCCCCTGACTGGAATCACCCGCAATCCTTGGAATACAGATTTGACTCCTGGAGGAAGTAGTGGTGGGGCAGCTGTTGCTGCTGCATTGGGAATGGGAACACTCCATCTCGGTACAGATGGCGGCGGCTCGTCAAGATCACCGGCAGCCTTAACAGGAGTGTTTGGTTTGAAACCCACTTTTGGGCGTGTTGCTGGCTATCCATCAGCCCATACAGGAACTTTATTTCATATTGGCGTTCTGGTTCGCACCGTCACTGATGCCGCAGTCATGATGAATGTTATTGCCCATCCTGATGTGCGGGATTGGTATGCTTTATCAGGTGACAAACAGGACTACACTTTTGATTTAGATAAAGGTGTTGCGGGACTGCGGATTGCTTACAGTCCTAACTTTGGCTACGCTGATGTCGAGCCAGAAGTAGCTGCCTTAGTTAAAGCCGCAGTTGATATTTTTGCCAAACTTGATGCTGTTGTTGAAGAAGTCGATCCTGGTTTTGCAAATCCCCGCAGTATTTTCCAAACCTTCTGGCAAACTGGTGCAGCCAAGTTACTGCGAGGCTTTAGTCCAGAACAACAAGCTGTCATTGAAGAAGGCTTGCTCTCAATTGCCAAAGAAGGCGATCGCATCACACTAGCAGAATATCTCAGCGCCCAAGATGCTCGTGAAGCATTAGGACGACAAATGCAACGCTTTCATGAAAACTATGATTTACTGATTACTCCCACCTTACCTACAGTTGCTTTTCCAGTTGGACAAAACAGACCCCAATCATCTATCGAGAATCCGCAACGTGATTGGGCACCTTTTACCTATCCTTTTAATCTCACACAACAACCTGCTGCCTCTGTACCTTGTGGCTTCACTACAAATGGTTTGCCTGTAGGAATGCAAATCGTTGCTGCGAAATATAGAGATTTACTGGTATTGCAAGCAGCTAAAGCTTACGAAAGCATTTCTCCTTTTATTATGCCATTGGAATTGAATACAAATGTTGTCAAGTAATTAACGTAAGTTTGACTGCGACGTTCTCCTATTATTGAGTTAAGTGCCCTGTGGTGCAAACAACGCTTGCTTAAGCTGCTGACAAGCCTTTTCTATTGCATCTATACTACCTGGATTTACCAAACCAAAATAATCAAACACATAGACTCGGTTATTTTTAGTTGCTTGCAGCTGCTGCCAAAAAGCTTCCTTTTTCAACGAATCTAAAAGCGCTGCTTCTAAATTCCCTTGTGGGGGATTAACCGAAATTATCACCTCTGGATTTGCTTCTAAAACTTTCTCAGCTGAAAGCGTCACATAGCCAGGAATTGGACTTTTTCCTTGTAAATCTGCTGCTATATTTTTCGCCTGGAATTTCGCTAGTAAATTTCCTGCCCAACTATTTTTATTCGGCGCTAAAATTGGTTGACGACTAACCAGCACTAGAGTAGAAAAACCCGGAGTTGGCTTCTTTGGCAAAAAAGTTTTGTAACGATTTAACAAAGGCTGAGGATCAGCGTCAATTGATTTAGCAAGTGTTTTAGTAAGTTCTTCTAGAGATTCCCAGTTATTATTCACCTTAGTGAGAAAGGTAGGAATTCCTAGCTGCTGAAGTTTTTGAATTGGGATGTTAGAAAAACCTTCTACACCAATAACTAAATCTGGTTTGAGTGCTACCACTTTTTCTAAATTTGGTGGACTTTGCCCTTCGCTAACGCGGGGAATATCTTTGAATCTTGAGTCATTCTTAAATAATCTACTACCAGTAATTCCAACAATTTTTGTTTGATCGAGTCGAGAGATAATATCAGCCGATAGAGGAGAAAGAGCAACCACTCTTTTTGCTAATCCTTTTGGTAATTGCTGAGAGTTCGTGTTAGTCGCCCTAGTGGTATTTTCCACTTTTGTTTGTAGTTGCTGAGTATTTACAGTGGTGCAAGCAACTAAAACTATACTCAACAAAATTGCTAAAGCAGGTAAAAACCAACGACGATACATATTAAAATTCCTTATATAAGTAATAATAGAAAAATATTAATGTTTGTAATTCGTAATTACTAACGAGGTTATCGGTTTAATTACAAATTAGTAATGTAGTTCTTCCAATCTCTAGTTAAACTTATTTGGTCTCCATCCAATTTTCACCAACACGCGCCTCTACCAATAACGGCACACTCAACTGTACTGCATTTTCCATCACCGACTTAATTTGTAGTTGTAATTCTTCCCACTCATCAGGGGGAATTTCAAACACTAATTCATCGTGAACTTGCAACAATAAACGCGCCTGATAGTTCTTCAAAACCTCATGTAATCTCACCATTGCAATTTTGATAATATCAGCGTTGGAACCTTGAATTGGTGCATTAGCAGCGGAACGTAATAAACCTGCATCAAAAGCACCCAAATTCTTCAATTTACTCAGATCGATATCTTCAGGATTACTACCTTTTAATTTGCGTAAACTGTTATTAGTAAAGTCAAAATAACGACGACGACCGAAAATAGTTTCTACATAACCAAGAGCGATCGCTTCTTTTTTTACTCGCTCCAAATATGCAAATACTTTCGGATATCGTTCATTAAACCGCTTAATGAACTCGTTGGCAACGGTCTTATCTATCCCAGTTGAACGTGAAAATCTTAGAGAACCCATTCCATAAATCACACCAAAATTGATAGTTTTTGCCATCCCTCGTTCTTCTGATGTGATATTTTCTTTTTCAAACACTAACCGCGCAGTAACAGTGTGAACATCTTCATTTTGCTGATATGCTTGCACTAATATCGGCTCTTGACTCAAATGAGCCAAAATCCGTAATTCAATTTGTGAGTAATCAGCAGCCACCATTAACCAGCCAGGTTCAGGCAAAAATGCCTTGCGAATTTGGCGACTAAAAGCTGTACGAATGGGAATATTTTGCAAATTCGGATTAGAAGAAGATAACCTACCAGTTGATGTTGCTGCTTGATTAAAATCAGTATGTACTCGCTGGGTATCTGGACGCACTAATGCAGGTAATGCATCAACATAAGTAGACTTTAATTTAGACAAGGTGCGATACTCAACGATCGCTTCAACAAATCCAGTGTTATCATCTTCTTGAAGTCTTTCCAGTGTTGCTGCGTCTGTAGAGTAGCCTGTTTGAATTTTACGAGAATGTCTGGTGCTTAACCCCAATTTTTCAAACAGAATTTGGCTCAATTGCTTAGGAGAACCCAAGTTAAAATTTTCCCCAGCTATTTCAGTTGCTTCCTGTTTTAACCTGGCTAACTCAGTTTCTAAATGCTGCGAAAGTTCTTGTAAATAAGCTGAATTAATCCGAACGCCTGTATATTCCATTTGGGCTAAAACAGCTTCTAGCGGCTGTTCCACTTCCACTAATAGCTTAGATAAAGCTGGAATTTTCTCTAGATCCTCACGCAGTTTCGGCACTAAGCCAAAGGTAGAATAAGCATCCATACCGCAGTAATCTGCGACGGCGGGAATATCTATATCAGCGATGGTTTTGCCTTTAGGAACTAAATCTAAATAACTTTTAGCTATCAATCCCAAATATCGCTGTGACAAATCCATCAAATTATGACTTGAATCGGGATTTAGAATATAACTTGCCAGCATAGGATCAAACACCACTCCCGCCAAATTAATTCCTTGACACCTGAGAACTAGGCGGTCAAATTTGGCATTCTGTAAAGCTTTGGGATAATCGGCACTTTCGAGAATTGGGCGTAATGCTTCTAACACCAAATCTTTATGCAAATTTTCCCCAGTTTTGTGTCCCAGAGGAATATAAGCTACCTCATCTGGTTTCGTTCCCCAGCAGCAGCCAATTCCTACTAACTCTGCATCTCTTGGTTCTAAATCAGTGGTTTCAGTATCCCAAGCAACGGGAGTTTCTGGGTTAGTAAATTTTTGCAAAAGTTTCACTAATTCAGTTAATTGGGCTTCGGTATTGATGATGCGTGGTGTAATTGGGGAAGTAGATTGTTGTGGGACTGCTGCTGTATCGCTAGCACTGAAAAACCACAAATCATTATCTTCATCAGCGCTAAATTCTGAGTTAGTATTGGGATTACTTACCTCTGTTTTGGCTTCTTGGTTTTCTTCGATTTTGCCCCCAAAACGTTCCTGAAGGTCGTTAATTTTGCCTAAAAAAGACTTAAATTCTAACTTTTCTAGAATTGGTGATAATACGTTTGTATCAAACCCTTTTAATTTGCAATCTTCTAAATTAAATTCTATAGGAACATCTAAAACTATGGTTGCCAAATAGCGAGACTTCTCGGCATCTTCTTTACCGACTGCCAGTTTTTTCTGAGTTGCACCTTTAATTTCATTTAACGCAGCATAAACATTCTCAAGTGAACCATAGGTATTCAACAGCTGCACTGCTGTCTTTTCTCCAATTCCCTTGACCCCAGGAATATTATCTGATTTATCACCACAAAGAGCTTTGAAATCAACAATTTGTGAAGGTAAAACCCCCATCTTCTCTTTGACTTGTTCTGCTTCAAATTCCGTGATGCTATTTGTAGACCGCTTTAGGGCATCTGGACTAAAATTCAGAACAGTGATTTCTTTGTCAGAGTCGATTAGTTGAAATAAATCGCGATCGCCAGTCAGAATCTTCACTCTATACCCAGCCGCAGTTACTCGTTGTGCTAAGGTTCCCAAAATATCATCAGCCTCATAACCGGGGGCAGTGAAAAAGGGTAGATTAAAGCCATTCAGCAACTCATGCAGGTTTTCTAAGTCGGGAATGAAATCTTCTGGCGTTTCAGGGCGATCGGCTTTATAAGTATCGTCAGCTTCGTGGCGAAAAGTTGCCTCAGCCAAATCAAAAGCGATCGCCATTGCTTGAGGCTGTTGTGTTGCCATTACCTCCAGCAGGCACTTCACAAAACCAAAACATATACTGGTAGGAATGCCTGTTTTGGTACGCAGTCCTCCATCTCGCCCTTTGGCGAAAGCAAAGTATGAACGATAAGCCAGCGAGTGCCCATCTACGAGGATGAACGTGGGGCGTGTTGCAGTTGCAGAAGTGATTTCAGACATAGCCCTATTTTAGCCAGAAGCTTTGTCACATAGTTAGCAATTTCAGATGCTCGTTTAGCTTGGCTTTGGTAACAATAGCCGAGTTTTTGCGTACCAATCGTTTTCGCGTATATTTTTAAGCAAATTCATGTCTACGCATTTACAACTTTAGTACAGAAGTCAAGTAGAACCACCTTTTGGCAGGGATACCAGCCCAATATAAGTACATGAGTATAAGCATAATAACTAGATAGTAACTATATCCCTAACTTATCACCAGAAATCGGGGATCTATCTCCTGAGCCTTTTATGTTTAATTAGGTTGACTAGCTTACATCTCAGGAACCAACAAAAACTAGCTTAATATTTCGACATAATATTACCACCATCAAAACCTCTTTGCCTTAACAAAACTTTATATATACCAATCAAAAAGTCTATTTATCGAAGGAATTTAAACATAATAACTTTACATAAAGTTACGTGTATTTATCAAGACTACAAGCAAAGTTTCAGAGTTAGAAATAGCTTAGTAATCCTGTAATGATTCGTTTCAGAAAGGCATCTTCTATCCATGACAACAAAACTATTCAACACTCTAGCTGCTGCCACAACTTTGGCAGGAATTGTTGCAACATCTGGAGCAGCTAATGCAGCTTCTCTCTCCTACACTAGTTCCACTGATTACGATTTCACAAATATCATTGATGCACCTCTGAGCGTCCAAAAATTTGACTCATCTCTGGGTACACTCAAGGGTGTAACGATAAGTTTTACTGGCGACTTACTTGGAAATGCAGGTTTTGAAAACAGGAGTCCAACCGCGACTCAGGTGACAGTAAATCTTGCTAGTCAAATCAGTTTAAAACTAAATAATCAGTCTCTCTTTGCGCTCAATCCACAAGATATCTCAAGTTATCAAGCTGCTAAATATGACGGTAAAACTGATTATAATGGCACCTCTGGAAAGACTATTCCTAACTTAACTGCCACACAATCTGCTACTCAGTCTTTCACCAATACCCAATTTTTGCAGTCTGTCACTGGTAATGGCGACATAAACTTTTTGTTCTCAGCTTTAGCCAACTCAGTAGTTACGGGTTCAGGCAACATGAGATCCTATATTGATACTTATGCCAAAGCAGGTATCAAAGTAACTTATGACTACGATGAGGTGAAATCAGTACCTGAATCCTCTGCCACACTGGGAATTGGTTTAGTTGCTGGGCTTTGTCTATTGTCACAACGCAAAAAAAGCTGGATCAAGATGTTTAATTAATAGGCTTTCTTAAATAGGTAAGTTTTTCCATTCTATCTATCAAGCAGGCTCTCTAATTTAAATAATGAAAAAACCCGATTCTCGAAAAAATCGGGTTTTTTTATTGCGCTTATATCCTCACGGTAGTAGTCTGTCAAGTTTAAATTGATGGGTAAGCAAGTTCGTAGTAAGGACTTTAGTCCTTAACTTTCTAAGCACTAAAGTCCTTACTACAAACTTTTCATTACTAGCTTAGACATTGTAGTAAGGAAATTGGATTGACTAGATATGCCAATTTTTTCTACCACTCCCTACTAATCGCTAGAGCCTGTTAACCTCTTATTGGAACTTAAAATCTAGGAAATCATGCAGAAAGCATCTACTGACAATCAGGCTGCTGCAAAAGACATTAAACTACTAGTTTTGGATATAGATGGCACGATCGCTGGACACTCTAACACCATCAGTAAACCTGTAAAGCAAGCTATTATTGCAGCCCAAGCACAAGGAATTCAAGTAGCGATCGCCACAGGTAGAATGTATTGTTCAGCCTTGCGCTTTCACCAAGACATCGGCTCTACCTTACCATTAATGGCCTATCAGGGAGCCTGGATTCAAGACCCAATCACCCAAAAAGTTCATCGCCATTGGGTTGTTTCCAGAGAAATTGCCCACCAGTTACTCGACTATTTTGAAAAGCCTGAGTTGCGATCGCTTCTATCTGTTCACTTTTACATCAATGATCGGCTATACGTCCGTGAGTTAACCAGAGAAACCGAAATTTATGCAGAACGTTCTGGTATTATTGCGATTCCTGTGGGTGATTTGCGTCAAGCCTTAACAAATGAACCGACAAAAATTCTTGCTTTGTGTGATGACACTGACTTAATCGATAAACTATTAGGAAATTTGCGCCGCCAATACACACCCGCTGAACTTTATCTGACGACATCTGTTGCTACATTTTTTGAAGCAACTAACGCCTCTGTAAATAAGGGAACTGCTGTACGTTACCTAGCCGAAGAATTGCTGGGATTACAATTAGCCAACGTTATGGCGATTGGCGATAACTTCAATGATGTGGAAATGCTGGAGTATGTTGGACTTGGTGTAGCTATGGGCAACGCACCAGCAGGAGTGCAAGCGATCGCTAAGTGGGTAGCTCCTAGCGTAGAGGAAGATGGGGCAGCAATAGCAATTGAAAAGTTTTTGCTGTAGTTGAAGGCATTTTTTCAAATCTAACCCATACAAATCAGAAAGGACACCGACGACTGGCCGTGTTTCGTCTCGGTGCCCCTGCTGGTTCGCTCCTCACACACCTGCTAATGTATCCGAGGTGGTGCATTGAGTCAATAGCTATATAAAAAGTTTTTATTTTTGCCTAAGCGACATTACCGATTTATAACTCCAAAGGCGCAAAAACCCCCAGATTTTCCTCTAGGACAAATTTTAATACTGACTGAGTAGCCATGAGCAATCCGAGTCTAGCTTGGGCCAGTTCTGGTGACGTAATTTTCACCTCACCCCAAATCCGGCAATTAGACCAAAACTTTTCAAAAGCTTGGCTCAAATTCAGCGCTACTTTTTCCCATTTTACAGAACCGCTAACATCAGGGCACTCTATGTTGTCTACCACTTGTATTAACTCGCCAATTAGACGACGCTCATCTGGATGATTTAGCCGTAGTGTTCCGTCGCAATTAAGCCAAGGTAGAGGATTAGGAAAAATAACATCCCAAAAAGCTGGACTAGTATTTGGAACTGGTTCTCTAAGTTTAATCAATCCCTCTCGATGAGCCAGAAGCACTAGCGAACAGCAGCGTGCATGAGCATATTCAACAGCAAACAATGAATTGGGCATTGGGGATTGCGAAAGAGGAGGCAGGAGGCAGGAGGCAGGAGGCAGGAGGCAGGAGTTCTTTAATTTTGAATTTTGAATTTTGAATTTTGAATTGATTTCTCCCTCTCCCCCCCAACTCCCAACTACGAGACTTTGTAACCAAGTCGCTAAGGTTGAGTGAGTTAATTCAAAATTTATCCAACCAGGGGGAACTATTTGGAGGCTAAAAACGTCCTCGCCAATCCCTGATAAATCTGAAGCGATCGCACTGGCAAGCTCCATCGCTTTTCGATTCTGAGATTTTGATAGTCGCAGAGACACACTTGAGGTATAGAAAATTCTATTGTCATCTCTACCTTTATATAGAGGAATTTTTTCGTCTTTTATGCATCTATTTTCTTGCCTGTAAGTATCAATGCTTATTGATTTTATTATATAACTATATAATAGCTGTTTGATTGACGTATATTTGCTAACTGGTAATTTATAATGCACGTAATATTAATTAAATAGTCATGTAAGATATATTTGTTACATTTTTGCCATCTATCTTGCGGTATAAATTTAATTTAGATGAAGAAAAATGAGAAGAGGATAAAATTTGATGAATAATCGATGAATAGTAAGTAAACTTTACTACCACCATTGTACAGTAGGAAGTATAACAAAAGAGTAGAGAGTAATTTGCTTTCTATTCTTTGGATTGGCTGGCGCTGTTAGGCGTTAAGCCTGCCTCGTCAATACAAAGACACTCCTTGCACCCTTTTATTTATGTCTTTGTCTTCAGCCGAACGCTCTTTGTTACCTATGCAATCTCCATCCTCCTTTTCTGAGGCATCACGGCCTTTTTTGACTTGGCAACGCATTCTTGACTGGGCTCAAGAACACTATCGCTGCCGCACCTTTAGCAAAGATGAGCGCATTCCAGCCCGGCCTGGATTGCTGTATTTGGTGCAAAGGGGTGCGATCCGTATGGTAGGAACCGCCCAAGTTAGTGCGACTGCCAGTCAGCTAACGTCTCGACGAATCAACAGAACTCCAGAAGAAGCGTTCTTGGGTTTTGTGGGAGCGGGACAGCCATTTGAAATTGTTGCTCAGTCACCATTCACGCTCCAGGCTTACGCCCATGTCGATCAAACTGCGGTGCTGTGGATGTACTGGCATGATTTAGACAACTGGCCTCACTTCCGTCGCGAAGTTATGGATGCCTTTAGGTATCAGCACCAGCGTAAGCTGCTGTGGCTGAGTGCCTTGGGACAACGCCGCACAATTGACCGACTCTTAGGATTTCTTACATTGTTAATTGAGGAATATGGAGAGCCAGCAATGAGCGACACTGATCCTGATGTGATTCGCGGTTATTGTCTGCCCTTTCCCCTCACCCATGCCCAAATTGGTAGCGCGATTGGTTCTACTCGTGTCACTGTCACCCGCTTGATGGGTAAGCTGCGTCAACGTGGTTTAATCCTGACTCAAGGCGATAATCTAATATGCTTGCCAGCAGAGTCGATTAATAGAGCTGGTTAAGGTACAGTTCAGAGCGGCGATTTCCGCCACTCTGTTTTGAGTGCGATGGGCTAGACCCCACCACAGGCAATCGCTCTTGTCAGCGAATTTTCACAAACCCCGCTTGGGTAATCAGTTCCTGTCCCTGCTCAGTCAGCAGTAAGTTGGCGTAAGCGACACCTGCTTGCTGCTCAGTCTGACCATTCTGTTTGACCACCACAAACAGATTGCGGGTAATCGGATATTTTCCTGATTGGAAAGCCTCAATGTTCAACTTGTTCCGTTTACCAGGACATTCAGACGGGAGAACAGAAGGTTCTTGGTATGGTGCAATGTATTGCCCTTGCGTGCGCCCCAACAGCAAGGCTTTGATTGAGCATTGAGGAATCACCTCTGGGGCAGAAGCGTAGTAGATGCTACCAGGACTATCAGCCAATTTTTGCAAGGCTTGGGTGGTTGTGGAGATAAATTCTACATTGGAGCTGAAAGCTTGACCACCCAAGATGTCTTGGACAAAAAGTTCGACAGTACCGCCATCGGCAATGCGGCGGGAATAGGGCTTAATCGGGATATTGGGGCCGCCCACCTGGCTCCAATTATTGATTTTGCCTATGTAAATTGACTTTAACTGTTCTACCGTTAGTCCTGGGATATTCAGGTTGGGGTTAACTGCAACCGCTAAACCATCAATTGCCACAGGAATTTGTTTCAAAGTAAACCCACGCTGCTGGGCACGGCTTAATTCTTGATCTAGAACTGGTCGGGAGGACTGGGCAAAGGCTAGTTGACCATCTATCAAGGACTGAATGCCAGTACCAGAACCAGGAGATGCATTGCTGGGTTCTACATAACGCAGCCGTAACTCTGGCCGCGCGGCTTGAATTGCTGGATCAACTACTAATCGAATTGGTGCCCAAGATGTACTGCCTCCGTAATTGAATAATCCTGTAGGAACATCCTTTACTGAAGTGAAAGTATTGCCACTAGGTTGTTCCGATCGGGTTTGGGGCGTTTTGGTACTACCAGAATTAATTGTATTTAGATCGACACCAGATTTTTTAGTAAACCACCAAAAACCGCCAGCTATTAGCCCGACGGTGATTAGGATGGATAATACAAGAATAGTTGTTTCATTTTTTTGGGACATAGTACAATTACCCGCGCGTCCATTCAATATAAGTGCTTAACTTGATAAGTGCTTGCTACTTGAGATTGTATTTGGAGGACGGGTGTTTTCTTAAAAATGCAGACAAATCCTCACTTCTGACTACTTTAGAAACCAAGGTATAATAAATTTCCCCTGGATTATTCGTCTCTTTTCTCAAGGCTTGAGTGTTGGTGAAGATAAGTTGTTAGTTGATACTAAGATTTTTCCCCATAAAACTCAATTTCTCATCTTGAGAGGTTTTCCAGGTTAACGATTGGTTAATTTTTAATTTTTTATTGCTGATTAACGCACTGGTTCAAAGTCATAACCAGTGCGAGAGCGAGAACCAGGAACAATTTTTACAAGTTGGACTGGCGCATTGCGATCGCCTGATGCTAAAAATCGAATTGTACCAGAAGCGCCAGTGGCAGAAAAGTCAGATGACAAGAGTGCTTGTTGGACTCCATCTCGCGTGGGATTGCGTTCTAATGCCGCAATTAGAGCTACAGTGGCATCATAACTGAGGGCACTTCGCCAACTTACATCAGCACCCCATAATTGCCGCGATTTCTGGGGAAAATCTGATTTAGGATCGCCATCAATATGCCAGGGAACTGCCACAACCATCCCCACAGCTTGTTCTCTACCAATTTCCAAAGTTTTAGCGGTGTAAATATCATCTCCCCCCAGTAGAGTTAACCGTTTCTGGTTAATCTGAACTACTTGCAGCGCTTTATCCAAAGTTTCAGTGTTAGCAGCTAACATCAATACTTCTGCACCTTGCTTCGTTGCTTGTTCTACGCTTTTAGCCGCACTAAAATCCGCCCTAGATAAGTCAAATTCGCTGGCTACCTGTCCACCCTCTAGGGAAACGGATGAAACAAACTCTGACTTTAAAGACTGGCTATAGTTACTCTGAGAATTAAAGAAAACCACTGCATTTTTTTTCTGCAAGGTTCTCACCATATAGTTGGCTAAAGTTCTCGCAGCCATAAAATCACTGGGAACTGTGCGAAAAACGTAGCGGCTAAAGTTAGAAATTTTGACAGATGTACTGGTGGGAGATATGGCTACAAGTTGTCCAGAAGTATAGATTGCACCTGCGGCTAAGGTGGAATCGCTGGTATTCGGCCCAACTACACCCAATACTTCGGAATTGCTGACTAGGGTAGAAGCAATTTGCTTGGATATTTCTGGATTGTCGTCATCGTTAGCTATCCCTACCCTCAACGGTACGGGAGCATCCCAGTTTTTTGCAAAGAGGGGGAAAATCAGTCAGGATAAGTAAGAC
>NZ_JABXKF010000031.1 GCF_017115165.1 Nostoc sp. LPT | reverse complement strand
TGCTAGATGCAAGTTTTCAGCTTACCTGCTTTGTATACCAATTAGATAGCTAGGGGGTTGTAAGTGTTTAGGAGGACAAGTGCATTCAAACTGATATCTGATTATTGCGCCTATAAATAACTTTTTATGCTCTTACTGCAAGACAGAAATGGAGGTCAAAAGGCAAAAAGCTTATAAGCTAGGCTTTTGTGCGATTTCCAATAGTTGGTCTATTTAGGCGGTGCTGTACTAGGTTTTTCAGTCCTCTTTCAGAAGATTGAAACCACGATCTGACCGTTTGCAACCAAGATGGTTATTGCAACTGATGCAACATACCAAATCAAACAAGCATAAAGAGTAGATTTATAATGACGCTTTATACCATTTTGCACTTTAATTGTGGTGTAGTTTTAGTTTGCCCAATTTTGACTAACGCGCTATCACTCTTGATGTCTCTCTAACTCTTGGAGACGTTGCTTTGTGTTGGGAGAAGACGGCACTAGTTTGGCTACATGAAACCTTACCTGCCTTTGCAGGTTAACAAACCCTTAAATTTGCATTAGTCCACGGAGGTAGACTTTGTTTGTGTAATAGCGAATTATATTCGCCCGATACTTTTAAAACATTTTCTGATTACCTAACAATATTTTTAACCTTTAAGCTCATTCTTATATGTAAAGATGCATTATTTATTGATAAAACTGTAATAGTCTAAGAGGTAGTTTTTCGTTTCCTTTGTTGGTTAGGATACATATCAAAACTTGATTTATTATCCATCACATAGTATTGAATTCGACGTTCAACGATACTATTAAATCGGGACATAAAATCATAAAAAAAGCCCGGATATTTCCTGATTTCTGTGAATGCTGTTAACCATTTTCCTTGTTTTATAGGTTCTACAACTTGAAGGTAAGCTAGATTTTTCTTATAGACTGAGAGATTATAAGATAAAGCACGCATTAGAGCAGGATTTTTTTTCACAACGTCTTGTTGCATGAAATATTTAGCAGCTTTGCAGTATTGATTTAGGCGTGGTAATTGGCTTTGATATACAAGAGAACCAGGGCGTGAACGGTAGAAATAATAGGGTTTTGGTTCAATAAAAAAGCGAGCTCCTTTGATTAAGCATTTCATATCAATCCAAAAATCTTGACCCATCCTGATTTCTTCATCGTACTCAATGCCGTGCTTAACCAGAAATTCTCGTTTGAATAGAGGCTTGCTTAAACCAAGATGCAACCCTGATTGCCCATAGACATCAGTTTCTACAAAATAAACAATATCAATTTGGAGAATTTTATCTATACGTTCTTCACTTTCTTGAATCAATGTGCTCCAAGGAGATATTTCTCCATCCTTGATTAAATAAAGATCGTCAGCAATCATGTCTGCATTTCTTTCATTTGCCAGAGACACAAGCTTGGACAATCTTTCGGGAGCATACCAATCATCTGAATCAAGTACAGCAATCCATTCTCCTTGGGCTGCTCTAAAGGCGCGATTACGTGCAGCCGCTGCTCCAAGATTTTGCTGATTAACTATCACTTTGAGACGTTGATCGGTAAAACTTTTAGCGACTTCTACAGTTTTATCAATTGAGCCATCATCGACAATAATAACTTCAATGTCAGTGAGTGTTTGCTCTAAGGCTGACTCTATTGCCTTCCCAATATAAGTTTCAGTATTGTAAGCAGGGATAATAACGGAGACTTTAGGATTCACGAAACTGAACTCCTGACTACACGGTTAGGTAAAATGCTAAAATCCTGACGATAATTTGATCGTTTCTTTTTTACTATACAACTCAGTAGGTCGGTGAGAATAAACGATGAGTGGTTAAAGTTGGGCAGGAGATATTAGGCGTTGGGAAACCAGTGCGTTACCAGAGTTTTTTGAACGACGGTTTTTGGCCCAAAAGAACAGCAAAGCAGTGAGGCAGCGTTGCCTTTAAGCTGACTGACGCTCTAGGCTAGCTTCCATTGTGTTAGTTAAAAAATGACCAGCCAAGATACCACTACTGAGGTAATATGTATCTTGCGAAATCCGGTGTAGGGTTTCAAAGCCACTACGACGCTGACGATCGCCTAGTACCCAGTAACGCTGTACGATAGTATCCAGACCAATCCAGCCTTCGCCTTCAACTTGCCCCAAAATATTATGTTGTAGTAAAAAAGTATACTGACGCTCTCCATCATGCAACCGCCCCTTATATTGCAGAGAGATTTCGGAGCGATCGCTACCTGGGAATATCAGTTTTGTGGCCATAGTAAACCAGTTATCTCGATTCCAAGCGACCAAGGTCATACCCTTGACGCTAATTGGCATACCATTGCGTTCCAGCCAATTTCCTTCCATTGCCCAGCGTCCTGGTTCCAATAAAAAAGTATGAGCCACCTTTTATTCCCTGTCTTGCTCGAGTGCCGCCAAGACTATAGTTATAGCAGTGCTAAGTTGCCAGTGCTGAGTTATGAGTGAAGAATGAAAAAATTTTTTATCTTGTTTATTGTTCTTGACTCAGGACTGACCTTGGTGAATTTCTCCCAAAAGTACTTCTTGAGGTGCACCTGTAGCAGTGGGTAGGTTGCCAGGAATACCCAAATGTCGCCAGTAGGCTAAAACTGCGAAAGCGATCGCTTCTTTAAAATCTGCACTCAAGCCGACTTCATCTGTAGTCCAGACTGGTATGGATGCCAACAATAACTGTAATCTTTGTTTCAAATAGAGATTGCGACTACCACCACCACATAATAATACCCGTTGTGGCATTTCTGGCAAAAAAGTGCGGTAACTGTGAACAATTGAAGCAGCTGTAAGTTCTGTAAGAGTTGCCAGTACGTCAGCAGGATTGAGTTGGTATGCTTGAGCATCTTTTAAACACTGATGCAGGTAAGTCACACCAAATAATTCGCGTCCAGTGGATTTGGGTGGCGGTAGATGAAAGTAGTCTTGGTTGAGCCATTGTTCTACTAAAGGATGGCAAGGAGTACCACTCGCTGCCCAATTGCCATCTTGATCATAAGTTTTAGCACCAGCGCTTAAATGCTCCACCGCTATATCTAATAGACTATTTCCTGGGCCAGTATCCCAAGCGCGAATTTTTGAGAGCCAGTCACCACGCCGAGGCGGAATATAAGCAACATTGCCAATACCACCAATATTTTGAATACAACGCCCCTCCTGGGGATGACTGAGTAAATAAGCATCCACTCTGGGCACGAGAGGCGCACCATGACCACCAATAGCAATATCAGCAACGCGGAAGTTGCTCACAGTTGCAATGCTCGTAAGATGGGCAATTAATGCACCGCGCCCTAGTTGAAGACTGTAACCCAAAGTAGTGCCCAGTGCTGTTAGCAGATAGCTAGGGTTGAGCCAGTGGGTAGTGAGCATTTCTCTCCCCCTGCTCCCCTGCTCCCCTGCTGCCTCTTTGGGTGGTCGATGATAAACAGTCTGACCGTGGGAGCCAATGAGAGTGGCTGGTTGATGACCAATTTGAATATTTTGGGCGGCTTGGGCAAAGACTTGAGCGATCGCATCATCTATTTCTGCTAATTCTGCCATTGAGATGGCAACGCCTGCACCAACTGCTAATATTCTTTCTCTGAGTTCGGCTGGATAAGGATATGTTGCCCCGGCTAGCAACTCAACTTTGAGATCCAATTCTGTGCCGGAAATCTCTACCAACGCAGCGTCTATGCCATCTACGGATGTGCCACTAATTAAACCAATAACGCGAGTGGGGACAACAGCTTTTTCAGTTGGATGCATCGATCGAGATTCTTTTGTTGATTGCAAGAGTTTAGTTTAATTCATGTTACTAGCTATGTCAAAACACTTAGGTTGCATAGTTGACTACAGAAGTAAAAGTAAATAGAGCGAGGGAAGAATGTCAAAACCAATAGCAATGACCACGAATCTATTTTTATTTATCAGCAAACAAAGAATTTTAAACAGTCTTGTTTGTTATCTTGATTGATTCTTAATCAGGACAACATCCGAAGATACAAATTCTTGATATATAGGAGCTAACTTTAAAGCTTTTTTATCTTCAGATAAAGAACAGATACTTTATCTACTTTTCCGGCAAGTAAAACTACTTATTTATGTTCAAAAATCAAGCAAGTGCTTTACTAGATATAGCAATTTTTCAGTAAATATAAATCCAGTATTTTTATCCTATTCTTTCTGATAAAAGACATTACATAATGAACTCAAATCGCACAGCGAATTTTTCAACAATTAAAAATACAGAATCTCAAAAGTATGTCTCTTACAAAAATTGCTTGTATCGCGGCTCTATCTTTATCTGCAATCTCCTCATTTATCTATGCAGGTTCTGCCCAGGCTATTTCCTTCAAAGTAACCACTGGCATTGCAGGTCCTAATGGAGAAACTGACAAAGGTGCTTTTTCTGAGTTTACTCAGCTTCCTGGTACAAAAACTATTGACTTCAATGATGGTGAAGCACCAACCACTGGTTTCGCTAAGTACTCATTTGAGAATAACAGTGGAATCAGCAGTGTTAAGTTAGATCAATGGGCACCTGCTGGGGCAAACGGTGAAGTCAATAATAAGGGTAACTATTTGGCAGTTTTCAACGGCGATCAAGTCACAATTAACCTTGCAAATTCCCTCAATTATTTCGGTATTGACTGGGGAGCTATCAGTTCTGGTAACGTTTTTTCCTTCTACAAAGGCGATAATCTGATCAAATCATTTACAACTGAAGATGTGAACCCGGTTGCTCCAATTCGTGCGTCACAGCATTACGGTGAAGGAAATGGCTACCTTCACTTCTACTCAGATAGTAGCAACGATATTTTCAACAAGATTGTCATTACCCAAGCAGGTGGTGGTGGATTTGAAAGTGACAACCATTCTTTCCATCAAGGAACTGACAGATTTACAGGTTTTGATCCTAAGTCTGTTCCTGAGCCTAGTGTTACCTTAGGTATGCTGGCTGTAGGTGGTATGTTTCTACGCAAGCGCAAGAACGAGAAGTTGCAAAGTGTAAGGCAATCTCATTAAATATATCAATCTGAGCTCAGTAAGATTTTCCTGATTTTCTCTATACTCTAACCTTAGCCTGTATAAGGATTTCAAAACTAAGTTAATATTAAATACAAATTAGGGTGAGCTTACTTAGGTAAACTCGCCCTAATCCTTTTGCTATTTACGATCGGGCCTTCTTCTACGATCAATGCTACGCATAGCAACCTTGAGAAATAATTTTCTTTTTCTATACTCAATAACTGCTTACAGCTTAACCGAACTGGATTAAGAGTGAACTATAATTTTGACTCCTAACTCCTAAATCCCCTTATAGGTTGTTGCATGAATAAAATATACATGGATTAGTTTAGATATAATAATGACTCATTCTTTGTTATCCTAACTGGAGAAATTAATGGGTCGCGCCAAAAAGGTTGTCCTGGCATATTCTGGCGGAGTGGATACCTCAGTTTGCATCCCCTACCTCAAGCAGGAGTGGGGTGTAGAAGAGGTAATTACCCTAGCAGCAGATTTAGGTCAGGGAGATGAATTAGAGCCAATCAGAGAAAAAGCTCTGAAATCGGGTGCAAGTGAATCCCTAGTGGCGGATGTCAAAGACAGCTTCGTTAAAGATTACGCCTTTGGAGCGATTCAAGCCAACGCCCTTTATGAAAATCGTTATCCTCTAGGAACCGCTCTGGCTCGTCCACTGATCGCCAAAATATTAGTAGAAACAGCCGAAAAATATGGTGCTGATGCGATCGCTCACGGTTGCACCGGCAAAGGCAACGATCAGGTTCGCTTTGATGTCTCTGTAACCGCCTTAAACCCCAACTTGAAGATCCTCGCACCAGCCAGAGAATGGAGGATGAGTCGTGAGGAAACGATCGCTTATGGGGAAAAGTTTGGTATTCCCTCACCAGTCAAAAAATCTTCTCCCTATAGTATTGACAAGAATTTGCTTGGTCGTAGTATTGAAGCTGGTTTACTCGAAGATCCGTCATTTGAGCCACCAGAAGAAATTTATGAGATGACCAAAGCGATCGCTCACACTCCCAACGACCCAGAGTACATCGAAATTGGTTTCCACGGTGGTATTCCCACAACCCTCAACGGTATAGCCAAAAAGCCAGTTGAGCTAATTGAAGAACTCAATCAGGCGGTAGGAAATCATGGCATCGGAAGGATCGATATGATTGAAAACCGTCTGGTGGGGATCAAATCGCGGGAAATCTACGAATCACCCGCGATGTTGGTGCTAATTCAGGCACATAGAGATTTAGAAAGCTTGGCTTTAACGGCAGATGTCACCCATTACAAGCGTGGGATTGAAGAAACTTACAGCCAAATTGTTTACAACGGTTTGTGGTACAGTCCACTCAAAGTTGCACTTGATGCCTTTATTCAAAAGACACAAGAGCAAGTCTCTGGAACTGTGCGAGTCAAGTTGTTCAAGGGCAACTCTACGATAGTTGGGCGTTCGAGCGATAATTCTCTCTATACTCCCGATTTGGCAACCTATGGAGCCGAAGACAAATTTGACCACAAAGCCGCTGAAGGCTTTATCTACGTTTGGGGACTACCGACTCGTATTTGGTCAAAGCAGATTAGGGGTTAAGAGTTAGGAGTTAGGAGTTAAAAAAGCAAAATACAAAAGTAAAAGTTAAAAAATTCACTTTTTACTTTACTCCTCACTCCTCACTCCTCACTCCTCACTTAATTTATGCTTGACTTACTCTTCTGCTGCACCTTTAACCTGGCGAGACTCCAGCCACAGGGGCACAAAAATTAAGGCAGCGAGGATTAATAACGCTGCGATCGCAAATTGACCCACCCAAGCAACCAATTGTTCTAAAGAGACTATTTTGCCAGCAAAAAAAGCTAATGTCACCATCAAGCTAGCCCAAGCAACTGCTCCTAACAAGTTGTATAAAAAGAATTTTCCAAAGGGCATTTCAGCTATACCAGCTAGTGGTGCAGCAAAAACTCGTAACAATGCCAAAAAACGCCCAAAAAACACTCCTTTAGCAGCATTTTGACTAAATTGATCTTTAATACTCAGCAGCCGCACTTCAGAAATCCGAAATATGCTGCCAACTTTTACCAGAAAAGCCCAACCGCTAACTCTACCAATCCAATAGCCACAAATACCACCAATGACAGCACCCATGATTGCGTCACCGAGAACCAGCCAGAAATTTAGTTCATCGCTGCCAGCTAAAAACCCGCCCACTAAGGTCACGGTTTCACCAGGAAGGGGAATGCCTAAATTTTCTAGCAAAATTCCGAAAAAAATTGCCCAATACCCGTAATTATGAGCAACTTTCTGGATATTTTCTAGTGAAATCAGCTCTAAAGACATTCCGCACCGCCGTCTTTACAAATTTTTACTTTTACTATATCTTTGCTTTTTTTTGGGTGGGGTGTCAATCAAACTAATACATAGAGTCATTATGTCATTAGTTTAATACTGAATAATCCATAGCTTCTAGTCTATAGTAACTGTTAACTTTTGAATATTTTTGTAATATATACCATATATTCATAATTTATTGAAAAAAGATGAAAAATTTTGGAGAAAATTTATAAATATCCGTTGAAATTGTGAAAATCTTGTAAAAGATACGGTTGATACCGAAATTGTTAGGCGCTTATGCCTATATTGATGAAAGTTATCACAAATTATACGACATGAATACTGAAATAATCTCTCTCAACTGTAGGACTGCAATTGCCCAAATATCTGGGTAAAAGAGTCATTTCACTGTTGAAAGAGAAGAAGTGTTTATGTCTTTTTCAATTTTTTGTCAAGTGTTCCAATTACCCTGTTAAATTCATGGCTTTCACACAAGAACTTCAAGTGATTTTGTTTAAACCCCAAGGAAGCATAGATTTGGAAGGCGGTAAGGCTTTGAGCGAACAGATGGCTGGAGTAGTCCCTCAAGCTTATCAACTTTGGGTTATCGACCTAGCAGAAGTTAACTTCATGGACAGCTCTGGGTTAGTTCCTTTAGTAAAAGGGTTAAAAGCTGCACGTCAGAGTGGTTGCCGCTTGGTTCTATGCAACGTACAAGCTCCTGTACGGTTGATTTTGGAACTTACCCAACTTGATACAGTGTTTGAAATTTTTCACACTTACCAAGATATTTTTACCAACGTCAAAGATAACAGTCTGATGCTAGCAGACTAACTAATAAATCTACCTAAAGAAGGATGGCGGAGTCAAGCAATATTTGCATCTTTTCACATTCTCTTAAGATAACAGTCTGGTGCTAGCAGGCTGATTTTCTTTCTTGTCTAGAGAAGAATGTTGAGTGAAACTCGTGGCTTTGAGCTAGGTAGTAGAAATTACAGATGAATGAATCTGCTTATTGTAAGTCATCTACCTAAAGTACTAAAGTTTAGAAATGACCAAAATTGGTCAAAGCAAATGCAACTGTTTGTGACACTCCCCAGCCTTTTAAAGACAGGCTTTTTCAAATTACTCTAAGCTAATTGTTTTATATCCGGCGTAACTAGTGAAAGGAAGCAGGAGGTAAGGGACTTCCAACTAATAAAAATATCCTATCGCTGTGTAGGCAGGGGGCAGGGAGCTCAAAGCTTGGGGAGAAAGAAAAATATTATCTGAGTAAATTGGATAATTTATTTTCTGGAAGTCCGTAAGAAAGGTTAGAATATCAGCTTTTCCGTTATTTCTAACTCTATGGTTATTTTTGCCTCGATCTATTACTTGGATGCCTCCAAGATGCTTTGATGCATCAATTTCTTACCTCTTAGATTCCACCATAATGGTAAATTTAGGCATTCTGGGGAGTCGAAATATTAGTTTGTTGGGATGCTGGGCGGGAAAAATTTGGTAAATCAATACCGCTATGACTAGCATTGCGAGTTTTTAGTGCTAAACGGTAACTCACACTTTGCAGTTCTGCTTGCAGCTGGCGGTTTTCTCGTTGTAGCATTGCTACCTTTTCTCTGACTGGCGTCATCCGCTCTTCAAACTTCCGACGGTAAATTTGAGGCAACTCTTGTACTACTTGCTCTAACATCCGAGTGCGATCGGTAAGTTCTTGAACTGACTGTCGCAATTGGTAAATTTCAGAGTCACGAGTTGTAATTTGCTCTTGGTAGAACGCCACCTGCTGTTCCACAGCTTGAAGTTGTTCTTGTAAAGCGTGTAACTGGGTCAGATCGCGCTCAACTTCCGGCTGCTGGGGCATAAAACTAGTGTTACCCTTTACCAGCCGGAAGAGTTCTTGAGATAGTTGTTGCACTAATTGATCGCGAAGTTGCAACTCCTGGCGTAGCTGCGATACTTCCGTCGAGAGAACTTGAATATTAGGTGTATCAGATTGGTTCACAGTAGCTTAAAGCTCCCATTCAGAATCTTGTCCACTCTTAGGTATAACTGCGGGAGTACTACCTTTGGCAAGTATTTGTTAATTTAGCATTCCCAAACAAGTCACGAAAAAAGAAAAAGACAAAATTTTATTGAATGGGGATTGGGAATTGGGCATGGGGCATTGGATCATGGGGAAGGGTGCAGATGAGAGGAATTTTCCCCCTGCTCCCTCATCTCCCTCATCTCCCTACACTGTTGCAGGTGCAGGTGCAGCTACTTTAGTGGGCTTTTCCTTTTCCTCTTTCGGGGGTTTTTCTTCTTCAATGTCCTGCTTAATTGTCAAATAGCGAATCACTTCTTCACTCAAGCGCATGGCGCGTTCAAAGGGGGCGATCGCAGTTGCAGGCGCGCTGTAGTTTAACTGGATGTAAATGCCATCCCGGTGTTTTTTGATTTCGTAAGCCAGACGGCGCTTACCACGATTTTGAATTTGGATCTCCTGGGCACCTTGATCGCGAAGCAAATTCTGATATTTAGTAACTGCTTGCTCTACCTGTTCCTCTCCCAAGTCAGGACGGAGAATGTACATTGTTTCGTAATTTGTAGTCATATTTTTCAGTTTCCTCATGGACAAAAGTGGCTGCTAGTATTAATTTATACTTAACTTTTATTTAAAATGCCAGTATTAATCAACATCTGAAGCAACAAGGAACTATAATCTTACCAGTTTTCAATTTGAATCATTAGCCAAATCGCCGAAGTTAGGATTTTTTGGATGTCCCTAATGAAAACTAGGTTGGGAGGAAACCCTGATATTTCTTTCACAAGATCGAGCTATCAGGTTCGCTAAGGGGTATCTTTCTTTAAGGGCATCTTATAGCGATCGCTTTTTTGCTTAAGGCTCAATCGGTTTGCTAAACAGCAAACTGACGATTGCTACCTGCTCACAGCAACTAAAAAGCAGAAAAAAGGATATTCATCAAGGTTATGGCGCAGCGCTACGTGCGAATTCAAAATCCAGAAGGACAAATTTACTATGGGTTACTACAGCTATCCCTGAATGTGCAGGTGCTAGATGCTCCACCCTGGTTACAAGGACAACCCACTGATTTAACTTTGACACCAGAAAATTACCAAATTCTGGCTCCCTGCGCTCCCTCAAAAATTGTGGCGGTGGGTAAGAATTATGCAGATCATGCAGCCGAAATGGGAACTCCAGTACCTTCTGAGCCATTAATCTTTCTTAAGCCACCTACGTCGATCATTCCTTCTGAAAGAGAAATTAAGTATCCTCCCCAGTCACATAGAGTTGACTATGAAGGAGAGTTAGCTCTAGTGATTGGCGATTACGCCTTTGAATGTACGCCAGAGGTAGCCCAAACTAAAATTTGGGGCTACACCATTGCCAATGACGTAACAGCGCGGGATTTACAAAAACAGGATGGTCAATGGACGCGAGCCAAAGGTTTTGATACTTTCTGTCCCTTGGGCCCTTGGATTGTACGGGAATTAAATCCAGGAGCGAGATTGCAGACTTTTGTCAATGACGACGCTAATCCAGTTCAATCTACCTGTATCGATCGGATGGTGTTTTCCCCCGATGTTTTAGTTTCCTATATCAGTCAGGTGATGACGCTACTACCTGGTGATTTGGTGCTCACAGGTACGCCGGAGGGTGTAAGTGCTTTGCATCCAGGCGATCGCGTCCGCGTAGAAATTGAAGGTATCGGTCGCCTGGAAAACACCGTAGCGACCCGTTAACTTCTAACGCACTTGCATATACACTGCATCGGAAATCGCTGGAATTTCTGCATAACGTCCGCTCACAGACTGGATGACTGAATATGCGACTACTCCCACTATGCCGATAAAAATGGTGGTGGATAGGGTTTGGATGGCAAAACCACCGGAGGGAACTAGTCCCACAACATCAGTTAGGATGCTAAACAAAAAGATAATGATGTCCAAAAGGATTGCTTGCATGGTGTTGAAACGAATAAAGTGACTAATTTTTTCGTTTCTTACTACCAGCAAAAATAAAGCAAAGAAAATAATCATTCCTGCATAACGCACGCCATAGTAAATTCTCAACAATGGCAGAAGCGGTAGAAACAGTAGTTGTAATGGTGGAAACTCTGAGAGCAAATATCTACCAAATACAAAAACTTCAATTAGAGGAAGCAAATAAGGCAAGGAAGCAAAAATCCGATCTGAAACTGTTGTAGACCCGCGCCAAGACATTATGCGTTCTCCTGTCGTTAAATTTTAATAGTTACTTGAGCTTAGGATAACGCAGTTGCTTGGTCTTGCTGAGAAATTCAACTATTCTATATTGGCGATGCGAAAGCCCATCATACATTCATATTGGTCTGGCTGCTGTTGAGTAAGTTTGCGAATGGCTTGACCACAGCGCAGTTGACCCCCACGCCAACGGGGTTGACCGCTCCCGTCAGCGAGTAAACAAGACTGGCAAACTTGCTCAGGGGCAAGGATTTGCTCGTCCATTAAAATGACTAGCATCGAATCCCTCCTGTAAATCCTTATTGTCAACCCACATTTCACTTAAGGTAAGACGTGTTTTGTAGCGGTTCAAAGAGCCACTTCAGATAGATTGGATGGGTTTTGTGTGGTTAAGTGTTGTGATTTGCGATCTCGCTTTGCGCCTAACTTGGGCGATCACAGAGGACACTTAAGAACCACATCCTACCTCTTTGTAGCAAAAATCTGGGCAATTACGATTCAATAACAATTCTCAAGTGAATTTTAATTTATTGTACGTTGTGTCTATTGCAAAGTGGGAATTTTAGTAAAAAATAATACAAAAGTTTTGGTATTAAGTTGAGCAAAGACAACTAAAGGTATTCATTGGATTCTTGTTAATTTAGCACTAAGAGGTGTCAAACTTAATATTCAGAAAACAACAAAAGCTTTACGCACAAGCAACACGGCGACTTATTGAAATTCCCTTGAGGTGAGTAGTTAAAGTGTGAGAAGCCAAGTCAGTAAAACTGAGTTAACTTGATAGCCATTTAAGTGAGGCATTTCTAAAATACTGAGGTAAACTTGCAAGCAAGTTAATCCACAATATTACTCAGCGGCTCGTCGGTCTGGGCATCACTTACAATGGAACACTGGCAATTTCTGATACAGAAACAAGGCGCTCGCTCGTGGCATATCCTAGAATCGCCAAATTTGGAAATTTTGGAAGGGCAGTATAGAGTTTTGGCTCGTTCTAACCTTCAGAATACAGATGTGGAAGTGCGGGTAACTCACTCTTCAACTGAGGAAGTTCAACCAACGCGGCGAATTTTCAAGCGATCGCGTCGCACTAATTCAGAAGGCTTAATGCCGATAATTCCTTTTACCTACTTCCAACCGGGAGTTTGGGAGTTGCGGTGTTCTGGCGATTTGATGTCGGATCTGCTCGGTAAATCTTGGCAATACAGTGTGCAAGTGCAAGTCTTCTCACTGTTAGCAGAGAGAGAGCCGAGGAAAAATTTAGAATCAAGTTCACCCGACGATCGCCTAGATACTGTTTCTGAAAACTTGGAATCTAATGCCCCAACAGAATCTGTAATTGAGCTAGAGAAAGCGATCGCAGTTTCCGAAGAACTGGCAATTACTACAGATAGCAACCTTGTTACCACTGTTGCACCAGATGAAGGGAACTTGGAATCTAATGCCCTAACAGAATCTGTAATTGAGCTAGAGAAAGCGATCGCAGTTTCCGAAGAACTGGCAATTACTACAGATAGCAACCTTGTTACCACTGTTGCACCAGATGAAGGGAACTTGGAATCTAATGCCCTAACAGAATCTGTAATTGAGCTAGAGAAAGCGATCGCAGTTTCCGAAGAACTGGCAATTACTACAGATAGCAACCTTGTTACCACTGTTGCACCAGATGAAGGGAACTTGGAATCTAATGCCCTAACAGAATCTGTAATTGAGCTAGAGAAAGCGATCGCAGTTTCCGAAGAACTGGCAATTACTACAAATAGCAGCCTTGTTCCCACTGTTGCACCAGATGAAGGGAACTTGGAATCTAACGCCCCAACAGAAACTGTAATTGAGCTAGATAAAGCGATCACAGTTTCCGAAGAACTGGCAATTACTACAAATAGCAGCCTTGTTCCCACTGTTGCACCAGATGAAGGGAACTTGGAATCTAATGCCCCACCAGAAACTGTAATTGAGCTAGAGAAAGCGATCGCTGTTTCTGAAGAACTAGCAACTACAGACAGAAACCTTGATATCACTGTTGTATTAGAGAAAACGGAAGAAGATGAAGATATAGTTATCGATCAGCCTGTAAGTCCTGTGTGGCTCAAAGGAGAGACGGCAGAGCAGATTTTACAAAATTTAATAGATTTAGCTTTACCTGCCTCTGAACTCCTGCCCAAAGACGACAAAGTTACAGATTCTTTGGCAACACAACTACCGCCACCATTACTGCTAACTTTAAGTCAGGATAATTTCATTGCTCGTTGGGGACAAGCTCTTATAATCAACGGGTACATAGAATTCCAAGAAAAGACAAATATAGATTGGGGTGAAACATTATCTTCAAAAAGCTTACGGGCGCTTGAACTAGAAATTGAACTGCGATCGCCCAAGAACTCGAAAATCTTGACTAAAGTACGGCAACCCTTATCAGATAAGGAGTTACCCTTTACAATCAATACCTCAATTGATATTCCTGCTGATTGTGAATCTAAGCTAATTTTGGCAGATATCAGTTTGTATGGTAGATTCGCCGATGCTGGTGAAGTCATGCCGTTAGCCAGCCAGTCCTTCACCATTACAGCAGATGTAACAGAATTACTGGCAATCACAGCCCCAGCAAAATCCAGTACATCTTTAAATGACCCCATAACACCATCGGACTCATCTACTGCTCTCACAGAACCAAAGACACCTGTTAAGCTCGATTTGAAACTATTAAATCTGGTCAAGACTCCAAAAACAGACCTGTCTCAGATAGTTAATCCATCCCCAAACACACCCCTACCACCGCAAATTAACTTGCAAGTTCTGCGAGAAGCTAACCTACGGACATCTAAGCTCAAGAATTCAAGGATTTCGTTGCCTCAATTACCGAAACTGCCCCCTATTCAAAGTGATGCCAACATTCCCACAGATGTTGTTGCAGAACCACAGACACCGGAGGAGCTTGTAGAAAAGGATACTACTATAGCCACCATCAACTTGGAGCAGTTGGTCATCAAGCAACGTCGTATGCCAATAATCGAGACTACTTTGCCATACTTGAAACGGCTACAAGCTTTGCCAGATGATGCCGAAGAAAAAGTAGAAAATAATGTTCCTCCAGATGCATTGGAAGTTAAAGCGGCTGAAGACTTGCCAAAGTTGGACGCAACTGTGGCTGAAGATGAAAATATACCTGAATTATTAGTAGGTGAGGCACAATTTCAGGAAGAATCTGTTGCTGAAGTAATAGCCCCGCAAAATGCACAATTTCAAGAAGAATCTGTTGCTGAAATAGTAGCCGCGCAAAATTCACAATTCCAGGAAGAATCTGTTGCTGAAATAGTAGCCGCGCAAAATGCACAATTCAATACAACAGGAAACCTTTACTCATCTCCTCTGCTCAAGAAGTGGATGCAGAGCCAAGGATACTCTTTGCCTGAATCTATCGACGATCTGCAACCTCAAGATTACAATAACTATGTTCCAGCACAGCAGATACCCCTTTCTCCTAGTGCAGAAAATGCGAATACTGATGTTAAATTGCCGTTAGACCTAGATGCCAACACGGAGAATAATCTGAGCGAAGGTTGGAGCAGTTTACAACTTCTGCTAACTGAAACGCGCAAGGGAGAAGAGATATGGGAAAAAGTCGAAGGGTTAGCTCCTGAACTGGGGAACTTTGGGGAAGATATAGACACAGCGCGGGAAGTGGAACTGGGGATTGGAGAAAATACGGAAATAGAAAAAGTACTAGAAGAACCAACAATCTCATCGGTGTTAACACAAGTACCGCCCCCTCCTCCTCCGATAAAAATAAATATAGCGTCAGCTTGGTTGGGGCAAGAAATCGTTGTAGAAGATACAGATACCGAAATGGAAGGCCATGCAAGGGAAAGTTACACCTTTGAAGAAAAGGAGCAACCACTGTTATATTCATCTTCTTCCTTACCTATAATTGCGGCAGCCACTGAGCCTTTGCCAACTCCACATTTGTATGTATCAGAAGGCGAATTAATTGCTGGCAAGTCTGTCATAGTGCGCGTAGTCCTGCCGGAAGTACCTCTGCAAGTTGTTGTCAAGTTATGGCTTGAAGATTATCAAACTCGCTACTTACTAGATGGCCCTCATTTATTGACAAATTTACTTCCTAATGCATCGGGAGGGTTGGAAGTGATGACACAATTAAACATTCCTTTTGGCTGTTTGGAAATTCGCTTAGAAGCGATCGCACTCGATCTTACAACCCAACAGGAGAGTCACAAAGTCACAATAGTCCGAACTGTAATTCCTCCAGACTTGCCAGACTTGCAGCTAGATGAACTCTTGGGTATGTAACTCAGGTATGAGGGGCATTAAGCATTGGGAGTTGGGCATTGGGCATGGAGAAGAGACAAGTTAGACAAGGAAGAGGGGGGAAATAAGGGAGAGATTTATTCAATAATTCCCCCTCATCTCCCTTATTTCCCCCTGCTCCCCCTGCTCCCCTGTGTTAAAAATATGAAATAATTTCAAAAATTTGGCAGAATTTGCAGTAAGCTCATTTTGAATTGTAGTGTCATTTAATAGGAACCTTTACTATGGCAGCTTCTTTTTTGCCTACTGTCTTGGCTAGTACTTCGTACTTGTCTGCTATCTTCATTCCCATAATTGGTTGGGTTTTGCCAGGTGTGGTCTTCGCGTCTCTGTTTTTATACCTTGAAAGCGATGACATCAGTGATATCAACTGATACTGATGTAGTCATTAGTCATTAGTCATTAGTCATTTGTAAAAAACAAATGACAAAGGACAAATGACTAATGACCAAAATTAATACCGCCCATCTCATAGAGACAGGCGGTTTTTTTAACGTTGATTTCTCAACAAATGCTAGAAAATTCTAACTTATAGTGTTCGGTTCAAACTAACTCATGTTAAATCGAAGAACCGAGTCCGGCGTAGGCACCATAAAAGAAAATGCCCAAGACTGTAATTATACCTAAACCTGCGATCGTAGCGACGACCCACAGGGGAATTCTCCCACTTCCAGACACAGCTTCTCTCCTCCCTTAACAACAAATCAACACACGTTCAATAAACAAAGATTAACAACAGTACTTCTAATTAGTTAAAGAAGTAACTAGAAAACAGAATACCCAGAACGAAAATCATTAGTAATCCCAGGTATAGCGAAGTCCGGTTTAGTTCAACCGGCTGATTATTGGGATTGGGGGATCTTTCTGCCATAATTGCTCCTAACGATGAATAAATTGCATTGCGGCGATCGCGCCCAAAAAGAATACAGTTGGTACACCTAAGGTGTGTACTGCCAGCCATCTAACGGTAAAAATTGGATAGGTAACTGGTTGATTGATGTTATTTCCGCTAGTCATGATCTCAAACTACTTTCCAATAAATTCTTCAACTTGTTTTTTAGCTTCAAAACGGTTCTTCACAATCGGCACTTCCTGCCGCGCTGGTGTGAAATACTCGTTGGGGCGGGGTGTGCCAAAAGCATCATAAGCCAGCCCGGTGCTGACAAATAGCCAACCAGCAATAAACAATGCTGGGATGGTGATGCTGTGAATTACCCAGTAACGAACGCTGGTAATGATGTCCGAAAACGGACGTTCTCCAGTGGTACCTGACATTTAGATCCCTACCTTATACATAGAGTGTTATTGAGTTTATTATCCTACAAAGTTAAGAAAGAGTTACAAGTTGCAACGTTCTTCTCAGAAATTAGGTATGGGGCATTGGGCATTGGGCATTAGTTATTAATTCATCTTCCTCATCTTCCCCACTCCCTCTACCTATTACTCACTAAGCTGCTTCTGAGGAAGTTGTTTCAGGATTTGGTAGATATTTGAGCAAAACGCCGCGATCGCCAATTATAAATCCCCGCTCTGGCTCTAAGAACACAATCTTGTATAAATTAGCCGCAACTTCTTCTACCTCACGGTCTTTTTCCCAGGTTTTGCCACCGTCGGCACTGCGTAGCAAATTACCGCTACCGCCACCTAACCAAATTTCATTGGGTGTGCGATATGCCAAATCCAGTAAACCCCAACTGGTGGATAATTCTGGATATTGTGCCTTTTGCCACTCGTCAGGTTTAGTTTCGTCACTAAACTGAACTTGACCTCCTCTAGCTAGCAACCACAATTGCCCATTTTCACCAAAGCCCATGTTTTCTACCCGCCGAGAACTATTGCGGTTATGGGGTACCCAAGCATCTTGCCCTGGTTCCCAAGTTGAGTAGAAACTACCCTTAGCCGAAACTGCAACATATTTACCATCAGCAGAACGGTCTAAGTTACGTACCACACCCACTGCTGATTCCACTTGGGCTTTCCAGTTTTTGCCGCCGTCTGTGGTCTTATATATGGCTCCAACATTAGTAGCCATTTCAGCTGTATTGTCTGCTAGCGCTTTAACTGCGATCGGGCTACCTGGTAGCTTTTCGCTCAGGGGAATACGCGACCAAGAAGCACCTTCATCGCTAGTGTGTAGTAACAGTCCAGGCTCTCCGGCAATCCAGCCTTCTTTACCTGCAAAACTTACTGAGTCAAAGCGATACTTTTGCTCATCCAGTTGCAGTATTATTGGTTTCCAGGTATTACCACCGTCATTAGTTTCCAATAGGGTGGCATTGCTACCTACTAAGTAGCCATGCTCAAGGTTATTAGTAAAAGCAATATCCAATAAATTCGAGTCTGTTGGCACAGAAATGACTTTCCAAGGGTTGTAGCTAACAGAGGGAACTTGGCTACAACCTATGCAGATCACGACTACTATTAACAAGGCAAATATTCGTTGCCAACCTTTCACAATTGAATGCATCAGTATTTCTTAGTTATTTCTAAATTTTTGTCGGAGTTGGCAGCCAGGATGCTGGAAAATCCAGGATTTTTCATTTTGAATTTTGTTAACGCAGTGTAAAACCTCTCGTAGAGAGCGTTATTTAGAATTGCTTAAGGGCTGTCATTGTAAGCCGTAGAGACTAATAAAAAACAAGAAACCAAGAGCCAAAGCACCAAAAATTAGGATATTCTTTTGGGTTGGCGTTAGGTTGTTGACACCCAAACCGTAACCGAGATTTTCTTTGAAGCCGGATGCAGTACCCGCAGGGCCGATGTTGGCAAAAGCGGTCTTTTTAGCACTACAAACTGGACAGCGCCAATTCATGGGCAGTTCTGCAAAGGTTGTCCCTGAAGGAATATCATCCTTGTCGTCTCCCTTTTCGGGTTCGTAAACATAACCGCAGGCGCGACACTCGTAGCGGTCTAACACCGTAGTCTCAACAGCTGGTTCGCTCATGGCTAAGGCCTCGCAGAGAAGAAATCTTAAATATACGTTAAAAATTATGACATAATTGTTAGACTTTTCTATCACTAGCAAAAGCGAATCAAATACCTGAAGTGCGTCTGTTTCCCAGATTTCAGAAAAACCAAACAGATATAATGTAAAAGAAAGTTACGCAGTTAAGGGATTGGGTATGGGGCATGGAGAAGAGACAAGGGAGACAAGGAAGAGGGGGGAGACAAGGGAGAGATTTATTCAATAATTTCCCCTTGTCTTGCTCATCTACCTCATTTCCCTCATCTCCCTCATTCCCCTCATCTTCCCACTCCCTACTTAAAATACTCCATAAGCGGTAGATACTCATTGTGTTTGTCCTCAGCGGTTACGAGTACCTTCTAGGCTTCTTCATCATCTGTAGCCTAGTACCTGCCTTAGCGCTCTCAGCTTCCAAGCTTCTACGACCCAGTGGTTACAGCCCAGAACGTCGCACTACTTATGAATCTGGTATGGAACCCATCGGGGGAGCCTGGATTCAGTTCAACATCCGCTACTACATGTTTGCTCTGGTCTTCGTCGTCTTTGATGTGGAGACTGTATTCTTGTATCCTTGGGCGGTAGCTTTTCACCGTTTGGGGCTATTAGCATTTATTGAAGCGCTAGTCTTTATTGCAATTCTTGTAGTCGCTTTAGTTTACGCATGGCGTAAAGGAGCTTTGGAATGGTCTTGAATTCTAACTTAACAACCCAGGGCAAAGAACGAATCATCAACCCCATTGAACGGACTACAATCACTCAAGACCTTTCAGAAAACGTCATTTTGACGACGGTTGACGATCTCTACGACTGGGCGCGGCTTTCTAGTTTGTGGCCGTTGTTATTTGGTACTGCTTGCTGCTTTATTGAGTTTGCAGCTTTAATTGGTTCCCGATTTGACTTTGACCGTTTTGGGCTAATTCCCCGTTCTAGCCCCCGCCAAGCCGATTTAATTATTACGGCAGGGACTATTACGATGAAGATGGCTCCCCAACTGGTGCGTCTTTACGAACAAATGCCAGAGCCGAAGTATGTAATTGCGATGGGAGCTTGCACAATTACTGGCGGGATGTTCAGCGTTGATTCTCCCACAGCAGTGCGCGGAGTCGATAAACTGATTCCTGTGGATGTGTACTTACCTGGTTGTCCTCCCCGTCCAGAAGCAATTATCGACGCAATCATTAAGCTGCGGAAGAAAATCGCCAATGAGTCGATGCAAGAGCGGGGTAAAATTAAGCAAACCCACCGCTACTACAGCACGACTCATAATTTGAAGCCAGTAGAGGAAATCTTAACTGGTAAGTATTTGCAGTCAGCAACTCGCTCTGTGCCACCGAAGGAATTGGCGGAAGCGATCGGTATGCCAATACCACCTGCACTGCTGACAGAAAAGGCGCAAAAGGAGGAACAAACCCGTGCCTGAAGAAGAATCTAAACCAGTACCAGCAGACGAAGAAGAGTCTAAACCAGTACCAGCAGCCAAAGAAGAGTCATTGGTACAAGCGGGTAAAGTTTCCCAGTGGTTAACGGAAAATGGCTTTGACCATGAGTTTTTAGCACCAGATAAGAATGGTGTAGAGATAATTAAGGTGGCGGCAGATTTCTTGCTTCCTACTGCTACAGCCCTTTATGCTTATGGGTTTAATTATCTCCAGTGTCAAGGTGGTATTGACCTTGGCCCAGGACAAGAATTAGTGAGTATGTATCACTTGATTAAAGTGGGTGATAATAGCGATCGCCCCGAAGAAGTCCGAGTGAAAGTGTTCTTACCACGGGAAAATCCCGTAGTGCCTTCTGTATACTGGATTTGGAAGACCGCAGATTGGCAAGAGCGCGAGTCTTACGATATGTTCGGCATTATCTACGAAGGACACCCAAATCTCAAGCGGCTTTTGATGCCGGAAGATTGGGTGGGTTGGCCTTTGCGGAAGGATTACATCTCGCCTGATTTCTACGAGTTGCAAGATGCTTATTAGAGATTGCTGAATAGAGCGTGATGAATCGCGTCTGTACAATTTAGTGCTGAGTTTCGGCAGTGATTAACCCCTTTCCGGTGGCGGAGAGGGGTTATGTTTTTGGTGTTTCATGTCAAGTTGGTTGACAAAATTTGCTGTAATTCATTGACTGTATTTACAGTTTTAATTGCCTGTTGAATTGCTTTTAATTTCTGGAAATCTGTAATTTGAGAGATTATCGGCATCAATTCTAAACCTTGATTGCCAAACTTAATTTCTAATGCCAATTCAATCCCTGAATATAATTCCTCCTTTCTTCCTCGCAGTTCTCCGCGTTCTTCCCCTTTGCTAAAAATTTCTTGATACCAAGGCGACTGCTCTAAAAGTGCCATATCCCACCTCAGAATTTGTTGAACTATTGCACTATCTAATACAAAGGTAGCAAAAAATCCTAATACTGTTTCTAGTTGATTCAATTGTTCATCTGCACGTAATATTCGCAATGCATCTCGAATTGTAGACTCGTTATCACCTCCTTTGAGAATGGGTACAAATGGAAGTAGTGATGGTAATGGTTGTGCAAAGGCAATGTTTACATCAACTTCCCACAGATTAATGACACGGTAATCTTGAATAGCACGTAAACCAGCTATATTTAATGCATAACTTGTCGGTATTTCAGCATCACTTGCCTTGAGGATATTAATTAGTACTGGATACGTTGGCAAATTATATTTTTCTTCTGCAAGTGCTGCATAAGCACGCATCCTGCGGGGCATTTCTGGTTTATAGCGTAGTTGTAATTCGTTAAGAACGAGAAATTTTCCATACTGGGGGCTTTCAACACGGATTAAAACATCACTTTCTCGACTTATCCACTGAAATTCTGAGTTGAGAATTTCGCCAGCAACAATATCAGGGATTTGCGTTACCCATTTTACCCAGTTATCAGGTGCAAGGCTGATTAAGCGTTTGGTGCTGACATCGGCGGGTTTGATCATGGGTTGTAAACGCACTGAAAGTTATCAAATAATTGTACTTAAGACTGGATTACAGATATTTAGATTTTTGATTGGACTACTTAGAGAAAGCGATCGCACCTAATCTGAGATAATTTGAGTGCGATGTCTAAGATGCTCAGTGAAATTTCTTAGTAATCGGAATCGCTCTCTCTACCGTTGTATCTATAATGTGGGAAGATTTAATGTAAATATTTAAAGTAATATGTCAGAAACACCCCAAGACGATCGCATTTGGATTGTGACGGATGATACCCCTCAAATATCGATTCCTGATGGTGCTAAAGGCGGCAGTACGAATACACGCGGTTGGGGAGACGAAGCTATCAGGGAAAGCACTGGTAGCAAAGGGGTAGGAGATGCCGTTCAAGTTAGCCCTCAAAAATTAGAGCAAAATATGACTCACTTTCTCAAAGTAGTCGGAAGTTTGTTTAGTCAAGCTGAACAGCAAGCAAAAATCAACTCCAGGATGCAGCTAGATGAAATTGAGCTGTCGGTGGAAATTAGTGCCGAAGGAGAAGTTAAATTAATTGGCAGTGGTGTCAAAGCTGGGAGCAAAGGAGCGATTAAGCTGAAGTTCAAGCGTCAAGAATCACAGTGAGATGGCAAAAAATTGGGCGATCGCGATCGGAATTAACCAGTATGATTCTCTGCAACCGCTAAACTATGCCAAGCGGGATGCACAGTTGATGCAAGAGTTTCTGGGCAATGAAGCCGGATTTGAGCAGATTTTCTTCTTCTCCGATGACTCCCCTGATGTTGGCGGTAAATCGACTTGTCCCAACCGTGCTAACTTACGGGAAGTGTTGCTGGAGTTATTTAACAAACCCTTCATGGGTGCAGGTGATAATTTTTGGTTTTTCTTCAGTGGTCATGGAATACGCCATGCTGAACGTGATTATCTCATGCCTAGTGATGGCAAGCTAGGAGATATTGAAACAGCGATTCCTATTAACTTTGTGACTGAACGTTTGCGTCGCTGTGGTGCTGATAATGTTGTCCTAATTCTGGACGCTTGTCGCAATGAAGGCGAAAAAACAGGTGAAGGAATTGGGCGAGAAACCGCAGAAAAAGCACGTCAACAAGGAGTTATCAGCATATTTTCCTGTAGCCCACAGGAGTATTCTTATGAAATTAATGCTTTAGAAAAAGGTGCTTTTACTACTGCACTACTAGAAGGATTAGGAATTGAAGGTAAATGCGCCACCGTTGAACGCTTAGATCAATATCTTAAGTTTCGTGTACCTGAACTGGTTCGCCAGTATAAGAATACAGAGCAAACGCCTTATGTGATTGCTGAACCTGTGAATAAATATCACCTAATACTTATGCCACGATATGCAACTCTACCGGATATCACCACCTTAAAAAATCATGCTTACCAAGCAGAAGTAAATAGGGATTTAAATTTAGCAGAGCAATTATGGATTCGGTATTTAGCTGCGCCTTCAGGGCAAGATATCATCGAGGCGGTGGGAAGTTTACAAAGAATTGACCGGTTGCGAAATAATTCTGCAAATCCTGATTTACCTCAGCAAACAATTCCACAAGCATCTAAGTCAGTTACAAATACACCTATAAGTAAACCTCCTCAAATTCCATCTTCTAAGCCATCCCCGATTAATAATACTCAGGCTTCTGGTGCGGGACAATTTTCAACATTTACAACTCCAACATCTTCAACACCTTCTTCGCCATCAAACCTAATATTACCTAACTCAGGAGAAAGCAGCACCTCCCACACGACTGAAGCAATTAGCCTAAAAAGCTTTCAATTTGAAGTTGTCACGGTGGATGCAAAGGGAAACATCACCAACCGTAGCAATCGTGAAGCGAAATATTTCATTGAAAACTTAGGAAATGGTATCACCCTGGAAATGGTGCAGATACGAGGGGGAACCTTTATGATGGGTTCGCCGGAAGGAGAAGCAGGGAGAGATAAAGATGAAAGTCCACAGCATCAGGTAAAAGTGCCTGGGTTCTTCATGGGGAAATATGCAGTTACCCAGGCACAGTATCAAGCAATTATGAGCAGTAATCCTTCTAACTTCAAAGGTGAGAAACGACCTATAGAACAAGTTACTTGGGATGAGGCGGTAGAGTTTTGTAAAAAGTTGAGTCAGAAGACAGGAAAAACCTATAGGCTACCCAGTGAAGCTGAATGGGAATATGCTTGTCGTGCAGGAACAACTACACCGTTTTATTTTGGTGAAACGATAACCACAGATTTAGTTAACTACAACGGTAACTATCCTTATGCTTCTGCACCAAAGGGCGAATATCGTAAACAAACAATAGATGTAGGAAAATTTCCGCCTAACTCTTTCGATTTATACGATATGCATGGTAATGTATGGGAATGGTGTGAAGATGTGTATAATAATTACATAGACGCGCCAAAAGATGGTAGTGCGTGGCTGACTGGTAAAAAGAATGACGAAAAGGTGGTGCGTGGCGGTAGTTGGATCGACGGTGCCAGGGGTTGCCGTTCTGCCAATCGCGATGAGTACGCGCGCGCGAATCGTGACAGCAATATTGGTTTTCGCGTGGTGGCGGTGGCTGTGGGATGAGGATTCCTTGCTCTTTACACTCTTCCCCTTTTGCCCTCTGCACTTTTTTTTCTTTTCCCTTCTTTTTGCCTCGCCGCCACAGGCGGATCAAAAAAATTTTTTCTAAAATTGGTGTATTGATATCAAAACTATTATACATTACATTTAATCAAATTTCTCACTTAGTTTGAGAATTTGAGCATGGGGCAGGTCGATTTTAGCTGCTGGGTGGCGGTAGTTGGATCAACAATGCCAGGAATTGCCGTTCTGCCAATCGCAATAGGAACGCGCGCGCGAATCGTAATAACAATGTTGGTTTTCGCGTGGTGGCGGTGGCTGTGGCGTGATTACTCCCCAAAGTCAGAGTTGATAAGTGGGGATTTATCGAGCGTACATCAGCGAGTCCAGACCTGAACCAGCGAGGAAGGCGACAACCTCCGAAAATCAAATCGAGTAGGATAGCTTGGTAGGTTGCAAAACCGAACAGTTGTTCGACTCAATTAATTCTGCGACATTTAAAAGAAACTTCTAAAATCTAGTACAACATGGCGCAAATAAACATACCCCTTCGGGTGACGCTCGCAGGCTCGCTAACGCTGCGCTAACAGCAGTTCCTCATGGGGGGAACCCCCAAGACCGGACTGCCTCACCATTTCAAATGGCGCAAGAGCTTGGAATACAATTCTTTTGACTTTTGACTTCCGCCTTGCGGTACTAGCTCATTTTTAATTGTTCTAATTTTTGTTTAATCAAAATTTCAACTTCTTCAATCTCAGCATTTGATTTTGGGATGTCAAAAGTCTCTGGAGACGCTTCAGATGTAAAGCGGTCAACAAAAGCACGAAACGCTGCTTTGTTGTCGGCGTGAGCAATGACAAAGGCTCTTAACTCGGTTTTGCTCATGCTGCTAAAGTCTGGCTCAATCACAAGAACCTCCAATCCCCAACTATAACCAAGTTTAGTTCGGGTGCATTCAATGTACGATCGCAATAACAGATAAACTATTAATCATTCTAAAGATAATGGGATTACAGATTGAGATATCTGACTCTATTTTGCAAGCTCTTCGTTTACCAGAGCAGCGTATTGAACAAGAACTACGTCGAGAATTGGCGATCGCTCTGTACACACAAGAAATTCTCCCTTTTGGTAAAGCACGAGAACTTGCTGAGATGGATAAATATGAATTCGGACAATTGCTTGCTCGTCGTCAAGTAGTGCGGCATTATGGTTTTGAAGAATTAGATGATGACTTGGCTTATGCCCGTGGTGAGTAATACTTCACCGATTCTAAATTTGGCAATTATTGATCGTCTTATCCTTTTGCACCAGCAATTTGATGAGATTCTGATTCCAATTGCTGTACTAAATGAGTTGAAAATTAGTGAACAGCGACCTGGTTCTCAAGCAATTCGTGAGGCGATTTCAGCCGGATGGATTCAAAGTCGAGAGGTGACTAATGAACCACTTGTACAACTCTTAAAGCAAACATTGGACAAAGGAGAATCTGAAGCGATCGCTCTTGCGGTTGAACTTAAGGCAGATTTGACACTTCTGGATGAACGCGAAGGCAGAAAAGTTGCTAAATCTCTGGGATTAAAAGTAACAGGAATTTTGGGGGTTTTGCTACGTGCAAAACAATCGGGTGAACTGGAATCGTTGCAGCCTGTGATTGATGAATTGATAAGTAAAGCGGGGTTTCGGATTGCACCAGAGTTATTGGTACAAATTCTAACACAGTAGAATAAAAAAATTGTAGCAGCGACAAGCTAGTACGCCACGGCGTAAATAGAGCAACCATTTAAAATCCCTAAAGAGCTTATTCCATAATACTTTTGACTTTTGACTTTTGACTTTCGCCTTGCGGTACTAGGACGTTTTCCTATGCATCCTAGTGAGGAATGCGATCGCCATCAAACATCACGACCAAATCTGTCACAATATTACTCTAATAACCAGCCAAAAACAGACGCCACGCTCAGATTTAACTCATTAGCAAAAGATGGAACAGGAAGTTTTTGCTGTGGTTCATCAAATACTTGTGGTTGCTGCTTGGAAAGATAAACAAACACTGTTTGCTCATTTGGGTCAATTAACCAACCCATTTGAGTGCCAAAATTGAGGCAACGCAAAATATTTTTGGTGACTTTTGTTTGACTTTGGTCAGGTGAGAGAATCTTAATTGTCCAGTCAGGAGCTATTAAAAAGGTATTAGCAACCTCGCCTTTTTCGTCGCGGGGAATTCTACCCCAAGTAAACACAGACACATCTGGAATTATTGAGCGTCCATCAAATGTGCAACGTAATTCTGAAAATGCTCGTGCAATCTGTTGAGGTTTAAGAATTACATTGACAGTAGTAGAAAACTCGGTTTGAATTGTGCTGTGCTTACCCTGTGGCTTTGGTTTCTGGATGATTCGCCCATCAATATATTCGCTAGCAGGTTCTGTTTCTGGTAGCTTGAGAAACTCATCTAAAGTTATCGATTTAGATGGGGTTTGTAGCATTAGGGCTTTATTGTAAAAAAGAGTTTGATTAGCTTTATATTAATTTTAATGGTGCGTTGTCACAAAGGTCAACGCACCCTTATCTAAAGAAGCAGCGAGTCCAAACAATTACTTCACTGATATCACTGTTTGGTTTACTACTGGGCGTGGTTTCTTGCGGTCTGACCTGCGTGTTCCACCAGCCATCTCATACTCATCACTATTTTTGCCATAGCGAGATGCAACATTTAACAGCATTTGCTCAGAATAAGTATTCAACTCTCGTTCTGTTTCTATTAATGCATTGTGTGTCTTATCTACTATTGTTTGTGCTTGATTATAAGCGGCTAGCTTTTCTCGTAATTCAATTACTTTAGTGTTGTAAGTAGCAATTGAAAACCCATTACTAAAGTCTAACTCAGGGTTAATTGTCTGCATTCCTTCAATGCGTCGTTCAGCTTTGGTCAGTGCGATGGAGTTTCGTTTCCGTTGCGTCATATAGTTTTCCTGTTTGGATTAATTTATAAATAACCCCGATCTTACACACTGAGTTATTTATATATCATCAAAATACGCAATAAGCAGATGCACCAGCCACAGTGAAGTTACAGAATTATAAAAGCATTGGATGGCATTAGCCAACTAGATAGATGCAGGTATATTTGCTGAAATTCGTTGAGAAAAGCAAGTTTACAAGTCGCAAAAGCTGGTTTTGAAGTTGCAAAAGCAAGTTTACAAGTCGCAAAAGCTGGTTTTGAAGTTGCAAAAGCTAGTTTTAAAGTCGCAAAAGCTGGTTTTGAAGTTGCAAAAGCTGGTTTTGAAGTCGCAAAAGCTAGTTTTGAAGTCGCAAAAGCTGGTTTGATGAAAGTTGTTCAAACTTTCAAACCTAACCCCCAGCCCCTTCCCTGCAAGGGAAGGGGAGCAAGAATCAAAGTTTCTCGACCTTTCGGGGCTACGGTGTACACACAGTCGAATTACCCCCCTTAATCCCCCCGATGGATTGGGGGGAAACAAGAAATCCAGTTCCCTCCCAATAATATTGATGATTTAGTTGATTCCCAAGAACTTGGAAAGGGGAGAAACAAGAAATCCAGTTCCCTCCCCAATACATACGGGGAGGGTTAGGGTGGGGTAAAACAGCACGGCGTAAATAAAGCAACTATTTCAAATCGTTCAAAAGCCTGTCTTCTAAGCTTTTTGACTTTTGACTTTTGAATGCATGACTTCCGTCTTGTGGTAGTAAGTATATTTGCAAAAGTGAAATACCCGCCTAGTAAACCAATAGTAACAACAGCTACCATCGCATCGGCTAGAGGGAGATGAGACGAAGCACACTAAAAATTTATTTTTATAACTGAAAATTTTATTTTATTTATGTGTTAAGTAGCTTTTAGGATGTTATCTGTATAATCTATCATTCAGTTTAAATTATCGAATGTATAATCTATCATTCAGTCTTATTAATTATTGACCTCTGTTACTTATTGATAGGTTGAAATTTGGGGATTAGGGCATCTCTTTTTAAGACATAACATACTACTCACTTAGTAGTTATTTATTAACGGAATTTGAGAAGTTATGTAGGCATACTCTATCCTAGACATTACCTTAACTTGTGCTTTAAAAATCATGAGCCATTATATGAATAGTTAGCATGTTTACAGCACTATCCAATGTCTCAAGACTTATTAAACTCCTTTCAAGAAGCATACAGCAATCTCGAACTGTTTCCGTTGATGGAACGGAACGAAATGGAAAGATTTCGAGTCGAATATGGTGATGATTTGATTGCAGACCTGAACCAATTAGTAGAGGATAGTCCTAATGGAGATGGCAAAATTGTCTTTACAGGACATCGAGGATGTGGTAAGTCTACTTTGTTAGCTGAATTTAGCCGACAAATTCAAGATAAATATTTTGTAGTTCTCTTTTCTATTGCTGACAAAATTGAAATGTCGGCTGTTAATCATATTAATATACTGTTTGCGATCGCAGTTAATTTAATGACCGAGGCAGAAGCACGCAAAGTTGATATTCCGCAATCTACTAAAGAAGCTCTTTATAAGTGGTTCGCTACCCGCACTCGCACTGAAGAATTAAATTTACAAGCAGAAGCTAGTATCGGTTTTGACCTTTTAAAATTGATTAGCTCTAAATTAAAAGCTGATGCTAGCGTTCGGGATGAAATTAAGCAAGAGTTTGAACGCAAGTTATCAGATTTAGTTGCCAGAATTAATGAAATTGCTGCTCTAATTCAAGCTGCAACTAAACAAAACGTTTTAGTAATTATTGATGATTTAGATAAACTTGACTTAGGCAGAGTTAACGAAATTTATCGAGATAATATTAAAGCTCTCTGTCAACCTAACTTTCAAATTATTTACACTATCCCGATCGCAGTTCTTCGAGAAACATTTATTAGCACAATAATTGCCACTGAAACCAACGATCAAGTTGTGGCAATGCCTGTATTAAAAATATTTGATAAAGGTAAAAATCGCTTCCCTAACGCTGAACCTCGCCCGGAAGCAACAAACATTCTCGGTGAAGTTTTAGAAAAGCGGATTCCCAGTGAATTAATCGTAGCAGAAACGGCTGAAAAAATTGTGATTTACAGTGGTGGCGTATTGCGAGAGTTAATTCGGATTTCTAAGGAATGTTGCCGCATCTGTTTGCGAATGATCCGGCGAAATCCCACAGCCGAAGTTATCATTGATGATAAAATTCTCCTTCAAGCAATCAATAAAATCCGCAATGATTTTTCTATACGTTTAGGAAAAGCTGATACAGATATTTTGCAGAGTGTTTATGAACAGTTTATGCCCAATGACCCCAAACAAGCAGAATTTTTGGATTTGCTACATGGGCTGTATGTTCTAGAATATCGCACTGATGAAACTTGGTACGATGTTCATCCAATTATTATCGAAAGCTTGAGAAGGCAGGGAGCAATTAATGTTAAGTGAACAATTATTTGATGATGAAGGAGAAAATCAAGATGCGTATGATGATTTAATTGTTTCTATTGAAGCTCAAAAGCGGGGATTAAATTTACTGATTGCAGTTTGCGATGATGCTAGCTTTCGCGATCAGATTATTGCTCAATATGAAGCCGAACTACAATCCGCCTTCGGTGCATATCGAGTAACTTTAGCACGTCAGGAACCAAGCCTAAAAGCTGCCCTTAATCAACTTGTACAACAAGAAGAATATCTTCGTCAGCAGAATCCGGCAATAATCACTGTGACGGGTGCTGAACAATTGTATTTTCTCAGGTTGGGAAATGAGCAATCGGAACAAGAGAAATTTTTTGGTTACTTACAGTGGACAAGGGAAGGATTGCGCGAATTTCCATTTGCGATCGTGCTTTGGGTAACTAACCAAATTTTAGTCAACCTAATTAAAAAAGCTCCTGATTTTTGGAGTTGGCGCAACGGTGTATTTCGGTTTGAATCTCAAAAGACAAATGCTATTCCTGGTGAAGAATTAGAACCTATACGCTTTGTTTTTCGAGATACAGAATTAGCCAGCACAGATACTAATGAAACTAATCACTTTTTCTTACCCATTCAAGATTTACAAAGGTTAATTGAGAAGGTAGAACAAGAACGGGGAACTAAAGACCCCACCTTGGCTACGTTATACTCAAGATTGGGCGATATTTACCACAGCAGATTAAATCGGGGTGAATCTCAAAATTATCAAGAAGAACAAGAATTAGCAATTAAATATTGGCGTCAGGCGAGTGAGCTACAAAATGAATTAGGTTTGCAGATAGATTTAGCTACTAGCCTCAACAATTTGGCAGGAATATATCGTGCAACGGGACACTACAGCGAAGCTGAACCTTTATATAAACAAGCTTTAGAACTAAGCAAACGCCTGTTAGGAGAAAATCATCCTGCTTTTGCCACTAGCCTGAATAATTTGGCAGGACTCTACAAATCTACTGGACAATATAGTAAAGCAGAACTTCTATATCAAGAAGCTTTAGAACTGAGGAAGCGTCTATTGGGAGAACACCATGCCGATGTTGCTGCCAGTCTGAACAATTTGGCATTACTATATGATGAACAAGGACGTTATGACGAAGCAGAACCTTTATATTTGCAATCATTAGAACTTGAAAAACGTCTGCTGGGTGAAAATCATCTTTCTTTTGCTCTGATACTGAATAATTTAGCCCTACTTTATTATCATCAAGGACGTTACACTGAAGCTGAACCGTTATCGCAACAAGCAATAGAACTAGATAAGCGATTTTTGGGAGAAGAAAATCCAGATGTTGCAACAGATTTGCACAATTTAGGTTTAATATACCGCGCTCAAGGACGTTACAGTGAAGCGGAATCTTTGTTTTTGGAATCATTGGAACTCAAGCAGCGTGTATTACAAAAAGCGCATCCGCTATTAGCAGATACTATCTATGCTTTGGGTTATATGTACAGAGAGCAGGAGCGTTACAATGAAGCGGAACCCTTATGTATAAGAGCTTTAGAACTTGATAAGCACCTATTGGGAGAAAATCATCCCAATGTTGCCGAAAGTCTGAATAATCTGGCAGAAATTTATCGTGCAACTGGACGTTACAGTGAAGCAGAACCGCTTTATTTGCAAGCTTTAGATATTTGCGAACGAGTCAGGGGTGTTGAGCATCTTCGTTGTGTGGCTGTGCGGGAAAATTTAGAAAAACTTAGTGTAGCAATACGGGAGAATTAAAGTCAGAAAATCTCATGCAGAGGCGCACAGGTGCAGAGTAGAAGGATTGAGTTTTAAGACAGTCGCTAGAATCATTTGATTTTTAGTTGGGTAGCGATCGCCTGTTATATCATGTCCGCATAATTAGTTATGATTCCCACAGTCATTGCACCCCACCCCCAACCCCTCCCCGCTTGCGGGGAGGGGAGACAAAGCGCAGCTTTGGCGGGGTGGGGTTCTTGGGGTTTAGTAAGTAATCAAGCGGACATGATATTAAATAGTCATGCAAAATTAAATATATTCAGATAGTGTCTGCTTTCACATTTGCCTGTTCCGCGCAGTCTGTAGCAACTTCTGCTTTCACGTTTGCGTGTTTGGTATAGTCTTTAGCAGCTTCCGCAATGCTCTAAATTACTTAAATTTTAGGTTTTTTAATAGAAATCAACAATTTTAGAGACGTTGCAATGCAACGTCTCTACATCTCTGACTTTTCACGGCATCTGGAAAACCTCTCTCTAAATCTCTCTCCTAAAAGGAGAGAGACTTTGAATTTTCCCCCTTCCCGCGTCGGGAAGGGGGTTAGGGGGTTAGGTTTTTGGTGGACTTTTCTACATAACGTGAAAAGTCAGCTCTACATCTGGGTTATTGGATGAGAATTTGACGGATTAAAATGCTCATAACCTCATCTGGGTTATCGGTTGGTTGCAGTGGACTCCAGTCGCCAACACTGGCGTAGCCAATTACCTGTAAATAGTGGATTGTGCTAGTAACGGCTTTGGCAGAACCAATGAGTAGATGCTTTATCCGTTCTTTCTTGGGAAATGAACTCTCAGGCGATTGATTGCGGATGGGTGGACTGGAATCGTCGCCACGCAGATATTGTTCTAATTTTGACTGGGCGGAATTTTTCAATTGTGCCATTATTGTATTCATACTCCGATTTTGGGGTTTAGATAAGGGCGATCGCACACTTCTTTGCGGGATGAGGCGATCGCCTTTATCGATCTTGGGGTTTAGATAAGAGCGATGGCTGTCTTCTTTGCGGAATTTGGCAATCGCTTTTATCATATTTTTATTGTAATGTATAAAATTATACTTGTCAATCATTATTTGCAGAGTTTTTATTAATAATTCTCAAGTTTTAACGGTAATAAATTATGCATAATTTGAGTTAAATTAATTATTTCTGTGGTGTTAAATATCAGAAATTTGTTAATTGTTTAGTTTTTATTTGAGTAGCGATCGCTTCTTACCCAAGCTAAGTTTGCACTATATAATCACGTTATGGGAAATCCGAACGCCAGCCATTAGAGTTTAAGAATAAACGCGATGTCTGAGTACAAGCCGCTCTGCGTCTACGCTGCTTTATTTGGAAGAGGGCAATTATACTCACTCTTATCAACAGACTTTCGTCTACAAATCTAAAATGGCAGAAGACTCGAAAGACCAAAACGCACACTTGACGCTAGAAGGGTTTTGGAAAATTCTAGATTCAAAGCTTGTCAGTTTAGGAACACCTGCGGCTTTGATTGCGGTTGCAGTTGATTTTGCACGCAAGTCTCAATGGAAAGAAGCTGGACTTTGCGTGGTAGGAGCGTTTGCTCTGTGGCTACTGATTCAGGTTGCTAATAAGCTGGCTCCACGCATCGATAAATTGCTGGACTGGATGTTAAATAATGTTGAAAGAATATCTTTGGATTTGTATGCAAAGCTAACTTCTGACTTTGAAGGCAAATACTACGAACGACTAAAGTTTGATTGTCGGGAATATGAAATTCGGGGAATTAATCGGGGAACCTTGCGACTGGAAAATCTTTTTGTTCCTTTGAAAATGGCACAGACATCTGCTCAAAAGGTTTCTCATAATATTATTCAGTATCGGCAGGCATTCGATCCGCTCAAACAGCAAGAAATTGGAAACATTCTTGTATTGATGACGGGGGATATCAAGCAACGTTTGGTGATTTTGGGTGCGCCTGGTTCGGGAAAATCAACACTTCTCAGACATATCACTTTGTTATATGCTACACGCAAACAACGCCGATTACATCGAAAAATTCCGAAGCTAATTCCCATTTTGCTGCAACTGCGAAATGTCTACCAAGATATTATCCAAGAACCACAGCCACCTCTAGCATTAGTGATTGAAAATGCCGTTAAGAAACTGCAATCTAGCCAACCTCTAGAACCACGTCAAGGTTGGTTTGCCAAACGGCTACGTCAAAATAAATGTTTGGTTATGCTTGATGGTTTAGATGAAATTGCTGATGATACTCAACGACAACAGGTAAGCCAATGGGTGAGTCAACAAATCAATGAATACCCTAATACTCCTTTTATTTTGACTTCACGCCCAGAGGGTTATAAAAAAGCACCACTGCAAGGTAATTTCCTGGAATTAGAAGTACAGCCATTTACTCGTGAACAACGCAATAAATTTATTCAAGACTGGTATAAGTTCCGCAAAAAAGAGGGAAATAACAACAAAGAAGACTTGGGAGTTCGAGATAGTGCCATTAAATCAGCAAAAAATCTGATTGCTCAAATTGATACATCACCGTCTCTAAAAATGATGGCAAAGAATCCCCTATTACTAAATATGATTGCCATCACTCATGGTAGTGAAGTTACTCTGTCTACAAAACGAGTAGATTTATACAAAGATATTTGTCGGGTATTGTTAGAAGGGCGACAACGAGCCAAAGGATTGTCTACATCTTCTACATCCCTTTCAGCCGATCAAAAACAAGTCGTTTTAAAGTCCCTAGCGCTAGAGTTAATGCAAAAAAATACCCAGGCATTTACTTTAGATGAAACTTCTACTTATGAAAAGACATTTAAAGAAGCTAAATCACTGATTCAAGAAAAGTTAGACAGATTTCCTAATCAAACCCTTTCACCAGAAGACTTTATCAAAAAAGACGATTTGGGTGTGCGGGAGTTACTGACTGAGAGAGAACAAGAGGGAATATATGAGTTTGCTCACAAAACTTTTCAAGAATATTTAGCTGCTGTGGAAATTGAGAAAACAAAGCAAGAAAATATATTGTTAGAAGCATTAGCTGACGATAAAAAATTTGTTTGGTGGAGAGAAACAATTCGCTTTTATGTGGCGCAAACTGATGCAACTCACTTAATTCAAGTTGCTCTGAATCATCCAACAATACCAGTGCTAACCCTTGTCTACCAATGTTGGCAAGGCAAAGAAGCCCAACAAATAGAGCGAGAAGTTCAACAGCAATTAAGAGCTAAATTAGAGCAAGGATTAGAGTCCGATAAGCTGGATGAATTTACTTTGGCGGCTGAGGTGAAGCTAGCTTACCGCCTCAGTCAACTGAATCAGGACTTGCAGACTTTAGACAGCTATTCTGAACAAGAAAGCCAAGCTTATGATAGCAGTTACATAACTTGTGCAGAATATCAACTGTTTTTAAATGAAACAAGTTCCCCTCGTATTCTTGCAAATAAAAAACGAGCTAGCGAACCTGTAATTAATATTAGTTTTTGGGATGCTAATCGTTTTTGTGCTTGGCTGAGTTTAAGAAGTCGCAAACAGTTGGGCGAACCAGGAATCTGCTACAGAAAAATCATACAAACAGACCGACAACAGCATCCCTGCGAGGAAGATAAAGAGTACGCTGATAAACAAGGAATTCGACTGGTTCGGTTTCAAGTACCTACTCTTTATGGACAACTAGCCTACTACTTAGCAGCAGGTATGTGGGAAGAGGCTGATAAAGAAACCGATAGACTTATGCTTCAGGTAGCAGGGCGAGAAAAACAAGGCTATTTAGACTTGGGTGACATTCGGCAATTTCCTTGTGAAGACTTGAGAACTATTGACCAACTCTGGGTACAGTACAGCAATGGACACTTTGGTTTTAGCGTTCAAAAAGAAATTTATCTGAGTGTCGGTGGAATACTAGAAGGAAATCAAGCAAATTCGCCTTTTAACAAGCTTCTGTTTCTCCCTCCTGTTAGATGGATTTATGCTCGTTTCGGTGGTAGAGTGATGGATAATAATACAAAAAATTACGAAGCCTATATACGATTTAGCGATCGCGTGGGATGGAAAGTGGGTCAAACATTTTGGCAACAAGTAAAGTTTGATATAAGTGCCTCCAAGGGACACTTACCCCAAAAATACGACTTTGTACCAACTAGAAGTAAATGGTGGTACCTGTACCTTATATTCTCTCGCGTCCAGACTTGTAAACTGTAACATATAACGCTTTCAGAAGTTTGTAAACATTTATCAAAGCTCACTTTTCCACGCATTAATCAATATTTCATCGATTCGATACCTGGCACTGTGGGCTGATAGCAGTTCGCCTGAATAAATTTTTCTGCTACCTCATGCACCTCCGTTATCAGTTACCAGTTACCAGTTATCAGTTATCAGAAATTCTAGTTTTCTTGAGGATTGAGAAAAGGATTTTTGATATCTCTTCGGCATTTTCATAGATACTGTTAAATGCTTTGTCATCAATATAACCTGTGTCTTTTAAAAGAGATAACCAATATTTAGTTTCAAGACATTCTTTGTAAGCAATAGAAATTTTCGCAGAAAATTTTGCTGGTGATATAGCTCCATTTGCTTCCGCAATATTAGCTCCAATGGATGTTCCACTTCTAATTAATTGTTTTGATAAAATAAATTCTTTTTTCTCTTGAGTCAAATATTTATAAGCATTTACAATCCTGATAGCAAACTTATACGCCTTCTCATATACCAAACTGTTCATAGCTTATTGATAACTGATAACTGATAACTGATAACTGTTCACTGTACTGTGGTATCGCTTCTCCCAAAAATGCCCTGTTCGGTTCAACATTCGGTTAAAGCACATAGCAGTGTACCAGTTAAGCCAGTGCATGATTTTGGGTAATTCCTCTGGCTGCTTGGGTTCCAGCAAGTAATGTACATGATTGCTCATAATGCACACTGCATAGAGTTTAAATCCATACTTTTCCTGTGCTTTTTTGATGGCATAAAGGAAAACTTCACGGCATTCCAACCGCGTAAGACGAAATTCTCGATTATTGCAACGGGTGGTGATGTGGTAGCACAAACCTGGTTGAAAGTTACGACAAGGGCGAGACATAAAAAGATTGTAGAAAATTGCTAAGAGGATGTTTGAAAAGTGTCGTAAAACTCGCCGCAGCAATGCAGAATAATGGAGAGTGCGATGTCTTGTCTACGACACGCTGCGCGAACGACAACCCCTTCGGGGAACGCACTGCATAGAGCAAAAATCTAATTTTGGCTTAAACTAAACGCTAAAATATCATAAAAATGGAATATTTCATTTTGAGACTCTAATCTAGAGATAGCAAAATGGCTAAATATGTTTTCCATCAACAGGTAAAAAAAGCATTAATCAAAGATGGGTGGATAATTACTCACGACCCGTTTACAATTCGTATTAGTGAAGCAATTAAGCTACAAATAGATTTAGCGGCTGAAAATGCCATTGCCGCAGAACGTAATACAGAGAAAATTGCTGTTGAAATTAAGAGTTTTATTGCAGATTCAGATATCAGTGAATTTCATACTGCACTCGGACAATATTTGAATTACTGCCAAGCTATTGAAGAGAAAGAAGCAGACAGAGTGCTTTATTTAGCCGTTCCGAGCGAAACATATCAAGACTTTTTCCAACTTTCTTTTGTCCAACGCACCCTTCATCGTTACAAAGTTAAGTTGATCGTTTACGACCCAAAACGTGAGGAAATTCGGCTATGGATAAAATAGAACGCTATCGACAATTTATCAAACAAATTTTGAGTGAACATCAACAAATCACATCTAATACCGATACTGTCAAATCACAATTAATTTTAGACAGCGAAAACGACCATTATCAACTAGCTTACGTTGGCTGGCAAGGAGATAAGCGGGTGTTTGGCCCGGTTATGCATTTTGATATTCAAAATGGGAAAATATGGATACAGTATAACGGTACAGAAGAGTCTGTTGCTAAACGATTAGTTGAGTTAGGTGTACCTCCTTGTGATATTGTTATTGGGTTCCATTCTCCTTTTAAGCGCCAGTTTACTTCTTATGCTGTCGAGTGAAGGTAAATGGATAGAAAAGCGATCGCTCTAAATCCCCAACTTTTTAAACAAGTCGGGGATTGGTAGGAAGCTTGCTCAATTGTCCTTCAAATCTCCTAGTGAACTCCAACGAAACCGGCTTGCTCAATTGCTTTTTGCCCTTGATCGGTTGATAAAAGATTGGCATAAGCATTTCCAATCTGCTGTTGGCGACCTTTATTCTGCTTAATAATCACAGATAAATTAGCAATCATCGGATAGCTGCCATTTTTGATCGCCTGAGTATTTAGCTGGTTGCGCTGACGCGGACACTGTTCAGGCGAAACCATCGGTTCACGGTAGGGGGTAATTAATTGATCAGAAGTCCGACCCAATGGCAAAGCCTTCACACTACATTGAAAGACTACCGAACGGGCAGAAGCGTAATACACACCACCAGGGGTTTTACTGAGTTGGCGCACTGCATCTGTAGCAGAGTAGACATACTGTACATTAGAGCCAAGTGCTTGCCCCTTTGAGTCGCTGTTACTTGGGAATATTACTGTATCTGCGTCCTCTGGTCGTTGGGAAAAAGCTGTAATGGGTAGATTTGGCCCACCGACTTGATTCCAATTAGTAATTTTCCCCAAATAAATTTGCTGCAATTGGTCAACAGTTAAACCCGATACATTGAGTGATGGGTTGACTACCACTGCTATCCCATCTTTACCCACCTGACGTTCCTCAAGGGTGAAGCCTCGCTCTTTTGCCATAGCTTTTTCTTCATCCGTGAGAGGACGGGAGGATTGAGCAAAGTCTATTTTCCCATCAAGCAACATCCGAATGCCAGAGCTAGAACCAGGGCTACCATTAACAGGGTTTACGTAGCGTAATTGTAGTTCCGGGCGATCGCTCTGGATCTGAGAATCTACCAATCGCCGGATAGATGCCCAAGCTGTACTACCTCCATAATTGAATGAGGCAGTGGGAACATCAGCAACTGTCTGAAAAGTTGATTCTTTTTTATTAGAGACATTATTAGAGACGTTCTTGACATTTCGAGCAGAGGAAGAGTTAACGCTGTTGGGGGTCGACAATATACTTGGCTTCAAGAACCACCAAAGTAATCCGCCAATAACTATAATTGTCAAAACTTTACCAATAATCAAACCTCTGAGAAAGAGGGCGATTTCGCTGTTAATTAAAGCTTTTCTTTGATTTGTATTGTCCATATTTTTAAATATTGTTTCATTGTATTTATCTTACAGGAATATCTAAGTATTTATCCTACAGTAATCTTGAAATATTTAGATTAAAAATAAATCTGTAATAGCTGGTTAATAGGCAGTTTTATGATTGTTGCTAGATGATTAACTCTTTCTCATTGAGATGAAATTTGCTCTTTGGTAGTTTCTGCAATGGTGCAATTGCTTTGACAGATTCTTCTGTTTGATATTGATTTAGCTAGTAGACTATTTGTATTAATTAACGGTAACTCCACAAATCTTTCTAGAAAACTCTTTAATGGAGTAGGTTGGTTTGGAAGCGATGACCCTGTATTAATAAAGGTGTAGATTAAAACTATTACTATCAAACTAGTGGTTGCACCAAGACCGATACCCAGCAGCAAAATAAAGTTTCTATAAGTTAGCAAATAGGTATCATCAGCCTTGTAGTTGATGTCAGCAGATTGTGAAGACTCTGACAACGCTACATCATTAAGGGCTTGCAAAGCTTCTGTAGCAGACTGATAACGCTGGCTGTAGCGATCGCGAACCATTGTATCTAAAATATTTGCCAGAGCATCACTCACCTGTGCCTTGTCGCGCCAGATTACTTCTCCAGTACTGGGATCTTCTGGTAGTTGCTCAGGTATTAAACCTGTTAAAGCTTGAATGCCAATCATCCCTACAGCATAAATATCGCTGCAAAGTTTTGGCTTTCCCTTAGCCTGTTCGCTTGGCATATAGCCAGGAGTTCCAACAGCAATTGTTAAGCCTGCTCCCAAAGCACCAATTTTCTTAATACTCCCAAAATCAATTAGCACAATCTTCCGATCGGAGTACCGCCGCATTAAGTTTTGAGGTTTTATATCTCGGTGAATAATATCGTGTTCATGGACGAAAGCCAGTACTTCTAGGATGTCTTTTAATAAATTTAAAACTGTATTCTCGTTAAGAGACTGACCTGGGACAATTTCTTGAGTCAAGGCATGACCGTCAATAAATTCCTGGACTAAATAAAAATCCCCATCTTCATTAAAATGGGCAAACAGTCTCGGAATTTGATCGTGATCGTTGCCTAGCTGGTATAAAACTTCCGCTTCCCGATCAAATAGCTTTTTAGCAATGGGTAGAACAGCAGGGCTGGAATCTTTCGGATGGAAATGTTTGACCACACAATGGGGTTGTCCTGGTAAATCCAAGTCAATGGCCAAGTAGGTATCACCAGAACCTCCACTTCCTAAGTGTTTGATAATCTCAAAGCGATTCCGAAGTGTTTTTCTATTGAAAGAGTATCGATTTCTGTTACGTATAGCACCCCCTAATAAGTAAGTATTATCAGAGTCTCCACTTCCCATCACTTTGACAGTTTCAAAGCGACTTCGGAGTGTTTTTCTGACTAGAGGGTTCTGGCTCATGTGGCGTGTACTACTTCTTAATTTACTGACCATTCAGAGCTTGGGTGAGGTTATGAATAACTGCTTGCTGGTAGATTTACTGATATTTGCGGCAGTTAGCCATCGGGCGACCTATGCTTTACAAGAGTTGGATGCTTAGTTGCTTGATTGCTTTATTTAATACCTTTATAGGTATCTTAATACAAAATTAATTCATGAAATACTTTTGTAATTTTATCACTTAAGTAAATTTAACACTAGTCTACAGTATTTAAACTGTGGGCAGAAAAGAATATTCAGGAATCAGGATATTTACTTATTTATTTTAACTGTTAAGTCTGATTACTGACAAAACATTGAACAGTAAAATTTAAAGGCAAAAGGCACAAATACCCTGACAGTGTTCGCCACAATTTTTTTTACCAGATTTGAGCCATTATTAACCGCGATCGGGTTGTCAGCTCAATGTGAGTTCGACGAAAAAATTAAAAAAGAGCAGATAAGTTTTTGAGTAGATACCGAGTAATGGTTTTTGAGGTAAATTAGGTGTAACTTTTCAATCACTCACACATTTTCCGATCTCGATCTACTTATAATTATGGCAAATCTGTAATGCGTATTTGCTTCCATGAAATACCACAATTAATATCTGATACCAATTGTTAAAAAAGAATCCATCTTTACCCTACCCTTAGCAAGACGAGAGTGCAGGTTGGGTTATCTGTCGTAAACATTTTTTGAATTGGTACAATCTACTTAAATGAGAAAGCAAAATGGCGAATTACAATGGTTGCAATCTCTCGAATAACTTTAAGTTTCCACTTTTATGAGTAGAAGAAATATTAGGACTGCATTTCCTTAAATTAAATCCGCATAGAGTTGCGAACTTTTTTTATTTATTGGTTTACTTAGTCCTTAAGATATCAATTTACAGTATATTAACTGCTTATTCAATACTTTCTCCAAAACATCCTACTTTTCCGACCTTTCCCACCTTTTACTTTACTTGCATATATATCACTTGCAACAACTCAGTTGCATCTAGCAAAAGTAATAGGGAGAAAAATCTAAGCTTGTTTTTATATATTTTTTATTTAACTTTTTGAGGCAACCGATAAATATACATTATCCATAACCCTTGTAGAGAGGTAGCACTGCTACGTCTCTACAATCTTTTTCACTGATATTTTTATTCTGTTAATTAAAAAAGCCCCCACTAAGGGGGCTTATTAAGTTGTTCGCGTGGATTAAACAACTAGTTAATTAATACTCACAGTAGATACAGTAATCCGAACAAAATAATCCAAATCACGTCAACGAAGTGCCAGTAGATTTCGGCTGCTTCAATACCAAAGTGCTTTTCGTTACTGTAGTGACCCGGAACGCGCGATCGCCACAACACAGCAACAATTGCCAAAACGCCGATAGTAACGTGCAATCCGTGGAAACCAGTCAAAACGTAAAATGCACTAGCAAATAAATTGGTAGTTAAACCAAATTCTAAATGGGTATATTCATATACTTGACCCACCAAGAAAATAGCACCCATTGCAGCAGTGATTGCTAACCAGATTTGCGCACCCCGCGCATCGTTCTTTTTGATAGCAGTATCGGCATTGTGCATGACAAAACTACTAGAAATTAGATTGATGGTGTTGACTCCAGGTAACAATAGTTCTAATTCTGGAGTACCTGCTGGCGGCCACACAGGTAAGGTAGCACGGAAAGCCAAGTAGGCTCCGAACAGTCCCATAAAAATCATCCCTTCAGCAATCAGGAAGACAATTAGCCCAAACAGGCGATGGTCTGGATGTTCTTCATGATGACCGACGGAGGCTTGTGCCGCGTGATGATGATTTAGTTCGGTTTTAGCTGGGTCAATAGTTTGACTTTGCATGAATTTTGATAAGTGGGGAATGAGGAGTTAAAAGTTAGGAGTTAAAAGTTAGGAGTTAAAAATTTTGAACTCACAACTTTATTAAAGTCATAACTCATCATTCATAACTCATAACTCCTAACTCTATTTCCGGTCTTCAGGATTGGCGGCAACCGCTGGGTCGGGTTCTGCTCTTAATACTGAGTTTGGCCCACCAGATAAGACGGGATTGGGATCGGATAAAGGTACACCTTCATTAGCATTTTCCAAACCGTAGTCGTAGGGGCCTGTAGCCAGTACTGGGGTTTGATCAAAATTCTCGATCGCTGGCGGTGAGGTCGTCATCCACTCTAAGGTAAGTGCCCTCCAAGGATTATTGGCAGCTTTCTCACCATACAACCAACTCCAAATCGCATTGATGATGAAGGGGAATGTCGAAACTGCTAGTATGTAAGCGCCATAAGTGCAGATTTCGTTGAGAAAGGTAAATTTGGGGTCATACTGGGCGATACGGCGGTTCATGCCCATTAATCCCAGCTTGTGCATTGGTAAGAAGGTCATATTTAGACCCACTATTGTTAAGGCAAAATGAACCTTACCCCAAAATTCGTTCACCATTCGTCCCGTCATTTTCGGGAACCAGTGGTAAATCGCCGCATAAATGCCGAGAACACTACCACCAAATAGCACATAGTGCAAGTGTGCCACCACAAAATAGGTGTCATGAACATGAATGTCAAAGGGCACTGCTGCCAACATCACACCACTGATCCCACCAATTACAAAGGTACCGACAAAGCCCATTGCAAACAGCATGGCACTGTTAAGCCGGATTTTTCCACCCCACATGGTTGCTAACCAACTGAAAATTTTAATTCCCGTGGGTACGGCAATGATCATGGTGGTAATCATAAAGAACATCCGCAACCAACCGGGGATGCCGCTGGTAAACATGTGGTGCGCCCAAACAATTAGCCCCAAAAAGCTAATGGCAAGAGACGAATAAGCGATCGCTTTATAGCCAAAAATCGGCTTGCGGGAATGCACCGGGATAATTTCTGAAATTGCCCCAAAGAAGGGCAAAATCATGATGTAAACTGCTGGGTGGGAGTAAAACCAGAACATGTGCTGATACACAACTGGGTCGCCACCGCCAGTTGGGTTAAAAAATGTTGTCCCGGCAATTAAGTCAAAGGAAAGCAGAATTAGACCAGCTGCTAGCACTGGTGTAGATACCAAAGTCAGTGCCGAGGTAGCAAACATTGCCCAGCAAAACAAGGGCATTTGGTGAACCCCCATACCAGGGATACGCATCTTGAGCAATGTGACGAGGAAATTGATTGCCCCTAAAATCGATGACGTACCTAGTAGGAGGACGCTCATAATCCAAATTCCCTCACCTACTTGACCTGTTACCAAGCTCAGGGGAGGGTAGGAAGTCCAACCCGCATCCGGTGCATCGCCTACCACTAAACTGGTGATCAACAATAAACCCGCAGGGGGAATCATCCAAAAGGCAACAGCATTCAAGCGCGGAAATGCCATATCTTTTGCCCCAATCATCAAGGGAATGAGGAAGTTAGCAAAACCCGCACCAGCTGGCACAATCCACAAGAAAATCATGATCGTGGCGTGCAGCGTAAATAAGCTGTTGTAGACTTCAGGGGTGACAAAATCGACTTCTGGGGTTCGCAGTTCTGTACGAACCAAATCAGCCATCACGCCACCGATACAGTAAAAAATGAATGTAGTGACTAGGTATTGAATCCCAATCACCTTATGGTCGGTGTTGAAACTAAAGTAGTCTTGCCATTTTCTGATCCCTGGTTCCTCAATAAGAGCAGGGATATTGGCAGTTTCTTGCACTTGTGCTTGGGTCATTTGTCATTTGTCCTTTGTCCTTTGTCATTTGTCCTCTCTTACAAAGTTCTGATGCCTGCGGCAACCCTTTGTGGAACGGAGGAAACCTCCGCTCAGACTTTGCGCTTTGTCACTTGTCTTTTGTCACTTGTCCTTTGTATGAGTACTAATGACCAGTGACTAATGACTAATGACCAATGACTATTTGTGAACTTGATGGAGGATTTCTGGCTTAATTCCCATGTCCTTGGTGTAAGGGGCAAGAAATTCATTTGGAGATAGATCCGCAGGGTTAACAGCAATGGCTTGATTTAGCATTTCTTTGCTGGCAACTAGCTGTTCTTGCATCCACTTATCAAAGGCTTCTTGTGGCTCAACAACTACTGGCGCTCTCATTGCACCGTGGTAGGGGCCACAAAGTTCAGCACAGATTAGGGTATAATCGCCTGCTTTTTTGGGGGTGAAGCGAATCTCGCTCTGCCTACCAGGAATCGCATCTTGTTTCAGGCGGAATTCTGGCACCCAGAAGGCATGAATAACATCGTTGGCTGTCATACTGATTTGTACTTCTCGCCCGATGGGTACGTGCATTTCACCTGTAGTTATACCAGTTTCAGGATAGGTGAAAATCCAGGCATATTGTAGACCAGTGACGTTGACTTGTAATTCTGCTGGTTTACCTGCTTTTTCAGGAGTGCCCCCAATTGTTGGAGCAACACTACCTACACCTGGGGCATTCCGCAGTTGGGGAATTTGGTCAGCATTACGGACTTCTGCCGTAGCTGGGTCTTGCATTGCCTCATCAGATTTTTCTTGATTGAGGTTCGGTTCACTGCTCGGAGGAGTATCGCTTAAAGTTGCGGCCATTGCACTCCCATGACCTGGCATTTTCATCGACTCCTGATTCATCGGTGCTTCATGGATAGCATGAGGATCAAAGCCACCGATTTCGTTGTAGACATCAAAGCTGTAAACAGAAATACCGATAACGATAATTGCTGGGATCGCCGTCCAGAGAATTTCTAGAGGTACATTGCCCTCTACTGGTGGGCCGTCTTCATTGTCACCTGCACGCCGACGGTATTTAAATGCAGAGTAAATTAAAACACCTTCGACAATTAGGAACATACCTGTAGAAACGATCATCATCGCGTTGAACAGACCATCCACTAACACGGCTTCATCCGTGGCTGCTGCTGGCAACAGACCGTGATTTTGACCGTACCAAAGGCTGGCGAGCGTTAGCACGATGCCAATGAGTAATGTCCAGATTGAACTTGGAATCTTCACGGCTTACTTAATTGAATTTACTACGTTATCTTAAAACTGCTCACTTACTAAGGTAGTCTAGGCTGTCAGACATGGGGGACAAAGGTCTGAAATTTTTATTAATTTTTTTGGCTATTTCACTAATTTTGAGTATGAGTTTACTATCATACAACGCCGAAAATAGATGCAAATCAGTAAAAAAATTTAAGGAAAAATTTAGAATGCTTAAATTAATTGTGATTAATCAATTTTTGACATCTTGAAAAATACCTAAAGCTTCAGGCAAAACCTTGCTGGAGTGATTCAAAGTATAAGTGAGTGCTAATCTATAAACCCATAGCCTATACGCTAGGGTGGAGATGGGACACTAAAAGAAAATTGAAAATTTTAAGACATCCACCAAGAACGGGCAGAAGGTATCATTCATGAGCGAATTTGTCCTACAACAACAAAATGAAGCGGCTCTTCAGCAGCAAAAGCCCAAGGAAATGATTCGGCGCTTGGTGTGGAAAATGTGCATAGCCACCTTAATTTTGATGGCAATAGGCAGTGCCACCCGCGTCATGAATGCTGGACTTGCTTGCCCAGACTGGCCCTTATGCTATGGCGAACTCGTGCCAGCCAAGCAAATGAATCTCCAAGTGTTTTTGGAGTGGTTTCACAGATTGGATGCGGCTTTAATTGGTTTAAGCGCGATCGCACTTTTCGGTTTGTCCTGGTGGCGTCGTCGTTTCTTGCCCTCTTGGCTGCCTTGGGCATCTACATTCGCCCTATTTCTAATCGTCTTTCAAGGTATCTTAGGGGGACTCACCGTTACCGAACTGTTGCGGTTTGATATCGTTACCGCCCATTTAGGAACGGCGCTGTTGTTTTTTACCACCCTCCTGATTATCGGCACAGCACTCACACCCTATCAGGGGAATGGAACCGTTGGTAAGTTGCCTTGGGTCGGTTTAACTGCTGCTGTTCTAGTTTACCTGCAAAGTCTGCTAGGTGCTTTGGTAGGCTCTCGCTGGGCGCTACACCAATGCCTCGGCGGTTCTCAACTTTGTACTGTAATGTACAGCCATATTGCTGGTTTGGTGCCGCCAACAGTGGCAACCTTGGCAATAGTATTTATCTGTTGGCGGACACCAGCACTACATCCAGCCTTGCGGCGACTGGCAAATATGGCTGGTGCGTTGTTGACATTACAAATCTTGTTGGGATTCGCCACTTTCAAATTACACCTCCAAGTCGAGCCTCTCACCGTCTCTCATCAAACTATAGGAGCTACTTTGTTAGGTACTTTGGTGGCTTTCACAGTTTTATCACTACGTGACTCAGTGAGTACTGAGTCACGTTAGCGGTAGCGAGGCGTTGAGCCAGTGGTGCTGTTAGCGGTAGCAGGGCGTTTAGCTCGTGCTGAGTAGGGAGTGGAGGAGATTAAGAAGACGAGGAAGACGAGGGAGCAGGGGAAGAATTCCTAACTCCCAACTCTTGTACAGAGGCGATTAATCGCGTCTCTACTCCTAAACTCAGCACTCAGTACTGATGATGTGACCCACGTAGGTGCAGATAATCTGTGTTTTCATTTGCCTGAAAGAGCCAGCTTGAACGGGGCTGCATATACAGCAGATTTCAAGTTAGTGAAGTACACAAGCTAAGTATCAAAGCCAGGTATAAAGCCTGTTTTACTTCTGAATTCTGACTCCTGAATTCTGAATTCTGCTGTAAGTTGTTGAAAAAAAATAAGGAACCAGAGCCAAAATGATTGAGACTAATGTCTCTCGCCACCACGAAACATTTTTACAGGTAGTTCAAAGTTATTACCAGCTAACCAAGCCTCGGATTATTCCGTTGCTTTTGATTACCACGGCTGGAAGTATGTGGATTGCTGCTAAGGGAGAAGTAGACCCATTGCTGTTGCTAGTAACTCTCACTGGTGGCACAATGGCTGCTGCAAGCGCCCAGACGATTAACTGTGTCTATGACCGGGATATTGATTATGACATGGAGCGGACGCGCCATCGTCCGATACCTTCGGGTAAGGTGCAGCCACGCGATGCTCTAATTTTTGCGATCGCACTGGCCACAATTTCCTTTACACTCCTAGCAGTATTTGCCAACCTGTTAGCCGCCCTGCTAGCCTTCTCTGGCATCGTCTTTTATATTTTGGTTTATACCCACTGGCTAAAACGCCACACCACCCAGAATATTGTTGTTGGTGGGGCGGCTGGGGCAATTCCGGCTTTAGTGGGTTGGGCTGCTGTCACAGGCACTTTAAGCTGGTCAGCATGGTTAATTTTTGCCATCGTCTTTTTGTGGACACCACCCCATTTCTGGGCTTTAGCTCTGATGATTCGGGACGATTACGCAAAGGTCGGGATACCAATGCTACCTGTAGTTGAAGGTGACACAGCAACCGTGAAGCAGATTTGGTACTATACGCTGGTGACAGTATTTGCAACCGTGTTATTGGTTTATCCTTTGGGCGCAAGTGGAATTGTTTATGCTGCGATCGCCCTAAGTCTGGGAGGATTATTTATCCACAAATCTTGGCGTTTGTTGCAACATCCAGAGGATCGCACTGTAGCTAGAGATTTGTTTCTCTATTCCATCTCCTACATGATGCTGTTGTGTCTGGGGATGGTAGTGGATAGCCTTCCTGTCACCCATAATCTAATTAATGCAGCGATCAAGCAGTTGCATTTTATTGCTTAGGGGATGCAAAATTTAGCGATCGCGTTTGGTAAAGAGGCGCGATCGCATTTCAAAGTATTCAAAATTGAAAAAATTTTATTAATGCTAGTTAAACATTTTGTGTGATGAGTTGAGCCTATGTTTAAAAGTTAATCCCCAAACGATGGCCAAAATATTGACGGTACAATTCACACAGAGGCACTACTTCATTGCCTTGAAACTTAACTAACCCCATACTGCGGAGTTTAAACGCTTCAGTTGTGCCTAGATCGACGGGGCGATTTGCCATCATCACTTGTTTGACCGCAGCCAGTAATTCTGCATCCTCTTGCAAATTCAGCCAATGGCGACGTAAATGGTCACTGTAAGGGCCTTCCTCGGTTGCCGCGATTTTTTGCAGATTTTCTAGCGTCATCCTACGACGGGCAATTTCATAAAGCGCTACCCGCACTAAATAAGGATGACCACCGACGAGTGTCATTAATTCTTCAATTTGTGAGTTAGACCAATTGAGTCCGTGACGCTGTACTAAGTCTTGTACTTGTATTTGATTTAAGTCTGGCAAATCAATGGGTAAGCCGACATTAAAAGGCGACTGATTAATGTTGAGCGGTATATAAACTTCCTTAGAATGCACAATCACCAATCGGAGATTTTTCCAAACTGTCTCATTCTTTGACCGCTCCTGCCAAGCTCGTAGCAATCCAAAAAAATCAGCCGCAATTATGGGATGCTTGAAGACTTCATCGACTTCATCCAAACCCAAAGTGATAGGGCTATTAATCGCGGGTAATAAATACCGTTGAAAGTAATTTGTACATTTATTCTTGCTACCTAAAACACCCTTCCAATACTCGCCTAACTTATCTGGTAGATTCAGTTCATAAGTAATGCTGGCACAGAACCACTGTAAAAACTGATCTAAATTAGCGAGAAATTCTGCATCGGCTGACTGGAAATTTACACGTGCAGTCTTATAACCGTTTTGACTAGCATGATGGAGAACCCGCGACATCAGCGAAGTTTTGCCCATCTGCCGGGGAGCTTTGATGCGAATTAAGGCCCCTGGTTGAAGAATCGCTTCATAACAGTCTACCTCAATAGGTGATCGCTCCACATAGAAAGCAGAGTTGAGAGATACCTGCCCTTCAGGATTTTCTAAGGAGACTGCTGTTTTTATCTCGGTATCTGGAATAGTTTCCTTAGCAGAGATAGCACCTTGGGGATTGTTCCGACTTTTCAGCACTGGGGTGGAAGACTCTGGAATACTTTCTAAGTCAATAGCGCTACAGCCAAACTCATAAGCATCCTCATAAGACCTATCAGCGCCTAGTGCATCATAAAAGCCTACCGCAAATTTAATTGCGGCGCGATCGCCAATTGCCCGATTCATCCCAACCACGCAATTAATGTGTTGATAAATAGACTCAGCTTGCACCTCGCTATAACAGGCATTTAATAATACACACTCAATTTTGTCTTTAAATAACTTAAATAGCCTTGCCAGTGACTCTGTACTCACCAGCTGCATTTCCCCTGTATAATTTTCCAAGGCTAAACCTTGATTTCCTCCACCATGTCCAGAAAAATGGATGATATGAGGATTATGATCTAAAAGCGCACGCCGCAAATTGTCAGGACGCACTGCCCATTTAGTAATCAGTTCAAACTTATCTCGGCTGCCAGAGCGTTGCAACCCTGACTGAATTTCCCTTACTTCCTCGTCCAAGCGAAGTTTATCTGTTGTCGTAGGATTAGCTGACAAAATCAGGATTTTTTTTCTTATTTTAAGGGAATTATTAGTTTTGTTTTCAACAAATTTAGCAGGTTTGGGATCTATTTCTATTTGTCTGATTAAGGGCGTAGGAATAGATAACTTGACTCCTGCAATTTCTACCTTGTCTTGCTGTCTAGCAACTTGGTTTAATTCAGCTAGAGCTTTTGTCGTATTGCCACGAGACAAGCTAGCCATGCCGCGAGTATAAGTCATTAGGGGTGCAAATTCTGCTAATGGCTCTGCGAAGGTATCTATTAGTGATGCCATGCGAACCCACTCTGCTTTTTCCTCCAATTTTAACTTTGAAAGAGTTAATGCTAATTCACGCGCTGCCTCACTTGGTCGCGTATAGGCTAACGCTGTCCACCTCTGAGCCTGAGCAAAATCACGAATATCCTGATCATAGCTTTCAAGTTGGTGCCGCACAGAGGTAAGTAAAAAATCAGACAATTCATTAATCCGCTTTTCGCCAAAATGAGGATTCTCTTTCAATTCTTTCAACAGCGAATTTCGTACTGCTGTATCCATTTCGTAGAGTTCATGCCCCACCTCATCACATAGACTAGAAAGCAGCAGATCAGCCACAGCCAGCCAGGGTATTTTTAATTCCTGCCTATGAATATCTCGTTGAAAATTCGCCCACAAGCGGTAAAGTAAATCTGGGGTGAGGGCTAACGGAAAAGCAGCATGGTAAGCCAGATAGAGGTGCGCTTCCCCGAAGCGTTGACCAAAAGATTCAATTCGACGACTAGCTACTTCTGGCTTCATGCTCTCTACCCTTGAAATACTCCCAGTTAGATTAATTACAGCCACTACCTTAATTGTGCATTGATTCCCCGCCCCCGCAAAACATCGATCGCACCATCAAAACCCTGTCGGCTAACTTCAAACATCGGCACTAAACGGGCAATTTCTCCAGCTGTTGTGCCAAACCAGCGCTCTGTCGCCATCGGATTCAGCCATGCAATATAACGCGATCGCTGTTTCAACTGGTCTAAAAATTTTTGGGTTAACTCTAGCCGTTCCAGACTAAAACCGCCCCGTGCTGCACCCCCATCACTAAAAATTAATACAGCGGAACGCTCTGGGCGCAACTGAGCGAGAAAATCTGTGACAGGTTGGGCTTTTTGGCGCGTCTGGTCATGATAAAGATACTTAGTTGGGCAATTGTGAAAGTAGTAAATACTAGCTTTTCCTAAGCGTCCGCCTCGTAATGCTGTCTGGGCTAATCGCTGGGATAATGCGTGAAAGGGAACCATCGATCCCTTGTGATCAATCAACAACAGCAGTTCAGTTCTATTCACCCGACTGGGCATCAGTACAGGCTCTAGCAAAACTCCCTGCCGTACCACTTGCTCAATAGTTGCCTCTATGTCTAACTCTGTGGGCAAACCTTGGCGTACCATTCGGCGTAAATGTCGCCAGCTTTGTTTCATCTGCCGCCGCGTCACTGGAAAATACTCATCGGTTTCGGTAAAACGATTAACAGTAATTTCCTCATTGTTTTGAGTAGTAATCTGTACTGCTTCAGCCACTTGCATCTCATCTTGTACTTCCATTAATTCTGATGAAACGGGTACAGTGGCAGGTGTTATATTGGGTAACTCAGGTAAATAATTACCCTGACTTTCTAACGCTTCTTGTACATCGGGAGAGGGGAATAAAGTAGTTTTCTCTTGTTGCCTTGTAACAGAAGGTTTTACAGGATAAGGTTCTGTTATTACCTGTTGAAAATGATAGTTGAATAGGTGTTCTTCATCCTGGGATTTTACCCACAAGGTACGGCACAATTCTGCTAACGCTTTTTGGTCAGTCGTGCCAAAGCCTTCCTGTAAAGCTGTCAAAACAAGGCGGTATTCATCGATCCCCAAGGGCAAACCTGCCTCGCGCAGTTGTGTAAAAAGCTCAAGCAGTGGTAGTTCTTCGTGGATAGCTTCTGTTTTCATGCTTATGGCTGCGCTCGCATCTGTTCACCATAACGGCGATAATCATCCCAACTCTTCAGCAATACCCCAGGATACAGAAGTTCTGTTTTTAACTTTTTGAGAATTTGATCTTCTTGATGATGACTAAGAATCCGCACCCAATCCATCAGTTCGCTGGTACTGACCTTTTTTCCTGCTTCGCCCTTATCCCGTCGCATCTCTTCGCGCAGTTCTAAAAAGCGGTCAATAATTGCGTCCACTAATTCCAAAGGCGAAACTGTAAACCGAGTTTTAACAATCTCGATTAACTGCTGACGTTCAGGGAATTTGACATAGTGAAATAAACAACGACGTAAGAAAGCATCAGGCAAGTCTTTCTCATCGTTACTGGTAATAAAAACAATTGGTGTTGCCTTTGCCTGAATTTTCTTGAGCGAACTGTTTTGTTTTACTTCTGTGACTTCAAACCTTTGCTCATCAAGCTCTAACAGCAGGTCGTTAGGAAAGTCAATGTCAGCTTTATCTATTTCATCAATCAAAACTACAGTTGGCTGCTCGTTGCGAAAGGCACGTCCTAATGGCCCCCACTCTACGTAGGCATCAGCATTTTTTGCTTTGACAGCGGCTTCTTCATCTATTTTGGAAGCAGCAAGTTGAGCATCCCGCAATCTGCCAACGGCATCATAGGTATAAAGACCATCCCGCGCTCGACTGGTAGATTTGATGTACCAAGGTTCATAAGGTAAATTCAATTCATAAGCCACTGCACGAGCCAATTTTGTCTTGCCACACCCCGGCTCTCCTTTTAATAGTAAAGGGCGTTCGAGGGCGATCGCTAAATTCACAGCCTCTACCAATTTCTCACTAGGTAGGTAGGGATACAATATTTGCCCCGTCTCCGGGTCTTGCTCTCCTGGCTGGGGTTGAACCTTACCTATGTATTTCAGTCGCTTTCCGTCTAAAGTTCTAACCACCGAGTTTCTTCCTCCTGCCAGTTACAGCCACACAAACCAAAAATTTGAGCAAACACACGCTCTGGAATGCCTTCACTCTTCTCTAGAATCACCTGAACTGTATAGTCAATTTTTTTAGTCATCTGGATTGGTAAAACATCAATTGCATTTTCCATCCAGTTAACCAAGACTTGCTCAGATAAAGGGTCAATCATCGGTAGCCTAATGGGAATATGGGGTTTCCATACCAGATCGAGCTAATCTGCAAACTCAAGATTCCAAGTGTTGACACAACCATCTTGGTCAAGCAAAAACATTAGTAGAAAAAATTCGTTGCTTGAGCAAATTGTTTGTGAGGTTGAGTTTACCAGGGGTAACCAAAAATCACAGATTAATTCGTGCAGATAAGTTTCATCGATGCATTCGAGATCGTGAAAAACTAGGATGATATGTTGAGTTTTCAATTGAGCAACTACATTCCTGGCAATCTCCTCATGGGATGAAAAATCTTCTACTCCAATCCGACGACCCAACTCTCTCCATAGGGCTGCAATATCAGTCCTAAGTGTCCGGCGTGAGAGATGAAATGGAATTGGGGGAGTCACTGTACTTTCAGGAATTTTCTCTAACAAACGCTTCAGTAACCAGATTTGACCATATTCTGGTGAACCATGAACTAAGAAAGCTCCTATACGTTTTTCTGTAATAAATTCTCGGAATAACTGTACCTGTGCTATGTAGTTGAGGCGAAACAGTTCATTGTGTATTGGCTCACTCTTGCAAGACCTCTCAATAATCTGAATCTGCTTAAAGAGGCGATCGCGCTCTACCTCAACCCGCTTAATCTCCTTGTCTAGCTGAAAAGCTACTGAAGCCCCCGCTTCAATGGCGTGTTGATTCCGCAACAACCTTATCTTCTCGCTAAACGCATCGTAGTGTTGTTGAAGTTCTTCCCGTTTTTGCTGTAAATGCCGAACTGAGAACATCTGTGAGTTTTAATACCCAACTATTGAGATATTACTATTTTTATTACAGGCTGTTTTCTAGCTGCTCGATCCGTTGAGTAAGTTGTGTTCTTTCAGCTTCAGCATTTTCAATCTGCTTTTCTAACTGAAACTTGACGACAGTGCCGGATTCTATCACTAAATCCAACCGTAGGCGGCTCAACTTCTGACTTAATAAATCATACTGTTGCTGGAGGCTTTCGATTTCCTGTAAAATTCGCCGCCTTTGCCCCGGATTTAAACTAGTTGACTTTGCATTTAGTACTCCACTTGATTTGTTCGAGTCTATCTGCTGTACCTCTAAGACCAGAGACACTGAGTTTTGTTTGGTGTACAGCACTGGAGTCAAATGTTCTGCAATGCCTAGCAATCTAATTTCTACACAACCGAACTTGTAAGCCTGATCTATCGTCCGTCTTGCTGCCAATGCTTTGTAAAAACCAACAGCAAAAGCGATCGCGGCTGGATCTCCAATTGCTTTATTCATGCCAATGACAAAAGGAATATGTTCTGAGATCGCTTTTGCTTGAGCTTTGGAATAGCAAGCATTCAACACCACACAATTTATTTTATCGGTTATTAGTTCAAATAACGCCGCTAAAGCATCGGGTTGTACAGGTTGGTATTTTCCAAGTAAATCTTCAAAACAAAGCTCACCTGTACTGGTTCCATGCCCAGAAAAATGCACAATCTGCGGCTCAAAATCGAATATTGCTTGGCTGATATCTCCTGGACGTACAGATTCACGGGAGTCTAGAATAAATCTATCTCGCTCTTTTGCTAGTTGCAGTCTCTCACGAATATCACGCAACTCTTGCCCCAAGCGTAATCGTGTAGCATCACTTGGATCTGCTGCCAAAAACAGAATTTTGATTTGACCATTACTACTCATTTAGATGATCAACCCAGAGTATGATTTTTGGCTAAATTCATTTTTACATAAGTCAAGACCATAATTGTTGCACTTTTGCCGCTGTTCCTATTAAAAATACAAAAATCTGGCATTTAAATTGAGAAATACTCAGAAAACAACCTAATAATTAATCTAGTTTCCAGGAGATAAACAATTTGTCATTAGGGTTAAAGGGATTTAAACAACTGGAATTAGAACAGTAAAGCATATTTGACAATAAGCAGATGGTGTCTATTAAGTTTTTCCATTTTCTGCCGAGCATTTTCAGTGCGATCGCATCCTCCACATTGATGATATTACCGCCGATACTCGCAATGTATAAATACAGCTAACTGGTTCTGAACCATTTACTTTGACACCAGATTTATTAATTATCCCAGTTCCCGGTCACACCAAAGGACAAACTGTTTTAGGGACTTCCAGAAATTAAATTATTCAATTTTGTGAGCGAAGACGATCGTTAGATTTTTCCTCCCCTGCTTCAAGAGTGCCCCCTGCTCACCAAAGCGATGGGTATTTTTTTAGTTGGAAGTCCCTTGCTGCTCCGTCACAAGGGTACAGGATTGAGTTATTGACAATGCGTAAGTTCTGATAAAATTAATTCTCATTTAGCTTATCGCAATCTGTTTTGCTAGCTCTGTGACAAGGGCACAGGATTAAGTTTTTGAGAAGGGTCTATCTATGAATGCAAAAACGATTCGCAATACTGCATTTCACCTGCATCGCTGGCTCGGGTTAATCGGTGGCACTCTACTCTGCATCGCTGGATTGACGGGCAGTGTGCTGGTTTTCTGGCACGAAATCGATGGCATTGTTCTAGCACAACGGTTTGGTCGCATTATCCCCGCTAAAGAGCGAGTTTCAATTCATGCGATCGCAGACACTGTGAAAACCGCCTACGCCTCCAAAGGCTTGACTATTGGCGGTGTTAGCTTGCCAGAACACATCGATCAGCCTTACCAGGTGTGGTTGAATGATGCGGCCGATCGCGTTTGGTATGTATTTGTGAACCCATATACGGGGCAGGTTATGGGCGATCGTCAGTGGGAAACCAGTTGGATTGGCAGCATTTATAGCCTGCACTACAAACTCTTAGCAGGCGATATAGGTCAATGGATTATGGGTATTGTTGCCCTTCTAACTCTGATCCTTAGCATCACGGGTATCATCCTCTGGCCTGGTTGGCGCAAATTGATTGCTGGATTCAAAATCAAATGGCAGAAGGCTCATATCAAACGCACAAATTTTGATATTCACAAAGTAGCAGGTATCATCACCGCCGTCTTTCTTGCCTTCATTGGCTTCACCGGTTTTGCCTGGAACATTCCTCAAGCAAAGGTGACTGATATCATTTATGCCGCAACCCTGACACCAAAACCCGTAGAGCCAGTTTCTAAACCGATTTATCTTCAGCAACCCTTGGCGATCAAAGACCTGCTACAACGAGCCGATGCCGCCGTTCCCAATGCTACTACTACCTACGTTTCTTTTGCTAATAAACAGGAAGAACCATTCCGCGTGGGCAAAAAGCAGGCTCAGGAAACAGGTCAATATGGGAGAACGCAAGTCTATCTCGATCAATTCACAGGCAAGGTGATTCAGATTAATGATGGCGTTAAACCCTCCCGTGCCGAGGCCATTTTGAATCAGTTTGGCTCTGTGCATTTTGGCACCTTCGGTGGACGGCTGACGCAGGTTTTGTATGTGTTTGTGGGTCTGGCTCCTACCGTGCTGATGGTGACAGGTGTCGTGATGTGGTGGTATCGCCGTCGGGTGAAAGTGCCCACTCAACGAGAGGTCAACGTGGCAGCTGAGGTGAAGTGGTAGGGAATTAGGCGATGCCTGCGGCTACGCGTAGCTTCTCCTACAGGAGAAGCGGGAACGCACTTGTGCTTCGCACCTCGGTCAGGGGATTATATAGAGATTTGATTTAAGACGCTTCAATTGATCGCGATCGCTATCTCTATGCCAACCCGTAAGATTTTTCTCGATACCAGCTATCTTCTAAAACTCGAACTGGCAAACGATCAAAATCATCAGGCAGCACAAGCTCATTGGCAGCAGGTAATTACTACTTCACCAGCATGGTTTTCAAAAGGAGCCAAAATAGTCTATTTATCTTCTGTTACCATGATAAATGAGGGCAAGAAGCCTGACCACTGCACGGGTGAACTGACATGACACCTGAACGCGAACTGAGAGTCGAAATCGCAAGAAACATCATCGATGAATGTGAAGTCCTGTTTAGCGCCCAGGCGTGGAAGTTCTATCAGCGCTCAGGTCGAGGCTACCTTTATCTTCACAAAGTCGTGAATATCCAGCATTCCGGTGGCAACGATTTTTCAATCACAGAAAGTCCATCTGCGATCGGGAGCAAGGTTCATTATGTGGCACAAAGAAGTGAACCCTGGAAGATGATGATGCTCTCGCAAGCAGCGAAACAACAGCCGATCGAATATGCTGAGTTGTTTAATGTGATTGACACCTATAAGCCCAAGGAAGAGTATGTGGTAATAGTGGGGTTTAATTACGGCTCTGATGCCTCAGAAAACTGGTTTTTAAGACGACCAGAATTGCCGCCAATGAAAGCCTATACGGCGGTTCGCCATCGTCCGCAGGAATTTGGAGTAGATTCGCTCTAAGCACGAAACAACTATTCAATATTCCCAAAACTAAATATCAACTTTCTTCCCTCTCCACCCCAGAAAGTGGTAAATGCTCCTTTTGGGGAATTTATACTAAATAGTTAGTTCAGAATATTCTTTGCAGTAATTGTTTAGACGCCAACCGATGCGATCGCTTAGTTTAATCCAATCACAGTCTAATTTTAACCAAATTTGACTTTGGATACTAAAGCCAAAACGCCCGTTGCTATACTTTAGCCAAAGTTCATTAATCTTGCTGATATCTTGGCAATGTTGACAAATTACATTCGTACAGCAATGCACAAAGCAACCTACGAGTTGCTTGAGGATGGAACTTTCTATGGCGAAATTCCAGAGTGTCAAGGAGTGTGGGCAAACGCTGCAACATTAGAAGCTTGCCGAGAGGATTTGCAAGATACTCTTGAAGGATGGATTATTTTAGGATTGCGTTTAGGTCATACTCTACCGATACTTGATGGTGTTGACCTGAATTTCACCAAAGAGGTTGCCTAATGCCACCCTTTGGATCGATTAATCGGCGGGATCAGATTCGTTATTTCAAAGATGCAGGTTTTGATGGGCCTTACCCAGGTGGTAAGCATCAATACATGGTGAAAGGTGAATTAAAGCTGACAATTCCCAATCCGCATCAGGGAGATATCAGCCCAAGCTTATTAAATAGAATATTACGTCAAGCTAATACAAGCAGAGATGAGTGGGAAGCGTTATAAATTATATGCGCGATCGCTTATGAGACAATAATCTCTCGTGCGATCGCACCAGGGGCTAACTCAATTAATTCTGGCTGTAAATATAATTGAATTGCTTCTTTAATATTTTCCAAAGCTTCTTCTTCAGTTTCTCCTGCTGAAGTACAGCCAGGTAACTCTGGACACCATACAGCCCAATCGCCTGTTTCTAAGTCTGATTCAAGAATCACGCGCCATTTCATAGTTAATCCTCTGGGATGTAATTATTGTAAATTGGAACAGCGATGTCTACGACGGGCTATTCGGCGTCGCATCTCTAAAACTTAAAATCTAAAATCTCCGTAACTTTCCCAACTATCCCAATCTCCCGAAATTTCCCCACTATCCCAGTCCCTCGAACTGTCCCAGCTTCCACGGGTTCCCCAATTTTTCCGTTGTCTCCAATCTTCTCCACTTAACTTAGTTGTATTCGATTTTAAATCTATATCTCGATTAGATTGTGGCTTATTACAAAAATCTAAATCTAGAAATACCTCATCTACCGATTGATAGCGTTCTTTAGCGTAGTCCTCAATCAATTTATCTAAAACTTTAATCAAAAAAGGTGTAATATTTGTCTCTTGGAGTAGATAATTTATCCATTTCCATTTACCATTTACTGCATCATAAAGTTCATCAGAACCATCTGCATTTGGTAAACATTGAGTTAATAGCCGAATACAAGTTACACCCAAACTATAAAGGTCACTTGCAGGGAAAACTTGACCACGCATTTGCTCTAATGGTGTATATCCAGGCGTTCCTACTGTTGTACCAACACCTACAAAAGTTTTTGTAATTTGTTTAGAAACACCAAAATCAATTAATATTAACTTGCCATCCTGGCGGCGCATGATATTTTCTGGTTTAATATCTCGGTGAATTACACCGCGTTCATGGATAAATTTCAGGATAGGTAATAAATCAGTTAAAAGCTGTTTTATCTTTTCTTCGCTAAAGGCTCCCTGCTGCTGCAATTCTTGTAATAAATTCTGCCCCTGAATCAACTCTTGTACCAAATAAAGCCGCTTATCCTGTTCAAAATAAGCAATCAGGCGGGGAATTTGCGGGTGTTCTCCCAAGTCATACAGACGCTTCGCTTCTTGCTTAAATAACTCTGTAGCTTTCTCAAGTGCAGCCGTTCCTTCAAATTGAGGGACAAATTGCTTAATTACGCAAGGTTCATCTATTTTATCTGCATCCCTAGCTTCATAAGTTCTGCTAAATCCACCCTCACCCAAAAGTCGTATTACCCGAAAACGGTTTCTGAATAATGGTGTGAGTGTTTTTCCACACTTAATGCAAAACTTATTGTGATCAGAGGTAAAGGGATTTAAACAACTGGAATTAGAACAGTAAAGCATATTTAGGAATATGTCAGCAGATAGTGTCTATGTTCAGTTTTCCCAATTTATGCTTACTGGGTTTCACGAGTCTTGATATTTTTGAGCAGATTTATTTCTAGTGGCGGCTACAGTCTCAAGTTACTTTTGCTAGCGTAGGGATATAAGGTTTATCGCTCCCCAAGAAGCACCTGGAAGCAAAAGGATTAATATGGCTCATTTAAATCAGCGTCGCTCCCAAAATGTTAACGGCGATTTTTATGTAGACACTACCTGTATTGATTGTGATACTTGTCGCTGGATGACTCCTGAAGTATTTTCTCGTGTCGATCAACAGTCGGTGGTTTATCATCAACCTGCGAATAATACAGAAAGATTAGCAGCCCTTGAAGCACTTTTAGCTTGTCCTACTAGTTCTATTGGTACAGTTGAGAAACCAAAAGATATCAAAGTTGCTCAAGAAAAGTTTCCAATATTAGTAGCAGAAAATGTTTACCATTGCGGCTATCATTCCGAAAAATCTTATGGTGCTGCTAGCTATTTAATTAAACTTCCAGAAGGTAATATTTTAGTGGATTCTCCCCGCTTTACGCCGCCTTTAGTCAAGCGTTTAGAGGAACTGGGGCCAATTCGTTATATGTACCTAACTCATAAGGATGATGTCGCAGATCATCAAAAGTTTGCCGAGCATTTTCAGTGCGATCGCATCCTTCATACTGATGATATTACTGCCGATACTCGCAATGTAGAAATACAGCTAACTGGTTCTGAACCATTTACTTTGACTCCAGATTTATTAATTATCCCAGTTCCCGGTCACACTAAAGGACAAACTGTCCTACTTTACAAAAATAAGTTCCTCTTCACTGGCGACCATCTCGCTTGGTCAGAAAGCTTGCACCAACTGATTGCATTCCACGGTGCCTGCTGGTATTCTTGGTCAGAACAGACTAAATCAATGCGTAACTTGGCTAATTACTCTTTTGAGTGGGTACTACCAGGTCATGGGCGAAGGTTTCATGCTGATAGGGAAACCATGCACCAGCAGATGCACAAGTGTATTGAGTTAATGGAATCTTTGGATTGACATTAAATAACTGACTTTTATCACGCGATATGGAAAAACCTAACCCCCTAACCCTCTTCCCGACGCGGGAAGGGGGAAAATTCAAAGTCTCTCTCCTTTTAGGCTACGGTGTACACACAAGTATGACCAGTATAGGTTTCAATTCTAGTAGTTTTGTAGGGTGCGTTATGGACACGCCGAAATAACAAATGAGTTCGCCGAAATAGCAAATGAGTTCGCCGAAATAGCAAATGAGTTCGCCGAAATAACAAATGGGTTCGCCGAAATAGCAAATGGGTTCGCCGAAATAGCAAATGGGTTCGCCGAAATAGCAAATGGGTTCGCCGAAATAGCAAATGGGTTCGCCGAAATAGCAAATGGGTTCGCCGAAATAGCAAATGGGTTCGCCGAAATAGCAAATGCGTTGGCGTAGCACCGCAGCCATCGCCATGATTGCAACAAGTTAGCTTTGTTACGCCAGCGTAACGCACCCTTCTCCGATCGGAGACGCACTCGCGTTCGGGTGACGCTCCTGCGTCGCTAACGCTGCGCTAACAGCAGTCGCCTGCAAAGGAGCCAGTGCGGTCTTCTCCCAAGGGGAGACGCCAAGGGCGATGGGGTCTCCCCAAGTGGAGCATCTGGCGTTGGAAACCCTACCAAGAGCGCTGCTTCACCGCAAATCTTTGGTGGATGAAGTTTTTCAGACTTGTGTGTACACCGTTGCTCCTTTTAGGAGAGAGATTTAGAGAGAGGTCAGCCTCTATTGCATACAAACCAGCGATCGCTATAACCTGGGTTTTAGCACCCTTTTAACCAGATACAGATTATGAAAAAGCTGATCAACAAGCCAGAAGACTTTGTGCAAGAAAGTCTAGAAGGTATGGCGGCGGCTCATTCCGATTTAATTAAACTGAACTACGATCCTGCCTTTGTCTATCGAGCCAATGCACCTATTCCGGGAAAAGTAGCAATTATTTCAGGTGGTGGCAGTGGACATGAACCAATGCACGCTGGCTTCGTGGGCAAAGGAATGCTGGATGCAGCTTGTCCTGGTGAGGTTTTCACTTCACCCACTCCTGACCAAATACTAGAAGCAGCCAAGCAAGTAGATGGAGGCTCAGGTATCCTTTATATCGTCAAAAATTACAGTGGCGATGTGATGAACTTTGAGATGGCAACGGAGTTAGCCCGTGGTGAAGGCATTCGATCGCTAAATATTTTAATTGATGACGATGTAGCAGTGAAAGATAGTCTCTATACCCAAGGACGACGGGGTGTGGGAACAACAATACTGGCGGAAAAAATTTGTGGCGCAGCCGCAGAGATGGGGTATGATTTGCCACAAATAGCAAATTTATGTCGCCGAGTAAATCTAAATGGGCGGAGTATGGGAATTGCTTTAACATCTTGTACAGTCCCAGCTAATGGAACGCCGACATTTGAATTGGGTGATCGCCAAATCGAATTAGGTATCGGTATCCACGGGGAGCCAGGAATAGAACGTACAGCTATCAAATCAGTAGATGAGATTACCGAAATTTTGACGCGATCGCTCATTGAGGATGCAGCATACAGCCGCACACTGCGCGAGTGGGACGAAGACAAAGGAGAATGGGTAGATGTAGAACTAACAAATCTACCATTTGCCAAAGGCGATCGCCTCTTAGCTTTCGTCAATAGTATGGGTGGAACCCCGATTTCTGAACTGTATATTGTTTATCGCAAACTCGCCCAAATCTGCGAACAGCAAGAATTGCAAATTGTGCGAAACTTGATAGGCCCTTACATCACATCTCTAGAAATGCAAGGTTGCTCTATTACCTTGCTGAAATTAGATGATGAGATGATCAGGCTATGGGATGCACCGATAAAAACGCCAAGTTGGCGTTGGGGAATTTCATAATTACGTTAGCGTAGCGTTAGCGAGTATTCGAGCGTGATTACGAATTATGTTGATATGGTGACTCAAGCGCAGATATTACAATGGTTGCAGGCTTATGCAACCGAGATAGAGCAGAATAAAGCATATTTGACAGAATTAGATGCTGCGATCGGAGATGCCGACCACGGGATCAATATGGATCGCGGCTTTAAAAAGGTAAGCGCTCAGTTACCAACTCTTACAGACAAGGACATCGGTAGCATTCTCAAAACCGTGAGTATGACTTTGATTTCTTCTATTGGCGGTGCCAGTGGTCCTCTTTACGGTACTTGGTTTTTGCGAGCCAGTATAGCAGTAGCTTTGAAGCATGAATTAACAGAGCAAGATATGTTAGAGCTATTGCAAGCGGGTTTAAACGGTGTGCTGCAACGTGGTAAAGCCCAACTAGGGGATAAGACAATGGTAGATGTGTTATCTCCGGCTGTAGCGGCTTTTCGGCAGGCTGTCGGAGAAAATCAGGCTACTGTGGAAGCTATGCAACAGGCTGTAGCAGCAGCCCAAAGAGGCTTGGAGGAAACTATACCAATGCAGGCGAAAAAAGGACGGGCTAGTTATTTGGGAGAACGGAGTATTGGACATCAAGATCCGGGAGGGACTTCTGCTTATTTGATGTTGAAAAGTTTGTTAGCAGTATTGGAAAGTTCTGTGGAATAACACTGGCTGTCTCAAAGGAGAAATGATTTAACGTCAGTATCGATACAAGGTCAAAAAGCCGATGCAACTCAAAAAATTGGCGATCGCAGCATTACTAATCACATTAGGTGCAGCTTGTCAATCTGTACTTAATGAAATTAATACTGACAAACAAGTACAAGTAAAACCTGTGGCTGAGGTTGCTATTTACGAGAAAAATAATGGTAAGCAACCAGTCCAAGCAAAATTTTTAGCTAAAATAGCTGTCGGATATGCAAAATTAGGACAACAGGATAAAGCCTCGAAGTTATTAGCCCCAGCTATTCAGACTATCAAAATAAATAAGTCTATTCGCATCAAAACCGACTTATTGGAGCAGTTGGGTATCATCTATATAGAAATGGGACAATACGACAAAGCACTTCAAGTAGCAAAATCTCTTTACAAATACCAATTACTAAACCCAGATGTAAGTATTAGTTTGGCACATATTGCTACTCAGTTTGTACAAGTAGGACAATATGAAAAAGCTCTTCAACTGACTAAATTAAAAACTTATCAATATTCAGCTCCATCTATATTAATGTCTGAAATTGGACTTAGATATGCACAAACCGGCCAAAAAGCTCAAGCACAACAGATATTAGCACAAGCACTTCAAAAAGCAAAAAGCAGCAGCTATGAAATAGCTGAAATTGCACTCAAATATGCACAATTTGGACAAAAAGCAAAGGCATTGCAATTGCTAGCGCAAGCTTCACAAAATCTAGAATATCCAGACTCTATCGCTGAAATGGCTGTTAAGTATGGACAATTAGGACAGAAAGACAAAGCAGAGCAGTTGTTAACTCAAGCTCTTCAAAAAGTTAGAAAGCCAAATGGGAGTGTATTTATTTCTAGAGACTATTCTTTGACTAAAATCGCCATTGCTTATGCAGAAATAGGACAATTCAACCAAGCCATTGAGACTGCCAAAACTACTAACTACCCTGGTTCTGATGTATACAGACAGGATATGCGTATCACGCCTGAAGGTTTAATTGATGGCGGTAATGATCCAGATGTGTTTACTACAATTGCTAACAAGTGTGCAATAGCAGGACAATATGAGCAAGCCCTGCAAGTTATCCCAAAAATAAAGTTTACTATCAATAAAAGCGAAGCGTTGGGTGTACTTGCCCTTCAGTACGCAAAAAAGAATCAATACGAGCAAGCTTTTAAAGTACTCAAAGAACTTGATAAACCTTATCTTTCCAAATCCAAAGCATGGACTAATTTGGCTGTTGATTACGCAGCAAAAAGGCAATATGAGCAAGCTTTTCAAGCACTTAAAGAGAATGTTTATTGGGACTCTGACAAAGCCTTAGCTTTGCCTAAAATTGTTGCTCAGGCTACTCAGGTAGAACCATCCGCTAAAGCAGCGCAGGTATTATCCCAAGCACTTGAAGTTGCTCAAACTATTAAAAGCCGCGATGAGAAAGTTGAGGTGATAATTGCGATCGCTATTGAATACATAAAAATACAACAAAAAGATAAAAGCGAACAATTATTAGCACAAGCCCTTCAAATTGCTGAAAATATACATTCATAAAAAATAGTTTAATATCTATAGGTAAAGGTAATAAGATTACCTCTAAATTTTGATGAGCAAAAAGACTGTTTGTATAGGACAGGCATGGGTTCCCAAATTGTTTGACTTTTCGTAGACATCGCCTAAAAATTCAAACTTATCTAATTATCTGATTCACAACAGATGTACTCTGAATACGCCATTTACCTCGTTCTCGAATCAAATCGTAACGAACTCGCAAATTCTCATTAGAAGAGTTTTTATATTGACCATTTTCATATAACTGCGTCGCTTCCTTCACCATAGCTACGACTGCGGCACGATCTGCAAATAAATCAATTTTCTCTACAGATTCCACCTTTATGCTATGGTCGTACTTGCGATAGCGGTTGTCAGACCTAGCCTGTTGAGCAATCTCCCGCCATTGAGACAAAGCTGAACCAGTTAAAATCTGCTCTAAGTTATTAATCTCATGATTCGGCCCTAAAGCTTCGGCTTTGGTAGATAGCCAAGTGCGAATGATTTCCTCTGCTGCTGCATCTGTTAAAGGGCCATCTAGTCCTTGTGGTTTACTATTTGGATCGGGAATAGATATTGGTGGTTGATTTATTTGTACAAACAACTGTGAAGTAGGTACAGCTCGTGTAGGAAACAACAGATTTTTTAACCATCCAAAAATTGTTGTGACTAACACCCAGAAAACTAAAATACTCACCAAAGAAATAAACACTCTCCATACCAATCGTGTTTTCCCTTCGATGGTGTTAGCAAAAGTTCGCCGCCGCCGAGGACGACGAGAATGGGGACGGTTATCCGGTACACGCTCCCGGATAGTAGATGGCATAGGTTTTCTCTTCCGCCGACGCTTTTGGTTATGAGCAGGTGTAGCGCTTTTAGCTGAACCGTTCAAATGCTCCTTTGTGCCTCTGCTCGTCCGTTCAGCAGCAGGAACCTCTGATTTTACATTTCCAGATGAATTCCACATAGATGGTGAGAAGTTTGAATATTCTGGTGTTTCTGGCAAATCTAGGTCAGGTGTTCTGCTGTGGTTAAATTGTCTTGGAGTCCTAGTTGAATTTTTAGGCAAAGGCGAATTATTTGTCTGTGGCTGGGGAAAATTTTGGGTGTTAATTACAGCCCACTCATTAGTTGTTTCTGCATCCGTTGGCAGTGCTTCTAAATAAGCTTGTACCTGTTGGTTAGCAAAGTAATCTTTTAGAAAAGCTTGCTGGTTTGCTAAATCTCGAAAATGGGGAAATACTTCGTGTTGCAACCACTGTTCTGCATATAGACACAGCCCTGGTAACAAATCTGGAGAGTCTTGAGATTTTTCTCGAATAAAAGCTAAAGCTTCGTACTCCTGACTAAGTTCTAAAACCCGAGTTGCTTCTTCAGTTTGTCCCAAAAGTAACGCACATAGAGACTGTTCTAAATGTACATCTTGGCGTTTGCCCAGACGCATGAGCATTTGCCTTGCTTGACGAATTAAAGCAGGTTGCCGTTGAGCAAATCCCCGCGCTATTAAGGCATAAACAGCTAAGTAAGTGGCAACAGCAGAAGAACGTTTGCTTTGGGCTTCAAATAGCTTGTGTTGCTCGGCGACTGTTAAGTGGTTGCGTAACTGCTGGATAAATCGCAGAAAGTCATCTATATTTAAACCAGAATCATCATTGTTCGTGCCATCAATCCCGCCACGATCTTTTAAAAGGTTTTGCAATAACTCCAAACCTTGGCTTCGTTCGGCAGTCTTTTCTTGAGGTAGTGCCAGCAACTCCAAAATTCGATATGGTCGCAATTTATAAAGATCCGCCTGAATTTCTGCCTGGACACTGGCAAACAACCCTTCGCGTACTAGCAGTTCTTGACCAGTTTCTAGAGATATGGCGGCATTTTCATAGTGACCTTGCTGCCACTGTTCGCGACCTAATTCTAGACAAGCAAGGGCAACAGTGAGAACAACATCTGGATGTTCAGCACTTTCATGTATTTCTTCGTCTGCTAAATTATTGCCTTTTCTTGCACTTGTAACACCATTTTTATTTACTAGGTACGGACGACCTAGTTTCAGTACAAGTTCGTATTCCCCCAACTCTTGCAAAATTAATAAAGCGCCAACTAATTCGTCTTGGGTAATTTCGATCCCCAGACTCTGGGTGTCACTACCCCTTTTAGTGCTTTCTGGACGATTTTCCAGTGCTACTGCGGCAGCAGCAAGGTTATCAGGGTCATAGGCGTGGGTAAGATAAAGCTGATCGTAGGTACTGCGTTGTTTTGGATCTGATAAAACCACGTAAGCTTCTTCTATGAGTTGTTTACGAGAAGAAATTGCTGCCTGAGAATACTCACGTCGCGGCAATTGTACAATGCGATCGCTGTATGCCTGCCGCAATTGTTCATCACTTGCCGCTAACGGTAGTCCTAAAATTCGGTAGTAATCTAGCGGAATTCGCACAGCCTACTTCCCCTGCACCGTGATCAACATAATTCACCTAGAGCGTTCCAGGCCTGTAAAACTGTGCCAGAAAAATGCCGTATAGAATTTACTCTACAAGTGTATATTGCAACAACTTGTTTTGTACCTTCCCGAAATTTTGAGTCACATTTTAGAACTAATTTTTTGCTTTCGCCTAGAAAGCCTCAATTGTTTGTTTTAATTCTTAGTATTTTTGTTTAGCACAACTATTATCAGCCTTCGATACCACAAACCACAACTACCGCTTTTAATCACGGCATAATTGTTGTGGCTGGAAGAATCTATTGATGATTGATTTTTTTGGGACTTTCCCACTATGCAGTAACAAAAATACCACTATTGGGGATTTACCCTGATAACAAGAGACAAAAATCATATCATAATTTACCCTTCATTACAATTATCTATTTGGGTATTATAGATTTTTGCCTCCTTTTTTTTAAATTGTTAATGCATATGCAGAAAACAGTCTATCTTGATTGCTAGTCTGTGAAGGGGAATATTCAGGAGTGCTGAGTTTTGTTAGCGGATAGCTAAGGTTTAGCCCGTGCTGAGTTCTGAGTAAGAAGTAATGAGTAAGACGTAGTACTTGTGAATCTTTTCCTAAGTACTCACTACTCGTAACTGATTTGATGCCTAATCGGTCTAATTTTACTTTTTACTCAGCACTCGGTACTGTTTTGGTGAGAGAGAAAACCTAAAGCGGCAGATATTGCCGTTAGAGTCAAATCCTCATGGGGTATGAGCTGAAAAGTTAAAAAGCAAAAATTAAAAATTCAGCTATTCCCTAAGACCCTTTTTGGTGCATAAATAAAGTTTGATTGTTGAGTCTTACAAACGCTAGCCTGTTAAAAGCTGAAGTGTTATCAGACCAAGTTATTTAAGACTGTAACTTTAAGTTGTACAACAGGGATACTCAAAAATAATGATTCAAGAGCGTACTTTACCCACATTTAATCCTGCTACTACGCATATTACAAAGGAAGAAGGGTTACGGTTGTACGAGGACATGGTATTAGGGCGCTTGTTTGAAGACAAATGCGCTGAAATGTACTACAGGGGCAAGATGTTTGGTTTTGTCCATTTGTACAACGGTCAAGAAGCCGTTTGCAGTGGTGTTGTGCAGTCAATGCGACCGGGTGAAGATTTCGTTTGTAGTACCTACCGCGACCACGTTCATGCTCTGAGTGCAGGTGTACCAGCAAAAGAGGTAATGGCAGAATTATTTGGCAAAGCCACAGGTTGCAGCAAAGGGCGCGGTGGTTCGATGCACATGTTTTCTGCCGAACATCGTTTGCTGGGTGGCTATGCTTTTGTGGCTGAGGGAATTCCTGTAGCAGCTGGGGCGGCTTTTCAAACCAAATACCGCCGCGAAGTGCTGGGAGATAAAAATGCTGACCAAGTTACAGCTTGCTTTTTTGGCGACGGTGCAGCTAATAACGGTCAGTTTTTTGAGACCCTAAATATGGCAGCCCTATGGAAACTGCCAATTCTGTTTGTAGTCGAAAATAATAAGTGGGCCATTGGGATGTCTCACGAACGAGCCACTTCCCAGCCAGAGATTTATAAAAAAGCCAGTGTATTTAACATGGTGGGCGTGGAAGTAGATGGCATGGATGTACTAGCAGTCCGAGCCGTGGCCCAAGAAGCTGTAGCCCGTGCCCGTGCAGGTGAAGGCCCAACATTAATTGAGGCGCTTACCTACCGATTCCGGGGTCACTCCTTGGCAGACCCAGATGAAATGCGAAGCAAAGCGGAGAAAGAATTTTGGTTCGCCCGTGACCCAATTAAGAAGTTGGCAGCTTATTTGCTAGAGCAAAACCTGGCGGATGAGGGAGAAATTAAAGCAATTGACCGTAAAATTCAGGATGTAATCGACGAGGCAGTTAAGTTCGCCGAAAGTAGCCCCGAACCAGACCCCAGCGAGTTATATCGTTTCGTGTTTGCAGAAGACGAATAAACATAAACAGTGCTGAGTTATGAGTGCTGAGTGCTGAGTACTTTTTATTCTGCTCAGGACTTAGCATTAGGTACTCAGCACTCCACTTTACCCAGGACTAAAATTTGTGTTTAGCATTGCAGTTCAACAGCAACAGTACAAAACCTATATTCTTTCGGACGAAGCCGCTGGTTCTCAATTGGAAGTCGTACCCGAACGCGGCGGTATCATTACCCGTTGGCGTATTCAAGGGCAAGAAATTTTCTACCTGGATGCTGAACGCTTTACTCATCCTGAGTTGACTGTCAGAGGTGGGAATCCAATTTTGTTTCCTATTTGTGGCAATCTACCAGATAATACTTACACTCATAAGGGTCAAAAATATACTCTCAAACAACACGGTTTTGCTCGTGAATTGCCGTGGTCAGCAACAGAACAAGAAACTAAAGATAAAGCTAGTCTAACTATCGTTCTGAACAGTAATGAGCAAACCAAGGCTGTTTATCCTTTTGATTTTCAACTGGCTTTCACCTACGAACTTCAAGGTAATACCCTAGAAGTCCGCCAGCAGTATAAAAATTTGTCATCCACACCAATGCCCTTTTCGGCTGGTTTCCATCCCTACTTTCTCTGTGGTGATAAAACTCAGCTAGAGCTTGAAATTCCTTCTAAGCAGTATCAAGATAATCAAACTAAGGAAATTCACTCTTTTGACGGCAATTTTGACTTTAGCCGTGATGAAATTGATTTTGCCTTTGGACAGTTAACGAGTCAATCAGCCACTGCCATAGATCGCAGCCGGAAGTTAAAACTCACCTTGGATTATGATGATTTCTCTACCTACCTGGTATTTTGGACAGTCAAAGGCAAAGAATTCTACTGTCTAGAACCGTGGAGTGCCACCCGTAACTCTCTTAATACTGGTGATAACCTGACTGTGTTAGCACCAAAAGCTAGCCACACAGCATCTGTAAGGTTTACTGCCAATTTTTTCTAAACCCCTTTACAAATCTACAAATTTATATGCTATAATGGCAAAGTTGCGAAATGCAATGAAAGGGTCGCTAACTCAACGGTAGAGTACTCGGCTTTTAACCGATTAGTTCCGGGTTCGAATCCCGGGCGACCCATATTCAAGGGAAAAATGCTTGCTAAGTCTTTGAGGATAAAAGTCGAGGCTAGCTCTATCCCTATCAAAAAAATTGTGAATGCGATCGCTCTGGGGAATAAAAAATTTTCGGATGAGCGATTGCTTTTTGCTAAAGATAAAAGAAAGATTACAGATTAATCGAAATTAACTGAGTTGTCTGCCTATTTCAGTGATATGGCTACTTTTGCGATCATGGTTTGTAGATACTGCTTTATTTTTATTCATTGTTATACAGTTATATTTATTCAGTATTATCTCGTAGTTATTTATAAATCAAATATGATTCCTGTAGTATATACGTATAAAACATAAGTTATAAAAACTTAAATGTTAATTATTTAATACTTAAGGGAATACTAATTAAAGTTGTGTAAAGCTGACTCTTTTCCTTTTATAGGAACGAAAAAAGAGTATTTGAAACAGACAATAGTCAAGAATTTGGGTATGCCCTTTATCTATTAATTTAGGAAATAAATTAATATAATATGGAAAATTTGACAAGCGAGCAAGCTGAAGAAGCTTTGTTTCGCCTAGCAGCAATTGTAGAGTCCTCTGAGGATGCTATTATCAGCAAAACCTTAGATGGAGTAATTGTTAGCTGGAATCTTGGTGCAGAAAGAATATTTGGCTATAAAGGAAAAGAAGTACTTGGTCAACATGGGACAATACTTTTTCCTGCCGATCGCATCAACGAGGAAGCCCAAATTATTTAGAAATTGAGGCAAGGAGAACGAGTTGAACACTTTGAAACCGTGCGTCAACACAAAGATGGGACACTGATTGATATCTCGCTAACAATTTCTCCGATTAAAAATTCGACAGGTACAATCATTGGTGTCTCCAAAATTGCTCGTGATATCAGTACTCGTAAACAAATTGAAAAAGCTTTGCAAGATTCAGAAGCTCAGCTGCGTCAGAAAGCAACTGAGTTGGAAACTACCTTACTTGAACTAAAGCGAACGCAAACTCAGCTAGTGCAAAATGAGAAAATGTCTAGTTTAGGGCAGTTAGTCGCTGGGATGGCGCATGAAATTAATAACCCAGTGAACTTCATCTATGCCAACCTCAAGCCTGCCAATGAGTATATTCAAGACCTATTAAGACTGCTGCGGTTGTATCAAAAGTTTTATCCCAGTCCCGTGGCGGAAATCCAGTACGAAAGCGAGGAGATCGACCTAGATTTCCTGCTAAAAGATTTGCCCCAGTTACTTTCTTCAATGGAAGTTGGAGCAGTGCGGATTCAAACGATCGTGCGCTCTTTACGGAACTTTTCCCGTATGGACGAAGCTGAGATCAAACAGGTCAACATCCATGAGGGCATTGATAGTACGCTGATGATTTTGCAGCATCGCCTGAAAGGCAAGTTTGACCAGGAAATTAATGTGGTTAAGAATTATGGCAACCTACCATTGGTTGAGTGCAAAGCTTCTCAACTGAACCAGGTGTTTATGAATATCATTTGTAATGCAATCGATGCCCTTGAAGAACGAGATTTACAGCGTACATTTAGCGAGATTGAGCAACAGCCCAGTCAAATTCTGATTTGTACTAAGATGCTTGATTCACATCATGTACAGATTCGGATTGTAGATAACGGTCTTGGTATTCCAAAATTTGTTCAAGAACGATTGTTTGACCCATTCTTTACCACTAAGCCAGTTGGCAAGGGGACTGGATTAGGGTTGTCGATCAGCCACCAGATTGTTACCGAAAAGCATAATGGCTCATTGCGGTGCCATTCCATACCCGATCAGGAAACCGAGTTTGTGATTGAGATCCCGATTCGATATAAGTGTATAAACAATGTTTTATAAATTTAGGTATCTAATTTTACTTTAGTGTAAAAATTTTCAGTCTACTGAATTTGAAGACTTAGAAAGAGCGATCTTAGATCGTTTATTTAGGAAATGCGATCGCTTTTATTTAAATAGAGATTTTACAGATGATTTGGGTGCGATCGCGATCGCGTAGCGTCTGGCAGAAAAGCGTTCCCAACCGTCGTATGCGCTCACTTCATTCAGCAATCTAGGATACAGAGCTACCAAAGCCTTTAAACGTAGGGTAGCTTACCATACAGTAGAATAGGTGAAGTATAGGGCATGTTTATGAGCGATGGCGTAAACTTTTTCAACATAGACACACGACACTAGTTATAATTTCCTATAAGTTGAAAAAACTCTTAAGATTTAGCGTAATAATTACGCTTCTCTCACACAGACTAGCTGACAACCACATTAGGAGGACTATCTATGGCGCTTGTACCACTGCGGCTGCTGTTGGATCACGCAGCTGAAAACGGTTACGGCATCCCAGCTTTCAACGTTAACAATTTGGAGCAGATTCAGGCGATCCTGAAGGCTGCTGTCGAGACAGATAGCCCCGTAATTTTACAAGCTTCACGCGGTGCTCGTAATTATGCAGGAGAAAACTTTCTCCGCCACCTGATTTTGGCAGCTGTAGAAACCTATCCTCATATTCCCATTGTCATGCACCAAGATCATGGTAATGCACCTGCTACCTGCTACTCAGCGATTAAGAACAACTTCACCAGCGTGATGATGGATGGTTCTTTAGAAGCTGATGCAAAAACTCCCGCTAGCTTCGAGTACAACGTCAGTGTTACCCGCGAAGTTGTAAATGTAGCTCATGCTCTGGGTGTCAGCGTTGAAGGTGAACTCGGTTGTTTGGGTTCTCTAGAAACTGGTGCTGGCGAAGCTGAAGATGGTCACGGGTTTGAAGGTACACTCGACCACTCACAGCTGCTAACCGACCCCGATGAAGCTGTTGACTTCGTAGAAGCAACCCAAGTAGATGCTTTGGCTGTTGCCATTGGCACAAGCCACGGTGCTTACAAGTTTACTCGCAAGCCAACTGGCGAAATTTTGGCCATCAGCCGCATTGAAGAAATTCACCGCCGTCTGCCTAACACCCACTTGGTAATGCACGGTTCATCCTCTGTACCTGAAGATTTACTTGCACTGATTAACCAGTATGGTGGTGCAATTCCTGAAACCTACGGTGTACCTGTAGAAGAAATCCAAAAAGGTATTAAGAGTGGTGTACGTAAAGTAAACATCGACACCGACAACCGTTTGGCTATTACTGCTGCTGTACGTGAAGCTTTGGCTAAAAAACCAGAGGAGTTTGACCCCCGTCACTTCCTCAAGCCTTCTATTACATACATGCAGAAAGTTTGTGCTGAACGCTATCAGCAATTTGGCACAGCTGGCAATGCAAGCAAGATTAAGCAAATTTCTTTGGAAGATTTTGCTGCTAAGTATGCTAAAGGTGAACTTAACGTTGTTACCAAATCAGCTGCTAAAGTTTAATTTTGACAACAAATAAATAGGGGGACATTACTGCTATGCTCCTCAAAAACTGAGGGTTTTAATGTTGTCAGAAACCGGGTAAACACCCGGTTTTTTGTTTGATTCATAAGGATTGGGAATGGGGAATGGGGCATGGGGCATGGGGCATTGGTCAATAATCAATAGTTCTTCTCCCCCATCTCCCCCATCTCCCTCATCTCCCTCATCTCCCTCATCCCCCCAGTCCCCAGTCCCTAGAACACCCGATGCTGTAAGGAAGGCATTTGACGGCGGACTTGTTCGAGCCTAGTGGGCTTGATTTCTGCGATCGCAATTCCGGGTTTTTCTCCAGCATCGGCTAAAATTACACCCCAAGGGTCGATAATGACGGCGTGGCCGTGGGTTAGACGACGGGCGTAGTTATTTCCTGTTTGAGCGGGAGCAATGACGTAGGCGGTATTTTCGATGGCTCTGGCTTGTAGTAGTACTTGCCAGTGGTCTTTACCTGTAAAAGCGGTAAAAGCGGCGGGAATAAAGATAACATCAGCTCCCTTATCTGCCAGATGACGATACAGTTCTGGGAATCGGACATCATAACAAATAGAAAGCCCTAAATTACCGAGCTTTTCTGAAAAATATACGGGGGGCAGTTGCGTACCAGCCACAACCGTGCTGGATTCGCGATAGGTGTTGCCGTCGGGGACATCAACGTCAAATAGGTGTACTTTGTAGTAGCGGGAAAGTTCTTGACCGCTGGGGTCGATGAGTAGAGTTGTGTTATAAACTTTACCTGTATTATCTACAGGAAGTGGAAAGCTGCCGCCCAAGATGGTAATTTGAAAGCGTTGAGCCATTTTTTTGAGAAACTTTTCACTTTCAAGAGCGATCGCATCACCTTGTGCGAGTTTATCTTTTTCTTCTCCCATATAGGAAAAGTTTTCTGGCAAACCCACCAATTCAGCACCTTGACGCACGGCAAGCTCTATTAATTCTTCTGCCTGTGCCAAATTTTTCTGTAAATCGGACACACTGGTCAATTGAATAGCGGCGGCTAAATAAGACTTCATAGATTCAACAACGAACAGTTGATTTATGGAAAAGAGATTATCAAAATATATCGCTACTTCAACATTTGTGGAACTTAATTAGAAATGCGTCAGCATTGCTTTTCTTTAACACACTGGTTTTATTACTGATCTTAATCTTCCTCTGGGTTCTAGCAAACTGAGCAAGATAAAGATTAGGTTGTGATCAAACCTTGATATAAAGCTGTCTACTGTGGATATTCCTATTCTCATTCAAACATTTATCGCTGTGTTTGTCTTGGCAGATGCTGTGGGCAATATACCGATTGTTTTAGTTTTGACTAAGGGCATGATGCCAGACCAAAGAAACAAAGTTATAGATAAAGCAATTATCATTGCGATCGCAGTTCTTTTGCTATTTGCCTTTGCAGGGCAAATAATTTTAAATTACTTGGAAATCAGTATCGGCTCTTTGCGAATAGCAGGAGGAATATTGTTGCTGTTAATTGCTTTGCAAATGCTGCGGGGAGAATTAGATCAGCCGATTATTGAAGAAGAACGCGATGTCGCAATTACTCCACTAGCTTTACCGCTGCTAGCAGGGCCAGGGACTTTGACAACGGTGATGTTGCTGATGTCAAAATCACAGAGTCCGCATATTGCTGTGGCGGTGGGTATCGTAGGGGCAATGTTTATCACTTGGTTAATTTTGCGTTTAGCAAATCTGATTGACCAGTGGATTGGTGCAGAAGGTGGAGTAATTGTGACTCAACTTTTGGGTTTTCTGTTGGCGGCGCTAGCAGTGGAAATTGGTAGTACAGGAATTAGGGAGTTGTTTTTGAGCTAGAAAACTCCTAAAAATATTCGGAATCGGAAAATGTATACAAATGTAAACAAGTTTGATAGACGACAAATTCGTGCCTCTCAAACTTGTTTATGAAAATTAACTTAAAGTTAGAACAAAATGGATAACTCAAGAGGATTTTATTGCCGATTGAGTTTCAAAGATGCTTTTCGAGAGTGGAAGCTAATGTAGTTTTAGGCACAGCGCCGACCACCATATCCACTTTTTGTCCACCCTTAAAAATCATTAATGTAGGAATGCTGCGGATGCCGTACTGACTAGCAACATTCGGATTTTCATCTGTGTTGACTTTTACGACCTTTATTTGACCTTTGTACTGTTCGGAGATTTCATCGACAACAGGAGCTACCATACGGCATGGTCCGCACCAGGGTGCCCAAAAGTCAACTAAAACGGGTACATCGCTGTCGAGTACTTCTTGCTTGAAACTAGAATCGGTAACTTGTGCGGCTGTTGACATGCCTAAAACCTTCGCCAATAATATCTGAACTTGGTGAAAATTCTACCATAGCAAAAACCTCAGCTTGGGAGTGGGAGGATGTACATTTGCAAAGAAGCTCTCTTATTTTATTTACAAACATAAGGAACCGCCCGAACAGTAGTCCGGGCGGAGTGTGGTGTGAGGAGTGAACGGAAACATGCGTCTCCGCTATCTCTATTGTAAGCGACATATCGGATTTTTCCAGCAATTGTTTAGGGGGCCAGAAAAATTTATTAAAGGATTAGGGATTAGGATTAAAATAAATCTTTCTCAGTCCCCAGTTCCCAGTCTCCAATTTTATTTCCCCATACCTAATTGTTGAGCTTTTTGGTAAACTTTGCCCTCGGTTAATAAAGAAGGTGCAATTATAACTTCCACTTGCTGCATTTCTTTAATATTTTTCACTCCCAAAGTACCCATGCTGGTCTTTAAGGCTCCTAAAAGGTTGTGAGTACCATCATCTAGTCCTGCTGGGCCAATGAGTATTTGCTCTAAGCTACCAGTGGTGGCAACGCGAATGCGGGTGCCACGGGGCAAGACTGGGCTAGGAGTTGCCATACCCCAATGATAACCTCGTCCTGGGGCTTCTGCGGCTCTGGCAAAGGGGGAGCCAATCATCACACCATCAGCGCCACAGGCGATACATTTGCAAATGTCGCCACCAGTGATTAAACCGCCATCAGCAATAATGGGGATATAGTTGCCAGTTTCGTTATAGTAATCATCTCGTGCTGCGGCACAATCTGCGATCGCAGTCGCCTGTGGCACACCTACACCCAACACCCCACGAGAAGTACAAGCCGCACCAGGTCCAATTCCCACCAGTACCCCAGCCGCCCCAGCTTTCAACAAATTCAATGTGACTTCATAAGTTACGCAATTACCCAATACCACGGGGATGGGCATGGAACGGCAAAATTCTGCTAAATCAAGTGGTACTAAAGATTCTGGTGACAAATGTGCAGTAGAAACTACCGTAGCCTGGACAAAAAATAAATCTGCTCCCGCTTTTGCCACTACCTCACCATATTTACTTGCACCGGCTGGAGTCGCACTCACTGCGGCAATGCCACCTTGTTGTTTAATTTCCTGAATACGTTGTTCAATTAATTCCGGTTTTATTGGTTCGGCATAGAGTTCTTGCATTAGGGCAACAAATTCATCTTTCCCCACAGAGGTAATCCGATCTAATATTGGCTCTGGGTCGGCATAGCGAGTTTGAATACCCTCTAAGTTGAGGACACCTAATGCTCCTAACTGTGACAAACGTACAGCCATACGAACATCTACTACACTATCCATAGCACTAGCAATTATCGGGATTTCTCGCTCAATATTGCCAATACGCCACTTAGTATCTGCCAAACTAGGGTCTAGTGTTCTGTTACCAGGGGCTAGAGCTATTTCATCTATTCCGTAAGCTCTGCGAGCTGTTTTTCCCCGCCCAAGTTGAATTTCCACGCTTTAACTTTACTCAAATCTGTTTAAGCTAGGGTATCAAATTGTGGGAAAAATTGGGGCGTTTTTTCCCGAACCATATTAAGTGACTAGTGACGGCTGTCATTAGTCATTTGGATTTTGACCAATTCAAAATCCAAAATTAGTTTTATTTACCGTTTATTTTTAGCGGCATCCATACCAGTGTAACCAGTTGCTAACCAAATTATCGCTCTAGCTCCATCACGAATAGATTTTTCGATAGATTCAGGGGGTTTTTCTGACGGAACTGGCACTGGTTTTAAATAAATACCCCGACTACCCAAAATAATTTCGCCAATGACACAAGCCCGGCGCATGTGAAAGTCTGAAGTAATCAAATAAACGCTCTTAATGCCGCGAGCTTGCAAATCATCTACCAAAGTAGTAAAATTGGTAACTGTATCTACTGCTTCATAATCCAAGTGTAAACGTTGAGGATCAACACCAGCTTTGGTAAACACTCTTTGGGTGAATGTACGTGGACTACCGCCTGTAATCCAAATCGGTATATTTGGATGCTCGCGAACAAATCTTGCTGTAAATTTTTCTCGCTCTAAATGTCTCGTTGAACCACCTAACACTATAACTGCTTGCGGCTGCACAAATTGGTTTTGTACTTCTTTATATCCCCACCACATCATTATTGGTAGGACAAAAGCCATAAAACGAAAAGATTTATTTGTAAAGAGTAGCTTATTCAAGGCTCAATAACTTAATTTACTTAGTGCACAATTTTCTCTGGATATAAGAAAAAACAATTGATAGTAGAGTAGCAAACTTCTAAAGAATCTGCCCAAATATAAATTTGACTGGTTTTCGTGTAATAGCGCGATCAAGCGTGCCTGTTTTTCCTCTAATTGATGTGATTGATGGATTATCCTAACCGATATCGGACGATTCATCAAAGGGTTCTAACCACTTTATCTAGTAGTTCTCAATTGCACGGAATATAGGAGCCAGTTGCGCGAGCGGATATGCCGACTTGGGCGAACTGGCATACTACTGTTAGAGGTACAGCAATGCTGTTACCCTGTGAATTGCTATATATATGAATTGTTTGAACATAACGGGACTGGTGCGACTTGAACGCACGACCTGACGCTTAGGAGGCGTCCGCTCTATCCAACTGAGCTACAACCCCAACTACGAAGCATATATAATTATAGCAGTAGTTTTAGGGAGACTGCCAACAATTATCCCAAGAGCCGCCGCCTACTTCTAAACCACAAAGAAAACTTTTTGCTTTTAGAATTATTTTAGATTTTCTCCCATTTAGTTCTCGTAACTCTAAATTTAGTTTTCCTTGCATGGTGTCCCGGCAACAGTATCTTAGACCTTCTGCTGTGGGCGCACGTAGAGGTGTACCAGGTAAATTCGTGGTTCCTGTTAATTCAATTTCATAACTAGAGTTGCTAGCTTTAATTTGCCACCTACCCCAAGGCTGAATTTGCCACTCTACTTGTGAATTCCAGGGAACAAATTCATAAAACTTGCCTTGATAGTGCAGTCCAATCATCGCTACAGATTCCATCCACCACAGCACACCCCGCCGTCCACCGCCAGCAGTTAATGCTAAGTCGGGTTCGTCCTCGAAGCAATTACAATTTATCCAAAACCATTTTTGCGGAAAAGCACCACCCCAATTTTTCTCACCGTAAGCTGGGGCGTTAGTGAATTCGTAGATTTTGCCATTCCAGTCAATCTTCCCACTAGCTAGACCGTGAGCCATCAAAATTTGCCATCCAGGTTCAAAAATCTGCAAGAACGACAGCCAGCCTGCTGTTGATTGCTGAATGGCATTTTGATTGCCCCAACCGTATACTGGTTGAATTTCATACTGCCAACGGCAATAATTATTGGTGGCACGATCGCGAATTATTCCTTGATTCAAGGTGGCCGTAGCTTGATAGCCTTCTTGGACATGATACTCAAACTCTGCTGGGAGTAAGTATAGGGGAGAAACTTGCAAATTATTTTTACCCCAATGACCTAAACCCAAAACATCCCGACTACCCCAAAATTTGTTGACATCAGGAAAAGTACGGCAGAGGTACTGATCATCCGGGCCGAGGATTTGAGCTGCACCGCCACTGTAAGGTTTACCGCCGATGGGATCTTCAATAGAGTACATAAAGGCGAATGTTTGCCCAATTTCCGGTAGTGTGACACGGTAATACCAACCTTCAAAGAAGCGGCGACTACTACCATCCCAGTGATAGCCAGAATGGGGCGTTTGGAGAGAATTTAAGGGAATAGTTAACATAGATTTATCTAATTGCCGATTTTTTCAGTATGCGCGATCGCTTCGATATTAATGATGCTTATGAAATTCTTGGGCTGAAACCCGGTGCATCTCAAGCACAGGTGAAGCGAACTTACCGTAAACTGGTGAAAATTTGGCATCCCGATCGCTTTGTCGATCAAAGGCAAAAACAGGAAGCTGAGGAAAAAATCAAATCAATCAACGCAGCTTACAACAGGCTCAAATCTGAAATTCCATCTGAGCCTCCCATTCCTGAAAATCCATCTTCATCTTCGCCTAAAAATCCCCCAAAAATATCTGTCAATCGTTGGGATGCAGAAACTTTCTACACTTTAGGAGTAGAAAATGCTACTCAAGGAAGATATGAGGATGCGATCGCAGATTTTACCCACGCAATTCGTCTTAATCCTCACTATGTTGACGCATATAAATATCGTGGGCTAGTTTGCTCACAATTAGGATATGAATATAGAGCCGCTTCAGATTTAAATAAAGCTGCACAAATAGAAGAAAAGTTAAGAAATCCGGGGAGTACGCGTACATCACGTTCACCCAGATATGTATCAAAGCCTCAACCTCTGGTAGAAAGATTTTGTCAGAGGATAAAATCTTTACTGCGGCTAAATCGGCGTTGGAGATGAGAAGCAAATACCTTAAGACGCTTTAAATAGCAATACAATACCTTGAGTTATATAACACTAGCAATTGGGAATACTGAATAAACGTGAGTTTGACGGTCTATGTAGTAACCGCCTAATTAGCTTAATAAAGAAACCTCTCCCTAGTTTTACTACGCAAAACCTTCCCTCTCCGACTCGGAGAGGGACAGACTTGAACGAAAGTTCAAGGCAGGGAGAGGTTTGTCAAACTCACGTTAAATAAAGTTGAATTTGCTGCTTATTTCCTATTTAAATATGCAAGATTTAATATCTGTACGCATTCTCAAAGGGCATTCAAATAAGGTAATGTCTGTTGTTTTTAGTCCTGATGGGCAGACTTTAGCTAGTGGTAGTCATGACAAAACTATAAAAATTTGGCATTTAGCTAACCAGGAACCACGCACCTTCAAGGGACATGGAGAGTCTTCTTGGTGGTCTGGAGGGGTAAATTCTGTTGCTTTCAGCCCTAATGGCAAGATTCTAGCCAGTGCTAGTGATGACAAAACTATTAAATTATGGGAAATCTTAACAGGGAATGAAATCTGTACCTTCACAGGACATGAAGAAGAGGTTTACTGTGTTGCCTTTAGCAGGGATGGAAAAACTTTAGCCAGTTGCAGTCAGAACAAGACCATTAAGCTTTGGTCACTAGAGACAGGAAAGCAAGTACACACACTTAAAGGGCATTCAGATAACGTTTTATGTGTCGCTTTCAGCCCAGATGGAAAAACTTTAGCTAGTGGTGGTGCAGGTAATGACAAAACCATTAAGATTTGGCATCTGGCTAAACAGAAAATCCTTACCCTTAAAGGGCATTCCGATTGGTTTGGAGGGATAAATTCTGTTGCTTTCAGCCCAAATAGCAAGACTTTAGCCAGTGGTAGTTGGGACAACACCATTAAGTTATGGCATTTGGAAAGCGGTGAAGAAATCTGTACCCTAACTGGGCATTCTGATCGTGTTTGTTCTGTCGCTTTTAGCCCCAATGGCAAGATCATAGCTAGCGGTAGTAAAGACAAAACGATCAAGCTATGGCAGGTGGATACAGGCAATGAACTCTGTACTTTTTTAGGATCTGAAGATGTAGTTTTTTCCGTTGCCTTTAGCCCAGATGGGAAGATGCTGGCTAGTGGCAGTGGGGATAAAACTATTACCCTATTCCCCATCGCTAAGGCTGTCATTCTTTCATAAATGACCTATAAGCACAATCTATTCTTGATTTATTGAAAATTTAGATGATTTCAGTAAATTACTAGATTTTTTATCAAACCATCATTTGACAGTTTAATAACATCTATCTTTGGGATACTCTTTCTCATGATTAAGTATTAACTCTCTAAAGATTAAGTATTAACTCCCTGGAGATAGAGCCACTTGTTTGAGGGCAGAGGTTATTCTGAGATTACCAACAGTTGAGTAGCAAATAAGACTCAATTTTTATCAGCAACATATATTTTCAGTTCATTAAAACTTTTTGTTTTCACAAAGCTTTAGTTCGTCAATATCTTAATCTGAGGAGTTAAATCAACGGCTATGTCTATTCCTAATGAACGCGAAATCAAAAACAGTGAACTCAAGCAAAAATCTTACACTGATATTAATGGTAATACTCATACTGACTTGACACGAACCACTGAAACAGTCAAGAATAACGCAGCTAATCCCAACTCTTATAGTAACGGTTACGTACATGGTCGAAATGTTGAGCGTAACTACCAGCAAGCAGATTTAGCCCAGCGTGATGAAAACAATGCTAGTGGTGGTTTGCTGTTAGGTATTATCATTACTTCCCTACTTGGTTTGGTTATAGGTGGGGTTTGGTACTTCAACCAGCAGAATAACGCAGCGGTTAACAATATTGTGCCGGTCGCGGTTCCTGTACCGAGTAAGAGTAATCCAACTCCCAGTGCATCTCCTCAACCACAAACGAAAATAATCGAAACAACTAAGGAAGTCCCTGTTCCTGTTGCTGTTCCTGTTCCTGTTCCACAACAGCAAGTTACACCTCCGTCTGCACCTCGCCAACCGGATATTAACATTACTATTCCACCCCAGCAGCCTGCGGCAGAAAAAGCACCTTCTGTAACCCAGCCAACCCCTAAAGCGACACAAAGTCCGGCAACGAGTCCAACTACTAATACTCCGGCTTCGCAGAACGATAGTTCTACTAATACTGTTGCTCCTGGTACGAAAAGTGACACTTCTAAAAGTACTACACCTCAAGGAGTAGACAAGTCAAATAGTACATCTAATAGCGATTCTTCTACCGCAGGCGATTCTGCTCAATAACGGGTTCTGAACTTTCAGTCCACTTGGTAATGTTGGCATTCACGCCAACATTACCAAGTGGGACAATTTTTAAGGAATGTTTCTGAATTATTGCGATAAATTAATGGTGTTCAAGTTTAGTAAAGGTGTCTTGTGGCTAAACAAACACAATGCTAGATTAAGACCAAGGTACAAACAGGTTAAAAGTTAAACAAAAACTTTCAAGTTAGAGCCTGTGCCTCCTGCTCTAATCTTATCGCGATCGCTATGATTGGTTGTGGCATCCGTTGAATGTGTTTTTGCCTTAAGTTCAATGAGTTGTTTTGGAGGTTTTAGAACGCACAGCCAGAAAATGCCTGCCTAGTTGGAATGTAAGGATGTGCAATTCTGAGTAGAGCGATCGCGAATACTGTCCACCAAATTTTAAGTTAGTCATTTCTGAATTCACCAATCTTCAAGAAACCGCCCCAAGCTATTGAGATTTATCCATCGTAGCTTCAGGCGGTTTCTGCTTTGAGTTTATGTATTTAAATTGCACTCTGACCTGAGGGCTGTCCTTCGTCATTTGTCATTTATTTATACCAATGGGCCTTACTGATTGAAAGTATGAATTAGGCTCACGCAAAGGTGCAAAGAAACATTGTTTATTCATACTCTGATTCAGCAACGCCAACCAATGACCAATGACCAATGACTAATGACGAATTAAAGTAATTACAGTCACTTCCGGCGGACAAAATAAACGTCCTGGTTTATAAGTTCCTAAACCACGATTAACATATAGTTGATTTTCTTTTACCTTGTGAAACCCTTGCGCCCACTCCCAATATCGCACTACTTTCGAGCAGTCTCCTAAGAAAAATGTTACCCAACGCCGCAATTTTTTGGGAATTTGTTTGAGGAGCTTTTTATAATAAAATACTACAGGGCCAATGCCCGGAATGACGATGTGACCACCGTGGGTATGACCAGATAGTTGCAAATCTACGCGCCATTGTTGCAATATCTTGGCTGTATCTGGGTTATGGGATAAAACAATGCGCGGTGTAATCGAGTCTAGTTGATTCATGATTGGTGCGGGGTAAAATTCCCGTGACCAATAATCAGCTAGTCCGACCAATGGTAATTCTTTTCCTAGCGGATAGGCGATTTCATTCCAAAGTACGTGAATCCCAATGCTAGTTAACGCCTGTGTAACTTCTACTTTGGAGTGGCTGTAATAGATATCGTGGTTCCCAAGTACGGCGTAGATACCACAGCGACTTTGCAGATGCTTGAGTCGAAGCACCAATTGATGAATTGGTGTGGGATCGTCAGTTACGTAGTCACCAGTTAATAGAATTAAATCTGGTTCAGCTTTGTTAGTAAGTGCGATCGCTTTTTCTAACATCTCTTCCGACAGTCGCAAACCATCATAGTGAAAATCTGACAACTGTACTAACGTTGTACCTTGTAAAGATGCAGGAAGTTCCGCAATCTTAACCGTTATTTTATCTACTCTTAAATGTCCTGTAAACAACCAATGCATAAGTCAACCGATACTCCTCATACCAGCGCTTACAGCTTACCAAAAATAAAAATGTAACTTGATAAAATGCAATAATTTATGTCATCTACTTCAGATACAATTAATTCATTGATTTAAATTATCCGATGAAAGTAAGCAGGTTATGACTGAGTTTGCAAGCACTCATTAGCCAAAATACCTGCTGTAATTGCGTTCTTTTTTTGAATTTGAAATTACCTACTCACCTTGTAGGGTAATTATAGTAACTTCTGGACGGCAAAAAAAGCGTCCTGGGAGGTAAGTTCCCAAACCACGATTGACATATAGCTGATTTTTACCTAACCGATGCAAACCCTGCGCCCATTCCCAATGGTTGACTACAGAAACATTTACTTCTAAAAATGGGACTCGACGCCGCACTTTTCTGGGTATTTTTTTTACAAGCTTTTCGTAAAACAACGCCGCAGGGCCAATTCCGGGAATCACGATTTGACCACCGTGAGTATGACCAGATAATTGTAAATCAACTCGCCATCTTTGTAATATCTCCGCAGTATCTGGGTTGTGAGATAAAACGATGCAGGGTGTGTCAGGGTTTAGCTGGTTCATAACTGGTGCGGGGTAGAATTCCCGTGACCAATAATCAGCTAATCCAACGAGTGGTAATTCTTTTCCTAGTGGATAGGCAATTTCGTTCCAAAGGACGTGAATTCCAATACTAGTAAGGGCTTCTGTAACTTCGGCTTTTGCCTGTCTGTAATGTATATCGTGATTGCCAAGAATAGCATAGATACCACTGCAACTTTGCAGATTTTTGAGTCGAAGTACCAGTTGGTGAATTGGCGTCGGTTCGTCAGTTACGTAGTCACCAGTTAATAAAATTAAATCTGGTTCAGCTTCGTTAGTAACTGCGATCGCTTTTTCTAACATCTCTTCCGACAGCCGCAAACCATCGTAGTGAAAATCTGACAACTGCACCAGCTTTTTACCTTGTAACGATGCAGGCAACCCGGCAATGTTAACCGTCAATGCTTCTGTACTCAACGGCCCAGATAACAACCAATGCATAAAACGTTCAATAAAGCTCAATCATAGCGTTTACAGCTTAACTGAACATTGTTGGTTTGTGTGTAGCGACCAGTGCAAGTTATTGAAAATTTTATGAAACCTCTAGATTTTAGGGTATTTATACTCAGCTAAGTTGAATATAACTTTGCCATGAACTGTTTTTAAAGTGGAGTAGATTTTCTCCAGTACTAACATCCCTAAAACTGTTTATTGAGGTAGTATGACGAATATTTAATATCAAGACAACTTTGCCGCATCAAGAAGCGCTAGGGTATATTCAGCAGATTTAACTATATTTCATCATATCATTCTTGTGGAGGATGTAGTCAATGCAACTTACACCAATCGAAGAAAAGATGTATCTCCTTCCACACACCCAGTCAAAATGTCTGATATCGAAATCAACGAAAAGTATGAGTCTGGAGAGCAAAGAATACTTACCGAAATTAACCGTGAAAAGCTGCCTAGCTTTGTCGAAGCACTAAAGAAGCCTGGGTATATGGATGTGCAACCTTTCTACCAAAGAAGGCTGCGTTGGGATGAAAAGAAGCAATCCAGATTAATAGAGTCGTTTTTGATCAATATTCCTGTTCCTCCAATAGTTCTTTACGAAAAAGAGTTTAGCTTATATGAAGTAATGGATGGTCAACAAAGAATTACTGCCCTTCGGAATTTTTATGACAACCGTTTAAAATTAACAGGTCTTGAACTTTGGCCAGAACTTAATGGACGAACTTATGCCACTCTTCCTGCAAAAATTAAAGCAGGGATTGATCGTCGCTCCATATCATCTATAGTTTTGATTACAGAGTCAGCATCTAATCCTGAAGAAGCGCTGCTTCTGAAACAGCTTGCATTTGAGCGTCTGAATACTGGAGGTGTTGAGTTAAGTCGCCAAGAAGTACGTAACTGTTTGTATTATGGTAAATTCAATCAATTATTACTTGAATTGACAACTAATCCTATATTTACAGAAGCGTGGGGAATTCCTATAAATAAACCTGAAAAACTCGTTAAAAACAACCTATTCAAAAAGATGGAAGATGCCGAATTAGTGCTTCGATTTTTTGCATTACGCCATGTAGGAGATTTTCGTAGAGGAATGCAGGGTTTTCTTGACCTATACATGATTAAAAGTATGAAATTATCAGATGAAGATATTGAATTCCTCAAAAATATCTTTATTCAAACAATAAATTTAGCTCACGAAATATATGCAGAAAATTTATTCAAGCCTTTAGATATAGAGTCTGATGCTTGGAAAGATAAGGCATATAAAGCCTATTATGATGCTGTTATGGTTGGAACTAGTAGACATTTGGCAAATGCAGATATTTTAATTGAGCGTAAGTCTAAGATAATTGAAGAGACAAAGAAACTGCTGAGAGAAGATACATCAAAATTATTTACAGGTGGTGAAAGAAACAAAATTGATGTCGAGAATAGAATTAAATTGTTTGACAATATGTTGTCCAAAATCATCGCAGGGTAAAAAGCGATGTTTGAGGATCTTTTGATAACAGTAAAAGTAAATATTTCTGTTATACGTGCAATTATCAAAACCAATGATAGGCTAAGACAAATTTCCTTTGGTGCGTCTGCTTTAATAAAAAAAGAATGGAACGAGGACACAGAATTAATCCTTGGCACACTCATGCAGGATATTCCCAAGGTAATAGAGTGGCGAGTTTACGACCATTGTGCTGTAGTAACGCGCTTGTACGCAATTTATGAGCGTTTTGTTGAAGACTTAGTTAGTGACTAGTTAGTACTTCTGCCAGGATTATTTTCACATTATTCAGAGCTAGAAGAGACAATACGAAATACTTACCAGATAGGGGTAGGAAGATTATTGCTTGATCTGAGGAAAAACAGATATAAACACCTATCTATTGAGGAAGTTATTCGCGGATTATTTCATGGAGCTACGGGTGAAACAGAATATGAGCTATTGCCAGATGCGTTTCTCTTCCATGAACAGAACTTACGTAAAGAAGCCTTAGAGAAAATGTTGACAGAAGCAGGTATACCAAATTCATGGGCTGGGTAGAATAAACATAGAGCCGTAAAGTATTTTGTACAGGAGATCAGAGGAAATGAAAACACAGCGGAAGGAGAACTCAATGAATTAATTAGCTATCGTAACGACGCAGCCCACGGATTTCCCGACGATGTTCTAGCTTCTAATGCACTGTTAGAATTATGTGACTTTGTGGAGATTTTATGTCAAGCACTTACTGAGTTGGTTACTTACAAAGTTATTGAACGCAAAAAATCAATAGGTCAAGTCAAGGAGGTTGGTAGAATTACTGAATGGTTTAAGAAGCATGAAGCTGGAATAGCAAAGGTTGAGGAAACGACTTTATTGGTTGGAAACAGCCTTTTCCTAGTTAGTGAGGGATCATCTTGCTGCTATTTAGCCACTATTAAGAGTATTAAAATGAATGATATATCAGTTAATGAAACAAAAACAACTACGGGGATGGAAGTTGGTTTGAAATTTGATGTGGATGCTAAAAAAGGATTGCGTTTGTATCAATTACACGTTTTAAATGTACTGAATTCAATCCTTTTTCTTTTAACCAAATTATTTTATTGCAAAACAATCAAAAAAATAACGCCTACCTGTAATTTTATGGTGACGTTATTTTTTTAATTTAATTCACAGTTAAAAATAATTAAATGAATGTGCTAAATCTATCTCATTGATTGACCGCAATTTTATATTTATACAGCACTGCGGTTGGTTAATAAATTCCACAAGAAAACTGCGACAATTGCACCAAGAACTGCTACTGCAATACCTGGAATGCTAAGACTAGGAGCTGCTAGAGATAAAGTTCCCGTACTGAAGAATACACCTAAACTACCGCCAACAAAAGCACCGATGATTCCTAACACTATGGTTCCTAGAATTCCGCCACCTTGATGACCAGGGTAGATAGCTTTTGCGATCGCACCAGCAATTAGACCTAAAACAATCCAAGCAAGAATATTTATTGTTGTTAAGTTTGGTAAACGTTTTTAACTTACACAGTACATGTTAACGATCTTCATTTCTGACTTAATCTACCATCAGAATTAATTATAAATATCCGTTAGGAATAGTTTAATTGCTACTAGATTTTTTAATATATTGCGGCTACCATCCTGCTTAGGACAAGTCGGCTATGGATAGGTGTGACAGCCGTTTTCTTAGGATTTGCCAATGTCCTCAGCTGTCTGACCACTGCTATATTACCCATTTGAGGTAGATAGTCAATTAAAAAAAAGCTCCTAGTAGGTCTTTAACTAGGGGCTTATACAAACTATTGCTTGGTAATTGCAGTATATGCATTTTTAATTAGCTCTCTCCTCTACTAGAAGAATTAAGCTGAGTTTTTAGAGAGTGTCTCTAAAGTAATGTAAAGGAAGCAAGTGAAGGCGATTGAGACGATCGCCTATCCTTTTTCAAGTTCATGTCTAGTTTTTAATTTTTAATTGCTTATCCCACGATCGCTACCAATGACTTGATGGCTGAGAAATGGGAACAGTCTGCGGTAATACCAATGCATACTTAGAAAAATCAGACTTACTAAAGTTAGCAGCATAACACCCAAAATCGTTGTATATGCCTTAGTGCGCCACCAAAAGCCATTCGCACCTAGTCGCACAAGCTTCCATAAGTTAGTTATATCGACGCTTTCAGAATCGTGAATGGTGATTGGTAAGGATGCTGCTGTGTTTTGTCGTGCAATTGTCATTTTAATTACTCCTTTAGACTCAAATGCTGAGGCATTTAATTTTAAAATACGTAAATACGATAGACTTACCGTTATTTTATGTAATATCTCATAGCTTGATGTAAGAAGCAAGTTTTAAGGGGATTGGGAATAGGGCATTGGGCATTAGTATTAAAAATTAGGTATTTACTAGATTGAAAACTATTCTCTAGTCCCAATTCCTACTCCCAGTCCCCAATCCCTAGTCAAAATGCCTAATCAAATTTGGTTATCACAGTTGGAAAAACACCGAGCGATCGCAGTTATCCGTGCTCCTCAAATCGAAGTGGGACAACAAATGGCAATGGCTGTAGCATCTGGGGGAATGCAGCTAATTGAGATTACCTGGAATAGCGATCGCGCTGGGGAATTAATCAGTCAACTACGTTCGGAATTACCAGCCTGTATCGTTGGCACTGGTACGCTATTTAATGTGCAGCAGTTACAAGATGCGATCGCATCTGGGGCGCAATTCCTCTTCACACCCCACGTCGATTCGGCAATGATTCAAGCAGCACAAGAAAAAAATGTGCCTATTATACCAGGAGCGCTGACTCCTACAGAAATTGTTACCGCTTGGAGTCAAGGTGCTAGTTGTGTAAAAGTGTTTCCCGTGCAGGCAGTGGGAGGGACTAACTATATCAAAAGTTTGCAAGGGCCGCTGGGTGAGATTCCCTTAATTCCTACTGGCGGCGTGACTCTAGAAAATGCCAAAGAATTTTTGCAAGCTGGAGCGATCGCTGTCGGTTTGAGCAGCGAATTATTTCCCCAAAAGCTTGTCACAGAGGGAAATTGGCAGGCGATCGCAACTCAGGCGAAAAACCTAATGCAACAGTTAGGTTAACTTAGAATCAAATCATCAAACTTCACGTCTATTAAAGTAATAGATAGGGAAATAAAGGTGAAACCTGATAAGTTTCTCAAGACCCCATGATTTGAGTGTGAGTGTATCTAAAATGAAAAGACAAATTTCTGCTGACTGGGTGCGTCGCTTACAAATAATCCTCACTGGTACAGCACTGTCCTTAAGTGTTTTTACTACTACTGGAACCAGTGGAGTTTGGGCGAATTCCAAAAATCAAGTGATTGCACAAAAAATCCAGACATTACAACAATCAAATCAGCGCTGGATTCAAATTGATCTTTCAAAGCAAAGATTAATAGCTTGGCAAGGTGACAAAGTTGTTTATGGAAGTGCTATTTCCTCTGGGAAAAAAGCCACTCCTACTCTTGTCGGTACTTTTAAGGTTCAATCCAAGTTTAAAACTACGCGGATGCAGGGAGAAAACTATAATGTTCCCAACGTTCCTTATGCAATGTTTTACCAAGGTAATTACGCTATTCATGGAGCTTATTGGCATAAGAGATTTGGTACTCCAGTGAGCCACGGCTGTGTGAATATCGCACCTAAACATGCAAAATGGCTATTCGATTGGGCATCGGTAGGGACACCAATAGTCATTCATAAATGATAGTTGAAGCAGCTAAAAAGCAATTTAGTTAAAATTATAAATAACAACAAATCAAGACAATTAAGTGATTCCCAGCATAAAATATTGCTGGGAATCTTCGGAGTCGGAATTACTGAATTTGAAATAAAATATAGAAAGAGGCATTTCATAAGTTGCCCGAAAAATAAGCGGAAATCCTGACAATTCCTGTATGAAATTACGAATGCAAATATAAATTTGGGGAAAGTTTGTATTTAAGCATTTAAATGACAAATTTTTGTTAAGATTGTCCTTTGTAATTAGTCATTAGTCATTAGTCACTAGTTAGGATTCATCATTTAATTATGGACAAATGACAAATGTGCAAATTGGATGCAGATTAACTTAGGACTTGTCTTGAGAAGCATTAGCGGATGAATTGCGTAAATCCTCCACAGAAATCAAGTAGTCGATCTGGAAATTTATAGTTTTCCAGAAAATTACTTCACTTGATGATTTTTGCGTAGTTTAGAAGATGAGGCATAATGCAAACTTGGATTCGCCGTGGTGGGATTCGTTCTTCAGGAACTTTTTGTACAGGTGTGGCGCTGATGGTGGTGACTTTATTCTCTTGGTCATCACCGCTAACAGGTATATCCAATTCGACTACAGCAACAGCCACGTCAGTCGATGATAACACCATCACTCTATCTAATAATATTAGCCAACCTCGCTGGATTGAAATTGATTTGTCAGAGCAACGTTTACGTGCATGGGAAGGTAATAAACTTGTTCATTCATATCGCATTTCTGGAGGTAAGCGAGCGACTCCTACACCCATAGGTAGATTTCGGATTAATTCTAAGTATCGCACTCACCGGATGCGAGGCAGAGGCTACAACATTCCTGACGTTCCTTACACAATGTATTTCTACAGAGGGTATGCCATTCACGGCGCTTATTGGCATAACCGTTTTGGGACTCCAGTCAGTCATGGTTGCGTAAATTTACCTGTTAAGCAAGCTCGTAATCTTTACAACTGGGCTTCAACAGGAACTTTAGTAGTGGTGCGGAAATAATCGATAATTCCTAATCAATATCTGCAATTTTTCCTTTGATGTATAGACAGGTGCGTTCACGGAGTTAAGCACCTGTCTATACATATTGCTAGACTAAAAACAATCTTCAAAGGATTCAGGAGCTATGAGCGTCATAATTACTCAACCTCTCACATTGGAAGAGTTTCTGAAGCTCCCAGAAACAAAGCCTGCAAGTCAATATATTAACGGAGAGATTATTCAAAAGCCAATGCCAAAAGGGAGACACAGCCGCTTACAAGGTAAACTCTGTGCTGTTATTAATGAAGTCACAGAGAATCTAGAAGATTGCCTATGGGTTTCCCGAATTACGGTGTAGCTTTGGGGAACGCTCAATTGTACCTGATGTAGCTGTATTTCTGTGGGAACGCATACCGTTCACAGTTGACGATGAAGTACCTGATAATTTTGAACTTCCACCAGACTGGACGATTGAGATTCTCTCACCAGAACAAAAACCCAACAAGGTAATTGGGAACATTCTTCACTGTCTGAAGTATGGCAGTCGCCTGGGATGGTTTCTTGACCCTGACGATGTAAGTATTTTGGTATTTCTACCAGAGCAGCAGCCAGTGCTACTCCAGGGAGAAGATTTTTTGCCTGTATTACCGGAAATTGAACTTGCACTAACCGTCAACCAAGTTTTTGGATGGTTAAAGATGGGTGGCTAGAAATAACTCGCCTGGAATAAGAAGGTGCTGCATCTACGCCCATCGTAGACATAGCTGTTGAGGAAATATTTATTTGGTCTAACATTGAACCTTGATAATGACAACTTGAGCAATTATAACGACAGCTTTAGCTGTGGTAACGACAACTTAAGCGTTACTTATGAAACTGGGAAAATTCATAACGACAGCTTTAGCTGTGGTAACAACAACTTAAGCGTTACTTATGACACTTGGAATGTTCATAACCACAGCTTCAGTTGTGGTTATGACAGCTTTAATTTTGTAGGATTGTTAATAAGTGATTAAGAGGTCATTTATCAAGTAAAAATCAAGTTACTGTAGAGTGTGTTAGGCGCATATTTCAATATGCTTTCTCGCAAAAAACATATCAAAGCGCCTAACACACCGCTATACAACATGGTGCGTTAGGCTTTAGCCTAACGCAATGGCAGTTATGATACCTGCGGTGTCACTGAGCTTTGTCGAAGTGCAGGCTGCGCCAATGCCGAAAGCCGGCGCTCATCCTGCCTCCCCTACTTAAGATTTACTTTATAAATGGTCTCTAAGGCACCTTGGTAAATTAATTTCAAGTGGTGGTTTATGGAAGTATGGGTAAATTTGCAATTTGGCGATGGTGATTTTGAGCAGGGATTTAGTAAAATCAAACTTCAGATAGATGCTTTTTCGACTGAAAGTGATATCAAGCAACTAGAAACCCAATTACCTCCAGCCGAAGAAATTCCAAATAGCTATGAACGTTGGAAAAAAATCTATAACTTGTTAGTTCAACCTGACAGCAGAGGTTTTAAAAATAACCAAGTTACAAATGTATCTGCAGATATCTGTTCTGAATATGCTAAGTCTTTACGTGAAAAACTAAATCAATGGCTACTACCAATTAAGTTACAGTTAGAACCAGCAATTACCTCAAATACTAATATTGATATTCGTTTAATTGTCAATACGCACGGAGTTACATCAGAATCGACAAAGAACATTTTACATCGCATACCTTGGCAGGAATGTTATTTATTTGGCCAACATTCTTCCTCGGAAGTAGCGCTTTCTTTTAAAGATTACCTGCAAAAAACGGCTGTATCTACAACTAAATTAAAGTCTGAAAATTTCCGAAGAATTAAAATTATCAGTATTTTTGGAGATAGTAAAGATCTAGATACAAAAACAGATGAAAAATTAATTATACAGCTAGAAAAACGAGGCGCAGAAATTATTTCTTTGAAAGAACCAAAGCGTGAGTCACTTCAAAAACTTTGGGACGAGCCTTGTGATATTTTGTTTTTTGCGGGACACAGTGAATCTCAAGAGCATGGTAAAAAAGGTATAATTGACCTGAATCCTAATGAAAGTTTAGATTTAGAAGAAATTCCGCAAACTTTAAAATTAGCAATTAGTAAAGGTTTAAAATTAGCAATTTTTAATTCCTGTGATGGTTTGGGTTTAGCACAACGATTAGCAGATTTCAATTTACCTTACGTCATAGTTTGGCGGGAACCAGTACCGGATAAAATCGCGCACAAGTTTCTCAACTTTTTTCTTTCTTCTTACGCTGGTGGAGATTCTTTATTTACCGCTGTTTTGAAAGCAAGGGGTAAATTACAAGAACTGACAGGAAAGTCTGAGGGAGAAAAGCCCCTACCAGGAGTGAGTTGGTTACCGATTATTTGCAAGAATACATTAGAACTTCCTCCCAGTTGGTCAGATTTGGGTGGATTATCTGGTAAGTTACCTGAGTGTCCTTATCAGGGTTTGTCGGCGTTTGGGGAAGAACAGGCAGATTTTTTCTTTGGTCGAGAGAAGTTTGTTGATCAGTTGGTAGCAGCAGTTCAAAGTAAATCTTTGGTTCCTGTGGTTGGTGCATCTGGGAGTGGGAAGTCGTCTGTGGTGTTTGCGGGGTTGGTTCCGAATTTACGAAAAATTGGGAATGTGGAGATTATTTCTTTTCGTCCGGGGAATAATCCTCTTGGTAATTTAGCGATCGCATTAAATCATCATTGTCATTCTCCAGCACCACTACAAGGAGAAAATTCAACAGATATACAACGCAGATTAGACCAAATGGTTTTAGAGATAGACTTGCGGCATGATGAGACAAAGTTGTGTGATGCGATCGCAAGTATTTTTCAGAACCTAACCCCCTTACCCCCCTTCCCTACGAGGGAAGGGGGGATATCACACTTAGTACTTATCGCCGACCAATTTGAAGAACTTTACACCCTCGCACCACAAGAGGAACGCCAGCCTTTTTTAGATGCATTAATCTACGCTATCAACTACGCTCCTAGATTTACCTTGGTTATGACATTGCGGGCGGATTTTTATGGCTATGCTTTATCTTACCGTCCTTTTAGCGATGCTTTGCAGCAGGGAATTTATAATCTTAGTCCGATGAACCGGGAGGAGTTGCGTTGTGCTATTGAAAAACCAGCGCAAAAAATGAAGGTGGTATTTGAGGAGGGGTTGACAGATACTTTAATCAGAGATTTGGGTAATGAATCGGGACGTTTACCTTTACTTGAGTTTACCCTGATGCAGCTTTGGCTCAAACCGAAAAGATGGTTTCTCACCCACGAAGCTTATCAAGAAATTGGTGGGTTAGAGAAAGCTTTGGCTAACTATGCCGATACGGTGTTAGATAAGCTGAGTGAGGTTGATAGAAAACGGGCGGAAAAAATATTTATTCAGTTAGTGTGTCCTGGGGAAGGTACGGAGGATACCCGACGTGTGGCGACTCGAAAACAGGTAGGAGAAGCAAATTGGGATTTGGTGCAACAATTAGCTGATGCACGTTTGCTGGTGACTGGTTGTGATGAGACTAGCGAAAACAAGGAAGAGACGGTAGAGATAATTCACGAAGCGTTAATTAGGGAATGGGGAACTTTTCGCCAGTGGATTCAAGATAACCGGGAGTTTCGTACTTGGCAAGAAAGATTAAAGCCAAATGTCCGAGAATGGCAAGATCATCAGTACGACTCTGGGAGATTATTACAGGAAAAGCCGTTAAGTGTTGCACTCAAATGGTACATCGAACGCACAGATGAACTAACACTCCAAGAAAAGGAGTTTATTCAAGCCAGTGCAGAAAAGCAAAATAAGCAAGAAAGGGAAAAAAAGCGCACAAATCAATTCACTATTTTTGGGCTAACTGCTGGTTTGGTGGTAACTTCGATGCTAGCTAGTGCAGCTTGGTGGCAATGGCAGAATTCAGCAAAGAGCGAACTTAAAGCTATTAGTGAATCCTCAGCAGCACTGTTTGCCTCAAATCAAAAGTTGGACGCGCTCAGAGAAGCAATCAGGGCGAGGCGGAAACTGCAAAAGTTAGTAGGGGTAGATGCGGACACCCAGCATCAGGTTGAATTGGTGCTGCGGCGGGCAGTTTATGGGGCAGTTGAGTACAACCGCTTATCACAGCATAGCAGTGAGGTAAAGAAAGTAGTTTTCAGCCTCGACGGTCAGAGAATTGCCTCGACGAGTGACGACAAGACCGTTAAAATTTGGAAGATTGATGGCACCTTGCTAACTACGCTCAAAGGACATGAAGATACAGTTTGGGATGTTGCTTTCAGTCCCGACGGTAAAACGATTGTATCGGCGAGTGCGGACAAAACTGTCAAACTCTGGAAAGCAAGTGACAGCACCTTGCTAACTACCCTCCAGGTTAGTGATCAGGTTTGGGGAGTGACTTTCAGCCCTGACGGTAAAACGATCGCCTCAGCAAGTAACGACAAAACTGTCAAACTTTGGAGAGCCAGCAACGGCACCTTGCTAACTACCCTTAAGGGGCATCAAAATACAGTTTGGAAAGTTGCTTTCAGCCCCGACGGTAAGACGATTGCCTCGGCAAGTGCGGATAACACCGTCAAACTCTGGAGAGTTAGCGACGGTACCTTGCTAACTACCCTACAGGGACATCAAAATGCAGTTTGGGATGTTGCTTTCAGCCCTGACGCTAAAACGATTGCCTCCGCAAGTGGGGACAAGACCGTCAAACTCTGGAACAAGGACGGCACTTTGCTAACTACCCTTAACGAGCATCAAGCTCCGGTTACGGGAGTTGCTTTCAGCCCCGACGGTAAAACGATTGCCTCAGCAAGTTGGGATAAGACCGTCAAACTCTGGAACAAGGACGGCACTTTGTTGACTACGCTCAATGGGCATAGCGCGAGGGTTTGGGGGGTCACTTTCAGCCCTGATGGTAAAACTCTCGCCTCGGCAAGTTCGGATAATACTGTCAAACTCTGGAAGCTAAATAGCACGTTGCTGACAACCCTCAGAGGTCATAGCGCTACAGTTCTCAGAGTTGCTTACTCTCCCAATGGTCAAATGCTCGCCTCGACGAGTGACGACAACACCGTTAAACTCTGGAGAGCCAGCGACGGCACTTTGTTGACTATCCTCAAGGGGCAACAACTTCCGGTTTACGCAGTAGCTTTTAGCCCTGACGGACAGATAATTGCCTCGGGCAGTAGCGACAGAACTATCAAACTCTGGAAAGTGTCGCTCCAAGAGCCTGTACTACTGACTACCCTTAAGGGACATAGCAATGGGGTTTGGGGAGTAGCTTTCAGCCCCGATGGTAAAACAATCGCCTCGGCAAGTGAGGATAGCACTGTTAAACTCTGGAACAAGGACGGCACCTTGCTGACTACCTTTAAAGGGCATCAAGCTCGGGTTTGGGGAGTAGCTTTCAGCCCCGATGGTAAAACGATTGCTTCAGCGAGTGACGACAACACCGTTAAACTTTGGAATAAAGACGGCACTTTGCTAACTACTTTTAAGGGGCATAACGCCACGGTTGCGGGAGTAGCTTTCAGCCCCGACGGTAAAACAATTGCCTCAGCCAGTTGGGACAAGACTGTCAAACTCTGGAACAAGGACGGCACTTTGCTAACTACCCTTAAGGGGCATAAAGCTGGGGTTTTTGGAGTTACTTTCAGCCCCGATGGTAAAACAATTGCCTCAGCGAGTGACGACAAGACGGTTAAACTCTGGAAAGTGTCGCTCCGAGAGCCTGTCCTACTTGCTACCCTTAATGGGCATAGCGATAGGGTTTGGGGAGTAGCTTTCAGCCCTGACGGTAAAAAGCTCGCCTCAGCAAGTGATGACAAGACAGTGATTCTGTGGAATTTAGATCAAGTTGTCGATGTAGATAAGGTAATGGCACATGGTTGCGACTGGGTGCGTGATTATCTGAAGAATAACCCGAATGTTAGTAAGAGCGATCGCACTTTGTGTAACGGTATCGACATTCAAAAGTGAACTACCCGTACCATACCTGTTGACCACAGTGTGTCTTTTCTTCAGGATGTAATTGGTGGTAAGCCTAATTGCTTGTAAAAATCTGGGTCATATTTGGCTTGTTGCCAATTTTTGGCAGCATAGACTTGCTTTGGAGTTAAATTTTTAGCTTCTCGGAGGTCGGCTCCATTGAGGTCGGCTCCATTGAGGTTAGCTCCTCTGAGGTCGGCTCCTCTGAGGTCGGCTCCACTGAGGTCGGCTCCACTGAGATCAGCTTTAATGAGAAATGCGTAAATGCGATCGTAGTCTCCAGTGAACTCTTTTTGCTTAAAATTGGCTTTGCTGAGACCAAAGTAGTCAGATATAAATGATTCGCCTTCCTCATCTAAAACTCTACTAGATTTGTCTACCTTAATATAATTAAGTTTAGCTTTAGTGAGGTTGGCTCCTTGAAGCTTAGCTTTTATAAGTACGGCTCCACGGAGGAAGGCTTCAGTGAAGTCAGCTTCATAGAGATCGGCATAAGTGAAGTTGGCGAAATAGAGATCAGCTCTCTTAAAGTTGGCTTTAATGAGGTTGGCATGTTTAAGGTTAGCTGATGTTAGTTTAGCTTCTTTAAGGTTGGCTTTAGTGAGGTTGGCTTCAATGAGCTTGGCATACATTAAATTAATTCTTAGATTATCTGGATTTTTCGTAGAATTCCGCCGTCCAATAACAGTGAGAGCTGCTTGAACATCCGTAGTAACTTTTCCTGATTCTCTTTCTTGATTACTGAAATCGCCCTGTTGATTTATACAGTGTTCTACAAGATTAGTGTGTTGCTTTTCTGGATTATTCTTAATTTCATCTAAAGAAGATTTTTCCAGAATAAAGGAAGTAAGAACTTCCATGATTGTCCAGTGGTCTTTTTCTGAATCTTTTGCAACTCGCTCCAGTGCATAAATTCCCCCTAGTCGAACCTCAAGCTTATCATCTCCGAGTTGGTTAATAGCTTTGGTGAAGCGTTCTGTAATTTGTCCCTCTTGGGAAACCTTAAGACTTCGCCATGTGAAAAAGATACTGGGTAGGGCAGCAGAGCCAACAAGAGCTTGAATAAAAATCCCGTTAATATCTTTTTCTAATCCCAGTAAGTCTTTATCTAGTGCAATTCGCTCTTTCTCTATTACAATCTTATCTTTTAAATTAATCTTCTTGCTTGAATTTAAATTAAATTCTAGAGTTTTAATTTCATTTTCTAATAATTGAGTTTGTTTTTGTAGAGTAATAATATTTTCTAATACACCTTTTAAATGACCAAGTAAAGGAAAAGCTAAAAGCAGGAAAACAATAACAAAAACTACAGGTAATAAGGTGTTTATCTTTTTCATGTATGGATACCAGATATAACTATCATCAAGGGAAAAACTAGAGTTTAGTTGGTCATGAACTAAACTCTAGTATAATGAGAAATCCGCGTAGATATACTGCACGATGATTCAGATTTGTTAGCGTTAACTTTCGCTTGCTTACAACTTAACTCTCTTAATTTATTAGACTTTATGCTTCTTGATCTTTGGTCAAGTGTTATTGTTTGTCTCAAGCCAGTAACCTGCTCGAATTAAGATTTCTGTACCATTCTCCGAGTATCCATAAACAGGAGGAATCCATATTCGTTCTGTAACTGAATAAGGCGCACTTACAGGAGTTTTCAAAGTTTCCTCTCTTCCAGATATTTGCGTTTGCACAGGAGTTTTCTCAATTACATTCGCTGCGAATACCTGTGTTTGTAGGGAAGCAACAGCAAATGGTAAAGCCAATAAAGCACTAGCAACGAAACGTTTCATGCTTTTGAACCTTTGTTGATTGATAATTGGTTGGGAAGAAGTGATAGAAACAAAGATAAAACAAGTAATAAGCTATATTGATACTGCTCAGAAGGTATTTACTTGTTTATCCTGCTTCTACTTTTATATAAGTTCAAGTCCAATCGACCTATACACTTGTGTGAGGCAAATAGAAGTTTACTTTCAATAAACACATTCTCTAAGATTTATATATCAAAGCTTACAGAAAATTGTGTTTCTTCGAGATATAATACCATTTCACAAAATATAATACAAATCATATTTGGGAGAGACGCAATTAAGGTGAAACAGTATAACGGGATGCAATAGACTCACATTTTGCATCAAATCTGGATGATTACAAATCGCACGACAGTCACACACCGCTTTGCTCTTAATTTTCACAAATCATATAGGATTGCTACAGTTCAGAACTCCCAAGAGTGTATAAACTAAAAAAATCAAACCTATATATGATATAGCCCCCAGAAGATTAATCAAAAATCGTCTCTGGTGCTAAAGCTTCGCTGTTAATGTCATGTTTTCAAGAGACTTGAGGTAACTAAAATTACTATGGTGTCACCGTCAAAATATTGGCAAATGCAGATACTTCCTATAGGAGAAAACGTTCAGCTTAAAAAATATAGAGAAATCGGTAGGGCTAAGGAGTTTTTTAAAATACAATTTCCTCACTTAAATAGCAAACCCACACTATCGACAGAAGAAAATAAGCAAGTTCAATCAGTTCTGTGGGAAATTTTTCGTTCAAAAGACGATATTTACCAACGCGCTCTTGCAGGGCTTTGTTTGCGGTGCTATGTTTCACACAGAATTCTCATCACCTGCAAAACTATCCCTCACATCTACAACGTCAGTGCAGAAAACCTTTTCAGGTACACCGATTTACTTCGCTTCGTTTTAAACGACGATGGTACAGCACTGGTAGTTTTAGATAGTGAGGCTAAAACTCAACATATCTTAAACCATCATGATAGTACAACTCGAGTGATCGCAAAAGGTGGAGAATTTTTTAGCGTTGACATTTTGCAAAGATTTAATCCCAGCTTAGGTTCTAAGGAAAGCTTAGATAATTGGACTACCAGACTCACCCGCCAGAATCAAGAAATCAAGTCATTTTTGTGGGAGTTTGGATTAGCCACTCCCAGTGATTGGGGGCTATTATGTAAATCTGTTCCTCGTTCTCTGTCTGGGCTTCTTTTAACAGAAGACTATGAAATTGTAAAAGCTTTTCAAACAGTTTACCAACGAGATAGACTAAAAACATGCCAAAAAGGACGCTGTTCTGAACCAACACCAAGCCAACTGCAAGAAATGTTGCATTTGTTGCAGCAAAGAAATATTACTTTTTCTCCACAACAATTAATTTATCATATAAAACGCATCGCCGAAATCTTGCGACAAGACTGGCTTTTTAAAAAAACAGGCACTACCAAAACTATACCCACAGAAGTATATGATAATTCAACAAATGATTATCTTCCTAACCCAGATTTACCTTATTATACAGACTGCGAACCGGAGGATATAGAATTAGAAAAATTACAAGAAATCTGTCAGAATTTGTTTGAAAAAGTGTTATATAAAATAATAGCAGAGGTAATTAACCAGCGAATTGAAGATTTGAAAAAAAGTAGAGGTTACAAAAACTTTGCTCAACGGTTTCCGGAAGGTTTACGACTTTATTACCAAGAAAATAAGTCTTTGAGTGAAATTGGTAAACTTTGGGAAATCGAATGGAGTAAAGCTAGACGAATTTTTCAACTAGAAAACTTTTTGGAAATTGTGCAGTATCGAACCGAAGATATTTTTTTAGAGGAACTTTTACAATCAGTCAATAAATATCAGTCAACTATAATTTCTCATGAACCTGATTATCTAAAAAATATTGCTGCTGAAATTAGAGAATTTACTTTTAAGAAAACATTTAAAGAAGCAAAAGCCGAATTAGCTGCTAGTAAAAAACAGATAAAAAACAGCTTATTTGCTCAAATGATCCGCATCTACCTTAATAATTAATAAATTATGATAAAACATACATAGCTATTGGAGCATACAATGAATCACAGAGGAAATATGGTTAACTCACACATTTATATAATTGGTACACAAAACATAAAAATAAAGTTGTCACCAAAAATTGTTTGGCTAGAACCAGAAGATTTTGACGAAGCGCGAGTAATCAGTGAGAATCATTTTAGCCAGTTCGGCGAGTTCGGCGCATGGAAAATATATTTAAACGCACTAGCACAACTTGGTTTTGAAAAGTGTCTGAAAGAACGAAATCCAAATATCAAAATTAAACCAGACAAGAGTGCTAATGCAATTGATGATGTCTGTTATCTCAGTGTAGGTGAATTTCGCCTCTGCTTAATTACCGTAGATAACCTGATTGATGATTTTGTCATCGTACCGGCAAAACTTGTTACCTCAGCCAAAACGGCTGCTCATTTCTATGTCTTCCTGGAGGTGTTAGAAGAAGAAGAACAATTAAATATTCATGGCTTTTTACGTTATGATGAACTATTTAAATATTCTCAAACACCAGATTTTAAATCTCAGCTAGATGGTAGTTATCAATTACCCCTGTCTTTGTTTGACACGAAGTTAAATAACCTCTTGCTATACACTCGTTTCTTAGAACCATCTACGATTAAATTACCTGTAGTAGTAACAAGTAATAACACAGTTATAGAAACTCTAACTCAGGTAACAACTCAAGTAGGTAAAGCATTAGTCAATCTGGGTAAATGGTGGGATAGAGTATTTGAAGAAGGTTGGCAATCTACAGATTTTATTGGGAGTAGAATTCCAAATAATTTAACTTGGGGTTATGTTAGAAGCCGGAAGGAGTCAAATAATTTTCCTATTTCACAAACTAAATTATTTGATTTTGGCCTATTGCTGCAAAATAAACCCTTAGCTTTAATTGTCAATCTAAAAAAAGAAGAAAATGGAGAACAAGGTGTGCTTGTACAAATTCTTCCTCCTCAGGAAGAATATTTACCTTCTGGCTTGAACTTGAAAATTACTCTTAATCCCAATACCCCTGATTCTATAAGTCAGGAAGTCACTGCGAGGCAAACTGATAATGCTATTCAGTTAGAATTTAGCGAAGCACTGGATAAACAATTCAAGGTTGAAGTGAGTTATAAAGGTGCTGTATTTACTGAGGAATTTATATTGTAAAAATGAGATATAAATTTAACAGTAATTATTATTAACATCTTCCGTAATATGATGTCCGGTAAATAGGAATAACTCGGCTGGAATCAGAAGGAGTGATCGCTTTTTAAGAAAAATTATAGACATTAATTATGTTTATAATAGACATTAATCATCAACTAAAAAAGGTAGCGCAATGAACTGGAGAATTGCCGAAGCCAAACAGAGGTTCTCCGAACTGATTAATGCCGTAACCAAAGAACCACAACGCATCTACAACCGAAATCAATTAGTGGCGGTTGTTGTGGAGGCTGAGATGTTCGAGGAATTCTTAGTTTGGCGCAAGCAGCACGAAAAGATGTCTTTAGTTGATGCCTTCCAAGAATTACGCCAGATAGCCGCTGAGGAAGACTATATCCTCGAAGTACCCTCCCGCCAAGACCGTCCTAACCCCTTCGCTGATGCCATCGATGACTTTTCTGTGTGACACTAACATTATCAGCGAATTAGCACGACTCCAACCTAACTCTGGTGTACTTAAATGGGCAGAAAGCGCTTACTCAATAGTTCTGAGTGCGATTACCGTTAAGGAAATATTTTATGGACTGACATCCAAGCCAACTCTAGAATTCAAATATGGTTCGAGAACTTTTTAGAAAATAACTCTTAAGTATTGCCCATCACTACTGAAATTGCGAAACGCTCCGGTGAATTGCGAGGTGAACTAAGATCAAGTGGGAAAACACATACCCAAGCAGATATAATGATTGCTGCTACTGCTCAAATTCACCAATTGACCTTAGTAACGCGCAACATCCGCGATTTTGATAGCTGCGGTATCCCACTTTTAAATCCCTTTAGCTAAATAGTTAAACGCACTAGTTTAACTCAACTGTGCCACAAGTTGATTTTCCAACAGCGTATCATTCGTCAACAAGTCCTCAACGGTGATTCGCAAAAAGCGTTGCTCATCAACTTGAAAGAGGATTTTGATGCGATCGCTTCCAGGATATCCGGCTGGTGTCAGTTGGGCAATTGTCTTCGCACCTTCTCGATCGTTGAGGGGTTTGACGCTGGTTTCATTATTGTCCATACGGCGAGTAATTAAGCGATCGCCATCAAAATAAACTTCAGTACTACCTGTATCTGCTCCCAATTCTCCCATAATTAATTCAATGCTGGGCTGATTTTCTACAGAAGCGCCTAAGACTAATTCCACTGCTTGACTCATCGGATATGCCTGTCCAGCTTTAATTAAAGAATGCCATTTATGACGCTGGTTGCGACGATCCCAGTAGCGGATACCATAACTATGATACAGAAAGTCTTTGATTTGTATCCCTTGTGCTAGCTGTAATGCACCTTGAGCGATCGCTTCAAAGGGACGTTCGCAACGGATTTTTTCTGGCTCAAAATACTGTTTGATCCATGTCTGCACTGCCGGCAATTGCACTGTCCCACCAACTAATAAAACTGCATTAATATCTGGAAGTTCTATCCCTTGCCGTTTTGCTTGCTGCAACAGTGTTGTCATCGACTCATCCAATAACTCAAAAAAGGCATGTTCTTTGAGGATATCGTCAAAAGTATCGCGGTTTAGTTCCAGTTCATAACTTTCAAATGTCTCATCATCAAAATAAACTTCACTAGCTTGATTTTGAGTTGATAGCTGAATTTTCACCCGTTCTGCCAATCTTGTTGTCAAGGGACTTACCGCCAGTTCTTGAGTTTTGGCAAAGTAATCTACTAACCAGTTATCAATATCAGTACCGCCCAGATTTTGCCCAGCTTTCGCCAAGACACGGGCAGTTTTGACTTTTTGTTTTGAATCTTCAGCCAAGGACTTGTTACCCCACTTGAGGATAAATCCCAGCGGCTTTGTAGTTGCTTGCACACCTCGATCCAACCGGACAAGGGACAAATCCAAAGTACCGCCGCCAAAGTCAATCACCAAGAGAATTTCTTGATCTGCCAAGCCATAACCCAAGGCGGCGGCTGTGGGTTCATCCAGCATTCGCACCTGTTCGACGGGAAGGGATTGACAAACTTTTCCCAACCAGTGACGATAGGCTTCAAAACTGTCTACGGGTACGGTTAACACGAGGGAATCTAAGCCACCTTCCAGAGGCGCTAGTTCTTCAATTACTTGAGTCAAGAACCATTGCCCTACTTGTTCAAAGGTGACAACTTGCCCATCGAGTTCGGGTAAGAAACCTTGAATGTCTGCACCAATACCGCGTTTGAAACTACGGAAAAATCGCGTTTCGCCTTTGAGGTCAAAACCGCGATCGCGTACTTGTTGCCCGACTAAGACTTTATTTTGACTTGCGTCTTCAACATAAACCAAGCTGGGAATCAGTGGCGGATTGAAACTTTGTTTAATTGATAAACCTGGTAGAGCCAGGGTTTCTGGCTGCTGGGTTACAGGGTTCCAACGAGCAATAACTGTGTTGCTAGTACCAAAATCGATTGCGATCGCCATATTTTATATTTATTCTCTCGCACGAAGACACTAAAGCTGCTTTATCTGTGATTATTCTCTATAAGGCATCAACAATGCAAATGCGCCCAGACGCTTGCTTCTTTGCATCCAAACCCAGATATCGATTCAGTCTGTTGCAGCAAAGTGTTAGCTGCAACAGATAGCACAGTTAGACAATTGGCTTGTCAGAAAGCATGGAAATCATTGGCTGTAAGCGTAGGAAATGTGGCAATAGTCATTTGAGTCAAAACTAGTTCAGTCTGGCTTGTTTTGAAATCCGTCTAGTTATTTTAATTTCTTGCTTGATTTTATTTGCTTCGTCTTGACATTCTTCTGCTAGTTCTTCAAGATTATTCGCTATTGACAATACCTCTTGCGCTAACTGTTTCGTCTGTGCTGATTTCTGATTATATTTTTGAGAGGCTTCTGTAATTTCAGAAAAAATATCTTTGTATTCTTCAGGTGGATTTTCTAACCACTCCTCAAACTCGCTTTGCGGCTTTTGAAGAATAGCAATAGTTTTTTCCCAGGAGGTTTTAAGACGCATATCTAACGTCTTAATCTCCTGAATTTTTGCCTTGAGTTGTTTGGTATTATTTACTCCAGCTAACTCATAGACTTTAGCTTTTAGCTCTTGAAGTTTCATGATTATTATCGAGCATCCCAAATCTAGAGCATTTTATCGATCCGCTTATTTTAATTTTTGATAAAGTCTTTCATTCTCTTGACGAAGACGCTGACTCTCTTGAAATAATGTAGCAATTTGCTGTTTCTGCTGTTCAACTAAAGCTATTGCTTCATCTCTTTGCTGCTTATATCTTTTGGTATGGGCAACTCTTCCACCTAAACTCTGATTATTCTTAGCTAGTTCCTGTCTTCGCTTCTCAACCGCATTGTACTTCTTTTTAAGCTGCTCTAGTTCTGTAACCATTTCCGCCTCAGCTTTACTATTCTCAGCTTCAGATCGCAAGGCTTCATTTTCGGCTTCTAGCGAGGCAACTCGTGCTTCTAATCTCTTAATTTCTTTATCCTTGCCAAACAGTTTCTCTTGTAATGCTTTGAGCAGACCCAAGAGCTTGGATTTTTGTTGATCTTGTTCATGATAAACTGCTTCAAGCTCATTAGCGCGATCGCGCAGACGACCAGCTCGATTCTGTAAGACTTTGGCTGTACATTCGTACTTAATAATCGCAATAACCCTGCTACGCTCTGGTTCCTCCAGTCGTTGAACTTCGGGGCTACGCCAAAGTTCATCGTAGTTGGTACAATCATGGCGTAGATCCTGGGTTTTGACGTGTCCAGGATCTGCAATTAACTCTGAGTTTTTCAGCCGAACTCGGTCATGCCAATAGTCAAACAATGCCTTGCTGTCGTCCATGATTGTGCGATCGCTTGTAAAGTAGCTATTTATCTTTAAACATAGAGTAACTGAAAGCTCAATAGGAGCCGTATTTACTCTGAACTGCTGTAAAAAATCTTCACTTTGTTGGGTAATCTGCTATCTTCGCCATGATTTAGACGGGATTTGATAAATGCTTACCCTGCAATTGAACTAGGAATTCTATTTTTGGGGAACGAGCTTAGGCAATACCTGCTCAAGGATTCGTTTTTGACCATTAGGAGTCAGAGCAACTTCATCCTCTCCAACAGGTCGAATATCCTTACTTTTGATTAGCCTAGATATAGCAACATTAACGTTTTGAGGGTTCTGGCTGACAGCATGTTCGCGTAGTTCAGCCCGACTCAAGCGATTATTGGCGGCATGATACAGCAGCAACAGAACTTCATCCGTTGCATAAATATCCCTTGCCAGAACTAGAGGTTTTCCGTCCAATTCATGAATTACTGAATGTTCTAGTTGAACAATTTGGGCAATGGTTTCTGCAACAAGCTTTCGATCTCGATTCCAAACTAGGCGGAGAAATTCTGCAAAAATCCATTTGCTTGCATGAAGCACTAGCATTGAATCCATATAGTTTGCAGTGTACTCAGTTGATATGTGAACAGCACCGCGATCGGAGCGAAATCCATACACAACCTCAATCACTTTAGCCAAATGATAACGATCCTTCGAGCCAAGTTGATGGGGAATATTTTTGTTCAATAAATCCTCACGAACCTTACCAGGCAATTTTCGATGATCAATCTTTCCGGTATCCATTTGAAGCAAGCAACGCGAAATCGCTTCACAAAACCGCCCACCGTCTAGTTCTGTTGGTTGCCAATCGCCAGCTAGAAATCGTTGCTGCATTTCGACGTAGCATTCAACTACTGCATGGGCAAAGTGAGAGTCAATAATTGTTGAAAGTTCCTGAATTAGTTGCTCAGATGTTCTTCTCATGGTTACACCTCACCAGAATTTTCAGAAGATTCATCGGTGGATGTGTTACTTTGCATAGAGTCTGTCAATCTCTCAACCTCAGCCAAGGGGAGCATCTCAGTTTTTGAAGTGCCTCAAACCGACAATAATCCATTAAGGTAGG
>NZ_JABXKF010000018.1 GCF_017115165.1 Nostoc sp. LPT | reverse complement strand
ATGGCCACAAACCACCCAATTGGAACCAACGGGTGAGGTCGCCTTGAGCTTCTGGACCCCACAACAGCAATAGGGAGTGTCCCATGCTGTCGGCGGGGGTGGATACTGCCACTGTCAGGAAGTTAGCACCTTCTAAGTAGGAGGAGGCTAATCCGTGTGTGTACCAAGAGGTGACGAAGGTAGTGCCGGTCAGCCAACCGCCTAGTGCTAGGAAAGCGCAGGGGAACAATAGTATCCCTGACCAACCTACGAATACGAAGCGATCGCGCTTGAGCCAGTCGTCTAGAACGTCAAACCACCCTCTACTGGGGGCGCGTCCAACTGCGATGGTCATTAGAGCAAATCTCCAAATGTTTATAAGTACAGGTTGTATCTCTATTATAGACGGCTATATAAAAGCCTTCCATAAGCAGAAAGTTAACCGGGTTGTTAACCTAGTTTACAATTTTTTACACACCTTTAATCATATTAGGTGTAAATTGCTAATTTTTCTAGGGGTTTTCTCATAAAAATTAATTTTTTATCCAAATGAGGTGGGGAGTAGGAATGGGGAGTCTTTCAAGGGCAGGTTTTTAGAAGTCGGCAGATGATAGGATAAATCATCGTGATACAAAATGCTTCATGAAAGGGTATTCAGGTTTAAACAGTTGGATAGCGATCATTAGCCAAAAGCTACCAGCTTGAAGGATTTATGTTTAATCGGGTTCAGTGCGCTGCTGATTTCTGTACTGGTTGAGACTTGGCTGACCGAAAACGACTCATGATACAAGCCCCTAAATTTATTATGGGGATCATTAATTTTGAATTTTGAATTTTGAATTTTGAATTTGGAGTGTACCCCTTTGGGGAAGCAAGCTACGCGCAGCGTCTCGTAGAGAAGCGAGGTGACTCGTCCCCGCGATCGCAGATATTTTAGGTCGGGTTGAGTCTGCGAAACCCAATAACACCAACCACTCTTCCACATTGTAGACACCCTTTCACTACAGATTACAGCAGTCATTGAGCAGTATCGTCATACGGAGGTAAGACTATGACCAACGCTCACATCACGTTGATCAATGTGATTGAGGTGCCAACTGAAGCGATCGAGCAGTTTATCAGCGATTGGAAGGTGGATATAGGATTTCATGATTCGCCAGCCCGGTTTTATCGACGGAGCGCTCTACCGCAGCTTGCAATCCGATGCGCGCTTTTGCTTTGTTAATGTCGCCCGATGGGAGAGCCAAGACGACTGGAAGGCAGCCATTGATGCCGGAGAGAAACACCGATCTGCCAAAGGGATCGACAGACTATCAAATTGGACTGACTTGGGCATCAAGGTCAACGCGGCTACTTATGATGAAGAGATACGTTACTGACGAGTGCGATCGCATATCTCGTAGCGATTGTACTTATGAAGAAATAAAATGCCAACCATCAAGGAAAATCAATTCTTGACAGTGCTGATCGAGTTTGCAGTCGATCCATCACCGCAGCAGGCATTTCTTGATGCGATCGCAGATATTGTCGAACAGCACTTTAAGAGTTACGCCGGGTTCGTTTCAGCGAATTTCCATGCGAGTGAAGATGGACAGAGGGTTGTTAACTACGCTCAATGGCAATCAAAACAAGTTTGGCGGGACTCGTTTCAGGCATCTAACCGTAATGAAGTCCAGACGGCTATCGACAAGGTGATTAGCCGCTATGGTGTCAAGACACTGAAAGTCGAACCCTTTGGCGTCATGCGAGTGATTGAGAATGCATAAACGCCCAGAAGGAGAAATTCATGACTGCATTACAAACAAAGGCAGAAGATGGGGTGAATGCCGAGCAGGTAATGGCGATTAAAATAGCATTGAAAGAGGCTGGAGCGCAAGCGGAGATTGTATCGAAATTCAAGGGTACGATTAACCGACAACGAATGAAGCCGTCGCCTCTAAGTTAGAGCAAGAGTACGGCATAACTATACTCACCAGTCTCAATCGTTCGAAAAGTATTAGAGCAGCTAACAGTAAGCACAAAAGTCCCCAATGCCCTCTTCCCTAGAATCAGTCAGCTGACGCTAAAATAAGTCCTACAGTTAAATTTAATTAACGCTAAATGTTTACCATCGACCTAAGCATCAAAAATACTGCTTTCCCAATCTCTGTACAACGTAAGTCAGCAGAGGATGCTGAGGCTGTCTATCAGCTAATTTTGGCAGCAATCCGTTCTGGGAACCCTGACATTGTAGAACTCAAGTGCGAGGGTAAGACAGAGAAAAAAATTGCTGTCCGCGCTAGTGAAATTTCTGGGGTGCAGATTGTTCAGAAAGATGGTACAACCCCTGGTGGCGGCAGACCACCTGGCTTTTTTGCTGTAGCTGCTGAGTAACCAAGGTTGACAAATGGCTCAAGTGGGCATTGAGGTCAAGGATTTAAATTTCAGTTGGCCTAATGGAGAGAAAGTTATTAAATCTTGCTCTTTAGAAGTACCCAAAGGTGAGTTTTGGATGCTCTTGGGTACAAATGGTAGTGGAAAATCTACTTTACTGAGACTGCTAGCAGGGTTATTAGCTCCTGAATCTGGCGAAATTCGGCTTTTGCACCCTGTTGGCTTTGTCTTCCAAAATCCGGATCATCAACTGGTGATGCCAACGGTTGGTGCTGATGTGGCTTTTGGATTGGTGGAAGAAAAGTTGCCACCTGCTGCTACTAGAGCCAGGGTTGAGGAGGCGTTAGGGGCGGTGAATTTGCTTACCCTGCAACGACGCCCTATCTATGCACTCTCTGGGGGACAAAAACAACGAGTCGCGATCGCAGGTGCGATCGCCCGTCGCTGTGAAGTCTTATTATTAGACGAACCCACTGCCTTACTAGATCCAGATAGCCAGTTGGATTTAGTTGCTGGTGTCCGTCGCCTTGTGAAAAGTCGAGGTATTACAGCCCTGTGGGTGACACATCGATTAGATGAGTTAAATTACTGTGACGGCGCTTTCTTGCTAGAAAAAGGCTCTCTGGTAGATAGCGGTGAAGCCCAACGTCTTAAGCAACGTCTGATGGAGGTACACAGCGAAGCCTCTTAATTGAGTGCTGAGTGCTGAGTGCTGAGTGCTGAGTGCTGAATAAATAAGTAAAATTCATTGTATTCAGCACTCCTGAATACTACTAAAAAAGAACTGTAACGCGCCTTTTAAACAAAGGCGCGTTTTAAGTTGGTGCGTCTATCTGAGGTTTGAGTTTTGTGAGGCTACCGTATTTTTTATTCTGTGTAACATAGTGTTACAGACAATGCATCAATTATTATAAAACTTATGAATGAATTTTGTTAACTCTAGAAAATTGTGATTAAAAACCATGCCCCGTTCCTTACTCGAAGCCGTTTTGTTAGTGGACGGCTACAATATCATAGGCGCTTGGCCTTGCCTTAAAAAAACGCGTGATAGCGTTGGACTAGAGGCAGCACGGGGCGAACTTGTGGAAGCGATGACTGGTTATAGTGCGTTTCAAGGTTACACAACTCAGATAGTTTTTGATGCCCAATATCAGAACACCTCTAGTAATAAAGAAGTTATTACTGAGCTTTTATCTGTTTATTACACTGATTTTGGGCAAACCGCAGATACTTATATTGAAAAATCCTGCGCTTCTTTTCGCCAGCAAATAGCTCAATCTTTGATTTCTCGTGTGATTGTTGCTACTTCAGATCGGGCACAGCAGCTGATGATACAAGGCTATGGGGCTGAATGGTTGTCAGCACAACAACTCTGTGGGGAAGTGGAAGCTACTGTCTGCCGGATGCGACAAAAGTATCATACGCGCAAACAATCTAAGAGTAGGTTTTTAGCTAATGCCATTGATGCTAAGGCGCGGCAGCGTTTAGCTGAATTACGAATGGGATTGTAGGTATTTAGTATTTAACAGTCTCTGCTTAAGTTCCTGAATAGATTTTGGCTGCAAAAATTCTATAAATTAAGTTTCTAAAAAAAATATTGGCGAAAGTACTTGCCAAATCCTATTTTTAGCCATAAGATTATAAATCGTGAGTGATCCTCAGTAGCTCAGTGGTAGAGCGATCGACTGTTAATCGATTGGTCGCTGGTTCGAATCCAGCCTGGGGAGTTTAGCAATTTTAGATTTTAAATTTTGGATTGTAAATTATCCATCAGAGGTTTGTGGTCGCTTGACTCGGCTTTTGGTAAGGATTTGGGCACAGATTTACAATACTTTTTGCAATACTTTAGAGCAGTATGAGTATTTGGCAAAGGTGCTAAAGGCGTTGCTCTGAGGTTAATCTGATTTCAGGAAACTGGCGATCGCATCAATGATTTGTTCTGCACTCTTAGCAGTAAACATTGAGCCAGCAGCCAAATAAATATTTTTGTCAGATACCAAGTTTAAGACAATATTATAACTGCTTGAACTTGTACCTGTTACTGTGTCAATTGCAACTGCATCCATCTTCAGCCCTAATATTTGTGAGAGTTTAGCTTCAATAACTTCTTGCCCAAGCCAACCTTTACGTTCGATAGTTGCTTTGTCAAGAGTTTTATCGAAAATGCAAATAATTATATTATTCATCAGCATATAAATAATGCAAACAGCACCACTTGCAATCAATAATAAACCTAGAGGATAAGTCCACAAACGAGTATCTTCATGAATAGTTAATTTTGGTTCTTGTGAGTTTTTAAGAAAGGTGTTGATTTGTGCAGCCATAGATTCCTTGTGAGTGCTGTCTGCATTTACTAAATCTATGTGAACTGAACCATCTCTCGTCAGAAGTACCAAGGGATAACTATTCCCAGCAGTCCTACTAGTGTCTAGTTTTGCAGCTAGCACCTCTTTGAGATTCCAAGTTTTAACTTGAGATTTTAAAATCCTCTTGGTGATTAATTGGCAACTTTCTTGAGTGGGTTTAACCCGATTACAAGTAAAAGTAGTTGTCTTTGCCAGTGTCGCGATCAATAAAACGCCTCCTGCCACAAATAGTCCACCAAATAACCAGTAGAGGATGGCTGCTGGCTTAAGTTGTAGTTTCAATAATGTTGGAGTTTGTTCTAAGATTTTGAGTCTCATTGTTGTAACTGTAGTCTTTACTCAAAGCAGCCCACACACGAAATTTAGATTTTTGCATAGCAAATTGAGATGATTTGGTTTTAAATCTCGTGTTAGGAATCATTGTGGCTTGTCATTATATGACAAATGCACATATATAAGAACTAGATCGCAAAGACATTATCGGGCTAGTGCTATTCTTTTAGGTGATTGCACTTAAGCTGAAACTAGGATAAACGCTTGACATGACTTCTGGAGCGCTGCCTGACAATCCTTTTGTGGCTGTGGGGATGATTGAATATCCCGGCTGTTTGTCGGTCGTAAAGATGAATTATACGCGATCGCATCTCGGATGAAGAGCGAGCCGTTTATAAGTATTAATTATGACATCAATAATTTCCTCATCGATTGAGATGTATTGTGTTTTCGTCTGCGATACGCGCTGCATCAAGCCAGAGACTTATCGCCCCCGTGGTCAGATATGATTGAGTTGTGGTTGTGTACACCCACAAATCCAGAACTTTGAAAAGAATTTGCAAAATATGAATTCACTCGAACCAAGCACAAGTACTGAAGTCCCTGCATCCAATGTTATGCTCCAGATGATTTCTGGCTTTTGGGTGTCACAAGCAATCTACGCTGCTGCTAAACTTGGTATTGCTGACTACCTTGAAGAACAGCCAAAGACATTAGAGGAACTAGCTGCAATCACTGATACTCACATCCCATCTTTGTACAGATTACTGCGTGCGCTTGCTAGTGTGGGTATATTTGCTGAAGATGAACATCATCGATTTGGCTTAACACCCTTGGCTGCTACTTTACAAACGGATGTTCCTGGTTCTTTGCGTTTTTTTGCCATTTCCGAACTGGGACAAGTGCACTACTTAGGCTGGGGTAATCTGCTACATAGCATCAAAACTGGCGAGATTGCGTTTGACGACATCGCTGGAATGAGTATTTGGGATCATTACGTTAAAAACTCCGAAGCTGGCAAGTTGTTTAATTGGTCAATGACAAGTCTAACAGCTTCCATTTTGGAAGCAATTATTTGCAGTTATGACTTTTCAGCATTCAACACTGTTGTTGATGTGGGAGGAGGTGAGGGCAGTTTGGTGACTAGCATCCTTAAAGCTTATCCGACTGTAAAAGGTATTATCTTTGATATACCAACGGTGATAGAAGAAGCAAAATCTGGCCTGCAAGCACAAGGTTTTGCAGACCGCTGTACGGTAGTGTCGGGGAATTTCTTTGAGTCAGTAACACCAGGTGGTGATGCTTACCTTCTTAAGCACATCATTCATGACTGGGATGACGAAAAAGCGATCGCTATTCTCAAAAACTGTCATCAGGCAATGTCACAGCATGGTACACTCCTGCTGTTTGAGACAGTAATTCCTCCTGGGAATGCATCTTCTTTTGGTAAGTTGCTTGACCTGAATATGCTAGTTATGACTGGTGGACGCGAACGCACAGAGGAAGAATATCAAGTGTTACTGCTTCATGCTGGCTTCCAACTTACTCAAGTTATTCCAACCCCGTCACCAATTAGCGTTATTGAGGCGCTAAAAATTTAAGGGATTGGCTTAATTTGTAATTCGTAATTCGTAAGGATTTCATTAATTTGGGATGGGTGGTTTACTTCCGTCGTGCTGTACTAGTAGTGTTAAGCGTCTACTCACTTCCTGAGAAGCTGTGGTTACAAACATCACTACTTTTTTTACAAACACTACGATTTTCGTTACCAACACTACGATTTTCGTTACAAATAAGATAATTTTCGTTACAAACACTAAGTTTTCATTACCAACGCTACAAGTTTGGTTAGCAACGCTACGATTTTCGTTACAAACAAGATGATTTTTGTTACAAACGCCATGATTTTGTTACAAACATCATAATTCTCGTTACAAACATCACGATTTTGTGCTGTAGTAGCTTTTTAAATTCAATTTAACTATGAAATATCACACTCAATAGAGGCAGGAACGCCAACAGAAAGCCATGCCAAGATTGCAATTGAGCTTCTGGCGTTGCTTCTGGTGGTGCTAATAAAGCTTCTACTCTTTGTTCTAAACGATCTGCACCAGAGGAACCTAATGCAGCACAGCAAATTTCCGATAAAACGGGACTGCTACTAACTACTAATAAAAGTGATTCCGCTAACACCAAAGGGTCTACCTGCAATGCTGCATAACCGTCGGCACGGAGTTCGCGCAAAGCTAACAATTCTTCCCATAAAGGCTCTGTATTCGGCAACCATGCTGTGCAAGAACGCACCCAACCCAGCCAGAAAAACCAGAACGTATCCCTGTAATGGTGATGCCCTTGCTCATGGGCTAAGACGCTTTCTAAATGAGCCGATGAGAGAGTTTGCACTAATCCTTGGCTAACCACTAGTTCTGGTTGCCAAAAACCGATTTGACCTGCAAACAGCGCCCCGGTTTGCAACAGTCTGGCTCGTCTATCGCCAACATTCACTAAGGGACAGTTACGGGCAGATTCTACAGACTGCCAACCTTGGAAAGCAAGTTTAATGCATGAAATGGCAAAAAATGCCAAATAAATTAATGCTAGTAAATAGCTAATTGAGCCTGTATACATCCCGCCCATTTGTCCTTGAGGCCCCATGAACAGCACAGCGATCGCAGTCATGAAAATTAGCAAAGGCGGAAAGAGAAACAAAAATAGCGATCGCTGCCAGCGGAGACTCCAATTACCTTGGCGTTGATTCCAGGAGGATCTTAACCACCAAGCAACTGCCAAAGCATTCAAAATCATTATTAGATGCATCATTGTTCCTCCCTGGCTTGGCGTGCAGATTGAATGCGTTTAGCGATCGCTGCTATTTGCTCACTAGCTGCTTCATCCAGACTATCAGCAAAAGCAGCAACAACATCGGGATTCCCCACCGCCAAAAATCGCTGTAACTGCTCGTGAGCTTTGATGACTTCTGATTGCTGCTTACTCAGCATTGGCCGCCAATAGAATGCCCGCTCTTTCTTGTCACAAGCCAGCCAACCTTTATCAGTAAGGCGACGTAAGACGGTGGTGACAGAAGTATACGCTAATTCGCGGTTGGGATCGGCGAGAATGCGATCGTGTACATCCTTGACTGTGACTGAACCAAGTTCCCAGATGATATTTAAAATTTCTGCTTCCAATGGGCCTAAAGATAGTTGTTTAGGGCGGTAGTCAGGTAAAGGTGCCATAGCGATTTTCGATTTGGGATGAGCAAAGTAGAGGTAAAAATTTTAGTTTCTATTTGGCTTTAGTCAGGATGCGTAGTGGTGCTAACTTAGAATGCCAAATACGGCTTTAGAAAGTCTGTTCTTGTTTTAGATTACAGGATAGTGCAGCAAATCTGAAAGTCTAAAAGCATAAAAATGGACTTTTTCAGTATTTCTGTCTTGAATAGGTTACATCGTGCATTTTGATGTTATAAAATGCTTTGGGAATAATTGTGACTATAGCTTAGTGACACCAACTAGGTAAAATGTTATTTGCGGCAATAGTATTAAAGCAGGTGTATCCAGCCCGTGAAGTTATTCGTATACCACACTCCTGAACTGACTCCAACGGATAAAGCGCCAGAATGTGCGATCGCAGTCGATGTCTTGCGAGCCACTAGCACAATTGCGACTGTCTTGGCATCTGGAGGCGAAGCTGTACAAGTATTCAGCGATTTAGATCGGTTAATTGAAGTTAGCGAAAAATGGCCCCCTGAAAAACGTCTGCGGGCTGGAGAACGCGGCGGCGCGAAAGTAGCTGGTTTTGAGTTGGGTAACTCTCCCCTCGACTGCACACCAGAATTAGTCCAAGGGCGGCGTTTGTTTATTAGTACCACAAATGGCACTCGTGCCTTACAACGGGTACAAGACTCTCCAAATGTATTAGCAGCAGCCTTGATTAACCGGGCGGCGGTGGTGCAATTTCTCTTAGATAAGCAACCAGAGACAGTGTGGATTGTCGGTTCTGGTTGGGAAGGCAGTTTTTCTTTAGAAGATACAGTATGTGCGGGTGCGATCGCTCATAGTATTTTGCAACAAAGCAACTTGTCCCCAGAAGAACTCGCTGGTAACGATGAAGTAATTAGTGCGATCGCTCTTTACTCTCAATGGCAAGATAACTTATTAGGATTACTTCACCAAGCTAGTCACGGACAACGATTGTTGCGTCTTGACTGTCAAGAAGATTTAAAATATTGTTCTCAAACTGATATTTTAGATGTTTTGCCCATGCAACATGAAACTGGAGTATTAAAAAGGGGATAGGGACTGGGGACTGGGGACTGGGGAGTAGTTGGAGTAAGTTTTTCCCTTCTGCTCCTGTGCAGCTCTGCCTCTTGTGCCCTATGCCCTATGCCCTATGCCCTATGCCCTATGCCCTATGCCCTATGCCCTATGCCCCATGCTCAATTTTCAAATCTGTGAGCATTTGCCCAAGTCTTTGTCGCCAATGAGAAGGATAAGTCCCTAAAATTGCGGAAATTTTTCCACAAGCAAGGATGGAATAAGCAGGGCGACGGGCTGGTGTCGGATATTCGGCAGTTGTAATGGGGACAATACGTTCAACTTTCAAAGGGAAGCCTAGTTGTTGTGCTTCTTCAAAAATAGCAACGGCAAAGTCATACCAGCTAGCAACGCCGCTATTAGTGTAGTGATAAATGCCGCTAATTTCTGGGGTTAACTGGGGAATCATCTGGGCTATAACTGCGGCTATATCTTGTGCCCAAGTTGGGCTACCAATTTGATCGGCAACAACACGGAGTTCTTGGCGTTCTGCACCTAGTCGGAGCATGGTTTTGACAAAGTTACTTTTGCCAAAGGTTCCATAAACCCAAGCAGTGCGGAGAATGAGATGATGGGTGCAAGTTTGCCGAATTGCTTCTTCTCCAGCAAGTTTAGTTTTACCGTAGACACTCAAAGGATTAGTCGCATCGGTTTCCTGGTAAGGGCTACACCCATTACCATCAAAAACGTAATCGGTCGAAATATGAATTAGAAAAGCTCCTAATTTTTGGCTTTCTTGGGCAAGAATTAGGGGCGCAGTCGCATTAATAGCGGTAGCAAGTTCGGGTTCGCTTTCGGCTTTGTCTACAGCAGTGTAAGCGGCGGCGTTAATGATGATTTGCGGCTGCTTGGATCTAATAACATTGCGGAGGGTATCGGGTTGGGCAAGGTCTACTGTTGGGCGTGCTACTGAGATAATATCACCATAGTAGGATGGGAGTATTTGTTGTAGTTCTTTACCAACTTGACCATTGCTACCAATTAGCAGAATTGATTGACTCATAGTCATTTGTCATTTGTCATTTGTCATTTGTCCAAGAGAAGTCACGCCCACTCTTTAACATAGTTTGAATTAGTCCGATGAAAGACAAAATTTTTCCGCCCACCATAAAAGTAAGCTTAGGGTATCACAAGAGACGGGGTATCTACCAATGACCAATGACCAATGACCAATGACCAATGACCAATGACCAATGACTACTTAATCAAATATTTCAGCAGTTTTCAAAGGTTTACCAGCTTGGTCTTTAGCTGATAAAATCGGTGGCGCACTTAGGGGCCAATCTATCGCTAAATCTGGATCGTTCCATAGAATTGTGCGATCGCTTTGAGGCGCGTAATAATCTGTAGTTTTGTAGAGAACTTCGGCTATTTCTGAAAGCACGAGGAAACCATGAGCAAAGCCTGGTGGTATCCACAGTAAGCGTTTGTTTTCAGCACTGAGTTCAGAACCTACCCACTTACCAAAAGTAGCCGAGCTTTTTCTAATGTCTACGGCTACGTCAAAGATAGTACCGACAACAACACGAATAAGTTTACCTTGAGGTTGTTGGATTTGGTAGTGCAATCCACGTAAGACGTTTTGCTTAGAGCAAGAGTGGTTATCTTGGACGAAGTTCGTAACAATTCCTATCTCTTGAGCAAATTTTTGGAGGTTGTAAGCTTCAAAAAAGAAACCGCGATCGTCTCCAAATACTTGGGGTTCGAGTTGGATAACTTCGGGAATTTTGGTATGTACAATGCTCATTAATATTACAAGTAATGTGCCACAGTCTTAATTTTGAGACTAATTTAATACTTGTATTTTACAGATATTAGAATTAAGATTTTGCCTGTGTTTTTTTTGTTTTGAATAAGTAAATCACGTTAGTTCAATTTGACAGTCATCACCAATCATAAATCGTAAGGCTTTAGGGCGACGAGGTGCAAGACTCAATTGTGCCCTTTGTCCAATCACGCTATCAATAATACGCTGATGGATTCCGGCAATTTTAGCACCTTCTAAAATAACGCTGTGTTCTAAATCAGTATCAATGAGTGTGACATTGTTAGCGATGCTACTATAAGGGCCAATAAAGCAGTTTTCTAAATGACAATTGCTACCAATGACTACTGGCCCCCGAATTGTGCAGTTAATTACTTTAGATTTTGCACCGATTTGGACTCGTCCAATAATCTGACTTTGGGCATCGATTTCGCCCACAACTAATGCTGTTAGATAGGTATCGAGAATCAATCTATTAGCTTCTAATAAATCATCTTTTTTACCAGTATCTAACCACCAGCCTTGGAGATTGTGGGCTACTACCTGCTTTTGCTGATTAATCAGGTATTGAATAGCATCAGTGATTTCCAACTCGCCTCTGGTGGAAGGTTGGATATTTGCGATCGCATCATAAATCAGGTGAGAAAAGAAATAAACCCCTACTAATGCCAGATTTGAAGGAGGAACTTTGGGTTTTTCAATTAACTGTAATACCCGTCCTGTTTCATCCATCTGAGCCACACCAAAGGCACTAGGGTTAGCAACTGAACGTAAGAGAATCAAAGCATCTGGCTGTTGTTGGCTAAATTGTTGCAGAAAGTAACGTAACTCACCTAGTTGAATCAGGTTATCGCCCAAGTACATGACAAAGGGAGAATCTCCTAAAAAAGGACGAGCGACTTGGACGGCGTGAGCAAGTCCAAGTGGCTGGTCTTGTATGATGTAGGTGATGTTCGCTCCAAAGTTTTCTCCATTTCCGGTTTTCCCTTGGACTTCTGCTCCGGTTTCTGGACTGATGATGATGCCAATATCAGTAATACCAGCCGCGACCATCTCTTCAATGCCATACCATAAAACAGGTTTGTTAGCAACTGGTACAAGTTGTTTTGCCCCACTGTAGGTAAGGGGACGTAAGCGTGTACCTTTACCACCAGAAAGAATGAGTGCTTTCATCAGGATTTAGGATTAATTACAAGTCATTAGTCAAGATAATCTGAAATCTTGAGAAAATCCCAAATCATTGCATTTAAATTATGGTGTCAGTATGATGTTAGTTTGGATGTACCCTAATTTAATTGAAAGGATTAACAGAATTTGAGCAGTTTAGGCTCCTTGCGTCTGGCAATAATTAGCAATCCTCGATCGGGTAACACTTGGCTACGAAAAATGCTGGCAGCCAGTTATGAAATGGCTGAACTGGCGGTGCATCATCCAGCTGACATTTCCTGGCACTTGCTACCAGCAAGATTAGTGCTTCAGATTCATTGGCACAGAAGTGATGATTTAGTTTCATTGCTAGCCGAGCAAGGATTTCGTGTGGTAGCTCTTGCCCGCCATCCCTTAGATGTATTGATTTCTATTCTGCATTTTGCCCGCTACGAACCGGAAACTGCCAGCTGGCTAAAAGGTAAAGGGGGAACTGAGATTTCCATCCTTGAGAAAACGCCACTTAGCGCAGAGTTTATCAACTATGCCACTGGAAGTAGAGCAGCAGCACTTCTATCGATTAGCCCGGAATGGTGGAGGCGAGAAGACACGTTGAAAGTTCGTTACGAAAATCTGGTGAATGATGCGGTCAAAGAACTTTCCCAGTTTAACGAACAACTGGGGCTGACCCCAGTCAAGCCTATATTAGATGTGGTTTCGTTGCATTCCATTGATCGCCTCCGCACCATGAGTACAAACAATCACTTCTGGCAGGGAAAGTATGCTCTCTGGAAGAAGCTTCTTACAGCACCGGTTGCTCAAGAGATTGCTTTTGCCCATCAAAGCGTGTTAGCTAAACTTGAGTATGTGTGTAATGTTGACCCGACTCTAACCGAAGAGCAAGCGATCGCTAACTGGAATGCTATTGCAGTAAAGAACTAAGCTTACCCCGCAGTGCCTCTATTTTCTTCTAGAAATCAGCCATTATAGGTACTGCTTGAGAACTTCGGCGGTGGTAAGTCCTGTTTTTGCCCAGCTGAACTGACTGGCGCGGTTGAGGCCAAGGGTACGTAGATGCGATCGCAATTCTGAATGAGTTGCGATCGCCTGCATTGCCTCTGTAATTTCTTCGGTGTTGTAGGGATTGATTAAAATTGCCGCATCGCCAGCCACTTCAGGTAAGGAGGAGAGATTGGAGGTAATGACGGGAGTACCACAAGCCATTGCTTCGAGGACAGGTAAACCAAAACCTTCCCAGAGACTGGGGAAAACTAGAGCGATCGCTTCATTGATGATTTTTGGCAATTCGCTGTAAGGAACATAATCAAGGAACTTTACCTGATTAGTTACACCCAATTCTGCAACTTGCACTTTTAAAGTCGGGGTGTAACGCGAATCAATTGGCCCTACTAACCATAGTTCATAGTCTTTGCAATTAGGTAACGCCGCAAAAGCACTGATGAGTCGCTGGATGTTTTTGTAAGGATCTTGGCGACCAATATAGAGAAAGTAGTTGTGGGTAGGTAGATTGAGAGGAAGGAAGTGAGTGCGATCGTGCGCTAAAAGAATCGGAGTAATTTTACTGGCGGGAATTTGGTAAAAATCGGTGATATCTTTAGCCGTAGTCTGGGAGATGCAAATAATGTGTTGTGCTTGCTTAAGAATTTGGGGAGTGTAGTAGCGGTGGTAGGCTGTGAGTGGTGAAAAACGTTTGGCAAAGCGCAACGGTATCATATCAAAAGATGTGACAACAAAACGACAGTCAGTATAAAGGGGTGCTTCCGGTAGCGGGGAGAATAAAAGACTTGATTTAAGGTTTTTATATATTTGTGGTAGTTGAAATTGCGTCCAGAAGAGGCGGTTAAAATGACCTTTAGTGCCGTGGTTTGGGGTTAAGTTTGACGGAATTGGATAGCAGTCAAAATCGGGATATTTTTGCACTACTAATAGAGTGGGTTGCAAAGATTTTAAATAAGGAAAAATGTTTTGAGCATAGTTGCCTATACCCGTTGGTTGAGACAAGAGAATAGATAAGTTAATAATTAATTGGTTAGAAGAAACATTATCTACTATATTCATTTAGGATTTTTTTCTTTAGCTAGAAAAATAATAATTTTGATATTATTAAAAATTACATAATATAGCCGTAGCCACATAGGTTAGGACAATATTAATTGCTAAAAGCCTTGATTTAACTGGGCTTCTACTCAGCACTCAGCACTTTGCTATACTACGGCAACTTAAGAATCGTAGCTTCTTACACAGCTTTTCTGATGATCATACCAAAGGATGTCGAAGCGAAACGACCGACTAATAATTTTAAATGTGCTTCTTGTGGTATGTCATGTATTTGACTGTAATATGGAGGAATATCAATAAATTTATCTAACACGCGAGAACCAATATTGAAATTTAGGGGTACTACTTGATGTCCTGCCGCAGTTAGTTTTTTAGCAATTTGTTCAAAATCTTTTTTTCTAAAAAGTACTGTTCCCTTGTTGTCAATAGTTTCTTCTTCTTCTAAATAATTAAATTCTGTCGTTTGTATACTTATTCCTCCAGGAACTAGAGTTTTTAAAGAATTTTCGATAAATAGAAGTCCATTTTTAATGCTACCTAGATGTTCTAATGCACAAGCAGACCAGCAGAAATCATATTTACCTTCTAAGTAAGCAGGAATAGCATTCATATCGACATACTTTAGACTCACATTTTTAGTAAATAGTTCTTTTGTACATAACTCAGGACGGAATATCTTTTCTAAAGAAGACATATTTTGTTTAGTTTCTATCCAACCCTGTGCAGCTGATGCTGTTGGATCTAAATCTGTAGCCGTAATCGCAATATCATAAGCAGCAAGAATACTTGGCAGAGGTTCTTCACCACAACCAAAACCTAAACCTTTACGTCCAGGAGTAAGTAAATCGTATTCATATAATGCTTGTAAAATATAGCAAAATTCCCATAACTTCCGATGGTATGCTACAGGCATTTTCATCTCTTGACACCAGTATAAAAACCAATCTGATTCAATATCATTTTGTTGACAAGCTTTGGATTGTAAGTTAATTTTTTGTGGTGATAAATTACTAGATATTGTCAACTGCTCGCGCAAATGACGAGCATATTCATAGCCGAAAGTTTTAATATTCAAGCTTATAGCATCTGTTTTTTTCAATAACCTTAATAGATTCAATATAGCTTTTACGATTTGTGATACTTTATCTAACATAATTTTCGACTTGCTTTTTAGTTTGTTATGTAAAATTTAATTTCTTAATTTTGGTCTTTTATCAAAATTATTACTGACAACAAAAAAGTTTATTAGTAGTTTATTTAACAAATAATAGGATAATATGATGTCCACCAAATCACCCATAATAACCGGAACCCCACCCCGCAAAAGCTGCGCTTTAGCTCCCCTCCCGAAGAGCGGGGAGGCGTTGGGGGTGGGGTTCTTTTATTATGGGTGATTTGGCGGACATGATATAATATATCACTTTTATAAACTGTGGTTTGGTGTTAATTTTGATGAATTTCCATAGTATTTATAGCCAGAAATTGACTGTGAAGTTAATAATGTCAGTTTGAGAAATTGCAGATTTGCAGGAATATTGAAAGCCTAAGTTGTTATACCTGTGGGTTTCTTAGACAAAAAAGATAGATTGGACAACAAATTTTTAAGCTTTTATTTCAACTGAATTTAATTATACAAACAAGAGAGAAACTCTTCAGCAGATTCTTGCCATGAAAATGGTACATACTCATTTCTTATGCGCTCTACCAAATTATTGTAGTAAATATCTGAATCAAGTAGCTCTTTTAAAGCTTCATACAGTTCTGTTGGTTGAGTAGGAGAGAAATATCTACAAAAATCGCCTCCTACTTCAGGCAAAGAGCCACCATTGCTGGCAATTACAGGTTTACAGTGTTGTAGTGCTTCTACCACAGGTAATCCAAATCCTTCATAAAAGGAGGCTTGAACTAAACAGTAACAGTTTTGATAGAGAAAATCTAGTTGAGCATCGGTAACAGAACCTAGTATTTCTATGAGCTTGCTATACATTTTATTAGATTCTATCAAATTATCAGTTTCTGAGTCCCAACCTTTATTACCTGCAAAAACTAAAAATACATCATCATAACTAGAACTTATCAATAAATCAAAGGCTGCAATGATAGTTTTAATATTTTTATGAGGCACTAAGCTTCCAACTACTAAAATATATTTATTGTTAAGGAATTTCTGCAATCTTACATCTTTGTAATTTTTTTCATTTAGCAACAAATTATGTTTATAATAATTACCGCCCAAACGAAAGCTTTGAACAATTTGTGAGTTATTATTAGCTAGTATTCCTTGATTTCTTGCATTAATATAATCTTCAGCACTCCTCTGAGAAATACATAATACTTTATCGAATAAAATAGAATAATCGGTGTAAAATTTTGTAAAAGCTTTAGTAAATCTCTTGGAAGAAAACTCTGGGAATTTTATTGGAATGAGATCATAACATATAACTACAATAGTAACTCTATGCTTTTTTAAGAGTTGTAAAAATCGGTAGTAAGTTTTAGGTAGATCCCAATTAGCATCAGCTATCACATAAATATCTCCTGACTGGACTATAGAATCTTCAAATTCAAGGAAAACTTTTTTGTTTGCTGAATTGGAATCAAACCAATCAATTAAATTTAATATATACAAAAAATTTATAAATTTATTTTTCAGCTTCAAAAGTAGAGATTGAACTTTTATATTTATTTTACTTAGAGCGAGATATTTATTAACCTTAACAAAATGATCATCTTGCTCTTTATTAAGATTAGTCACTCTCCTCATAAAACTACCATCAAACATAACCGCTACTATTTCTATCTCTGTGCAGTTTGAGCTTATTTGCAATAATTCAGAAGTTAGCTCTCGAACTACTCGATGGATTCCAGTATTTTTATATGTATGTTTTGCAGTGTGAGTACAATCTATAAATATCCTCATTCTAAAACCTACTTAAAAATATTTTTATTGTCAATTGTTAATAAGTTTTTTACTTAAAAAACTTACCTAAGAAAATCCATAACTAAAAAACTCAGTAGTTACATTCTTAGGTAAGCTATTTGACTTTTTTCCTAGTCTCAAGTTAATGGTTATTTATGATTAAGAAGCTAAAAAGCTAACTGCTTAATTTCTTAAGGTCATAATCAACCATTAACTCAACCAATTGATTAAAAGAGTATTGAGGCTGCCAACCTATTCCCATTTTAATTTTCTCAATGCAACCAACTAACTGCACTGGTTCATCAGCGCGATAAAAAGCGGGGTCAACCGAGACATAATCTTGCCAATTAAGCCCAACACAGTCAAAAGCACACTCAACAAGTTCTTTAACAGAGTAGGTTTCACCACTGGCAATGAGGTAGTCATCAGGTTGTTCCTGCTGCAACATCAGCCACATAGCATAAACAGCATCTTTGGCGTAGCACCAATCACGACGGGCATCTAGGTTGCCTAATTTTAGTTCATTTGTCAAACCTAATTTAATTTGGGCAACTGCGTGCGTGATTTTGCGAAATACAAATTCTGTCCCGCGTCGAGGTGATTCATGAGTATAAGTAATACCACAACAGTTGTAAAGGTTGTATTTCTGCCGATAGTTGACAGTCATCCAATGAGCATAAGCTTTGGCAACTCCATAAGGATTCCGGGGACGAAAGGCAGTGCGTTCGGTTTGGGGCGATTCGTCAGGCTGACCAAAAACTTCACTACTAGATGCTTGATAGAATCTGGCATCAGGTTTGCAGCGACGAATAGATTCTAAGAGGCGGGAGACACCGAGAGCTGTATATTCAGCAGTAAGAGCAGGTTGTGTCCAAGAGAGTGGAACGTAGCTTTGAGAGGCGAGATTGTATATTTCATCTGGTTGGCATTCGCTTACTACATCCATGAGGGATGATTGATCGAGGAGGTCGCCAGATACGATTTGAATGTCGCCATAAAGGTGGGTGATACGCTCTAGATTGCTGGTGCTAGAACGACGGACTAGACCAAAGACTTGGTAGCCTTTTGCTATGAGTAGTTCGGCAAGATATGAACCATCCTGTCCGGTTAACCCGGTGATTAGGGCTTTTTTTGTTGTCATGCTCACTTTTTGTTACAATATGTTTCTTCTCTGGAAATACTCAATTATAGCGTTGATACTTTTGGTTTAATACCAACTAAAACTGGATATACTCCTAGCGATAAAACTCGAAACTCTAGTATAGATGTTGTATCTATAATAAACTTCAGTTTTGTCTTTTCTTTCTTTAAGATATCTCTTAGAGTAAGTTCTTTTTTGGCTAAAACTAGCGCACCAGAATTAGTAGAAATATCTGCGATCGCTACAACTAAATCTAGATTCCTTTTAGATATTTCATTATCATCATCAAAGGCAAAGAGTTCAAATTCAACTAAATATTTACCTTTGCAATAATAATCGTAAGGGCCAAAAATTGCAAATCCTTGTCCATCATCAGGATTTACAATTACAAAATACTCTTGCTTGATTTCGATTATTGAACCAATACCATGAAAAATTACCTCATTTTTCATTTTTTGGTTTTCCAGATAAAACTCCTGCATTCGCTTAATTAGAGTTTTATCTGCAAGATCAATCTCTTGAATTTTTTGACATGTTACCCACCAAACAAAGCAATTTTGCGGATCTTGATTAATTGCATTTTCAGTATCTTCTTGATATAAATTTATTTCTAAACAAGGTTCAATATATTTGCCAAATAAATTAGGTGGGATTCCTAACAAGTCTGTTGGAATCAAACCATATGAATCTTTAATTTCAAAACCTGCAATCCGTAAAAGCTCACACGCTTGTTGAAAACTTAGTTCATGTATGTGTTCTGGTTGCTTCCATCCATATGTATTAGTAACAGTATAATTTGGACTATCAAGTACAAAAATCCCATTTGATTTAAGTACTCTATTTACTTCTAACAGGAAAGTTACCTGCGATTCCCAAGATATATGTTCAATAAATTGACCAGCAAATACTAAGTCAAAGCTTTGTGACTTTATTAAGCTTAGATCATCCCCATCATGTTGAATCCAAGTTACATTATTTGGTAAATCTAGTGGCTTTGGATTTAAATCTATACCAGTGTGATTTTCAATAGAGTAAGGGTAAAACTTATCGAACCACTCGAAGTACCAATTTCCAGCACATCCAATGCTTAATATTTCTTTAGATTGTGGTATCTTTCCAAGACAAATAGAGCGACGTTCGTGTAGAAAATCATTAAAGTTCAGTTTTTTTCGCACACAAGTCTGCATTTGTGTAGCAGTCTTATTTAGATTAAGAACTTCAACTACTTGCTGTTCTTGCTTATACAAGTTATCAATAGCTCTAGCAAAAGTAGTAAGTACTTTCTTAGATGCATTAGGTATAACTTTAGCTAATTCACGTCCTACATAATCAGCAAGTTTTTTGCTTTTTGCTTGAGGCGAAGAAAGTATTTGCTGAATAAATTCTGTATATAAATCAGCACATTTGTCTGGAGAATGTTCTTTAGCAATATACTTATATGCATTTTCGCTCAAGGATTTTCTGTAGTCTGAGTTTTGAGTTAGTAGAATAAGAGATTTCAATATCTCTTCTACTTCATCACTTTGTCCAGGATTGGGTATTTTGAACACCACATCATTGGGAAAATCAGAGAAGGAACCGATATCTGTAACAATAGTAGGCTTACCAACAGACAAAATTCGCAGAAGTGATGCAGAGCTTTCTCCATTAAAAGGAAATCTTAAGTTGAGGCATATATCTGATACTTCTATATAACGGTAAAAGTCCAGCATCTTGACATAGCCAGTAACTTTTACTTGACCTTGTAAACTTAGTTTTCTAATTTCATCTTCTATATTAATTGTACCAAGGTAATCAGTACCACCCACAAATACTAAGTAAGCACTAGGTTGAGTTACAAGATACTTCTTAAATGCATAAAGAATTTGTAGCGGGCGTTTAGTACTACTTATAAATCCAAAGGTTGAAATTATAATTCTATCGTTCGGAATACCTAACTTTTGACGCTCATCCATAACAGACTTTTTACCAAAAGTAAACTTGGGTACTGCCTGTGGTATGTGAACAATGCAGTCATTGTCATTAGTAAATTCTTTAATAGCACAGTTGTAAGCCCATTTGCTGTGCAATATCACTCCTAGAGAACGTGTAAAAATCCTTCTATTTATATAAATATCTGCTTGAGATAACTTCTCATGAATATTCAACTCCCCTGTTTTCAAAAGTTGCAATATTATTACCGCTCTATCTTTTCCATAATTGTGTTCTAATTCTTTAGAAAATTTAATACCAAGTTCTGGACAATGAGCTTCCATATAATTAATTAGTCCTCCCAGGTAATAGTCATGCAACACGGATATTCCAGAATATCTCATTAATTGGGAGTACATATAAGAATGGTAACTACTATTTCCTATCTGGTAAATAATACCTTCATATACTTGAGATTTTAATCTTTCTTCAAATTTAGTATGAGAAAATAAGTTATTACTGATGTTAATATCGGGCAAATAACTATCATCATGGTATAAATCAAGGTTAATGTGTTGTCCCAATGATGGTAACAAGTCTCGACTATAGTCTGCTATACCAGATTTAGCTGGTGGGAATGGGCTAAAAAAAGCTATTTGTGGCTTTTGATTAACTGAAATAGATACTTTATTTAATAGCTGATGCTCTTGAAATACATCAAGCATATTTTTAGCAACAGATTGCCAAGAAAATTTTGCTGATTGCTGAAGTGCATCCTCTGAGATTTTTGTTCTAAGGTTCTCATCAGATAGAACTTTTTGCATTATCCCAGCCATATCAGAAGGTGAGTATGGATCGAACAGTAATTCATCAGAACCTAAAATTTCTGGCAAAGATGAGCTATTACTTGCAATCGATGGTGCGCCACATGAAATAGCCTCAAGTAACGGTAAACCAAAGCCTTCATAAAAAGAAGGAAAAACGAATAGAGAGCAGGTTGAGTATAAAGCTCTTAATTCTTCATCTGTAACATAATTTGTTAATATTATAGATTTATTAATTCCTAATTTTGACGCCAAACTAGTTATTTCTTTGCTAAAATGGTCAGAAACTTTGCAGGCAACTACTAATTGGTAACATTCTTGCAAATTCTTGGGTAAGGCAGAAAAAGCAGTGACTAGCCCTTCAATGTTCTTTCGCCAATCTTCGCCTCCTGTATAAAGAACAAATTTTTTGTAAATACCAAACTTCCTTGCAAAAGTTTCGAGCCAAGCTTGCTGTTCATGAGCAGGAATTGGAGTAAAAAAAGCAGAGACACCACCCGAAACGTTTAAAACTCTCTCAGGGGGTATATCGAGGTATTTAATTACATCTTGGCGGGTAGCTTCCGAGATTGCAAATATAAAATCAGCATTTTGTATATTTTTTAAGCGCTTCATATAAAGTGAGCGCATATTTGACTCATTTAAGTATCTATCAGAAAAGATGAGAGGTATTAAATCATAGCAGATGACAAAAACTTTTTTAGGAAAATCGCTATAGTTAGGGATTGTGCATTCTAAACCCTCCATCGGGCTAGGTATAAATATTACATCAACATCTGCTGCCATTAAAACAGTTTTTAACAGTAGTTCATTAATGTCGCAACTACCAATGTATGGGTAATCTAAAGAATTATACTGAAAGTAATTTTCATCCAGTTCTGGAGATAGTAGATTACTATTCGTATATAGCTGGTAACTCAGAGTATTTTGCTGTCCAAAGAGAGCTTCTATTACAGATTGTGTATAACGACCAATACCTCTATTTCTAGAATTATTTGTTTGCAGAGCTTGAAGATCGATGGCTATTTTCATGCTGCGTCAATTTGAGATTTAATTTTTTATACAAGGTTTTTTTTACATACCAACATAGCTACTGCGCCAGGAAGGTAATTATCTGGATTATGTTCTTTTTCAGATGCTTCTAATTCATTTTCAGTAATAGTCCAAGTAAAGTCATCCTTACGTACTCCATAGGATATTTGAACTATCCTGAAATCTTGAATTAGTTTTTGTAGTGACTCTTGGTTATATATTCGATGTACTGGTGTTAAAGCTTTTTTACCATAGGGAACTGTAAGGATAAAACTACCTTCTGGTTTTAAAAGTAAACTAATCTTTTGGGCAGCTTTAATATCATAATTCTTTCCTGTTTCATCTCCATACCATCCTAAGCCAATATGTTCTAAAGTTGATAAAGCAATCACACAATCAAAACTAGCTGGCGGTAATACAGGGTTGCAAATATCAGTTTTAACAAACTTCAAGTTGGGATGAAATAAGGCTATGGGGCGAATGTCTATTGCTGTAACTGAGTAATTAAAATTAGCTAACTCATACGAAAGGAGGCTTTCGGCAGCACCTACATCCAAGACTGTTATACTGCTTGATTCATACAAACGGGCAAGAGATTGTAAAACAAAGGTCTTCTCGAATATTCTCTCATTAGTTCCTGCCCAATAAGCTTCGCCATTTTCGTGATAGCCCACAATTATTGGTTCATTGAACCATAAACCACTCGCAATTTTAGATTCTTCATTAGAAGAGGCTTGGTTCGTTACGCTGTTGTCAGCTTGTAATTCAGTAGAAATTTGCTCTATTTTCTGCTCAAGTTGAGAAAGCTGTTCTATTTTCTGCTCAAGTTGAGAAAGCTGTTCTATTTTCTGTTCTAGTTGAGGTAGTTGGTCTATTTTCTGCTCAAGTTGAGAAAGCTGTTCTATTTTCTGTTCTAGTTGAGGTAGTTGGTCTATTTTCTGCTCAAGTTGAGAAAGCTGTTCTATTTTCTGTTCTAGTTGAGGTAGTTGGTCTATTTTCTGTTCTAGTTGAGAAAGCTGTTCTATTTTCTGCTCAAGCTGAGAAAACTTCTTATTTACCTCTTTATCCCTTGTAGAATATTCATCACTTTTTTGGATTAAATTGTATAAAAGTTGTCTAACAGCAGAATTATAATAAACTTGTCTTTTCAAAATAGGCCATGCTATTTTCTTTAAAATATTTTTTAGCCATTTACGAATAGTATTTGTATATACCTCATTAAAAAATAATAAATAGTTACCATCAATTTCTGGAACATAACTATTATTTATTACTTGATGAGGCATATTTATTTTTTTGCTTGATTCATTTTCCTCATTTCCAGCCGGACGATCGAATCTAACGGATTGCTGATAAACATCACTAATACGCTCTAATATTTTTTCGTAATCCATTTGATTCTCCTAAAATTTATCATCGATCATTCTTGCCAAAAGAATACATTTTTGTTTTTAATAAATTTTATTCAAAGCCTAACTAGAATTTTTGCCATAGTCTATCTAATCATATAGTCATCCAATTCACGTCATTTACAAAATAATTTTCCTTAAGGCGGAATTACTAGTGATAAGGGGAGGATCCCAATGCAAGCTAAAAGCCACAGGACTGGGACAAAAAGCCTGTACAAACCTCTTTCCTTTGCGTTCTTCTCTGACGAGACGCTGCGCGTAGCTTGCTTCTCCGTAGGAGTATGCGTCCTTCTCCCAAGGGGAAACGCTAACGCGAAGGCGGTTTGTTATTTCATTCTCCGTCTAAGTCCAAATACCGTATAAAAATAAACTTGCACATTTGGGATGCTCCCGTGATAAATAAATAATACTTAGATAATTTACATTAAATTTTATTTACTGAGTTTAAATAGTTGTCGGCAGTTTCATCCGCGTTTCCCATAAAACGCACTTTTCCTTGATCTAACCAAATTCCTCGAACACAAGACTGTTTTATAAATTTTAAATCATGAGAAACTACTAGTACAGTAGCGTTCTGATTCCAAAATTGCTCAATTCTTCGCTTACACTTGTTTTTGAAACTTTCATCTCCTACTGACAATACTTCATCCAATATCAAAATGTCCGGCTGTATGTCGGTGGCGATCGCAAATCCTAATCGTGCTACCATTCCAGAAGATAATCCCTTCACTGGTACTAATGCATAATCTTCTAACTCTGCAAACTCTAATATTGAAAGCGTTCTTTTCCGCATTTCTGTTCGAGAATATCCCAGTAATACGCCATACAGCAAAATATTATCCATCACAGAAATTTCTGCATCAAACCCCGCTCCAAGTTCAATCAATGGAGCAATTTGACCGCGTACTCGCACCAAACCGCTGGTAGGTTGCAAAATCCCAGAAATTATCTTTAATAGTGTTGATTTACCAGAGCCATTTGCCCCTATAATACCTATTTTTTCACCTCTTTCAACAACTAAATCAATTTCATTTAGCACCTGTTTCTTCGCAGGCTGGTGATATTTACCTTCCAAAACAGATAGGAGTGTTTTCTTTAGGTCATAAGAAAACTCTTCTTGTGTCCGTCGCCACAGCGAAACTCGATCTAGGCGAATTACTTCCATCTTTTACAGCAAATCCATAAATTGATGCCGCCACAGGTGAAAACAAACCCATCCTAGTGACAAAATAATTATGCCACTGAGCAAGGCTCCCCAAATTAAACTTAAATCTGGTACAGCTCCCGATAGTGTAATCTGACGGGTACTTTCAATAATTGGTGATAAAGGATTTAACCCTAAAAATGCTTTTACTGTTTTTGGAACAATGTCTGGCGGATAAAAGACAGGACTACTGATCCAAATTACAAATATAATTAACTCATAAAAATAAGGTAAATCTCTAAAAAATACATATAAAGCGCTTACCAAAAAACCAATTCCTGTACAGACTAAAACCAGCGCTAGAAATGGAAACAGTAATGCCAGCACATTTACTAAACTTTTGGATTTAACAAAAGTTATAATTCCTAACAAGGGCAACACCCCGACGCAAAACTGAAATACATTTGCTGCAATCATTGATATTGGAAAAATACTGACTGGCAGACGAATTTTATTTAAAAGTGAGCCATTGGCCACTACGCTACTCAAAGCCTGAAAAGTAGAAGCTGAAAAAAAGTTGATTACCACTAGCCCTGTAAATGCGGCTAAGACATAGTTTGGTATTGAGTTATTGTAATACGACGAAAACGTTGTCCCAAAAATTGCAGTGTATAGCCCGGTCATAATCAACGGGTTCAAGAGTGACCAATAAACCCCCAGAAATGAACCCCGATAACGCACTTTAAGATTTCGCGCTACCAAGACGTGCAGCAATTCCCAGTAGCGCCACACTTGCAACCAAGTTGAATTACTTTTAACCGAAAGCTTCATCCTTACACACCGCTACAGATCGTAGCTAAATTATTTGCAGATTCTATACTATTGGTGGCTACTTTACCGCATTACTTTAACAATAAAAACTTTATTTTAAAAAGCATTGTTAAACACACAAGTTACTAGTTACGATTTTTATACTTTTAATCACATCCTATCCGGGCAAGACCAATTAATTTATCAATTGGTTCCTAGAACTATCTACCACAAATAATTAGGCTTTTATACCATATAATTGCTTTATAGTCAATAAAAATGTTGTTCATAGGGCGATATAAGCGCCACTCTATCTAGCGAAGCCGTGCGATCGCAGTTGTTCTTGTGACAACCACAATTGTATTTTAGTATTTATTATTACCCTAAAGTGGCAATCTACTTGGTATAAATACGCAATCAATTTTGGTGTCTTTGACCAAAAAAAGACAAACATTGAGTATGTACCTGTTTGGTTGTTGATTTAATTTTAAGCTGTTAAGTCAGGAGTTAGGAGTTATTCTTTCTCATCTCTCCCCCATCTCCACTGAATTTATGAGAGCAGAGTCACGGATTCCGCTACACTGAGACTTGGTTTATCTGAATTGTAATCAGGCATGGAAATCGGACAAAAGGTTAAAGTCTTTCGTTTGCGCGATCGCGTTTCTCCCCCACTTGTAAAAAAACTCGGGCAAGTGGGTATCATTCAAGGCTACAAAGTCACCGATGGTGCTGGGATCGGTGTAGTGGTAATGTTTGACGACAATACTTCCACTTGGTTTTTTGAAGATGAAATCAAACCTGTGTAGTAGTAAAGAACTCAGATCCGAGTTTTTCTTGATATCTGAAGTTTCAACCACAGGTTGAGAGTCTTTGTTGAGTGCTAAGTTGGAGTTGAAAAGCTCGGCGGTGAAAATAGGAATCAACTAATGGCTCTAATTTTGACATTTTTGGGCAAAGGCGGCACCGCTCGTACCAAAATTGCGATCGCCGCCGCCAAGTTATTGGCAAGTCAAGGCAAGCGCGTACTCTTAGCAGGACAAGCAGAACCAACGTTGCAAATCCTGCTGGGTACTACCGTTACTGCCGATCCCCAGGAAATCGCTCCCAATTTGCAAGTAGTCCAGTTTCAAGCATCTGTACTCCTAGAACGCAACTGGGACGAAGTGAAGAAACTTGAGGCGCAATATCTCCGCACGCCCATCTTCAAAGACGTTTTTGGTCAAGAACTGGTAGTATTGCCGGGGATGGACAACGCCCTGGCACTGAATGCTATCCGCGAATATGATGCCAGTGGCAAATATGATGCGATCGTCTACGATGGCACGGGCGACTCTTTAACGCTGCGAACGTTAGGTTTGCCAGAATCCCTGAGTTGGTATGTCCGGCGATTTCGGCAATTGTTTGTCAACTCCGATTTGGGGAAGACGATTACTGAATCACCCTTGATTCAACCGCTGATTAGCAGTTTTTTCAATATCAACTGGACAGCAGATAACTTTGCAGGGCCCACTAACCAAGTCAATAATTTCTTAGAAAATGGGAGAGCTGCTCTTGCCGATCCCAAGCGTCTCGCTGCTTTCTTAGTGACTACAGGAGATCCGATTGAGCTAGCAAATGCTCGTTATTTATGGGGTAGCGCTCAACAAATCGGTTTAACTGTCGGTGGTGTTCTGCTTGTGTCTACCGAGACAAATGTCAATCTGTCAGAGGAATTTATACCCCTACCTGTGAGCGTCGTTCCCGACTCGTCAACAGGTGATTGGCAACCACTGATAGACGCTCTACCCAACTTTGAAGCACAAGCTTTACAGGCTCCCAAACCTATTGAAATAGACATCCACAATCGTCAAGTACGCTTATTCTTGCCAGGATTTGACAAAAAGCAAGTCAAGCTCACCCAATATGGGCCAGAAGTCACGGTAGAAGCAGGAGATCAGCGGCGCAATATTCCCTTACCCCCGGCTCTGAGTGGCAGACCTGTTGCTGGAGCAAAGTTTCAGAATAATTATTTGATAATTTCGTTTTAATTTATGGGAATGGGGAATGGAGATGAGGGAGATGAGGGAGATGAGGGAGATGAGGGAGATGAGGGAGATGAGG
>NZ_JABXKF010000101.1 GCF_017115165.1 Nostoc sp. LPT | reverse complement strand
TGCTAGATGCAAGTTTTCAGCTTACCTGCTTTGTATACCAATTAGATAGCTAGGGAGTTGACTCGCTTGCCGCCGGCGCTATGCGCGGCATCGTCTCCCCGCAGGAGTTGACCGCGCTGCCTCACCTTTGCGTTGAAAAAAAGCTAGAATTTGGCGCAGCTTTACAAAGAAACGGTATTAGTCCTAGCTTTAGGTTGCTAGGGACTATTGAAGCGGTTTTTACCCAAGGATGTGGCTTTTGGCGACGCCGAATAGCCTGTCGTAGACATCGCTATTTGGCTTCGTTGATAACTAGTGTCAATCGATAGAGTTGATTTGTGGTTGTAGTGAGTTGGTGTGCGATCGCAGCGCTATTAACCTTTATGCTGAAGGGGAAAATGAAAACAACAGCTATGAAATTTGCACAAAATCTCATCCCCCGCCAAGGCTTGCTGAAAGCCCTGACTCTAGCTTTTCTCCTATTGGCATCTGTGATATCTCCCAATGTTCTAGCTAACGAGAGCGAAAAAGCGACATTCAATGGCACAACCACACTCCAAACCATACTCACCAGCAGTCATCGCTCAGAGCAGAATCGCCTTCGAGACAAGTACCGCCACCCAGCCCAGACTCTCGAATTCTTCGGTCTGCGCCCAAATATGACGGTGGTTGAATTGTGGCCAGGAAGCGGCTGGTATACTGAGATATTAGCCCCATTTCTAGCACCCAAGGGACAACTGATAGTTACTAACTTGGCTTCTAGCACAAGTAAACCCGCTCTGGCTTTGCAAGAGAAACTGGCAGCTAATCCAAAGGTTTTTGGTAAAGTCAAAGTAGCCCAAATTAATCCCCCAAATGAACTTACCTTAGCCCCAGAAAACTCTGTGGATATGGTTGTTACCTTCCGCAATATTCACAACTGGGTGAAAGCTGGCTATGCCGAGCAGGTTTATGCAGCGGCTTACAAAGCACTTAAGCCAGGGGGCATCTTAGGGGTAGAAGAACACCGCGGACTTAAGGGGATTTCTTTACAAGAGAGTATCAAAACAGGCTATATGTCTGAAGATGGGGTAATTGCTGCTGTGGAGAAAGCTGGCTTCAAATTGGTCGGCAAATCAGAGATTAACGCCAACCCAAAAGATACTAAAGACTATCCGGGCGGAGTTTGGACACTACCTCCAACCTTGAGCCAAGGTGAAAAAGACAGGCAACGCTTCCTCACCATTGGGGAGAGCGATCGCATGACCCTCAAGTTCGTCAAACCCAAAGCCTCGTAAGAGGGAGATAAGTGAATGCAAAGACAACTGCTGCCTTTTGATAATCACATGAATGGCAGCTTTCAAGCGATCGCGCAGCTAAGAACAGAGAAAAGCACAGGAGCGATCGCACCAGATATCAGCCAAGGGTTAAGGCTGTTCAGTTGTGCTTAAAGCCAAGGATTTGATTTACTTCCGACCCACAAAAAAAGCCACATAATCTACTACAATATGGATATCATAAGTATGAAAGTTTTCTTTTAATATCGGTTTTAAATTTTCGTGAGTATCATCTGTGTTGCCAAATATTCCTTTAGCAAAGTTTTGCAAAAGTCCTATCAATTAAAAGAAAATTTTATGGCTTACCAATTGAAAAAAACTTTAGCAGTTGCCACAATCATTGCTGTATTCAATATTTTGAGTCAAGGGAGCGCGGGTGCTGTCAGTTTTAATTTTACTCAAGGTGGTTGGTCACAAGGTGGAATAGTAACTGGGAGCTTTTCAGGAGAAGATTTAGATGGTAACAGGATTATTTCCAAAACTGAGATTACAGATTTTTCATTAGCTTGGTCAGGAAATGAAGCAGTACCTAGATTGGATTTTAAAGATGTAGATACCTGGCAATTTTCCACAGAGCAAGTTCGCTTAATTTCGGGTTTTACAAGTGAAGCAACAACCTTTTGGTCTGCTAATGGTAAAACTGGTTCTGTTAGCATAGGTGCTTTTGTAAGAACAATTAGTGATACAACTGAGTCAGCACCAGTCTTTGAGCTAGTAAGTGTGCAGCCTGTTCCAGAACCTAGCACCATTGTTGGAAGTTTGGTCGTCTTATGTGCAATGTTAATCAAGAAAAGATTTTAACTTAAAAGCATTCGTGACAATTAAAAAGCTCGTTACCTTTGCGTAAGTCCTAACGATAAAAAACGTTGCATTCTTTTTATTATACTCTCACTCTTTTATTGCCAAGATGTGATGTAGAGTTATCTGTGGTGCGATCGCTTGCCTTATATGACTGACTAGCGATCGCCACTTTCTTTTCCATCACTCTGAATCTACAATTAGTTCTTGTCGAGATTCCAATATCTCTCCCAAACATTACAACATCTATAGGGAATGTTGTAATATTTCTCATCAAAATTACAATATTCCTTATCAATACTGGAATATTTCTCATCAACATTATGACATCTATAAGGAATGTTATAATGTTTCTCATCAAAATTACAATATTCCTTATCAATACTGGAATATTTCTCATTAACATTAAAACATTTCGGGATAACCTATTTCCCAGTCGGACACACTGACTGCACTTTTTCGGGAAGTTGCCGACACATCTGCTGTAATCCTTGAGGATTAATTTGCCACCAAGCAAATAATCCCAGACTTGTACCCCCCACAAGCAACACCAACACTCCTCCCAGCATTACCAAACGTTTACCCCGCTTCGGTTTTGTAATTAAAGTTGGTGGAATTTCTGGATTGAGAGGTGGTTCTTCTGAAAGATCCAAATCTAGATCCAAATCTAGCAAAGCTTGCGAACTTTCTGTAAAAGAAGTTGGTTCTTCTAGTTTTTCTAATTCTTCTAATTCCTCTTGTTCTTCTTCTTGTATTTCTGCTTCTATAATCTCTTCTGGCAACGCCGGAGTCACAGGTACTAAGTATTCTGGAGAGACACGGCAATAAGTCAGAACAACCGATGTATTATCACGCCCATTTTTTTCGTTTGCCAAGTTAATCCAGTTACGGACAGCATCTTCAACTGTCATTTGCCCTGTTAACACGGGTATTGCATAATCCTGCCAAGATTGTTCCACCCAGTTGCGATCACTTAAACCATCAGAACACAGTAGCAAAATGCCATCTTCTTCTAGAATAAATCGCTGAACCTTGAGACGCAAAGATTCTGAATCTCTTGTCCCCAATGCTTGAGTTAAAGCACTAGCATCTGGTCTAAAAAGTGCCTTTCGATACAAGCTTTTAGCAAGGCGGACTTCTCGCGTTGCCACATCATCATCTATTGTCAATAGCTGGCAATAATTGCGAGTAATCCAATAGGCACGGCTATCGCCAACATTAGCCAAGTAAAGCTCATGGGTATTATTTGATTGCCACCCAGTACTTGTCTGGACTCGTTGTGGAACTTGCAACGCCATAACAATAGTTGTAGCCATGCGTTCCCTGCCCTGGCGTTTTTGTTCGTTATTGCGGGCACAAATTAGATTATTTACCACCCGTAAGCTTGCTTCTAATTGTTCCTGCAACAACTCAGGTGGAAAAAGTACAGTTTGTTCTGTCACCTCCGCTAGTAAAGCGCGAATTTGTAACTTTACAGACTGCACTGCCAACTGACTTGCAACCTCACCGCCTTCGTGTCCGCCAATACCATCGCAAACAATCGATAAGTGGCGCAATAAAGGTTCATCTAAATCACTCAAACTATTGGGATAGCAAGCATCTTCATTTTGCGCCATCATTGGGCCAATATCTGTAGAACCTGCCACCTTCAAGACTAATGGCAATTCGGCGGCAACTGCTAGTAGTAAATTATTGAGTTGAATATTAATCGTCTCTAACTCAATCTCAGTTTCACACATCTGCTGGACAATGTTCTGTAACCCTTTGGCTACTGATGCCTTTGCAGAAACTACCCAAAACTGCCAACACTCTCCCAGATTTTGTAAACTCAACTTTTCATCGGCTGGTGTTTGATAGAGTTCCAACAGTCGCACACACCAACCTTCGACTCTCAAGTTATCTGCTACAAGTAAACTGCGGCTAAATCCCAATTCTGCTAGAGGTGTCCAAAGTTGGAGAATTTGCCACAACCAATAAACTTGTCGTACTGCCGTGGCTTCTTCCCAAGTCTCAACAATAGTTGGATAGATATTTCCTGTTTTATCTATCGGCGCATTTTCTAATAAGAGGATATCAGTTGTATCTTCCTCAAGATTACTAGCAAACCCATAAGCTTGGGGCAGATGCAACCGTTGATATAACTGTAAATAAGGAATTACTTCCGTTGGCAGTTCTTCAGGTACATCTGGCGGCAATCCCGGTTGAGTATCCAGCCAAATCTGTTGTTTAATTACTTCATACCTATCTGCTACCTTTGTGCCTGGTGGGATTTGAGCAGACAATGAGCCAGTCGCCCACAGATAGCGGTGAACTAAAGGAGTTTGGCAACTGGCACAAACGCTATCTCCCATCGGATTAATGGGGCTATTACAGCGTGGATTTATACAAAAAATTATCAGTTGAGTAGAAATCATAAAACAGGAGTCGGGAGTCAGAATTCTTTTTTATAGATGAACTTCGATTAACTTTAGCTGGCAATGAATTGAAGGCTAGAATAAACTAAACTTATGTACCTGAACTTGTGTACTGCTAGTTACACCTTGTTACTGAAATTAAGCAAAATTATTGGTAGAAATACCCAGTTTTGTTTTCTGTAAATAACTTACGTCTGGCTGTATCTAATCGTAGAAATGCATTTACGTCAATAATGTAGAGACTAGGATGGCGCTATGCCAAGTTTTACCTTAATCTGGCTGATGGCAGGAGCAGTTTTGTGTTTAACAGAACTGTTCTTACCATCAGCGTTTGTCGCTTTCATGATGGGAATTAGCGCTTTTGTGGTGGCGCTGCTGTCTGGAGTGGGTATGGGAAGTGTATGGTTACAAATTGTGGTTTGGCTTTTGCTTTCCACAGCCCTAATTATGCTTTCTCGTCGGTTTTTGCAACCAAGACAACGCAAATCAAAAATTCGGGATGCAGTCATAGCTGAAACCTTAACAGAAATTCTGCCTGGGAAAACAGGACGGGTGCGGTATGAGGGAAATTCTTGGCAAGCAAGATGTGACGATGACAAATTTACCATACCACCCCATCAAAGAGTTTATGTGGTTAGGAGGGAAGGTACTACTTTGATTGTTGTACCGGAAAATCTGTTGAATTCTTAAGCATTTGTCATTTGTTATTCGTCATTTGTCATTTGTCAAAATTTAATAGTTCTTTTTACTCTACTTCCTCTGCTCACTCATCTCCTCCACTCCACACTTCCTTTATTAATAAAAATTAGGAGATTTACAATGGAACAGTTTTTTTTACTAGTATTTTTAGCTCTTGGTGGTTCTGCTGTAGCAAGTTCGGTGAAAGTTGTTAATCAGGGCAATCAAGCTTTGGTGGAAAGATTGGGTAGTTATAACAAAAAACTAGAACCAGGATTAAACTTAGTCATTCCTTTCGTAGATAGAGTTGTCTACCGAGAAACTATCAAAGAAAAAGTCTTAGATATTCCTCCCCAACAGTGCATCACCCGCGACAATGTTGGCATTGAGGTAGATGCTGTGTTTTACTGGCGCATCGTGGATATGGAAAAAGCCTGGTACAAGGTAGAAAATCTCCAGTCGGCAATGGTAAACATGGTGCTGACTCAAATTCGCGCTGAAATGGGACAACTGGAGTTGGATCAAACTTTTACTGCTCGTTCCCATATTAGTGAACTTTTATTACAAGATTTGGATGTTGCTACCGATCCTTGGGGTGTGAAAGTGACACGGGTAGAACTGCGAGATATTATTCCGTCTCAGGCAGTGCGAGAATCGATGGAATTGCAAATGTCAGCAGAACGACGCAAACGGGCAGCAATTTTAACTTCTGAAGGCGATCGCGAAGCTGCTGTCAATAGCGCCAGAGGTAAAGCTGAGGCACAAATCCTGGATGCGGAAGCTCGTCAAAAATCCGTAATTTTGCAAGCGGAAGCCGAACAAAAGGCGATCGTTCTGAAAGCTCAAGCGGAACGTCAGCAACAGGTTTTGAAAGCGCAGGCGATCGCAGAGTCATCAGAAATTATTGCCCAAAAGCTCCACAATAACCCCAATGCCAATAAAGCAGTAGAAGTTTTGTTTGCCTTGGGTTATCTCGATATGGGCGCGACAATTGGTAAAAGCGATAGCAGCAAGGTGATTTTTATAGATCCGCGTTCCATTCCTGCTGCTTTAGAGGGCATACGTTCTGTCGTTTCAGATGGTCAGGTTAACTCTAACGAATTGTTTTCTAAACAAATCCCAGGTTTAGAAAATAACCGCTCTAGTTAAGAATGGGGAATGGGGAACAGGGGAGCAGGGGAGCAGAGGAGACAGGGGAGGTAGGGAGAGAAAGAATAATTAATGCCCAATGCCCTATTCCCAATAACAAATGACAAATGATAATTAACCCAGAACAGGTCATCAACGCGATTATTGCGATCGTTAATCCTTTAATAAAGGAAAAAATTCAGCGCCATGAGACTGTAATTAAATTACTTTAGCTCACAAAAGCAGTGATGGATTTGCTTTTGCCAATGTTAGGTAATCATCAGTCTCTGATTAATATTATTGAAGCGACACGGGGTAAAAGCGAAGATGAGGTGGGTTATTTTGGTAGGAATGCGGCAACGTTGGCAGTGAAGGTTGATAAGGGTGTATTAGAAGGGAGAGATTTTAGTGACACAGTAATTAAGGGTGCGGATTTTACAAGCGTGAGTTTGCGAGGTCTAAAACTGACTGGAACTAGTCTAAATGAGAGTAGATATAATACTTAGATTCTTTCTTTCCCTGAAGCTGTTTTTTGTTGCTTCAACAGCATTTGAAGTTCAGACGCCTGTTCATTTTATATCCAGCTTGAGAACCCTACACATTTTTGTTCGTTATTAATTGATACCCCAGGAATTCTATGTATCATACTTTTCGTGAAATGGTATAAGGGGAAGAGAAATTTTTTTTGTGGTATACCCCTACCCTGGAACAAAGATACAAGCCCCTTATTTTAATTTTGGAAAGAAAAGAAAAGTATTTCGAGATACGTAGTATGAGAAATACGGCGTCCTTATTTCAAGCCCCTCAATTTATTGATGGGGTTCCCCTACACCCCTGCACCTTTACCCCCTTATACCCTGCCCGAAGGGCGTTGACAATATGCGTTTGCTTTAGTAGTGTTTTTAATAACAAACATCAAGGTAGTATTTTCTACTAAAAAAGTAAAACAACGAGGTGTAAAAATGAAGGACACGACAAACGAAGAACTACTCAGAGAACTTTCCGACGAAGAGTTACTCTCAGTGATTGGAGGTGCTGATAATGCTGGTACTACTGTTAATTTTGATTTGAATACTTATTTATTTCAGGTCGGAGCAGGCGCAATTTTTGACGGTGGCCCAACTACTAACGTAGTAAATCTCAGTTTTCCTGGAACTTCGATATTTACTCAGCAGCAGTAGCCTCCAACTTCTTAGTCTCCTAAGTGGAGCTTTGTTCATTTAGCCCACAGGCTGTAAGCCTGTGGGCTTATTCGAGAAACATTGGCTTGGAACGTAGGGAAAAACTGCAAAATTATCAGACTATGACTTCTATGGAACCTGATCTCACCTTGTTAGAGCAAAAAGCTCAGCAGTATTTCATTCAAGGTGACTACAGTCAAGCTGCTAGCTACTATAAGCAAGGTGTGGAAGCAGAACCGGAAGTAAAGTCACATTACTGGAATTTAGGATTAATACTGCTATTACAACGGCAAGAAGTACAAGCGCAGACAACTTGGAAGTTGGGCATGACTGAGAGTGAGCCACAACAGGTTGAACAGTGGATATTTGAACTCATGCAGGTTCTGCAAAGAGAAGCTGAACGCAGGGAGATGCTTGCAGAATATGCCGTGGCTTGGATCATTCGCCAGTCTATGCAGAAAATGGCTCCTGCTGATCTGAGCAATCTGCTTTATTTAATTGAACTAGCTGTAAAACTGAAAACGTTTACGAGCGATAAATTAACAACTTTTGGTGTGATTGACTTAATTAAGTCAGACTCGACTGTAAATATTCAGTTGTTGTTGCGGGTGTTAGAGAGTATTCTCAACTACGCTACTTTTCAGCATGCAGTTCTAGAATTTGTAGAAGCAAGTCTTGCTTATATTCACGAACCTCAATCTTTTTTTAACATATTGATTCCAGCTACAATTAGAATCGCCCATTCAGAAAGGCAACCAAAAATTGCCGCACGCCTGCTGGAGTTAGGTTTACGTCTGGAGTCGAAAAATTTAGAAGTTTTACGCCATTTAGCTAGTTTTTATTTAAATGCTGGTGAATATTTTCAAGGAATAGAGACAGCTAAGATGTGCTATTCCTTATCAGATAAATTACCCGAGCAATTAACTGCACTACATCTGGTGCATCGGGGATTGATGGATGCTCCTGACGATTGGCAGGAAGCTTATGCAGTTTTGCAGCAGCAGGAGTCTCTACTCACGTATTTGATCAAAGAACAACCCAGAGATATGGAAGCATCCACTGTTCTCCGGATGTTTAATTCAAACTATTTTGCACCTTACTTGCGGGATGATCCTCACAAAAATAGACAAACTCAGAATCAAATAGCTCAACTGTGTCAGCTTAATGTCCAGAATTATGCTAGCGAACAATTTCAGCGATATAGACAGCGGACATCAGCAGGTAGGACAAAGCTAGTTAAAATTGGATACTTATCCCATTCCCTTTGCATACATTCGGTGGGGTGGCTAGCACGATGGCTTTTTCAATATCATGATCGCGCTCGCTTTCAAATTTATGCCTATTTCATTAATTCTAAACAAGCAGATCCGCTACAAAAATGGTACACCCAGCATGTCACGAAAGCCTACAATGGTGGAATTGACGGCAAAGAAATCGCTGAACAAATTTACCAGGATGAAATTGATATTCTTATCGACCTTGATAGCATTACCATAGATGTTTGTTGTGAAATCATGGCACTAAAGCCCGCACCTGTTCAAGTAACATGGTTGGGTTGGGATGCTTCCGGACTACCAGCAGTTGATTATTTTATTGCCGATCCTTATGTTTTGCCAGAATCTGCTGAGGAGTACTACGTAGAAAAAATCTGGAGATTGCCCCAAACCTATATTGCAGTAGATGGTTTTGAGGTGGGTGTGCCGACTCTACGACGCGACAATCTAAATATTCCTGATGATGCCGTAGTATATCTTAGTGCTCAAAGAGGATTTAAGCGTCACCCTGATACAGCACGACTGCAAATGAAAATTATCAAGTCGGTTCCCAATAGTTATTTCTTAATTAAAGGGTTCGCAAAAATAGAATCTGTGCAGAAATTTTTTCTGCAGTTGGCCCAAGAAGAGGGAGTGGCTAGCGATCGCCTGCGATTTTTGCCCTCAGATCCTACTGAAGCTTTCCATAGAGCAAATTTAATGATTGCTGATGTTGTATTAGATACTTATCCTTATAATGGCGCGACGACGACGCTAGAAACACTTTGGATGGGTATTCCTATAGTAACTAGAGTTGGGCAGCAATTTGCGGCTCGGAATAGCTACACCATGATGATGAATACTGGTATAACAGAAGGTATTGCTTGGACAGATGAAGAGTATGTCGAGTGGGGTATACGTTTAGGTAAGGACGCCACTTTAAGACAGCAAATTTCTTGGAAACTACGACATTCAAGGCAATCAGCACCACTGTGGAACGCTAAGCAGTTTACTCACCAAATCCAGAAGGCTTACGAGCAGATGTGGCAAAGGTATTTGGAAGGTTTTTAAACAGACAATAAAGATTGTCCAAGCAATTAAGTAAAGTACAAAGAGTAAAGTCTAAAAGCCAAATAGAAAGCCCTTTTTACTTCTGACTTCTGCTGTATAATTCTCTTTTAACCGATAGGAATTATACTGATGGTACAAGCACATCAAGCAGTTGGTCTATCACTAGCTGCCAAGTAAATTTTGTAGCTACAAACTTTGGTCCATTAGTCCGAGCCTGAGCTATAAAATTCTGATGTTCAATCACTGTTGTCATAAGTTCAATTAAATGTTCTAATTCCGGAACTAGAACTGATCCAGTGTTATATTCATCTAGCTTTACTTTTTGAAGCTTGCTGGTTATATAAAGAGCAAAATTTGGTGTCGTAAAATCATCTGTCGCTCCACCTTTTGTACAGATCACAGGTAAACCACAAGCGATTGCTTCCAAAACTGGCAGATTAAAACCTTCTGCCCAATAAGGCGATACATAGGCATCTGCAGCTTGATACAACTGTGCAACTTTAGAAAAGGGCATCGTTTCTCCAATATATATCAACCGATGCAGAATCTTTTCCATATCAAAATCTTTTAAAAATTCAACATTCTTAATAAAAAGCTCTTTAGAGGGATATAAAGAGTCTAAGCCTTTTAAAACTAATTTTGCTTCAGGATATTTATCAATTACTGAAGCAAAAGCCTTCAATAAAAAACCAATTCCTTTGTTCGCAGTCATTGCACCGATATTCAAAAAAATAAAACCTTCCCAACCCAGTGCTGAACGCAATTCACTCCGCTCCTCGTCACTTAAAGGTTTATATATATTTGGATCAACACCATGTGGAACTACAACTACACGCGATGGATCAGCACCACTATGAATAAATCCTAAGCGTGACCAATTAGAAGGTGTGACAATAACGCTATCTGAGCCACTATGAGCTTCTCTAAGGGAGATATTACTTGATAACATATTAGAAGTGACTCCACCAACTTCTGCAGTGCCAAACACACACGTTCTTAGTGCAGAAGAGGCTTCAAGGTTATATGGAGAAGTTATACGTAATACTGCATCAATTGGCTGGATAAAATAAGGCTTTGAAATGTTTTGCAGTGCTATTTCAGCTTTTTCATCAAACATTCCATTGATGAATTGCCAATTTTTGTTTGCAAAAGGTACATCTTCATGAAAAATATGGACACTAGGTCGCTTTAGTAGTTCTAGACACTGGAATTGATTAACAATAGAGTAGGAATGGGGAAGAAATCGCCATCCCTCAATAACTATATTTGCCATAATTGTAGTTTATCAAATCAGAATATTTTAAACTGAAATGTTACAAGCTAAAAGCGAAGTTAAAAACACCACGTCCTTGTAGTATAAAGCAAAACAAGGGTGTGGTAGAGGATTTTAAAAAAAACTCCCTCAGTGGTTGAAACTCATCAAGAAATACCTGATGGTAAGCTCGCGCGATGTTTACGACGGGCACGCCTACGCACTTTTGTAGTGTCAGGGTTTGGTTGTGCGATGTCTACGACGGGCTATTTGGGGTCGCGCTTGTATAGTAAATTTTCAAACCCCGTTAAAATATAGTTAATCTTAGATAGTTTCCAATGACAGCCCAAGAGTTAGAAACACAGTTACTATCCCTAACACCAGCCCAAAAAGTTGAAGCAATTCGCATCTTAACCCAAGGTATTAATATCAACAATCATGGAATTACCAAAACCCCTGGTGTAATGGGTACTGATGCTTGTATTGCCGGAACACGCATTCCTGTTTGGTTGTTGGGAAGTTATCGACGACAAGGTGCTACTACAGACTATGCAAATTGATATTAGGAAGCGATCGCCTGTTTTAACAAGTGCATTGTTTGATTTTTGCAAGCGATCCCCCGAAATCCCAAAAGTGCGATGGCTACGCCTGTCGCAGGCATCGCATTAGCAGTAATTGATTTCTGGCTGCAAAGCTAATTGCTTTTGGTAGGAATGCCATCGCAGAGAGTGCGATCGCTCACATTGGGATTTGATTGTAAATAATCACGTAGCCTATTGCAACTAGAGATAATTAAATCATCTAGGTTATTTAGGTACGCCCAGAGTTTGACGCTATTGTCCCCACTAGCAGAAGCGATGGTCTTGCCATTGGGGCTAAATGCTACGCTATAGACCGCAGCGCTATGGCCGTTAAGAGTCGTGATGGATTTACCTGTAGTCGCATCCCAGAGTTTGACGCTCTTGTCCCCACTAGCAGAAGCGATGGTCTTGCCATCGGGGCTAAATGCTACGCTATAGACCGCAGCGCTATGGCCGTTAAGAGTCGTGATGGATTTACCTGTAGTCGCATCCCAGAGTTTGACGCTCTTGTCCCCACTAGCAGAAGCGATGGTCTTGCCATTGGGGCTAAATGCTACGCTATAGACCGCAGCGCTATGGCCGTTAAGAGTCGTGATGGATTTACCTGTAGTCGCATCCCAGAGTTTGACGCTCTTGTCCCCACTAGCAGAAGCGATGGTCTTGCCATTGGGGCTAAATGCTACGCTATAGACCGCAGCGCTATGGCCGTTAAGAGTCGTGATGGATTTACCTGTAGTCGCATCCCAGAGTTTGACGCTCTTGTCCCCACTAGCAGAAGCGATGGTCTTGCCATCGGGGCTAAATGCTACGCTATAGACCGCAGCGCTATGGCCGTTAAGAGTCGTGATGGATTTACCTGTAGTCGCATCCCAGAGTTTGACGCTCTTGTCCCCACTAGCAGAAGCGATGGTCTTGCCATCGGGGCTAAATGCTACGCTATAGACCGCAGCGCTATGGCCGTTAAGGGTGGTGATGGGTTTGCCTGTAACCGCATCCCAAAGTTTGACGCTATTGTCTCTACTAGCAGAAGCGATGGTAAGACCATCGGGGCTAAATGCTACGCTAATGAACCCTTCGCTATGCTCTTCCCAGGCATTTCGTTCTGGCAAATTGTAAATTGCTCGCTTGAGCGCCACTACAGCTTGTTGGTTAGCCGCTTGTTCTAAATTGACATTTTTAATTTGTCTACCTGACTGTAGAGCTGCAACCACAGCCTCAAGTTGCCTGTTGGACAGTAGGGAAGTTTCAGAAGTTTGCGCTAGAGCAATGGCACTTAGTCTTACTGTTTCTCTGGCTTTATTTTGGGTATTGTACCATTGATAAACCGCAAAGATAGCTGCTCCAGCGAACCCAATACTAAGCAAAATAACAACTTGATTTTGCCGCCGTGCTGCATCCAGTTTTTCCTGTTGCCGTTCTTTTTCTTCTCGCTCAAGGCGATCACGCAATTGTTGACTCTCGTGAATGTACTCCTCGGCTACCCCATTCAGCATCTGCCAATCACCAAATTTAGCTAAATACGCCTCGGCTACTGCTAATCTGTCATCTTTTCGAAGAAACCCCGGTTTTTTCTCATTTCTCTTCCATTCTTGGGCTTCTACTTCAATCTGTCGCTCAATGGCTATGCCTAACTTATATTGCTCTTTCCAATCCCGCAACATTTGCCAATGGCGGATTAACGCTTCGTGGACAGCATCTAAAATTACATCCTGGGAGTCCGGCTCATCCGTCTTTGTAATTAATCGTGCATCTTTATTGGCTAACTTCTCACTCACCTGTTGCAAAAGTTCCAAGGAATGATGGGAATTAACCAACTCGCGTAAACGCACGCGCCGCCGTACATCTGTGGTTTCTCCCATTTGCGTCAATTCTAGAAAAATCCGCCGCGCCACAGTTTGTTCTGTTGCTGAAAGACTTTTGTAAACTGCATCGGCACGTTTTTGTAGCGTTCCTTCAACCCCGCCTAAATCCTCATAAGTTTTCAGACTGAGAACCTCATCGCCTTGATTTCTCGACTCACGCCACAATTCTGTTAGGGTATATTGCAGCAAGGGCAAACTTCCGGGGTAATCCTCAACATCATTAATTAGTTGCTGTTTTAACCTTCCCTCTATGCCTAATCCTACCCAATCAGCCGGTTTAGTAATTGCTTCTTCAATTTCCTCACGGGTTAAATGTTCGACATTGATGTAAGGTTTATTGATTCTACCTGCAAATTTGGGATATTCTCGCCATCTCGCCCGAAAATCTGATCGCATCCCAATGAAAATATAGAGGTTATCTGTAGAGTCAATTAATTCTTGCAAACAGTCAAAGAATTCTTGGCGCTGGCTGTCATCGCACATTGTAAAGCATTCTTCAAACTGGTCGATAATCAAAATGACTGGTGTGTTTAATGCTTTTAACTCCTCGCCGATGACATCGGCAAAATCACCCCTCCCCAACCCTCCCCTTGTAAAGGGCAGGGAGTTAGATTTTCCGGTTTCCCCCCTTGGAAAGGGGAGCCACTGCGTTGCGGAGGTTCCCTCCGTTGTAGCAAGTGGCGTGGGATTAAGGGGGGTAATTTCACTTGTGTATCCACCGGGGCTTGACAACGAGGGATTAAGGGGGGTGAACGAAAGATTAGGCAAGGAGAGTACAAAAGCCTCCTGTAAACTGTTAACAGGAGTTTCTTTAGGCGTAAACGGAGTAATATAAGTCCAGCGATCGCTTTCTGGAATCTCTTGTCCTAACTTAAGCTGGTAGAGTAACCCAGCCCGTAACATAGATGATTTTCCACTACCGGAAGCTCCTAAGACAGCAATTAGCCGATGCTTATCTCTTACCTGTTTAATCAACTGCCCAGTCAGCGCACTCCGCCCATAAAAAACCTCAGCATCTTCCTTTGTCTCGCTAAAATACGACAGGGAACGATAAGGACACTTATCTTGAAAGCTTTTTTGAGAAAACTTAGTAGTCAGCAGAATTGCTCGTGGCGAATTGGCAATTAACGGACGCTGGACTGTATTCGGCATTCGGCTGATAATGAAATCTGCCAATTTGTGGCTATTGATGATCCCATCTGGGTCATTTTCCGGGTTCAATCCTGCAAGTAACGCCTGCGTCAACAACCCCTGCGTGTGGGGAATTTCGACTCCAGTTTCGTAGGAACGGGTTGCAGTAATTAAACAGTAGTCTTTATGTGTGGGAATAAATTTTAACAATTCACCGCTATAGCAGCAATCTAGCCAAACCACAACTCGTTTAGCCTGACTTCTTTGCAACTGCTCTCCCAACCAACTTAAGGGTATACCATAGATTTCTGCTTCAGGTAAAGCATCACTGGTAGCTAGAAATACTTCTTCTTTACCCGCTACAGTTTTGCACCACCCATGTCCTGAAAAGAAGAATAACGCTGTTTCTGGGATGGGGTTAGGAGGAGGAGGATTGAAAAGATTAGCGATCGCCTCTCGTAATTCTTGCACCTTTACCGCCCCTTGGCGATCGATTTTACTTTCTCCCTTCTGGTTTAAAGTTCTAGGTAAACACTGAGCGCGAAAAGGTCTATAACCGTATTGTTCTAATTGTTGGGCAATTTTCTCAGCATCCTCTGCTGCTGCTGTTAGCGGCTTTAGGGTGGTGTACTCTGGGTAATAATTAATTCCAATAACAATAGCCGCCCATTCCGATGCCATTTTTATTACCTGACTAACCATTAGAACTTTTTGTTAAACTGTAGGCAAAATCTGTCCACAGGATTCTTTAGTTTGTACGGAAAATCATTAGAATAACCTGCAATAAACTACATTGAATTACGTGTTATTAAAGTATAATAAATAACACTTAACTTAATCATTTATTCTTTTTAGACATAAAAAATCAAAACTGAACATCAAAATATCTGCTGTAATTATCTCACTTAAATTATGTTTATACTAGTCGTAGTGAGTTTGGTATAAAAACCTATGAACACAAAGGCTGACAATACTATTATCGCTTTTCTCTTAGCGTTTCAAGACTTAAAAACCGCCCTTGGAGAACAAGAGAAACAGAATTTAAAAGAAGTTGCCAAGCAATTAGACACCCAACCCAAAGCTTGGAAAGACTATATTAAAGGACTTTTATTAGGAATAATTACCCCAAATCCTGACTTAAATCAATCTTATCAATTTTATAAATCTCAATTAGATAATGTAGAAGAAATTCCTGATGATTTACTTCCTAATGAAGCAGAAATTAGTAGGCTCAATGCTCTTGACAAGGCTCCAATGACTAGAGGCTTTAAACCAAAATATGAAGCTACAGGCTACGAAAGCCAACTCAATAATGTTGTAGTCATTGTTGGTAGTTCTGAAAAACCAGAAGAAACAGTTAAACAAGCCACATTTTTAGGAAAATGGAAACAATTTTTATCTCAATCCAATCAATCAAATTAGTTTTAACCTTGTGATGAGCGATTTAATCTATCCTACAGTCGATTTATTTTTATATGCTTTAAAAACTTCTTTAAATACAACTGATGCAGAAACCAAAAAAAACAAAGTAGCTTTTTTAGATCAATTACCCTCTGATACTCAATTCCACGATCCTGACATTGAAACAGAGTATTTAGAGATTACCCATCCTACTCAAATTAACTTTATTTGCCAGAATAAAACTTTAGAAGGATACTATTATACTGTTAGATTAAATGACACTTATGGCTTACAACTTGATTGTTCTATTAATAATCAAATCCACACTCAACCAGCTAAATCTTTTACAATCTTAAAAACTGAGATCGAACAAAAACTAAATAAAGAACTGGTAACAATTGGAAAAACCTGGTTGCTTTCTGGTTGGCTATCAGAAAACTCGTCTCAAAATCCTGAAGATATTGCCAAAGATTGCTATTATGCTTTATTTAAAGATACTTATTGGCAACCAGAAAAAGGTACTTTTTTAGACGGTAAAGTTTTTGAAATATGGCGTTCAGAAAATATAAATTACAGCGTAGAGAAAGCAACCAATGCTCTAAATAGTCACGAACATCATGTGATTATTGCTATTTATCCTCATCGAGAGAGTGCAGAACAAGCTGCGGAATTTTATAAAGATTGGATGGGTTTATTTTGTTATCGAAATAAGATTTGTTGGGCTTATTGGCAAAGTCGTTTAGTCAAAGAATCTCTGCTCAATCATTATAAACAGATTGAAGAAAATAGAAAAATTACCAATCAAAGTAATTCTCGGCAAGAAAAGCAAAATATTACCATTTCTCGTAAGATTTTAAATAATATTGATAACATTCTCCAGCAATATACAATCGACTTACTAAACCTCTCTTTTCAAAAACAAATTATTGAAATTAATTTATCTAATTATCAACTTCGTTTAGCTTTGATTAAAGAAAAAGCAGGTCAAAATAATCAGTTAGATTTTTTAGAAAAATTTAGCGTCATAGCCAACAAAAAATATTTACCACAAATTACCAAAGATATTGAGAATATGCAACTTGGTTTGCAACTTTTAGAAGATACAATTAACACTACTCGCAGTCGTATAGAAGTCGAAAAATCTGAACGCGATCGCAATTTTCAAGAATTAGTAGCTGTTGCTGGTTCAGTAATAGCAACAACATCTCTACTACAATCACCCGCAAAAGATTTTTGTGGTAAAGAAAGTATGAAAGATATTTTTCCTAAAATTCCTTATTTTTGTGACTACCCTTTCAGTTCCAGTCTGATAGTTGGAATCATTGTTGGTTTTGTGGTTTGGTGGCTGAGAAAAGGAGTGCGATCGTGAGAAGATTGACTGTAATCGTGCTTAATCATCAGTTCTAGTGCTATTTGAGCTGATTCATTAGGCATTACAGTTGCACTGGACTTTGGACTAAAGGGCTAGAGAAAAGCAGTCAGCAGTGACACTGACTGCCGTAAAGTTAATGAAAGTAATCAATAAATCATTGCTATACATTAGTCACATTTTTCTTAACAAAAGATTGAAAGGATAGAAAGTAGATATAGCAGTAGTTTTGGGAATTGAAGTCAAGAATCGAGAAGTAGGCGATCCCCGGATTTCTCACAAGCAGAGCGATCGCAACCACAAAAAGGTTATCTGGCATAGGTTTCGACCAGATTTAATGGTTTTGAAAAATAACAGAGTGTTTTGCGGTTGCGATCGCTATAAAGTCAGTCAGCATTGGGGATTCGGCTCGTCACTGACATCTTTTTCCACCGCAATTTGAGTATAAAATCCACTATCCAAATCTGCTTGGAACCTTTCTACAATGGCTATTGCATCTTGCTGAGATATTTCTTGCATTCTGACTCGACGCGATAAGGCAGAAACGAGTTCAACCTCAACCAACTGACTCAAACCTATTTCAGTTTCATTGAGTAGTAATTGTTCAACTGCATCGCTTAAAGCTTATCTCCAATACAAAGGAGCGATAACGTTTGTGTCTAAATAAATCAACAACGTTCCTCTGTACGTGCATTTATGATAGTTGTACTCAATGACTCACCCTTAATCGCAAGAAAATCACGAAATTGTTTCATACTTGCTAATCGTTCTTCTTTTTGTAGCGGAGGAAGTAAACAAGCTACAGCTTTATCTTGCTCTAGCAAAATCACTTTTTCTCCCCTAGCTACTCGTTTTAAGAGAGATTTTAAATTCATAGCTGCTTCTTCAACGCTAATTCTCAACACTCCATAACTCCTGTAGTTAGGCGTGAAGATCAAATAAAATTTACTGTTTACATTATTGTAATTGGATTAAGCAGTTTTCTATATTCTTTAGTGATATCTAAAAAATTGCTTGTTGTGGAATTCAACGCCCGAAACTCAAAGCTTTGATAGTGCTAAGGTACTGTAGTATTTGATTGTCTCTAGAATAGTATGCTCAATACAAAGCTGCTCAGAGTAGTAAGTTAAAAGTATGTTGAAGCCAACATATAGTATTATGACAAGCTATAGTAATTAAACTTAGCAAATCCTCCTAATAAAATTATCCAAATGACAACAGCTAGCCAGTGAATGATAACCGAAAGCCAAATAGAGCCAGATGCTAAGTAAGCGATCGTACATATAGCTCCTAACAAAGCTGCCAGGATTAGAAAGATAGGCTCCATAAAAACTTCACGACCACTAGGATTCCAAGTTATTCCCTGAAGTGGGTGATATATGATAAAGGCTGTCAAAGCAATTGTCCCCCAAATAATCTGTGTCTTGATTGAAGGCTTTTCGATAGGATGAGGCAAAAATAGAACACGAAAAACTATTTCCTCACTTAATCCGGGAATAAAAAAAGAGAATGCAACAAGTTTTACAATTTCCTTCCAAGATTTTTGTAAGATATGTACCTGGAGAAAATCTGACTTAAACCCGATAAATAATAAGAAAATTGTTAAAACTATCAGAGGTAATCCTAAATGTACTACATGAGCAGCAGTAGGAAAAGTAGATAGTGCAGTACAAAGCCGTTTTGTTATCAATTTAATCATCCGATATTCCTTTTAGTAATTAATTGTTATTGACTAATCCCAGTAGCTTGATTTCCCTGGCATTGATTGCACAACCCAAAAAACTCTAGGGTGTGATAAAAAACTTTAAACTTATGGTGGGATTCTAACTGGTCTTCTAAGTCATGAACTGGGCATTGATTAATCGGAATTGAGACACCACATTGCAAGCAAGTAAGGTGGTGTTTATCTTGTTGTGCTAGGCTATAGAGGGCTTCGCCGTTAGCCAAATTTCGCACTTGTACCATGCCTTCTAGTTTTAAAGCTTCTAGAGAACGGTAAACTGTTGCTAAACCCATGCTCTGATTTGTATTACGTAGTTCTACGTAAATATCTTGGGCGGAAATGCCTTTTTTGATATTTTTCAGGAGGTTGAAAATACGCTCTTGACTGCGGGTGCGTATGGCTCTCATAGACAATTATTTAAGTATGCCACTGTAGTTTGAAGCTGTTAGATGAGCTAATCGATCGATTAACTTTAACCGCTTCGTAATCTTATTTTCACTCAGTTGGAACAGAAAGTTATAGTATAGCGATCGCAGCATTCAGCAAAAGCCCGTGCAAACCAAGTATCTAGCCAAAATTTTCGTGACACTTCGTCCTTCAGTTTTAGACCCCGCTGGTGTGGCTGTACAATCCGGTCTTAAGCAACTGGGATACGATAACGTTGACCAGGTGCGGATTGGCAAGTACATTGAACTCACCATCACCTCAACTGAAGAGAAGAAAGCCCGTCAAGACCTTGATAACATTTGTGACCAAATGCTATCAAATCCCGTAATTGAAAATTACCGCTTTGAATTAATTGAGGTCGAAACTCAAACTGGGGTATTTTAAGGATTGGGTATAAAGCATGGGGCATGGGGCATTAGGCATTGGGCATTGGGCATTAGTTATTCTTTCTCCCCCTACCTCCCCTGCTCCCCCTGCTCCCCTGCTCCCCTGCTCCCCACTCCCCTAACTAATCATGAAATTCGGTGTTGTTGTTTTTCCCGGTTCTAATTGTGATCGCGATGTTGCTTATGTAACCAGAGATTTACTGGGACAACCAACTCGCATGGTTTGGCATCAAGAAACAGATATTGCTGATTTGGATGTCATTATTATTCCTGGTGGCTTTAGTTACGGGGATTATCTGCGCTGTGGTGCGATCGCGCGTTTTTCACCCGTGATGCAGCAGGTTGTGGAACACGCCCAAAAGGGTAAGTTTGTCCTCGGTATTTGCAACGGGTTTCAGGTATTAACTGAAGCTGGACTTTTGCCAGGGGTGTTGACCAGAAATCGGGATTTGCATTTTATTTGCGATCGCGTCCCCTTGAAAATTGAACGTACTAATCTATGGACGCAAGCTTATACAACTGGTGAAGTTATCACTTTGCCCATTGCCCACGGAGAGGGGCGATTCTACGCTGATGCAGCCACTCTCGCAGAAATTGAAGATAACGGGCAAGTCATATTTCGCTATGAAGGGGAGAATCCCAACGGTTCACTGAACAATATTGCTGGGATTTGCGATCGTCGGGGCAATGTGTTGGGAATGATGCCGCACCCAGAAAGGGCATCAGACGCAATGCTAGGGGGTAGTGATGGCTTGAGGTTGTTTCAAGGCTTATTAGAGAAAGTAGGGGGATTAGCGTAGAGCAAATATCAGGTAAATAAGTTGAGCGTTTTGCGATCGCTGTCTGAAAGATAGATAAATATTCTTCTACAGACGGCGATTTATTTTTTACGAACGAAAAGTGCCTAAAATCACAGTGAAATACTTTTCAAACAACCTCTTAGAGCTTATTCGATAAAACTTTTGACTTTTGACTTTTGATTTTTGACTTCCGCCTTGCGGTACTAGCGTGTTTTAATCTTTTAGTAGACTTACAAAAGTCCGCGTACACAAAAAACTTCAAGCCAGTTTTGGCAAGTTTTTGAGAACAAACAGAGAAACAAACTTATGGGACTTTTCGATCAAATTCTTGGTGCAGTCGCTAATCCCAATCAACAGGGGAGTTTAGGTCAAATAGGAAGCATTGTTAATACTGTACAGCAGTTGAGCGATCGCACAGGCGCAGACCCTTCTACCATCCAATCAGTTTTGTCAATTGTGGGTGGTCAAGTGCGTTCTGCTTTACAAGATAAACAAGCCACAGATGGTAATGAAGCCACACAAAATTTAGTTAGTCAATATGCTGGTACTTCTCCCAACCCTCAAGCCGTCAATTCGTTGTTTTCTCCTCAGATACAACAGCAAGTAGCTGAAGTTGCTGCCCAACGCACTGGTTTGGATGCTGGTATTGTTCAACAATTGCTGCCTTTGGCAGTACCTTTAGTGCTAAAGTTTTTGCAATCAGGCGCCAATGCTCAAAATCCCCAAGCTGGTGGAAATCCTGTACTAAATTCCTTCTTGGATGCTGATGGTGATGGTGATGTCGATATCGCTGATGCTATCCAAATGGCTAGTCGATACATGAGACAATAACACTTTCCCCCCTCCTAACTACCTTCCAATAAACCAGACATCAGCAATTCTACCTTGCTAGATTTTTAGCTAAGACATAGGCTGAGAATATGATAAATTTGCAAATATAAATCAGACAGTCTATGTCTAAATTCTTTGACTGTATTACTGAGGAACTGCAAAACTTTATTGCTGCCCAACACCTTTTTTTTGTTGGCTCTGCACCTTTGAGTCCTACGGGTCATGTTAACATGTCTCCTAAAGGTCAGGACTGTTTTCGCATCCTCTCTCCCAACCGAGTAGGTTATGTAGACCTCACAGGTAGTGGTAACGAAACATCCGCCCATTTGCAAGAAAATGGGCGGATAACCTTCATGTTTTGTGCCTTTCAAGAACCTGCGTGTATCTTGCGTCTTTACGGTCAAGGAACCACGATTTTACCGAGTTCTCCAGAGTGGGACTCGTTGTATTCTCTGTTTTTGCCGATACCTGGAACTCGTCAAATTATCGTCGCTGACATTGAAAAAATCCAGACTTCCTGTGGTTTTGGCGTACCACTCTATGAATATCAAGGTCAGCGCCAGACTCTAGTAAACTGGGCTAGTAAAAAAGGCGAAGAGGGAGTTCGAGAATATCAACAGCGGAAAAATCTTGTCAGCATTGACGGTTTAGCAACACCACTGAGTAAATTACCGTAACTTTGCCTGATGGATTATTCTATTCATCTATATATTTAGATGTAGGGGCAATTATTAGCGATTAAAGTAAAGGAGTCAGCAATCGAGAGACTCTTACAGCTAACTTGAACCAAAAAGGTTTTTTATCGTACTCATTAAGATCGACAGCAACACAGACAGCTAAATCATCCTCTAACATCTTTTTCACACTTTGGACAAACCCAGGCTCAGTAACAAAACCCATAACTTCAAAATTTAGGGAAAAAGAGCGATTATCTAAATTAACAGTTCCTACCCCTGCTAAATTCTCATCAATGACTATAATTTTTTGGTGCATAAATCCATTTTTGTAACGATACAACTTGATACCGATTCTTTCCATTTCGGTGTAGTAAGAGAAGGAACATAAATAAACAAATAAGTGATCGGGTCGATTTGGTAAGAGAATTCGCACATCAACACCTCGCATTGCTGCCAGTTTTAAGGCTGACAATGTTGCCTCATCCGGCACAAAGTATGGACTAGCAATCCAGAGGTGAGTTTGAGCTTGATTAATTAGTTCGACGAAAAAAAGCTTACAAGCTGGTAGCGAATCTGCGGGGCCTGTAGGAAGTATGAATACAGTTTGATTAGTTTCCCGATTAATTTTTACCTGCCAGTTAACTTCAAGAAGTTTTCGAGTTGCCCAATACCAATCTCGCAGAAAGGAGTTTTGTAGGCTTTGTACACTTGGCCCTTCAAGCATGATATGGGTGTCGCGCCAGGGACTCAAGCGAGGATTTTTTCCTAAATATTCATCACCAATATTCAGTCCACCGATAAATGCTATTTCTCCATCCACCACCAAAATTTTCCGATGATTGCGAAAATTATATTGAAACCGATTACCCTGACCTTGGGTGGTGTTAAATGCACTTACTGCAATTCCATGCTGTTGTAGAGACTGGATATAAGGGCGAGATAATTTTTTTGAACCAATTTCATCGTAGAGAAAGTAGATGCTTATTCCTTGCTTGGCTTTCCCAATCAACGCTTCTTTAAACTCATTACCTGCTTGGTCATCGTTAACAGTATAAAATTGAAACAAAATATAATTTCTCGCCGATGCAATCTTTTTTAGCATCGCTTCATAGGTTTGCTGACCATCAATCAGTAATTCAGCAGCATTCCCTGATGTGAAAGAAATTTCTGTAAAAGCCTCCGCTAATGGTTGCAACTGCGCTAGATTATCTGGTGGTGCAACCTGAAATTTAATCAGTTCACTATAAATCGGCTGAATAAGCTGGTAGTGTTGTGCATAGACTGAGCGCAATGTTTCAGCATATCCATGAAATTTAGTTCTTCCTAAAATCCAATACAACGGAATAGCTAGCCAGGGAAAGGTAATTAGAGATATGCTCCAGGCAATTGCCCCTTGAGAAGAACGCACATTCATCACTGCATGGGCTGCATGTGCAACTCCCACGAAATGAACAACAACTGTAGCTGTGCTAAAAATAGCTAGAACACCAGCATCTACAAGCATATTAATTTTTTTGAGTATTAGTATAAGTAAATTCTGCCAGCAATGGCTTATGATCGGATGAACAAATTTGGTCTAGCACTTTAGCACTGGCTTTTTTCGCACTAATATCTCGATAAAAAATATGATCTAAAGGGGGTGATAACAGGAAGCGTTTAATTTTCTCCTTCTCATCAGGTGCGAAAATTACAGGCGTTAATCCTAATTGAGTTGTTACTTGATTGAGGATAACTGCTCTTTTTCGACTCCAAGTATTGAAATCTCCTGACAATATTAGTGGCCCCCGATGTGTAGATAAGACTTGCTCTAATTCATTTAGTTGTATTTTAAATTTATTTATATCTACAAAATTGATCAGATGAGTATTGATTGTCATGAGAGTTATGCTTTGCTCAGAAAGCACGTACTCAGTGATTAAAGAAATTTTAGGAGTTTTAACAATTGGTTCATGATGTTTAGTAGTTATTACTTTTTTGGTAATTGGGCTGATTGTCGAGGCTGTAAAAATTCCTGAATAAGTTTGATGATGAATATCTACAAAATTAGGAGCAAAGTTCCAATTCATTTTTAACCATTTGGCCCATTCTTCTGCCTCTAACTTTAAAGAAAATTCTTGTAGAAAGATGAGGTTTGGTTGATAAGTTGCAATTATTTTTGAAAAATCTTCTACCCAGGCGTTATTATAGTTTTGTTTAGCAATATTCCAACTGAGAACTTTAATTGAGTTACTACTAATTTCTGTTTGCAGTGAATTATTTTTATCAATTGTGAGTTCTTGTAAACGAAAAAATCTATAACCGGGAACAAATTTCGTAATTAGAGTGTTTACGTGTTCTTGAATATTAGGCATTACTAATATTAAAATGGATTTATTCTAGCTTAACGCCATTAAACAGTCGTTAAAGAATAATAGCACGTTTGTAAAGCTATAAGCTATGCTCCATAAGCACTACAGCTTTTAAAGCTATTGAACAGTGTCGGGATGAATCGGGTGATTTTTCTTGATAGACCTTACAGTTTACCAGAGTGGCTTAAGAGAGCGATCGCAATCCTAAATAATTTGTAAGAAAAGCACTACTATAATATCTGACCATCTAAGCGACATAATTTTACTTTATTCATAATCTTTGCACCTATTCTTTCATAAAAATTGATTCCACGCTCGTTAGACACAGTTACAGTCCAATCGATTCTGCCACAACCTTTTTCTTTGCCAATCTGGCGCAAGCGTAGCATGAGTGCTTGACCAACTCGGTGGCTTCGATATTCAGCTTTGACATATAAATCATCAAGCCAAATTCCAGGTTTTGCTAAAAAAGTTGAATAAATAAAGTGATAGGTTGCCAATCCAATAGTATCCCCATCAACTTCAGCCAAAAGAACAAAAGCAAGGGGCTTTTCTCCAAATAAATCAATTTCTAGCTTTTGAGGATTTGCTTCTACAGATTCAGGACAACCATCAAATTCAGCTTTCAAATAAATCAATTCCATAATTGCAGTAATATCTCTTTGATTTGCATCTCGAATTAAAATATTTCTAACCTTCATCTTCTCGCTATTTGCTAATTCTCTAAAACTCATATTGGGGAATAATTTCTGTCTCATTTTTTGCTGCATTTATCCACTCTTGCATTGCTGGAAGTGCCAAAACTGACTCCACATAATCTCTAGAAACAGTATCTAACTGCACATCATAGGCGATAAACCGCAGGACAACTGGAGCAAAAAACGCATCAGCGATTGTGAAATTGCCAAACAAAAAATTGCCACCAGCCCCAAACTTTTGACGTGATTCTTGCCAGATACTGGTAATGCGGTCAATATCTTGTTGTACGCCTGATTCTAAACCTTTACCAGGATATTTAGTACGGCAGTTCATTGGCATATTCTGACGCAAGTTTTGAAATCCTGAGTGCATTTCCGCACTGATAGAACGGGCTAATGCTCTTGCAGGCTTATCCTCTGGCCACCATTGCAGATTTGGAAATGTTTCTGCTAAATATTCACAAATAGCGAGAGAATCCCACACCGTTTGCGTATCGTGCAATAACACAGGTACTTTTCCTGATGACGAATATTGCCGAATTTTCAATGAACAATCTGGGTTGTTATAGAGAGGAATCCGAATCTCATTGAATTCCAAACTGAATTGCTTCATCGCTAACCAAGGACGAAGTGACCAAGATGAATAATTTTTGTTGCCGATTACCAAAGTAATTTGTGTCATATTTTTAATACCGATAAAGCTGTTCAATCCACATACACACATCAGTTTCGGAACCTGAATAAAAAGATTTTCCGGTTGCCGGGTCGTAAGCTTGCCAATAGATATTACCGTGGCGGTCAACCTTTTGCCAAACTTGTAATTCATTAGGATTTGCTAGGAGTTTTTTGACAAAATTCTCCCAAATCATATATAGAGATTTCCAGAAGTTTAAGTTGAATTTTTTCTGGAATGACGGACTACAATTTATTTCTATATCTTCTGTTGATAGACACCTAATGTCATTGTTCATAGAATTCTTCCTGAAAGTTGCTCGGTAAATAAAACAGTAACAACATCTCAGTTAGGAATCAAATCATGGCTTGCATAGGTTCTATAAATGGGATTTATAGATATGAAAAATCACTAATACAACCTTTTTGCCACAATAAAGTCAGGATGTGTATACCCTTGTTCTCATCAATTGCCGATGAAACTCTCCCAACTCCGAGCCATAGTTGCAGTAGCAGATTGTGGTAACTTTAGTGAGGCAGCCTTAGAATTGCAGCTTTCCCAACCTGCAATTAGTCATGCCATTGCCACCCTAGAAGAAGAACTGGGTGTGCCATTATTTACCAGAGGTCGTCACGGTGCTGTGCTGACACCTGCTGGAGAGCGCATTTTGTATCATGCGCGTCAAGCAATGCAGCATCTAGAGATGATGCAACACGAAGCAAACTTGCATAAAGGTTTACACGGTGGTCATGTGCGAATTGCGGCTTTTCGGAGCGTCGCTACTCATCTATTACCAAAAGCGATCGCTCAATTTCACGATCAATTCCCAGAGATTGCTGTCACAATCATAGAGTGTGCTGCTTTCACAGATGTAGAGCAGTGTTTGCATGATGGACGTGCTGATATTGGTATTACCTGTCTGCCAACTGGTGAAGAATTTGAAACCTGGGAAATTTTTCGGGATGAGTATGTAGCTTTACTACCACCAGATACCAAAATTAGCAGTCTGAAAATTACTTGGGAAGACATCGCAGCCTATCCGCCGGTTTTGCTTCCTTGTACACCCTGTGGACGCATTCTTCACAACCACCTGAAGACTTTCGCAATTCCAATCAATACTGCTACCGATATTCAAGAAGATTCTACAGTCGTTAGCATGGTGAATCAAGGACTGAGAGCAGCTATTATGCCTCGTTTAGCAGCTGTACCCATTCCCCCAAAGGTGAAGGTATACAGTTTACCAGCACCGCTCGAAAGAGTAATTGCAACTGCAATTTTATCTAATGCCCTGCAAGTACCTGCGGTATTCACATTTTTGGAGATGTTGAGTAAATTTGATTTTTATAGTTTAGCTAAATTCACTTATTGAACACATACGAATTACGAATTATATCATGTGCGGATAAATAGTTATGATTCCCACAGTCATTGCACCCCACCCCAACCCCTCCCCGCTTGCGGGGCTACGGTGTACACACAAGTCTCTACGTTGTTCAATAATCTGGGTTTTACCCCACCCTAACCACTGCTTGAATTCAATAAACGACCACCCGAATTCAATAAACGACCACCCGAATTCAATAAACGACCACCCGA
>NZ_JABXKF010000104.1 GCF_017115165.1 Nostoc sp. LPT | reverse complement strand
ATTGAATTCGGGCAGTCGTTTATTGAATTCGGGCAGTCGTTTATTGAATTCGGGCTGTCGTTTATTGAATTCGGGCAGTCGTTTATTGAATTCGGGCTGTCGTTTATTGAATTCGGGCTGTCGTTGATTGAAAGGCAATGCTTTTAGAGGAAACGTTGGCTGACGAAAGAATCCTCTTACCGCGATAGTCGAGGAGTTGTCAACGGCAACAACATAACTAGTCTCGATTTAGATATGGATGTAGGTTGGGTTTCGTCCCTCAACCCAACACCTCAAAATCTTATAATTGTTGGGTTTTACTCCGTTCAAACGCCACTTGCTTCAAGCAGGTGTTCCCGTCCAACGCAGTGGCTCCCCAACCTACGCATCTGTTCGAGGAATGCAATTCACGAGCAAGTGTAGATTTACCAGAGCCTCCAGCACCGTCGATTGCTACGAGTATAACTCAGTCATCCCTACGTGAAACTCTAATGGCTTCAAGAATCTTGATAACTGGGTATATAAACATATATTAAGCATAGACATATCTCTCAATTGTCAGGCTAGATCGTGATAGCCAACAAAGTTCTTGACTTATTTTCGTTTGCTTTAGTCTAGACTCCAGACCTAACGTTCGCTCTCCTTTAGTCTAAACTCCAGTTATTAAACTTGTCGCTTTATAAAAAATTGGCGTCTTAAACCCTTGCCCTGCCTAGCTCGAAAAATTTGAAACCCTTATTAGGTGAAAAGTCTATTTATTATTTCCCGTGAATAAATGGTGCTGCAATTCTTTCTCCATAAGGCGAAGTTGATTAGTGATTTTTAACTTTTGATTTTGGGAACCATTACCTAAAGTTTAAGTTTTAAAAACTTTCCTCTCATCGAATTAAAATATCTGCTGAAATTAATTGTAGAAAAATTGATCGGGACGGTTAGCAGAAAACCCTTGAATATGTAGCTCGAAGCCGTGGCGTGATTGATTGCATATTCACAGGAATGAAATGAGCAAGAGAGGCTGGCTCTGATATGGCAATCTGTGGAAATAGGAATTGGCTCTCAGGTTTATTAGGAGTTTTTGGCATTATTGGAGTGCTTGCTCGTGTCATATTTTGTTGTGAAAATCACGCCTTAGCCCAGATTACCCCTGATGGAACATTGGGTAATAACTCTTCAAGAATCACTCCCAATGTCAATATTAAAGGTAGTGCTGCTGACCGCATTGATGGTGGAACAATTCGCGGTGCTAACCTGTTCCATAGTTTTCGTGAATTCAATGTCGGAGAATCCCAGCGAGTTTATTTTGCCAATCCCACGGGAATCTCCAATATTCTCACACGGGTGACGGGAAGTAATATCTCGAATATTCTTGGTACTTTGGGGGTGAACGGCGGTGCAAATTTATTTTTGATCAATCCCAATGGCATTTTATTTGGGAAGAATGCACGACTAGATGTAGCGGGTTCCTTTGTCGGAAGTACGGCGAATTCTTTTGTGTTTGGCAATGGGTTAGAATTTAGTGCAACTAATCCTCAGACTCCTTCCTCATTACTAACAGTTAATCCTTCGGCGTTGTTGTTCAATCAACTTCAGGCTGGCAGAATTGAAAACAGGTCAATTGCACCAGTAGGAGATAATATCTTTGGTTTACAAGTACCAGATGGTCAGAGTTTGCTATTAGTGGGTGGAGACGTTGCCATCAACGAAGGTCAATTGAATGCTTTGGGTGGACGAGTGGAATTGGCAGGAATTGCAGGTGAGGGGACAGTCGGACTGAATGTGGATGGTAATAATTTGAGTTTGATTGTTCCTGATGGTGTAGCTAAAGCCGATATCTCACTCAGTAATCAAGCCTTGGTTAGTACCAGTGGCGAAGGTGGCGGCGCTATTCAGGTGTGGGGTAAAGGAGTTACAGTCAATGGAGGTTCCAAGATTGAAGCCAGCACTTTAGGAGCATTACCTGGAAAAGGATTGAGTGTAAATGCTTCCGAATCAGTGCAAGTCGTTGGAGAATCACCTACTGGAATTCGCAGTGGTTTATTTGCTGAAACTTTTGGCACAGGAGAAGCAGGAAACCTGACAATTAACACAAGACAGTTACAAATCTTAGCAGGAGGAAAGATTTCATCTGGTACATACAATGCAGGAGCGGCGGGAGATTTAACAGTAAATGCCTCAGAGTCTGTACAAGTGGCAGGTTTGACAGTTAGTGGCCAGTTTGGCAGCAATTTGTTTACTCAGAGTAGTTCTGGCGCGACAGGAGAAGGAGGAAAACTAACAATTAATACATCTAGGTTGCTCGTCGAAAATGGGGGGCAAGTATCGGTTTCTACTTCCGGTGAAGGTGTGGCAGGTAATTTGACCGTGAATGCCCCAGAATCAGTGCAAATAATCGGTATTCCAGATAATCCTTACTTAAGTTATACTCGTATATTTGCTGCATCTAATGGAGTCGGAGACGCCGGAGACATCACGATTAACACTAGACAGTTACTTATCCAAAATGGAGCCGGAATCATAACCGATAACGAAGGTAAAGGGGTTGGAGGAAGTATAACAGTAAATGCCGAATCAGTGCAGCTAGTCGGTACTCCTATTCTTCCACAGTTTCCTAATAGATGGTATCCTAGCAGAATAAGTTCTAACGCATATAGCACAGGGTCCGCAGGAAAGATTACGATTAGCACCAATCAGTTGTTAATCCAAGATGGAGCAGCGATTTCAGCTCGAACTAACGGTAGTGGGGCTGGAGGAAGTTTGACAGTAAATGCCTCCCAATCAGTTAAACTGATCGGACCTGCTACTAATAGTAATAGTCTATTTCCCTTTCCCAGCAGCTTGTTGACTCAAACATCGAGTACAGGAACAGCAGGAGATTTGGCAATTAATACCAATCAGTTGATTGTCCGAGAAGGACAACTATCTGCCAGTAGTTTTGGACAAGGGAATGCTGGCAATATCAACATTGAAACTGTCACGATGAATATCATTGATAGTCAAGTTGCAAGCAGTGTTTACCGTAAAGGGTTTGCAGGAAATTTGACTATTCACGCTGCCGAGTCAGTGGAAATCAGTGGAAAAATCAAATCGTTTACATCTAATATTGAAAATCCTGCTGGCTTATTTGCTCAGGTAAACATTCAAGGTGAGGGTCGTGGTGGCAACTTGACCATTGAGACAAAACGCTTGAGTGTCAGTCATGGAGGCAAAGTGCAAGTCGCTACTTTCGGTCAAGGCGACGCTGGTAATCTCACAATTCGTGCCTCTGAGGTAGAGGTATTTGATACACCTGTTGATAACCTCTTTGCTACAGGTATCAATGCAGGTGTTCAAGTAGACGCAGACGAAACAGTTATTCCACCTAGAGGCAATGGTGGCGATTTAACAATTGAAACCGAACGCTTGAGTGTGAAAGGTGGTGCAATAGTATCGGTTGGAACTGCTGGAGAGGGCAATGCCGGTAGATTACGAATTCATGCGTCGAAATCTGTGGAAGTCGTTGGCAAATCACCAAATGGTAACTTTAACAGCCAAATCAGCGCTGCGGTGACGCCAGAAGGTACTGGTAGTGGGGGAAGTTTAAGGCTGGAAACTGAGCAGATGAGTGTCCGGGATGGAGGTGAAGTCACTGTCAGTAGTATCGGCTCAGGGACGGCAGGCAACCTTGACATCCAAGCTCGTTCTCTGAGCCTGGATAACCAAGGAGCGATCGCTGCCATAACCAGATCGGGGAATGGTGGTAATATTACCCTGAAGTTGCAAGACTTATTATTACTACGCAATCATAGTAAAATTTCTACCACTGCCGGCAGTAGCGAATTCGGTGGCAATGGCGGGAACATCACCATTAATAGCCCTTTCATTGTCGCCGTCCCCAAAGAAAATAGTGACATTACTGCTAATGCCTTTACAGGGGTTGGTGGTAGAATTGACATTACAACAAACGGTATTTTCGGTATTCTTCCGCAAAAAAGCCTAACCGAAAAGAGCGACATTACAGCAAGTTCCCAATTGGGACTGAGTGGGGAAGTAACTATCAACAGTCCAGATACTGACCCCAGTCGCGGCTTAATTCAACTACCCTCCAACCTCGTGGATGCATCCCAACAAATTGCCCAAGGTTGCACTCCCAGAAGAGGACAAAACGCTAGTCGTTTTATCGCTACAGGACGCGGTGGACTACCCCAAAGTCCTAATGAACCGTTGCGGGGACGAGCAGTGATTACAAGTTGGGTAGATTTGCCCGCACAAGTAACACACACAGTCACGGATAAATTATCTACTGCATCTATGACCAAATCTAGCGATCGGATTGTGGAGGCTCAAGGATGGATTGCCGATGCTAATGGTGATATTATGCTTGTGCCTCAATCTGTGCAAAGTTCTTCTATTCCCTCTGCCATATCCTGTAGTCAATAATTCGTTACTCTAATCGGGAGAAAAATTTCTATTTATCTAAGTATTTCTTCAGAAAAGTTATTACTTTTCACTACTCTTAGCAGAATAATATTAGGCCAAAGCATTAAAGCGAATCGCCAAAGCGATGACACAGCCTATAATACCCACCACCACAATCCCGTTACAAACTAACCTTGATTCAACAATTGCTGTTTCTGTGGGGATGGGAATTGCGATCGCAGCTTTTTGGGCAAATTGTGCTTTTGCTCAAATTACCCCTGATAGCACTCTACCTAATAATTCCACTGTCAAACTAGAAGAGAACACCAGAATTATTGAAGGAGGAACCAGAGCGGGTGGCAATTTGTTCCACAGCTTTGGAGAGTTTTCCGTTCCCACTGGAAGCACTGCTTTCTTTAATAATGCTCTTGACATTCAAAACATCATTAGCAGGGTAACGGGTAAGTCAGTTTCTAACATTAATGGGTTAATTCGCACTAATGGTATAGCTAACCTATTTCTGATTAATCCGTCGGGGATTATTTTTGGTAAAAATGCCTCGCTGAACATTGGTGGTTCTTTTGTGGCGACTACTGCTAATGCGATACAGTTTAGCAATCAAAGTTTTTTCAGTGCTGACAATCCAAATAGTCCTGCATTATTGACAGTCAATCCTTCAGCTTTTCTATTCAATCAAATTGCTGCTGCGCCGATTCAAAATAACTCTGTCGCACCAGCAGGATTAAATCAGTCCGGCTTTAATGCCTTTGGTCTACGTGTAGTAGATGGTCAAAGTTTGCTGCTAGTGGGTGGCAACATCAGCATGGATGGTGGAAGGTTAAATGCTTTTGGTGGGAGGGTTGAGTTAGGAGGATTGGCGAGTGCAGGAACAGTTAATTTAAATAATATAGATGGTAGTAATTTGAGTTTGAATCTTCCTGAAGATATAGCACAGGCAGATGTATCACTGATCAACAGAGCCAACGTTGATGTCTCTGCTGGCAAGGGGGGAAGTATCGCCATCAACGCCCGAAACATAGAGGTTTTGGGAGCAAGTTGGCTACTAGCTGGGATAGCACCAGGGTTAGGTTCTGCAAGTAGTCAGGCAGGAGATTTAACGCTGAATGCCACGGGCATCATTCGAGGTGGGCAGGCTAGCAGAATTTTAAATATCGTAGACTCTAATGGTAAAGGTAGTGCTGGCAACCTTAACATCATCGCAGATTCACTATTTTTAACTGATGGCACTCAATTGTCTGCCAGCGTTTTTGGACAAGGGAATGCAGGTAATATCTCCATTCAAGCTCAAGATATCTCTTTTGATGGAAGTAGGACTGGTGCCTCCAGTCAGGTTGGTTCTGACGCAGTGGGTAATGGAGGAAGTGTTACCATCAATACTGGCTCGCTGTTTGCAAGTAATGGAGCGCAAATAGATGCCAGCGTTTCTGGTCGGGGAAATGCGGGTGATGTTACTATTGATGCTCGTGACAGCATTTCATTGGATGGTGTGACTGGCGATGGTTTGTCTCCTACAGGTGTCTTTAGTAGTGTTGGACGCCGTCAAGCAGTGGGCAACGGTGGCAACATTAGTGTAACAACTGGGTCACTCTCCCTAACCAATGGCGCTCGAGTGTCTTCTAACACTCGTGGGCGAGGAGATGCAGGCAATATCTTCATTGATGCTAGAAATAACATCGTCTTGGATGGAGTAGAAGGTAATAACTTTTTCAGTGGAGTACTTAATGAGGTCTTCCGTGGATCTGTTGGTGATGGAGGCAGCATTAGTGTGGCAACTGGGTCACTATTGGCAAGTAATGGCGCTAGATTAACCGCTAGTACCTCTGGTCTAGGAAATGGAGGTAATGTGTTGATTGATGCCCGTGATATTGTCTCACTTGATGGTCGTGGTACAGGTGTTTTCAGTAATGTAAGAAATAGGGGTAATGGTGGGAATGTTACCGTCATTACCGGAACGCTATCTGTCACCAATAACGCTCAACTTAGTACAAGTACCTTCTTCAAAGGCAATGCAGGCAATATCAGTATTGACGCTCGTAATCGAATCTCTTTTGATGGCAGAGGTACAGGTGCTTTCAGCAGAGTCGAAAAACTCGGCGAAGGTAGTGGTGGGAACGTCAATATTACTACCAATGGCTCGCTGTTTGTCACTAATAGTGCTCAATTGGGTGCGGACGTTCTTGGGCGTGGTGGGAATGCAGGCAATGTGACGATTAAGGCTCAGGATCGTGTCTCTTTTGATGGAGTAGACAGCGTTGCTTCTAGCGCAGTCGGACCTGGAGCAGAAGGCAAGGGTGGGAATGTGACTATCACTACCAGGGCTGTTTCTGTTACCAATGGGGCACGAATAGCCGCAAACACTCAAGGACGAGGGAATGCTGGCAGTATAACGATAAACGCCCGTGATACAGTCTCTTTTGAAGGGGTCAGTGATGACGGGCAGCGTAGCAGTGGTGCTTTCACCGCAGTGCCATTCGGAGCAGTGGGCAACGCTGGGGACATTACTATTAATACTGACTCACTATATATCACTAATGGAGCTAGATTAGTGAGCATCGCTGAAGGTCAAGGGAATGCAGGCAGCGTCACAATTAACGCCCGTGATGCTGTTTATTTCAGTGGAATAGGTAGTAATGGATATTCCAGTAGTATATTCAGCAACTCAGCACCTGGACTAGCGGGCAAGGGTGGGGATATCACTATTACTACCGGATCACTGTCTGCAACAGATGGGGCTTTCCTAACAGTCAGTACTGCAGGACAAGGAGATGCAGGAAATGTGAGGATTGAGGCTCACAATACCGTCTCCTTCAGCAAAGACGTTTTATTGTCTGCTAGTACCTTTGGGCAAGGAAATGCAGGCAGTGTGACGATTAAAGCTAAAGAGCGCTTTTCCTTGACAGACAACGCAAATGTCGCCACCGTAGTTTACCCTGGAGCATTGGGTAATGCTGGGGGCATTACCGTCACCACGGGGTCGCTATTGATCGCCGATGGAGCAGGATTAACTACCACCACTAGCGGACAAGGTGATGCGGGTAGTGTCAAGATTAATGCAAGCGATCGCGTCTCTTTAAGTGGAAGTAATACAGGTATCTTCAGTAGAGTGTTACCTGGAGCAGTTGGCAAGGGTGGCAATATTACTATTATTACTGAATCGCTGTCTGTGAAAGATGAAGCTCAACTAACTGCTAGCAACATTGGACAGGGAACAGCAGGTGATATAGGAGTTACAGCCCGTTTGATTCTTCTTAACAATAAAGGCAGTATTCAAGCTACGACTGCCTCAGGCAATGGCGGCAATCTCGACTTGAATGTGCGGGACTTATTACTCTTGCGTCGAGACAGTCAAATCTCCACTACTGCGGGCACTACACAAGGTGGTGGTGATGGCGGTAATATCATTATCAATAACCTCCCAAACTACCGAGGCTTTGTAGTTGCCGTCCCCAATGAAAATAGCGATATCACTGCCAACGCTTTCGAGGGTAGCGGCGGGAAAGTTATTATCAACTCTACTGGCATCTTTGGGCTACAGCCGCGCAGTCGGCAAGAGCTTGAGCAGCAGTTGCAAACAACCGACCCGAAAAAGCTAAATCCTAGTCAGTTACCAACAAGTGATATCACTGCCATCTCCCAAACCAACCCTTCCTTAAATGGTGAGATAAATCTCAACACACCTGATACTGACCCCAGTCGCGGCTTAATTCAACTACCCTCTAACCTCGTGGATGCATCCCAACAAATTGCCCAAGGTTGCACTCCCAGAGGAAGACAAAACCCCAGTCGTTTTATCGCCACCGGACGCGGTGGATTACCCCAAAGTCCTAATGAACCGTTGCGGGGACGAGCAGTGATTACTGGTTGGGTAGATTTGCCCGCACAAGTAACACACACAGTCACGGATAAATTATCTACTGCATCTATGACCAAATCTACCGAGCCGATTGTGGAGGCTCAAGGATGGATTGCCGATGCTAATGGTAATATTATGCTTGTGGCTCAATCTGTGCAAAGTTCTTCTATTCCTTCTGCCATGTCCTGTAGTCAATGATTCGTTACTCGGCGTTGCTGAATCAAGGATGATTCTTGTAGGGTGGGCGACACGAGAGCCCTGAAATACAAGGGACGGGCAAATCGCCCCATCCCACAAAACTAGCAAAATCATCCCGCTTTCTCTGCAACGCCCGTTACTCCAATCGGGGGAGGAATTACGATGAAACTCAAAAGTTATAAAAATAATCAGTGGCAACGGATATGTGACGGATTAAATATATGGTTGATTCATCCCTTTAAAATCCATAAGTTGCCTGTTTTCATGCTCTTGGTTCTGGTGACAGCTTTTTTGTGCGTTATTACTTTTCCTGTTGCTGCAACTTTAGAGACACAACATATCGCAACTTTTGGAGTCTCAATCCAAAATCCTCCTGCACAAACACAAGATTTGCTGCAACAGGGTAAAATGCTGTATGAGGCAGGACAGTTTGCAGAAGCGGCTAAAGTTTTGCAACAAGGAGTTAAAAGTTATCGCAGCCAGGGCAATGAATTGCGGCAAGCTGTAGCATTAAGTAATTTGGCATTAGCATATCAAAAACTGGGTAATTTGACACAAGCGCAACAAGCAATTACAGATAGCTTGAAGTTACTCGAAAAATCTTCTACTGGCGAAAATCTTCAGGTTTTGGCTCCAATTCTAGATATTCAAGGTAGTATTCAACTAGACTTGGGACAAGCTGAACAGGCACTTAACACCTGGCAACATGCGGAAGCCAGCTATAAGCAATTAGGCGATCAAAATGGCATTACCCGCGATCGCATCAATCAAGCACAAGCATGGCAAGTTTTGGGATTTTACCGTCGGGCTTTGACGATCTTGACTCAATTACAGGAGGAGTTACAATCAAAACCTAATTCAGTCAGTAAAGCAGTAGAATTACGGTCTTTTGGGAATGCTCTGCAACTAGCAGGAGATTTGAATCAATCCCGTCAGGTATTACAGCAAAGTTTGTCAATTGCCCAAAAATTGGATTCTCCCCAGGATGTGAGCGCGGCTTTATTCAGTTTAGGCAACACGGCACAAGTACAGCAAGATTTTAAGGGTGCAATACAGTTTTATCAGCAAGCTGCTGCGATCGCTCCTAACCCAATTAGCAAAGTTCAGGCTCAAGTTAATCAGTTGAACCTACTAGTGAACACGGGACAAACAGCCGCCGTGCAGACACTATTGCCGCAAATCCAAACTCAACTGGCACAACTACCTGCTTCTGTGACAACTATTTATGCCCAGATTAATCTAGCTCAAAGCTTGATGAAATTTGGGACTACACCCAAAGCGATCGCTCAAATCTGCGCCAGAGCCTTGCAACAAGCTGAAGATTTGGCAGATAAACGAGCCGAGAGCTTTGCCCAAGGGACTCTGGGCAGTGTATACGAGCAAACTAAACAATGGTCAATAGCCCAGAACCTCACCCAACAGGCACTGACCATAGCCCAAACAATCAATGCCCCAGATATCGCTTATCGTTGGCATTGGCAGTTAGGACGCTTGTTAAAACAGCAAGGAGAGATTGAAGGCGCTATTGTTAGCTATGATACTGCGATCAGTGAGTTGCAGACTCTCCGTAGTGACTTAGTAGTTGTGAATCGAGATGTCCAGTTTTCCTTTAAAGAAAGTGTAGAACCTGTATATCGAGAGTCCGTAGAATTATTGTTGCAGTTTCAGCAAACTCATCCGAGCGAACCAATCCTAGACAAAGCTAGACAGAGGATTGAAGCCCTGCAACTAGCGGAATTAGACGACTTTTTCCGGGAAGCTTGCATTAATGCCAAAACTGTTTTGCTTGACACAATAGTAGATAAAGATAATCCTACAGCCGCGATCGTTTATCCAATTATTCTGCCTGATCAACTCCAAGTAATTGTTAAAATTCCTAACCAACCACTGCGTAATTATACAGTAAATAAGTCACAGAACGAGGTAGAAGGTACTATAAAACAACTCAGAGAGTATCTATTAGAACCCGATCGAACTGAGGAAGTGCAGGCGCTATCACAGGAAGTCTATGGGTGGTTAATCAAAGAAATTGAGTCAGATTTACAAGATAGTGGCGTCAAAACCCTTGTATTTGTACTGGATGGAATATTGCGAAATGTGCCAATGGCTATATTGTATGACGGTCAGCAATATCTGGTAGAAAAATACGCTGTAGCACTCAGCTTAGGACTTCAGTTACTCGCACTCAAACCCTTGACACAAACAAAACTCAATGTACTAGCTGCCGGATTAGTGCAACCACCAGAAGGCTTTCAACAGCAATTTCCACCGCTACCAGAAATTAAATCAGAATTCGACTCTATTTCCCAAGCGATCGCGTCTACCACCCAGTTACTAAACCGAGACTTCAACAGCAAAAACCTAGAGAGTAAGGTAAATGCTGTACCATTTAATGTGTTACATCTGGCAACTCACGGTCAATTTAGCTCCAGTGTTGAGAATACTTTTATACTTGCAGATGATGGGCCGATCAACGTTACACAATTTGATAGCCTGCTGCGTCGTCGGGATCAAACTCGCTCAGAAGCCTTGGAAATGTTGGTGTTAAGTGCTTGCCAAACTGCTACTGGTGACAATCGCGCCACGCTAGGGCTAGCAGGAGCATCTGTGAAAGCTGGTGCCCGTAGTACCTTGGCTTCACTATGGCATATCAGTGATAAATCTACTGCTATCTTAATCGGTGAATTTTATCGGGAGTTAGTTAAAAATGAGGTGACAAAGGCTGAAGCCTTGCGTCGTGCCCAAGTAAAGTTGTTAAAAGATTATCCCAATTACAGTCGTCCTGGCTACTGGGCACCTTATGTTTTAGTTGGTAACTGGCTTTGACAAATTCGGTTGTGTTGCAAAAACTTGCAAAGGACAAAAGCTCTGTATAAATCAGAACGAGTTATGCGACTACTCCCAAAATTTGAGCCACAAATTTCACTTGAGCAACGATGTCTGTTTTTTCAATTCCCTTGACTTGTCCTTTACGATGCATCGAGATTCAATTTCTGGAGCATAAGCTTGTACCCAACGATAAACCGTTGTGTGATCGACCAAAAGTCCCCGTTCCTGCATCATTTCTTCCAGATTCCTCTAGCTCAATAGATATCGTAGATACCACCGCACACATAGCAGAATGATCTCGGATTGGAAATGACGCCATTTAAACGGTTCTTTTGAGTTGATTAACGGGCTAACTTTGTTACAAGACTACTGCTACAACCACATTTCTACCAGACCTGCCCTAGTTTTTGCAACGCAACCACAAATTCTATCCACTTCCCACCACTGTGAGGAAGAATGGATTTACATTTTATCGGGACAAGCGATCGCAGAAATCGACGGAGAAGAATTTGAGGTTTTCCCAGGAAACTTTATGGCATAGTAAAACACGATACGGTTTAGGAGTAATATCTTTGATGAAAAATATCTTCATCTGTGCAGTTGTAATCTGCACAACTTGTATTTACCCGATTAAGACATTAGCAGGAGAAAAACCTTCTGCGATTTTTCATGCATTTGATCAGCAGTACACTGATATTGAAAAGTTTGTATGTGAAATAGGGAAGCAAGGATATTCTCACATTCAAATTTCTCCAGCCCAAAAATCTAATCCTGCTCCAGAATGGTGGGCACGCTATCAACCTGTAGACTACAGCATTATCGAAGGTAGAGGTTCACTCTTCAATTTAAAAAAACTTATTAGTCAAGCCCACAGTTGTCATGTCAAAGTGATTGCTGATGTTGTTTTCAATCACATGGCTAATTTAGATGGCAATGATGATTTTGAATATTTAACTAAATTTCCAGGTCTTTCTATAAATGACTTTAATTCGGATTCAAACCGTCCAGGTAAAAAATCTTGTAGCATTAATTATAGTGATGGCAATAGAGATTCAGAAATTAATTGTTGGTTAGGTGGACTTCCTGAATTGAGATTTACCAATAATGTTAAAACAATTCAAAAAGCTCATTTAAAAAAATTGCTAGATTTAGGGATTGATGGATTTCGATTTGATGCTGCCAAACATATCCCAGTAGATGTTGTCAAAGAGTACATCAGCTATGTAAATCAACAAAGTCAAGGAAAAGCATGGAATTATCTTGAGGTAATCACAGATAGCGACACCAGTGCAGAAAATTATAACTGGATTGCTGCTGTCACAGATTTTGTTCTCTACAATTCAATGAAAAATGCCTTCAGCTTTGGTGGAGATTTGCGTTCTCTGCGAGTTCCCACAGGCATAAACGATCCGCGTAGCGTTACTTTTGGCAGAAACCACGATACTATCCGCGAGATTAATTCCAATGCGATTAACCCCTATAGCGATCCTTCTGACTCTTTCCTCGCAACAGCATATATCCTGGCAAGAGAAAGTGGCACTCCTTTAATACTGAACTGGGATAATAGAGATGCTTCTTTTATCAAATATGGTGTCAAATTCCGCCAAATTATGCATCAAAGAGGAAATCAGAAAAAAAATATCAAAGAAAATGTCTTAGCAGCCATTGATAGTCCGACTGTATTGCTAATGGAGCGAGGCAGTGAAGGATTTTTTGTTGTCAATAAAGGGGAGAATAAATTTAATATCCCAGCACTGGATTTGACCTTGACGAATTTGGATGGATGTTATCGGGAACTCCGTAATAATTTTACTGTTGCGATTGAACGTCGCGAAGGTGGGAAAAAATTTATAACTCGTTGGGGAAACTGGAATAGAGGCGGTATGGAAGTACAAAAACGCGATGCACTCTATTTTATTCGAGAACCTTTTAATCAATGTCAAGTGTAGATACTCTCTCCATTTCTTCTCAGCTTTTTATTGCAAGCGTACAGATACACTACCTGCATGGGCTGGCAAACCTTCTGTTTCTGCTAAGGTGACAGCTGCTTTGCCTATTGTCTGTAATGATTGTTTGTCACATTCTAAAAAAGTAATTCGTTTGAGAAAATCGTAGACACTCAAACCAGAGGCAAAGCGGGCAGAACGGGCAGTTGGCAGTACATGGTTGGGGCCTCCTAAATAATCGCCAATCGCTTCTGGAGTATAGCGTCCTAAAAACACGCTCCCGGCACACTTAATTTGATCGGCAAGCAGTTGCGGGTTGTCTGTGCACAATTCCACATGTTCAGGAGCTAGTTGATTGAGCAGTGGTATACTCTCTAGCAAATCGCTGACCAGAATCACGGCTGCATAATTTTGCCAACTTGCACTGGCAACTTCTCTGGTGGGTAAATCGGCGAGAATTTTCTCAACAGCCTTTATTACTTGTTGCGCGAAGATTTCGGAATCAGTAATTAAGATTGACTGGGCACTAGGATCATGTTCTGCTTGCGATAATAAATCCCAGGCAATCCAATCTGGGTTGTTCTGGCTGTCGGCTACCACTAAAATTTCTGAAGGGCCAGCGATGCTATCAATGCCAACAGTGCCAAAGACTTGACGCTTGGCTTCAGCAACATAAGCATTACCAGGGCCAACAATTTTATCTACTGGGGCAATGCTTTCTGTACCATAGGCTAATGCTGCGATCGCTTGCGCCCCACCAATGCCATATATTTCTGTAACACCAGCAACTTGAGCAGCAGCCAATACGGCGGGATTAATCTCACCGCCAGGCATCGGTACTGTCATGACAATTCTTTCAACACCAGCAATCTTAGCTGGTAAGGCATTCATCAACAAAGAACTCGGATAGCTAGCCCGTCCCCCTGGTACATAAATTCCCACTTGCGACAGCGCTACCCAATTCAATCCCAGTTTTACCCCGACTGCATCGGTATAGCCAATATCTTGTGGTAGTTGTTTTTCATGGAAAGCCACAATCCTTTGAGCAGCAAATTCCAGCGCCGCCAAGACATCGGCAGGACATTGCGTTGCGTGTTCGGCAATAAAAGTTTCGCTTAGATGCAAAGACTGGAGATTGTTACGGTCAAAGCGGTTAGTATATTCCTTGACTGCGGCATCACCACGCACTTTCACATCAGCCAGAATCTCGCGTACTGTCCCACTAACATCAACTGTAACTTCCCGGCGATCGCTTACAAGAGTTTTGAATTTCACAGAAAAATCTTTGTCGGTAGTTTGAAGTAGCTGCATGGACAGTACCTTAAAAGCAGTGAGGTCAATAATTAGTTTAACTCCTGATTAACTTGCTCGATATGACTGTGGCTTATATGCATCACTCTTTTTGGGATGTAAGCTAAAAGTACAAAAGATTATGAGTTAACATCCTATGCAGCAGTCCACAAGAGGCAATTACCGGGATCTTTGGCGGCAGCTTGTTACTTTGGCTGCAATCTTTGGTGCTTTTTTTATCAACGTAGTATCGAACGTTTTTCCGCTCAATGGACTTAGCATCGGGGAAATTTCCAATATTTTGTTTAAAAATGTCCTGATTATCCCTGCCAATTACGCCTTTGCTATCTGGGGGCTAATTTACCTTGGGTTGTTTGCTTTTGGGGTATACCAAGTTCTACCTAACCAGCGACATGAGCCTGATTTATGTAAGACAGGTTATCTGTTAGTGGTTGCCTGTGTTGCTCAAAGTATCTGGGTGTATCTGTTTTTGTCTCGGTTTTTTGCTCTTTCTGTGATTGCAATGCTCTTGATTCTGTTGCCGCTAATTGCTGTCTATGTGCAGTTAGAAATTGGCAAATCACCTGTACCTCGGCTGAAAAAATGGTGTATTCACTTTCCTATTAGTATTTATCTAGGCTGGATTAGCGTGGCGACCATTGTCAATGTAGCGTGTGCCTTAGATTTTCACGGGTGGAACGGTTGGGGGATTTCTGCTGTAATTTGGACTCTCGTCATGGTATTGATAGCAACAACAGTTGCAGCAGTTATAGTCATCCAGCGTCGAGACATTGCTTATGCAGGAGTAACACTCTGGGCATTGGTAGCGATCGCACTCAAGCATTCTGATAACTCAATGCTCAGAAATACCGTATTGGTTTTAGCAATTGTCCTAGTTTTAATCGCTACGATTAACAGCTTACACCAATTCTCTAAAATAAGGCAACAGATGTAAGCAGGGATTGCCTTGCAGCATCTAAATTTCTCAATTGCGAATTGCGAATTGGTATTACGCACCCAACAAAAACATATTTAAGTGTGATAACATACCCGCCCAACGTCGGTTAAGAGAGAACTTTTAGCAAGCATTCGTTAAACACGCACAATCATGGTCGGTTGTTACACACACCAGTCTGATTGTTATTAGCCAGAATAGATAGTTAGAGCCACAATCGTCTGAAAATGCCAAAATTTATAGAAATGAAAAATATTATCTCGATTGGTTGGAATAACTGGTTAAAACGGCATAAAGAATGTGTTTTACTATTTGACTCAATTGCTGCCGCTAGTGAGATTGCCCTAATGCTTAACGGTCAGTGGGATGGCTGCAATGGTGTAGTTGTGGCTTCTGGTGATGAGGTAGCTGTTAACACTGCTGCCAAACTATTAAAAGCTACATGGTGTTATGAAGGCGCATCAAAAGCTGTTTTAGACAGAGCAACAACTGATGAAATTTTACGCCGTTATGCAATCGGAGAAAGAAATTTTGTTAATGCTAATTTGAGGTGTGCAGTACTTGCATCAGTGAAGTTAAGTGAAATTAACCTAAGTTATGCCTCATTGAGTTGGGCGGATTTAAGGCAAGCCAATCTAAGTAAAGCTGATTTAACAGCAGCAGACCTAACTCAAGCGAATTTAAGTGGAGCCGACTTGAGTAAAGCATACTTGATGAGGGCAAACCTAAGCGAGTCAGACCTCCAACAAGCTTCACTTCAGGGGGCTAACCTAAGTAGTGCTAACTTAAGTGAAGTCAACCTCACTGGTGCAAATTTAACAGGAGCTAATCTGTCACTACCAGACCTCAGAGGGGCAAATTTTCACTTGTGCAATTTGAGTGGGGCTAACCTAACAGATGCCAAGTTAATTGAAAGTGACTTGGCTTTTGCTCAACAATATCCGAACAAATACTAAATTTAATTTAGTGACTCTGAGTTTGGTGCTAGGATTGCCGAGCTATGGTAGCAAGTACTGGCTCGTTCCATTCTGAACCCACACCCTGAACTTGCTAATTTGGCATGAATGAAGAGAGAATCTATCAGTCAAGTCAAACTAACTTTCCAAAACGCAATAGTGGATGTTACCGAATTAGTCAAAGTTTCAATTATTCTCTTGCTCCTTGCTACAGGAGTAGCTTTGCTGTCCCGACGGTTGGGAATTCCTTATGTTACGGGTTTAGTACTAGCAGGTTTGCCCATCACTGAGTTATTATCTCGTCGGATTGGTTTAAGTCCAACCCTTGTTTTGGATCTTTTCTTGCCAATTCTGCTCTTTGAAGCTGGTATTAATACAGATGTCAGTCGTCTACGCAGCACCTTTAAACCAATTGCCCTACTAGCTGGGCCAGGGGCTGTGATTTCTAGTGCGATTATTGCCGTCCTGTTGAAATTTGTCTTGGGATTGAGTTGGATACCTGCGTTATTTGTTGGAGTAATGCTGGCAAACACTGATACTGTTTCCATGATTGCTGTATTTAAGGATATACCAGTGCCTTCCCGGCTTTCCACTATTGTTGAAGGGGAAACTCTATTCAATGATGCCGCTGCCTTAGTTTCCTTCAACCTGATTGTGCAAGTATATTCAACAGGCTCACTCACATTTCTAGAGGGAATCCAACAACTGCTATTTATCTCTCTAGGAGGCTGCGTTGTGGGGTTAGTCTTGGGCTACTTGAGTATACCTGTATTCGCCCGTTTAGATGATGCTCTTAGCAGTCTTGTGCTGACAGTCGCAGTTGCATTAGGAACTTTTCAGGTTGGGCAATATCTCGGTGTCTCAGGCCCTGTAGCAGTAGTTGTCGCTGGCTTAATTTTCGGTAATTTTGGGCTTTCTCGGAATACTTCTGCTTCTAGTCGCATCACCTTGTTGAGTTTCTGGGAATATGCCAGTTTTACTGTCAATACCTTTATTTTTCTGTTGATTGGTGTAGAAATAAACCTGGTAACACTCTGGAAAACTTTACCTGCAATTTTACTTGCAGTTTTGGCTTATCAAGTCGGGCGAGTTCTTACAGTTTATCCACTGCTAGCTGTGGTTCGTTGGATTGACCGCCCAATTCCATTGCGTTGGCAACATTTACTGTTTTTAGGCAACATTAAAGGTTCACTCTCAATGGCTCTAGCGTTGAGCTTACCCACCACATTACCAGGGCGAGAAGTCCTGATAGCTATAGTCTTCGGCTCTGTGCTGGTGTCGTTAGTGGGACAGGGTTTAAGTTTGCCTTGGGTGGTAAAACGCTTAAAATTATCTAAATTTTCCGAAATTCAACAACAGGTTGAAGAGTTGCAAGCCCAGTTGATGACGGGTAAGGCGGCACAAGATGAATTAGATAGCCTGTTGAAATCAGGGGTATTACCAAAAGCCGTTTATGAAGAGATGCGTTCAGCTTATCAAGTACGAATTGCCGGTGCAGAAAAGACGCTGCGGGAACTATATAATCGTCGCCCTGATGAGGTGGAAGGTGGAAGTGGCAAGAGCAGTAAACTTGAAGCCATTCGCCGACGTTTACTGCTGGCAGAAAAAGGAGCGCTCAATGAGGCAATGCGCAAACGAATTCTCTCAGAAGAAATTGTGCGCGTACGGATACAAACTCTTGATGAACAATTACTGAAATTAGAAGATGATTAATTTGTTGGGCATTAGGCACTTGTACTGAGCGTTGTCGTTGGCGCAGCCTCTCCAAGAGTTGTATTGGACATTGGGCATGGGGCATTAGGAGTGCTGAGTGTTGAGTGCTGAGTTAAGAGTTAGGAGTTTTGTTTACCCCCTTGTCCTCTTGTCCCCTTGTCCCCCTATCTCCCTCATCTCCCTCATCTCCCCACTTAATTAGGAATTACGAATTACGAATTATTTTAAAGGCGATCGCTTATCGTTATTTTGACTTTTAATTACTCTACTAGGACTGATAAAAGAAATTCCTTGTTGAAAGTCAGTGCCAATCATGACTGCTTCCACTATCGGTTCAGATATTTCGGTTTGGGCTACCCACTCGACAATGAAGTTTGCGCCTAAACCTCCACTGGTGTCATTTCTATTGATAAAAAAATCTGTAGAAGCTAGCGCATCAAGTTGAATAGGGCGCTCCAAATACTGTTTAACTAGTTTACCTTCTGAGTTATAGTAGCGCACAGAAGTAATAATAATCGGATTGCTCAAATCTGTATTCCGAATACTAAGGGTAACTGCTAACTCAAAAATCTCTTGGCGATTGTGATGATAGATATGAGAGTAGACCGGAACATAAAGAGTTTCACCGCTGGCTATCTTAAAATTCTTATCCAGCGTCACTGTTTTTTGCAATGGGGTTGCTGGAATGGCATTAGGTTGTGACTTGGGTGTTGATTCACAAGATGCAAGAATAATAACAGCGATCGCTAAATAAATATATCGATACGGCTTCATCAAAACTCACCAATTTTTTTATATGTGTAGCTAACCCTACCTAATAAATAGTTAGGTAGGAACTGCGCTCAACATCTTTGTTCAATAAAATCAATGACTTGATGTAAACATCCTGGTTTAGTCACAATCAGCACAGTTGAATGAGGTTCCAGTATTGTACTACCGTTAGGAATCATCAAATCTTCATGGGGATGGGATTGATAACCAATAATTAGCGAACCAGTAGGGAATTGGGAATCCTGAGCAATTTCGGCAACGCTACGACCAGCAACATAGCAATTGTTAGGGATGGAAAGTTTTAGAACCTCAATCTGTCCCTGCTCAAAATGCATCATTGATTCCACTTGTGGATACTCAATGGCGTTCACCATTGTTGCAACTGATAGTTCAACAGTACTGACAATATGGTTAGCTCCAGCTATCCGCAGTGGTTCGGCAAAGTCGGGGTGGCGCATCCGACTCAAAATATGGGTGACGCCGTAGTGTTTAGCAAGAGTTACCATTGCTAAGTTTAAGGCATCACTTCTCAGAACTGCTGCTAAGGAACCGGCTTTGCAAATCCCCGCTTCTAATAATACTTCTGTACTCACAGCACTGCCTTCAAAAGCCATTGCTCCTACTTGTTCACGGGCGTAGCGGCAAGCGATAGGATCAATGTCAATTACAGCAACAGTATGTCCTAGTTCTACCAGTTTTTGCGCTAAACTTAAGCCCACTAAGCCCGCTCCACCAATCAGTACGTACATGGCTATTTTTGATGTTCTGTAACTTCTTGTTTCACTCTATAGGTTAACAAGTAAATGAACATGTAGCTTGAGAAACTGCTCCCTTACTGAGTGCTGTTAGCGTAACGGGGTGTAGACTTTTTGAATTAGCTTTGGTAAGATAAAAATCTTTTACTATCAGGCATTTAAAAACTTCTAATGCATCAATATTACTTATTTGGTGGGGTAAACAGTATGTTAAAAATTAAGTTTGTAGCCGAGCCAAAATAGCACTTTTTTGAAAATGGGGAGATGGTTGGGCTGGTAGAAGCGATGTCGTTGGACTTGCTGAAGGGCGCGTCTTTGCCCGACACCTTTGGATCTCTGACCCGCTACAACACCTACAACACCTATTGGCACTCTCGCGGTAAGGCGGCGGCTGGGTGGTTGCTGTCCTCGGAGGTGGAGGGGCTGACGGGGTGTAAGCCGAGGTTGCAGAAGGGGGAACATTTGGGCTACCCCGGCTGTTCGGCGAACATAGGCAGTAGTTAGGGCGTGCGATCGCGATCAGCATGCGGGTACATCTGGAGCATCTTCTCGACCTCACCTTTTGACAGGTTCAAAACCCAACAAAAAGCTAGTGGCAAGGTTGAGCTTGTTTTCCAGGCTCAGAATAGTCTTTGGTGGTGCGGGTGGGGAGGTGTGTGAACAATACCAGAACTTTTGGCTATTGCAGATATCGGGCTTTGGTGAAAGGCTGGTGCTGATGTGGGATTTTCTAATAACTAAAATGCTGTGAAAGGAAAAAATTAGGGGCGGAAGTAGCAGTAATATAAACAAATATTTCTATTTGATAGAAGATAAATAATTATTCATAAATGCTGGGTTCAAGGCTGAATAAGATACAGCAAATATTTAGTTAAAAACTTTAGATTAACTTAAGCTTAACTACTATCGCAATTACACTGATGCTGGTAATATACATTGCAACGCTATGTTGTACATTTATAAGTTTGTGTAGACACCATTCATAACACTAGTAGTATGCATATCAGTATTACAGAAGACTTAAAAAAGCAATTCTATGCAGCTTGCGCTTTACGTCGTCAATTTATTAGAGAAATAACTATATTTAGCTGAATCATCCCGCATTTATGCAACGCCAAAGCTCTTGCATAATTTCCTAATAAATCTGTGATAAGTATAAGTATTATCTAAGTGGCTACCAGTTAAGTAATCCAGGGGAGGGGCACGTGCTTTATGAATCCCATCAAAATTCTCATTTTGACTGCTAATCCCAGTAATACAGGTTCAAACCCTTTGTGTTTGGATGCGGAAGTGCGGCGGATTGAGGAAGCTTTACAACGATCGCACTACCGCGATCGCTTCCAAATCACTACTAAACTGGCAGTTCGGACAACAGATCTGCGACGGGCAATGCTGGATCACAAACCGCAAATTGTCCACTTTTCTGGGCATGGCATTGGAGAGCAGGGATTGATTCTGGAAAATGATGCTGGCAAAGTGCAGCTTGTGAGTACAGAAGCTCTAGCAGGATTATTTGGCATCTTTGAGACGGGTGAAATTGAGTGTGTCTTGCTCAATGCCTGCTATTCAGAGATTCAGGCAACGGCAATTCACCAGTTCGTGGATTGTGTAATTGGGATGAATCAGCCAATAGGAGACAAGTCAGCCGTCCAGTTTGCGGAAGGATTTTATGATGCCTTGGGTGCTGGCAGTCCCTATGAGGAAGCGTACAAAATTGGGTGTAGTGCGATCGCATTAGAAGGCAGTTCGGAGTACTCAACGCCCGTGCTGAAAAACCGAAAGCGCCGTGGTGCCCTTTTGCAGGGGAATCAAACGGTGAGTCAGTCGTTACAAGCAAAGAGTGTTCCAGCTGCGATCGCAGAACCTCTGGCAAGATTGCCTCAGTCCCAAGCAATCGGCAATGTCACGATTAGCGGTAGCAATAACCCCTTCAACGCGATTCAGGCAGGGGGTAATGTCAAATTGAGTCAAAGATAACACTCAGAGCAGCCGTAGCAATCCAGACCTGGAAGCAGCATTGACACTATTGATGAAGCTAAAAAAGGAGGTTTCGGCAACGGATGCGCTGAGTTCGTTCGCCAGAAAAGACACAGAGTCAAAGATTAGTATGCTCCAAGAAGAGTTACAAAAGCCCAAGCCAGACAAAAACTTTGTGAATGAGGTGGTGGTGGCGCTGAAGCAAGGGCTGAGTGGGGTATTAACGTTGGCGGCTCCGGTGACGCAGGTGGCAGACCTTGTGGCAAAAGCCTGGACCGAACTGTTATGAACCAGAACCAGAATGACTTGGGGGATCAGCCGCCTAGCCAGCAGCAATCGCTGGGGGATGTGCAATTGCAGGGAGATGGGAATGTCTTTAACACCGTCCAAGGAAGAGATGTTCAGGTTATTAATCTGACTGTTTACGATCGCATTCCCAAGAACTTGGGGCAGTTACCCATCAGCACTCTAAAGTCTTCAACTGAGAAAGATGATCGTTTTCGCAAGGTCTTACTCAATAAGGTCAAAAATTATTGGGTTCAGGATGTTTTAGAAAAGTCGCTCCATGCCAGAGTTTTGATTGAATTGGGTCTAGAAGAGCGTTTAGATGCGGTGAAGGATTCGTTTAAACATTTTCAGGCAATTCCAGCAGCATCTAAACGCTCCCTACTGAAAACCAAAAATGTTGTTGAGGTGTTCCATCAAATGGGAGAGGGGCGAACCCTACTCATTCTGGGAGAACCGGGAACGGGAAAAACCATTACTTTGCTGAGGCTGGCAAAGGATTTGATTGCCCGTACCGAACAGGATATCAGCCAACCAATTCCGGTGGTGCTGAACTTGGCTTCTTGGGCACTGAAGCCGAAACCCATCTCAATCTGGTTGGTTGAGGAATTGAGCAGTAAGTATCAAGTTTCTAAAAATTTGGGGAAAGCCTGGGTTGCAGATCAACAATTGTTGCTGTTATTGGATGGGTTGGATGAGGTAAAGGCAGAGCGACGGGAAGCCTGCATCCAGTACCTCAATCAGTTCATGCAAGATTATGGACAGACGGAGATAGTCGTCTGTAGCCGTTGGCAAGACTACGAAGTGCTTTCTACCCGCCTGCAAGTACAAACAGCAATTTATCTCCAGTCATTAACGCCTGAGCAAGTGAGTTTATATTTGGAGGGAGCGGGCGATCAATTGAAGACATTAAAAGTCTTGTTGCAGAACGATAGGACGTTACAGGAGTTAGCCCAGTCTCCTCTGATGCTGAGTGTCATGAGTCTGGCGTATCAACATAAAGTACCAGAAGAAATACCCCATATGGGCACAGTGGAGGAAAACCACCGACATTTGTTTGATGCCTATATTCAACAGATGTTTTGGCATAGGAGTAGAGGTAGCAGACTATACACAAAAGCAAAAATGATCCGCTGGTTAGTTAAATTAGCCCAACAAATGACTCGAGAATCTCAAACAATTTTTCTCATTGAGCGGATGCAGCCCTCCTGGTTAAAGCAGGGTAAAAAAGTGTTCCTGTATCGGATTGGACTTGTACTGGTTGGTGGCTTAAGTGGTGGGTTAGTGTCTGGACTGACAGGTGGCTTAAGCGGGGGATTAAGTTGTAAGAGTGGCTTGATCTGGAATTGGGGAGATGGATTGAAATGGGGTTTAGTGCTGGGATTGCTTGGTGCTGGGATTGGTGCGTTAACTGTGGCGGTGGGGAAAGGAGAAATTAAGACAATTGAGACGTTTGAAGTCTCTTGGACTACCTTCACAAAGAGTCTGGTGAGCAAACATACCCTAATCAAAGGGTTGATAGGGGCGGTGATTGGTGCAGTAGGTTTGGGGTTATGTTCGTGGCTAACGAATTATTTCATCTGGAAATTAATATTGTTGGGGTTGAGTTGGGGGTTGGTGTTTGGTTTAGTTTTGGGTGTGAGTTCCGGATTGACGGGTTTAGAGATCGAAACTAGAACGGTTCCAAATCAGGGAATCTGGAGATCAGCACTGAATGCAAGTTGGGTGGGCTTGAGTTTTGGACTGATAATCGCACTATTGGCTGAACTAGCGTTTGCGCTGATGGGTTTGAACAATACCTGTAGATTGATAGCTTTACCAATTATTTTGGTGGGATTTGGCGGACTGGGCGTGTTAGTGAATGAAGCGGGTAAGGCTTGTATACGACATTTCACCTTACGGTTAGTACTTTTTAGTCAAGGTATTATTCCCTGGAATTATTCTCGATTTCTGGACTGTGCTGTGGAAGACATTTTTTTGCACCAGGCTGGAGGTACTTACTTTTTTATACATCGAATGCTGATGGAACATTTTGCTCGGATGGAGCCTATGCGGAAATAGTTTTAAGGCAATCACAATTGTTTAGGTTTTTTAATACCCTTTGATATAAGGATCTCTAATTCACTATGACTAACAGTAAACCATACAAAATTCTGTTCTTGCGGCTAGATCCCGGAGAAGCAGATAGTCCTGCAGAGCAGGCTGAAGAGTATGTTAAAATCGATAATGCACTTCATAATTTGACGGATTTTGAACTTTTACCAGATACAAAAGGATACAGCCTTACTCAAATGGTGGAGGTAATAAATCAGCATAGACCCAATGTTATCCATCTGAGTGGTCATGGCTCAAAAAATAGGCTTGAAATTTCAAATCATTCACTTGTTGTGAACGGTGAACCTTCTGGAAAAATTACGCTTTCTCAAGAGAATATTGAAAGGATCTTTGGGTCTGTTCAGGAAAAGACTAAACCTCGTATTCTATTTTTTAACGTGTGTTTGGCTGGCGGGATTGCTAATAACGCGGGAGAAGCGTTGAGAAGTCACTTTGACTGCGTGATTGGAATGCAAGAACTTCTGAATCAAAAGTTAGCTCTAGGTATTGCAACAAGCTTTTATCAAAGCATGGCGAACGGTGAGACAGTTGCGGCTGCAATGAAATCATTGGTTCCCACGATTGAAGCTTATAATAAAGAACGCAATCCAGAAGATCGTGAGCTTGGCTTCAATCCTGAGCCAAAAGCTTACGGGGATGACCAAATCAAATTCGATCTCAACATTAAAACCAGTCAGGGTGCTAATATTCCCCGCAGTAATGTTGTAAAGTTTGTGGGGAGAGAGCAAGATCTCGATACACTACATCAACAGTTGCAACAGCAGAATCAGATTGCTATTACTGGTGTCGATGGAATTGGCAAAACAGAACTTGCCATCCAATATGCGTCAAAATACTGGAAACAGGCTTATCCTGGTGGAGTCTGTTGGTTGCGTGCAAGGGATATATCTTCTGTTGCAGAATACATGCTTAGTTTTGATGAGGGAAAGGGCGCTGTTAACGATAGTTCCGACAAAGAAATCATAGCAAATTGGTTTTGGCGGCGATGGGAACAAGAACAGACTGTACTAGTGATTTTTGATGGAGTTACGGATTATAAACAGTTGCGTTCTTACCTGCCACCTTTAGGAGATAACTTTAAGATTTTGGTGACAGCGCAACCTTCACCTGAAGATATTTTTCAGGAGTTTAAACTTTCTCGATTAGCAGAATCCGCAGCATTGGACTTGCTGAGGCAACCGTTAGCAAATCAGGTTGATGATGAATTATCAGATGCACAGGAACTCTGCCAAGTTCTGGAATGCTTACCCCTAGCATTAAAATTGGTAGGTAACTATGTAAAGAAGCGAAACATTTCTTTGAGTGAGATGAGAAAACGATTGAGAGAAGAAACAGACTCATCAGCGTTGGATGAAATGCAGAAAATTTTTGAATTGAATTGGGATCAACTATCCCTTAAAGCTAAGGATCTGGCATTGTTACTGAGTGTACTTCCTTCCACTGGTTCATGGGAATTTCAGAGTTACAGGGACTTCCTTAAACAAAGATTAGATTTCTTACGCTCTTCTCTAGGGAAAGATCTGTCCTCTGTGTTGGCTTCAATAAAAAAGGATCGAGACATTGAAGATGCCATAGTCGAGTTGCAGGATTGGAATCTACTTGCAGTTCAGGATAAGTCAAGTTGCTCGATACATCCCCTTGTCCGCTTATTCTTTGTGAAAAAATTGATGGCTTCTCCTGACGGCAAGAAAATTGTACAAGTCTTGGGTTTGAGCCATTCTGACCCAAACCGTAAGATTCTTCCTGCCGATTTCTCAGCCCTGCCCACTGTAAATGAATTTGTCGGTTCTCCGGGTTGCTACATAGCTGCCTATTCTCATCAGCAACAAGGAAGTGCTTATTCAGTAGGTAGTAATATTTACGTTATGGGGCAAGTCAGAGTTTCAGGTAGTTACCAACAGACTAGAGATGGCATTAATATTTGTGTTCCAAACGGTTACACCATCGATTCAGATATTAGTGCTGATAAAGCCCTAAACCAAAAATTTTCTAAAACTTTACCAGAGACATGCAAAGATGATTCTTGTTGGGCAGGTGGGGACACTGCCGATTTCCTCGGAAGACGGACAGGAAGCTTGGATGAACACTAGGGCAATTTCATTGTCTGCGACTAGAAGAAATACAATATCAGTCATATCGCTCAAGTTTTTCAAATCACAATTAAACCTTATGTCTCAAGAATCTTTAGAGCAGTTTGTGAATGAAGAATTTCTACGCCAGGGATCGACGCAAGATAGACTCAAAGCAACGAATAGTCTTGATAATTTTATAGAACTGATGGTCAGCCTGGGCAATGTGAACTATAGCTTTACTGCCGACGAGGTGAAAACGTTTTTACAAAAGAAAATTGATGATAACAAAAAGAAAATACAAGACAAAACCGATCTCAAAAAAGCAGAGATAGAAGCAAAAAACGTCCCAATTGAAGCAAAGATTGAAGCCAAGGAAGCAGCACAAAAAATAGCTGAGCAAGAGAAAAAACAAATAGATGATGATTGGGAAAATGTAGTGGCTCATTGGGATCGTCAAACCGTTGAGTCTGGTATTGCATATCTTAGAAATGACCCTGTTCTTCCTATTTATCCGTAATTCATTAGCCTGATTCTTCATTTTACTCCTAGCTTTTTTGGTTTCCCCCACTGAGGCATCAAAGTAGATTGCCATACTCGTCTTTGATAGAGAACTAAAGATGTTCAGAGCATAGAATTCTGCTGTAAACTCTGTAGTTTGGTTTTTATATTAAACAAATTTCCAATTTTTTGTGCATTCAACTTTTCTAAGATTGATAAATGAATGTTTCACTAGAAGACTACCTAAAGATTATTACTCCCTATCTTCATCCTGAGCTAGTCACTCCCCAAGCCTTAGCTCAGATTCAAGCTTTAGCTCAACGCTTACCTATCTCTTCCGCTGTCTCATTAGAATGCCGTCTGAATGGCACGGAACCTGACGTTGACTTGCATGCCAGTTTTACTCACTTCCCCACTGAACTCTCAGGACGTTTTCTGCCGAACTTTGCATGGCAAGCTTGCCAAAATTTTGCCCAGAAGTGGATGGACTCAGCTTCTAGTTTGCATCAATCGATTAACAATCTAATTCTTGAATTCGACCTACCCGAACAGCTCACAGATCAACAGCCTATAGAGGCGATTAGTCCTTCACCTTACATCATGTTCAAGCCAGAAACAACGATCAGTCTACAAGAGCTGATTGAACATAGTCTTAGGCTGTTTCAGTATCCGCTCGACCCACAACTTACAACAAAACTCAAGCATTGCCTTAGCTCTTTGCCTGATGGCGCAAAGCTCGCAAACATCGGGATCTGGCTAGCGCGTCCAACCCATGCATTGCGGCTAACTATCAAAGAAATCCTTTTTGAGCAATTACCAATCTACCTGGAGCAAATTGGTTGGGAATATCCAACCCATGCATTGGCGCTTTACGGGTCAACCCTCTCTCCCTTCATGGATACTCTCGCTTTAGCCATTGATATTGATCAAACAGTTCATCCTAGAATCGGACTGGAATGCTTTGTCACAAAACAATTCCATGATCAATCACGCTGGCAACAATTTATCGATCATTTGGTTAAAACAGGCTTGTGTACTCCCGGAAAGCGGAATGCCCTCCTCGACTGGACTGGTTTCACGCAGAGGTCAGACTGCCCAGAACTATGGCCTGCTAACCTAACCTACGGAGATATCTTAATGGGATCTAATGCCCTCAGCCTCTTTTGGAGAAGAATCAACCATATTAAAATTGTTTACCAACCCAGTCAACCCCTATCGGCTAAAGCCTATCTCGCCTTTGGTCACAGTTGGATTAGTGCTGAGAATGTAGTTTTTGAAGAGAAGCCAGGAATTGCTCAAGCATGAGTGGAAACTAGTAACCCAAGTTGTTATACTAATTCTCTAAAAGCTGGCTACAGATGAGATAATAAGATTTAATGAGAAGAGGGATATCCAATGTCAGGGGTCTATCAA
>NZ_JABXKF010000047.1 GCF_017115165.1 Nostoc sp. LPT | reverse complement strand
ATAATTATCTGTCTCGCCCATCTCTGCTTCCTAAATATTAGACCTGAATCCTTACGTTGAAGTTATCTCGTCCAGATCCACCAGTCAGCACATCTCGACCAATTCCACCAATGAGTACATCGTCACCTGCACCCCCTAACAAGGTGTCATTGCCTGAGTTACCAAACAGGCTATCGTTACTATCTCCTGCGCTCAAGATGTTAGCAGCAGTATTTCCCGTCAGGATGTTATCAAGGCTGTTACCAGTACCATTGATTGCCGAGCTTCCAGTCAGGATCAACTTTTCCAGGTTCTCTGCTAACACCCAATTCACCGAAGAGTTAACTAAATCTGTGCCTGCATTTAAGCCTTCAGTAATAGAATCGCTGAGGTTGTCTAGGGTGTAAACGTCATTGCCATCTCCACCATTGAGACTATCAATCCCTACACCTCCATCCAAGGTGTCATCACCTGTACCGCCTAAGAAGGTGTCATTACCTGAACTACCAAACAGGCTATCGTTACCATCTCCCGCGCTCAAGATGTTAGCAGCAGTATTTCCAATCAGGATGTTATCAAGGCTGTTACCAGTACCATTTGCAGCACTTCCAGTCAGGGTCAAGTTCTCCAGGTTATCTCCCAACAACCAACTCACGGAAGACTTGACTAAATCTGTGCCTGCATTTAAGCCTTCAGTAATAGAATCGCTGAGGTTGTCTACGGTGTAAATGTCATTGCCTGCTCCACCATTGAGACTATCAATCCCTGTACTTCCATCCAAGGTGTCATCGCCTGCACTACCTAAGAGGGTGTCATTGCCTGAGCTACCAAACAGGCTATCATTACCATCTCCTCCGCTCAGGATGTTCGCACCACCATTTCCAAGCAGGATGTTATTAAAGCTGTTACCAGTACCATTGATTGCCGTGCTTCCAGTCAGGGTCAAATTCTCCAAGTTATCTCCCAACACCCAACTCACGGAAGAGTTAACTAAATCTGTGCCTGCATTTAAGCCTTCAGTAATAGAATCGCTAAGGTTGTCTACGGTGTAAATGTCATTGCCGTCTCCACCATTGAGGCTATCAATCCCTGTACCTCCATCCAAGGTGTCATCGCCTGCACCGCCTAAGAGGGTGTCATTGCCTGAACTACCAAACAGGCTATCGTCACCATCTCCCGCGCTCAAGATGTTAGCAGCAGTATTTCCAATCAGGTTGTTATCAAGGCTGTTACCAGTACCATCGATTGCCTCGGTTCCAGTCAGGGTCAAGTCCTCCACGTTATCTGCCAACACCCAACTCACGAAAGACTTAACTAAATCTGTGCCTGCATTTAAGCCTTCAGTAATAATATCGCTGAGGTTGTCTACGGTGTAAATGTCATTGCCTGCTCCACCATTGAGACTATCAATCCCTGCACCTCCATCTAAGGTGTCATTACCTGCACCGCCCAACAAGGTATCATTGCCTGAATCACCAAGGAGGTTATCATTGCCATTTTCTCCGCTTAACGTGTTAGCGGCAGTATTGCCCGTCAGGATATTATTAAGGCTGTTACCAGTACCATCTATTGCCTCAGTTCCAGTCAGAGTCAAGTTCTCCAGGTTATTGCCCAACACAAAACTCACCGAAGACTTGACTAAATCTGTGCCTGCATTGGCAGATTCAACAATAGTGTCGCCGATGCTGTCCACAGTATAAGTGTCATTGCCTTTACCACCAATGAGACTGTCACTTCCTGCACCACCATCTAAGAAATCATTTCCATCACCGCCATCAAGGGTGTCGTTATCACCTAATCCTTTAAGCGTGTCATTGCCCTGCAATCCTGAGATGATATCCCTGTTCTCCGTACCAGTCAGGTTGTCTATTCCTGAAGTGCCATTAATGATATTAATGATTACTGCCAATGTAAAAACATCACTGACTGTTACCGTTCCATCACTAGCGGTCACTTTGATATTGAGGCTACCAACGTTGTCATTCGTGGGAGTACCACTGAAGGTAATGCCGTTGAAGGTCAACCAACTGGGAAGTGGGTTCCCATTTTCAAGCGTGGCGCTATAGGTGAGGCTATCTCCCGTATCCACATCCGTGAAGCTGTTTGCTGGTAGAGCGAAACTGAAGGCGGTATTTTCTGTCGCTGTTTGGTCAGTAATGGGGTTGGTAACAACTGGAGCATCATTCACCGCCGTAATATTAATATTGCGGGTAACGGCGGTACTATTCGCAGTCCCATCATTAACTAGAAAGCTGACGGTACGAGGTGTAAGAGTTGGGTTATCGCTGCTGTTGGTATAAGTAATGGAACGCAGCGCAGTTTGATAATTAGCAACGGTGGAACTGCCAGTTAAGGTTAATACGCCTGTGCTGCTGTTGTAGCTGCCCGTAATTCCATTTTGGTTGGTGAAAGCAAGGGTGTCTTCAGTAGAAATAAAGCCACTGGTAATACTGATGGTGGCACTGGAGAGATTAACCGAGTCTACATCGCTGACGATGATGCCTGAGTCGATGGCTGTAGTGGCGTTCTCGATATATGCCAGGGCAGAGACAGAACCAGATGTGATTGTCGGGAGAAACCCACTGTTGTAACGTTGGGCATATATTCCATAGCTAGACCCGTCCTGACCATAGCTTTACCAGGAAATGACAAAGTCCCCATCTCCATCCATCGCTACTGTAGGACTAAATTGCTCGTCGGCAGTGTAAGTATTGACCTGAAATTCATTACCTATAGCCACCCCAGCACTGTTGTAGCGTTGGGCATATATGCCATCGTAAGACCCATCCTGACCATAGCTCATCCAGGTAATGATAAAGTCTCCATCTGCATCCATCGCTACTGTGGAGTTAGATTGATTGCCAGTAGTGTAAATATTGACTTGGAATTCAGTCATGAAAAAACCTTTGAAAAAACTAAAAGTTTGATTTCAACAATTAAGCTCTAATTAGGTACATTCCTTAGTCATTAGGAATCACTGCACTCGGTCGCAGCCAGTAGTTCAACTCTGGTGCTGTAAATGCTTGGCGTATTTCTTTTCGTTCCTGATTCAAAAGTTGAATTATAAATTTCAAATTTTGTTGGGGAAATTTTGACGTAGTTGAGTACAAAAATATCAATGCCTGTGTATAGCAAAACAAATCAGGAATATGGGTTGAATTATCTTGATAACTAAACTCAGGAATTATTGCCAATATTTAGTAAGACTATTTACTCAGTCTTATAATTAATGATCTTTTTTACGAATAAACACTTAAAATGACTATTAATTATATATTCATAGTTGATGAACAGTAAGGATTACACGAAATCATTTCTATACAAGGATAGTTTTCGGCTCTACAGCTTTTAGTTGTGTACAAGATCCTGGTTTTCCTTTTAGATAAATAAATTGTTTTGCGTAATTCATTACGGTATAACATAGCTATTGACATAGCATCAATGGGAGATTCACACAGTACCGCTCATTGAATAGGATCAGTTGATTGTCCACGACGCTGAAAATAAAACCAACCTGTCTTACGCAAAGATCCACGAGCTAAACCTTTTATGCCGTAACATGGGCTTAGTTGCGTAGTGTCAGGAATACTACCTTGTGTCAATCACTGATAAAACTTTTCTAATCAGGACTTACGCAACTGGCACACCGCAATCGCTATTTAATAGTATTGATGTACTACAAAAAATCGGTGTACTCAGAAGGCATTGCAGAAATTAGTAACAGTAATCAGCTGTGTTAAGTCTTCTTGAAATCATGAGAAAATTAGTTGAGGATACATAAAATAAATCCTGTAGTTTATGAAATTTACTAAATTTAACAATCAGGTACTTGTTAAGTAGTCAGATTATATACTCTTCACTTTTTTGGCAGAGGATTTGCAGCAGATTAGTCATGATAAAATTAACCGCTATCTTAAGCCAGAATTCAGAATCAATGAGTGGGGGATTTAGACCCGCCACTACGAAAGTTGACCACCAAATTTTCAATTTGGTGGGGGACTTAAACCCGTTTATTCATCCACCAGTCGCTCAGAATTCAGCATGAATTCTGACTCCTGACTTTTGAATTCTTTCTTGTTAAACCAAATAACTTGTATTAGGTACGATCGCAAAGAAGGCATACTCATACCAAGCAGTCCAGATGAAACTGCGAATCCATCGCTGACGCTTGTCGGGACTCAATTCATATTCAAAAGCCCCACGAGATACATCAATGGAAGATAGATGAGAGTTGCAACCGCAGCCATGCTGATAAGTAAAACCGTATTGAGAAGCAATACTTTGCACCTTCATTTGAATAGCAAACACCTTACCTGCATGGAGTATGGCATCCCAAGCACGTTTATGCTCAATATCGCGCCGATCGAATCGCAAGGCACGTTCTTCAAAAACATGATCGCGGTAAATTGGTGCTAAATGCACGTGATAAAAGCTAGCAGGTAGTTCATAACCAAATTCATTGAACAAATCTATGCCAATACGAGCCACTTTTACTTCATCAGCGTAATCGATTCCTTTTGACTCCACATCACGAAGAATTTCTGCAAAGTTTGGATAGCTGTGTTTGAGAAAGTCTTGTCCAAAAAACTCTAAGGTTTCCCATGCTAGTTGTGCAAATAGCTGGGAAAATGAGGGTATTAAGTGAGCTAGTTGGGGGCGATCACTAAATAAATCAACATCACCACGTTGTAATTTATACAAAAATAACTGTGCCATCTCAACATAGCTTTGGGGCTGGGAAAGTCCGACACTCGTGGTTCCTCTAGCAATGTCTTGCCATATAGAAGGTAGTTGAGAAACATGAACCGCATTTTCTCCAGCAATGACTGCAACAGGAGGACATTCGAGAAGTTGCATCGACAATCTCCTTTAAGACATTAATGTGTAATTTACCTTAAACAATCGCTAAATTTATTTTATGAACACAATAAAAAATGTTTGACAGACTGTCTTTTGACAGCGATATCTACGATGGGCTACGCCTACGCAATTTTATTTATAATTTTTGGGGCATTGGGCATTAGTTATTTTAGGATAATTCATAATTCAATTACCCACTCAAAGCATTCTCTTCACCCACCTGCTATTTTCTTATATATTTTTTCACCCTTGATTAACTCTTCGTAGTACTGCTCAAAAGAGGTGAACCTGATAGATTCTTGTCTTCCTAAACCCAAGACACCAAAGGTGCAAAGGCTATTATAAAATAGTTCGTGTACCCGTTTTTGAAGTACCTGATTAAAATATATGAGGACATTACGACAAAGAATCACATTAAACTCATTAAAAGAACTATCAGTGGCTAAATTATGCTGGGCAAAAACAACATTTTCTCTTAGGGACGAGCGAAAAATAGCATTGTCATAAGCTGCTGTATAATATTCTGAGAAAGATTTCTTGCCGCCTGCTCTCAGATAAAGATGAGTATATTCCTGCATCATTTTCAGCGAGAAAATCCCACTTTTGGCATTTTGTAATACTTTTTCGTTCGTATCAGTGGCATATATGCGGCAACGATGATAAAGTCCTTCTTCTTGTAGTAAAATTGCCATTGAATAGACTTCTTCACCAGTTGAGCATCCAGCGTGCCAGATGCGAATAAACGGATAGGTTTGTAAGAAGGGAATAACCTGATTTCTAAAGGTATTATAAAAGCTGGGATCGCGAAACATTGATGTTACATTTACCGTCAGAGCAAGCAAAAATCGTTCTAAATAGGGACGATTGTGGAGTAACCGCTCTTGCAATGCAGAAACATTTGCTAACCCTTCTAATTGCATGAAGCCCTGAATACGACGCTTGAGTGAGGAAAGAGCATAATTGCGAAAATCATAACCGTAGTACTGATACACACCCTCCAAGAGCAGGTGTATTTCTATGTCCTCCAAGATTAGTTTGGGCAGAGGCATAATATTCATAATTCATCATTCATCATTCATAGGTTTCAGTTTAACCAAGTGGCTTTTACTACTAAAACAGCGATCGCAATTATTGAAATTCCGGCTAGCCATCTTACCTGATAGCGCAGATTTTTAATCTCTTGGCTCAGATTTTCTGTCTGTGGTATAGAATATGGTTCCAGTTTTACAACTTCAATAGCTACTTGTTCGGGTGTCTTTTGAGGCTTTTCAAAAGACACTTGTGTGTGCAGCCAATTAGTAATCAGTTGGGGACAGTTCTTCTTAAACCAATTTAAAGCTAAGGTTCTAAAAACTGGTTTGGACATTCGGGCAATTAATTTCATCACCCTGTTTAAGGGTTTCAAACGAAGCTTTTGATTGATCAGATTGACTGAACCAACATCATAAAGACAATCCAGAATTAGTTTCACAGTGGCTTCTTCACTGTTAATCAAGTTTTGCAGTAAAAGCAGAACATCATGCATACGCTCTGCTTCCATATACTTTTCTGCCAAGTTTTCTGGAGGACTTACAGAAGGATTTAGAGTTGGATTTAGGGTGTTTTTTCTTACTATTGTCATATTGGTAACATAGCAGTCAGAATAATATTAGTACACCTATCTACCGAGAGAAAGATTTTTTATCTAGAGAGAGAACCTAAAAACCAAAATTTATTCGTGAGATACATCACCATATTGTGTCTGTAAAAAAGCTATTTATGTAGTTTTTGTAAATCTTCTATCTACTTCTGGAGAAATAAAATTTTTATTTAGATGCTAACACCTCAATTTGCAAAATCACCCGTTCTAATTCCTCAATAATTATAGGACTTTCAGTCTTTTTAAAAGCATCTACAAGCGCCCGATAATACCAAAGCGTACCTTCTTTACGCCCCTGAAAACGTTCCCAAAGTGATTCGCCCAAAATGCGATAATCTTTGAGAATAGACTGGGCATTGTAAAGTTTATCAGCTAATGACACAAGCAGTACTGATGGGGAAGCTGTAGGAATATGAGCAATATATGCCTCCTTGCGCTGTCGCCAAGGGGGTTTTGGAGTTGTATCAGCGTCAGTACAACCATCTACAATTGCCGTTACATTGTCACCAAAGCGACGGCGAATTTCTTCTCGTGTTGCAGCACCACCTTGGTCTTCGATCGCATCGTGTAACAGAGCTGCGATCGCTTCATCTTCATTTGCCCCGTATTCTAAAGCAATACTGGCGACACCTAATAAATGAGCAACGTAGGGGACACCTGAACCTTTACGAACTTGGTTGGCGTGTAGTTGGGTGGCGTAGGTAAGGGCTGCGATAAAACGTTCTGAGAGCATTGTATAAAAAATTCCAGCAGTCAGAAGAACTCAACCAAAATATTGGATTTGTGTCAATTTTATAACAAATCGCTCCAAGTGCAGAGGTAATACAAAGATAAAAAGGATAAAGAGGTAAAATTGAAATTTGAAATTAGATAGACAATATTTAAATCTATATTCCATCGCCAGATAGATAAAACTGTGCTGTTAGTTTATTAGATTTACTCAAGGATGTGCTTTCAACAGGAGTTAATTTACATAAATGTCAGACAATCCTGGATTAGGAGAGCAAGCGCTCAATAAAGCGGCAGAAATAGGATTATCTAGTCAACTAGATGAAGTAGAAAATTTAGATGTAGATATCAAGACAGATCCGCTGAAACTGGTTCAGGGAGAGGTTGATGAGGTCACGATTCAAGGTGAAGGTATGGTCATGCAAAAAGACCTCCGCATGGAGGAATTTGAAATGCAAATGACTAGTGTTGCTATTAATCCTCTAAGTGTGGCTTTTGGCAAAATTGAACTCACTAAACCGACTGAAGCTCATACACGGGTTGTGTTAACCGAAGCTGATATCAATCGTGCTTTCAACTCCGAATACGTGCGATCGCAACTGCAAAGTCAAAAAATAGATATTAACGGACAGCTGACGACTATTGAACCTCAAGAAGTAGAGTTTCGATTACCGGGTGATGGGAAAGTAGCACTAAATGCCAGCATAAAATTAGTAGAAACTGGTGAAAATCAGCAAGTTGCTTTTTCCGCAGTTCCTAAAATTAACAGCAATGGAAAAAGTGTGACTTTGGAAAATATTGAGTATGGCGAAAGTGAGGAAATATCGCCAGATTTGACAAAAGCTTTGGTAGATCAAACTAGCGAAATTTTGAATTTAAGTAACTTTGATTTAGAAGGTATGACTCTAAAAGTCAATCAACTAAAAGTAGAAGTAGGCAAATTAATCTTACAGGCTGAAGCTCATGTGGAAAAAATTCCTTCAGCTTAAAAATGTAACGTTGATAAATTCAGGATACTAATAATGGAAACGACAGAAACAACGCAAGTAGGTTCAACACCTTTCCCAAATATTCCACCAGTTATTGAAAGTAACGACAGTGAGTATCGTGATACTGGTGTACCGAGTACAGTTGCGATCGCCGGACATCCCCTACACCCGTTGAGTGTGATTTTTCCCATAGCATTTTTAGCTGCTGCTTTGGGAAGTGATATCGGTTACTGGTTAACTAGCGATTTCTTTTGGGCTAGGGCTTCCCTATGGTTAATCGGACTTGGATTAGCTGGAGGTGTCCTTGCATCTGCGATCGGTCTGAGCGACTTTGTGAAAATTGAACGAGTCCGCAAACGCAGCGCCGGTTGGACGCATTTGATACTTAACGTTTCTATACTAGTTTTATCATTCGTTAACTTTCTCCTACGCTTGGGCGACGCTGAGTCCCGAATAGTACCTTGGGGACTGTTAATCTCGCTCGTTGTTGGTACACTAACCAGTGCTTCTGGTTGGTTCGGTGCTGAACTTTCCTATCGCCACAAAATTGGTGTGGTAGGTGGAGGTAGCAAAAGATATCCTTAAAGGAAAAGGAGGAAGAAGATAGGAAAAACCCAGCACTTAACAAGATAGTTGGTCGGAGATACAAACTCAGTGACAGATTATTATTTACAGCTGACGCTAAGAATATTTAGCAGTTATCGTTTGTATTTGATACAGTTTTGATATATCTTGTGGGATGGAGATAAGTCTGATATAAAGTTTTCCCAAATCAAAAATATGAAGGGTATTTCCTTTACCCAGTAAGGCTTTTGAACCCATCTCACAAGAAAAAATGTAGCTTATTTAATTAATAACTGTATACTTTATCTATGTGGTTAAAAAAATTACATACTGTTAAATACCAACTATTTATATACACAAGTTTATAAAAATTACAATTATACCAAAGGGTGAGATTGCAATATTGAATTTCATACTAAATTAAGTTCAAAAAAGTGCGCAAACGGTAACTTTCCAACTTTAAAGTGTTTTAATAAAGTTATTACCGAAAGTTTAGAGAAGCAAAAACATGAAAGGTTTCAGGAAGTTATCTTCAATAGCAGTATTGCTATTTGCCTTTGTGTCTCCGCCCTTATTAGCTGAAGCGAAAGATATTTCTTTAAATAATTCTCTGAATGAACAGAGCGTTGCCCCAGATGCCAACATAGTTGGAAATAAAACTGGAGAGCTTTTGATTGCTCAACGGTGGTCAGGACGATACCAGAGAATCCGACGACGGCAGATAATCCGACGACGGCAGCCCTACGGACGATACCAGAGAATCCAACGACGGCAGCCTTACGGACGATATCAGCGAATCCAACGACGGCAGCGTTTTGGACAACGCCAGATTATCGAACGACGGCAGCCCTTCGGACGATACCAGATTATCCGACGACGGTATTAGAGATATGAGTAAAAATGACGTAGGCATAATACCCTTCTCATAACAGAGACGCTACGCGCAGCTTGCTTCGACGAAGTGATACGGGAAGCCCTTAGCTACATGAATTTTGCCTACTAAGGATTTCGGATAAGGCATATAATTAGTTTCTAGAGATGCCTATTGAGGACTGGTGATACAAATAATATCGTGTCCGGTTAAAGACTTATCATTAAGACCGCAGAGGGGCAAAGGTGCAGAGGGGCAGAGGGGACGGGTTTTTGGTCTTTCTAGATAGATTCGGGAATTATAACTAATTAGCCGGACATGATATAAGCCAATTGTTAATAGAAATCTGGTGAAAAAGAATGTAGAGACGCAGCACTGCTACATCTCTACAAAGGTTTGGATAACACATATTTAATTTCACCAGATGTCTCTCTAATGGTTAGTTGTTATTCTATTAACCACTAACCATTAACTATAATGGCTCACTCCAGCCTGGGATTAATCGCTGGTATCACCTTGAAATTAGTGATTTTCCAAGGTTGTATCATCAAGATTTGTTGCTGAGATGAAAATTCAGTACTGGCGGAACGCTCTAATAAATCTACTGTATTTCCTAGATTTAACCCTAAATCACTTTGCAAAGATAACTCGGCTGTTTCTCCGTGAGATTCATAACATCGCAGAATTAACTGCTGTGGATCATCTTCAGATGGCTTCAAGGCCATCAAGATTAAATTTTCAGCTGATAAATCTAAGAAACTTACTCCTTCAATAGTGCTGTTAGCGGTAGCGGAGGGTTGAGCCAGTGGCCAATTCAATATCACTTGCAACGGTATATTCAATTCATAGCCACGCCGTACTGTATGGGCTGATTCCCAGCTATCAGCATGAGGATACAAGGTATATTTGAACTCATGAAAACCTCGGTCAGCCTCTGAGTCTGGCCAATTAGAACTGCGTAGCAGTGTGAGGCGGAGTTGATTTGGTTTGCTGTCATAACCGTATTTACAATCATTGAGCAAACTGACACCATAACGATTTGGGATTGCGGTATTTGTCTGTGTGTCCTCTGCTGTTAAATCAGCCCAACGCAAAGCAGGAACTTCCCATTTTGCTTGTTCTGCGGGGGTTTGCGGTTTAGTTGGGCGGCGAATTGCACCACAGGGAATTTCATAAGTAGCAAAGTCGGCTTCAATATTTAGAGGAAAAGCAGCTTTCACTAATACATGATTTTCTTGCCAATTGACAGTTGTAGCGATGTTCAGCAGAGGTGAACCAGCTTGCAAAATATAGTCTTGGCAAAATTCCGATTCACCCAACTGACGCACTACGCGCACACAACTTTGCACCGGGCCTTGTTCTAACCATTGAATAGATTGAAGATTTGTTGAGGGTAAGGGATGTTGAGCATAATTGGGGTCTATATTCCAAGCATCCCAATATTGCCCACTGTCTTTAAAAGCTTGCAGTTGATTCCCCGCCCCACTCAAAACTTCTCGCTGATAAGTTTTGTCAAAAACACTTGATAAATCTCCGGTGTCAGGATCTATAACAACTCGCAAGAATTCATTTTCTAAAATCCAGTCTGAGGGGAGTGGGGGAGATGAGGGAGAGACGCGATTAATCTCGTCTGTACTGGGGAGTGAAGGGGAAAGCCAAAATATGCGGTAGCCTACGGGTGGAATTTCGGTGGCAAGAAATAGTAGGGTTGATGGTTCAGATAATTGGGAGACAAGCTGCTTGCCAGAAGCATCGTAAATCTGCCATTCTTGGGTAGTTGTTGGTGGTGTGGGTAAGGCTACAGAGACTACCTCAGAACGTTGCCAATTGAGAGAATTGAAAACAAAAATAGGCAGACTATCGGGTTTTGGTGGTTCTGATAGGGTAATGTGAGATGCGATCGCTAAAAGTGATTCCTGTAATATTTTCGTTCCCACTTGTTCCACTTGTTGCCATTGAGGCAAGGCATCTGTGTAAACTTGGGTAATTGAAGAACCAGGTAAAATATCGTGAAACTGTTGAAATAACACCAATTTCCAAGCTGCTTCAATTTCTGCTTTCGGATATGTCACACCACAGCTTACAGTTGCCAAGGTAGCAAATAGTTCAGCTTGATATAATAAATTTTCACAACGACGATTCCAGCGTTTTTGATCTCCGTGGGTAGTGTAGCAACCGCGATGAAATTCTAAGTATAGTTCGTCATTCCAGATGGGGAATGAGGGAGATGAGAGGGATGAGGGAGATGAGGGGGATGGGGAAGTAGGGGGAGAATTATAACTCCTGAATTCTGCCTCTTCCCTCCTGCCTCCTTTACTGATTTGCTGTAAATACTTTTCAGCCGTCGTAAATTCTAAGTCTGGGAAGAAAGGCGACTTTTGCCAGCGTTGGGCGGTTTCTAACATATCACGGGTGGGGCCGCCGCCGTGGTCGCCGACACCGGGAAGCCAGAGGGATTCTGGTAAACTAGTTTGGCTTTGCCACTCAAGAGTATAAGTTGCCATTTTAACCGGGTCAATGCTTTCACCGATGAGTGCAGACATCAAACTAAAGACTTCGCTACCGTCAGGCGATCGCCACCAAAAAGCCCCATAATCAAATTTAGTAGTATCATTCCACCGTAACTTCTGCGTCACAAAATACTCAATTCCGGCATTAGCGAAAAACTGCGGTAAAGTTGCACAGAAACCAAAAGAATCTGGAACCCATTCTACAGTTGAAAGTTTGCCAAATTTCTCCTGGATGTAGCGCTGACCATACAGTAGCTGACGGACTATTGATTCACCAGCAATCAGGTTGAGTTCTGGTTCCACCCACATTCCGCCGACAACTTCCCAACGTCCGGCGGCTACCTGTGCTTGAATTGCCCTAAACAAATCCGGGCGATGTTCTTCAATCCAAGCATAAAGTGCGGGACTTGAATGACAGAAAATTAACTCAGGAAAATCTTCTTGCAACTTCAGAACCGACTCAAAAGTATTTTGCGCCGCATTCCAAGTTTCACTCACAGGCCATAACCATGCTAAATCTAAGTGAGCATGACCCAATAAAAAAATTTTAGATTTTATATCCGTAGCCTTCAAAAAGGGGGCTAAGATATCAGATTGAATTAAATTTTGGCGTAGAGATAAAAACGACTGTACCAACTCTCCCTTCTCTTCCTCCGTGTCCTCTGTGCTTCTGCGGTTCGTAACCTCCCCCACCATTGCCGCCAAAACATCCAACTTCTCCGGCGCAAATTTTTCCAAATAAAGCTGCACTACAGCTAACTCATGAGCCACAAAACCCGGATCGGGATTATTATCAACATAAGACTCATAAACTAGGAGCGATCGCACTAAAGCACCATCACAATGTCCCGGACTCACTAACCGCAAAGCCACAGTGAATTCTTCCCCTGGCGTCACCCCCTGACTGAGAAGCACTCTCGGCGAACAATCAAATAAATCACCCTCCAGCACTAACTCGCCATTTACATAAATCTCAGCAGAATCCGCCCACCAAACCAGCGCCAGCCGCAAAGATAACCCAGCTAAGGGATAACCGTGTAAATCTTGAGGAACTACCAATCTTTGGGCTAGCCATAGCACTTTTTTCCCGCCCGTCCAAGCAATATGTTCTTTAGCATTCAACTGGGCAGGTTGCCAATGAGACAAATCAGCAGCTACAACATCAGTAATAACTAAGTCAGATTCCTGATACAGCCACGTAGACTGAAGATTAACTTGACAAAAAGAGCGCAGTTGCTCAATTACTTGTGAGATAAATTTGGTCAGGGATTGAGGGACAGTCGGGATCATATATTCGCTAAGATGAGGTGTTGGTCGTTTTTATTGTTTGGCGCGAGTCTCACAACTTAACAAGACTTGAACTAAAAAATTACTACTATGTCTTCTGGTTCCTCTGGTCGTTATCAAAGCAGACTATTTAACTTTGTCCACCAGCAATCTCGGCGGGTGACACAACAGTGGGAACATACCTTTCGGCATTTGCAAGTTGCCACTAAGTGGGGTGTCGAGGTACTACTTTACCCCGTGTATCTACTGTTTCAGTCATCTGAATCATCTGGGAAAACGCTACATACTAAAGAACCACAAACTAGATTAAAGTTACAACCAAATGATACCGATTTCCAGCCTGAAACTCTACCCAATGCTGATAGTCCCATTCAAAATGTACTAGAGGCAGTCAATTACCTGTCATCAGATGAACCCGTCTCCACTCTTAGGAAAGCATCTGAACATTTCAATCCCTTGGCTTTATTGGGAGTTTTTCGGCTGAAGTTCGTTGAAAATAACTCTAATCTTACTCAATCATCAAATATTACAGATAATCAAGCTGTAAGTCTCAACCCTTCACAATTAGAAAATGCCCTTCAACAGCGTCTTCCAATAGTGCGAGGAATTGCCACAAATTTGATGGGTCGAAATTTAGTACTTGTTACTGCCGACAATGAAATTATAGATACATTAACACCCGAACAACAGGCAAAATTAGAAGACCAAATTATTAACGAAGTTGCTAATTACTGGCAGTCCTGGCGTTTGATTGTAGCTAAAAAAGAAACGCAGCTATTACCACAAATTGACCGATTATTAGCAAAACTCACTGACGTAAATCCAGCTAAAATTCCAGTTTTAGCCGAGGGTATACCAAAAGATTTACTTAATACAGATAGATTATTAGCATTTCTAGATATAGCCATTGCTAAGTTGGAATCGAATGCTTTAGTCCCAGTGCAAGAACGTAGCCAGGAAATTGTCCAAGTTGCCCAAACTCAGTTAAACATATTTCTTTATGGCAAAGAGCAATTAGCCGCCAAAGGAGAAATTGCCCCCAACGCTGATGGTTTAGAAACTCATTCACAGAATTTTCAGGCTTTGATTGAGGCGGCGCTTAATTACTTTTTTGGTGTCGGTAATAGAAAAACACTTGAGACAACAACTAGTAATGAGAGATTGCCAGGTAAACTATTTTCGTCACGCCTGAGAAAAGCTTTGTCCAAAAGCCCTCTGGTAGAGAACCAGGATTTAACAGACGATCCTTGGCTAACGTGGAATGATTTATTTGGTGACACCAAAACCGTTGCTGACAAGCCAGTTACATTTTCTGGGGGGAAAAATCCTGCTTTAGCCCCAAGTTTATCAATAGGGCATTTTCCACAAAATAATTTGAGTGTAAAACAATCTAAAGTCGGATCTGGTTTGGTACAAAGAAAACAACCAAGTAGTAATCTCGCCTCAAGTCAAAAAACATCTGGAAAAGTCGCCTCTGTAAAACAAACTCAAACCCGCATTTCCCAAACTAAAAGCGAGAGTCGTAAAGGGGAAATTTTGCAACAGCAATTTCACCAAAGCAGTCAAGTTGAGGCACAGCCAGACTGGATAGAAACCACAGCAACTTCAACTGGCTATGAAAAGCACCCCTTAGAGCAACTTTTGGAATGGCTTGATTATATTATGGTCTGGCTAGAAGAGAGATTTGTAAAGATTTTTCAGTCGTTGCGGCAGCTATGGCAAGAGAAATAAGCTAAGGGATATTTTTTAAAAATTTACTATAATATTCACAATTTTCCAATTCAGATTTTTGGAATAAATATAGGGTGCGTTAGCAAAGCGCAACACACCATACATATACTCTAAAATTTTGAATTTTGAATTTTTGAATTGTTATTGGTGGTTGTCTAAGTGAAAATTATTGTTTACTGTAAATACTTTAATTTCAAAAATCCATTAGATAAACCGAAAATTGAGACGTTTGTAGTAAATGTATCTCAAATCCCGAAGATAGGTGAAACAATTGTAGTCGAAAGAATTTCACCCCAAAAGCAGTTTGTAATTATCTTTGAGTACATTGTGACAGCAGTGCAATTTAATGCATCTAGGGAATCGGTTGATGCAGTAGATGCTCAGGTAAACGCATTTTTGAACCACTGTTGGGAGGGAACATCAAATTTCAAAGTTACAAACTTTTTAGAACAATAATCTTTCACCACAATATATGATTGAGTAAATAAACGTAACAGCTTTAATCCTGTTGGTTCAGGTTCATTAGGGGTGTAAGGGTTTAAGGGTTTAAGGATGTAAGGGTGTAAGGTGAAGTCCTTTGGATTGAAACCAAAGGACTTCACGGTTGCCCTTCTTAGGCAGGGCTAAAGACTCATGCGGGTGGTTGGGGCTAGTTCTTCCCCCCCTACCACCATGCAACCCCTACACCCGTCCCAACGGGGCTTGGTAATCAGTTGGCAAAACCAGCATCGCATTTTGCAATTTTTCCAAAGCTATGTCTACTTCTTGGCACTTTTGTCTAGTTGTTTGGGGAACTCGTACTTGGAAAAAGGAATAGATGTTGACTTTTTAGTAGCTTGTTGGGAGAATACGTAAAAAATTAACCAGATGATTGACCATAGCGATCGCCTAGCTTCTCGTAAAGAAGGCAGATTCCAAGGTGTTGGAGGACTTGAACTGTATTACCAAAGCTGGCATCCAGAGGGTAAAGCCCAGGCAATATTAGCCATTGTGCATGGACTCGGAGCGCACAGCGATCGCTACAGTAATATAATTGAGCATTTGATACCCAAACAATACGCTGTCTACGGCTTAGACTTGCGTGGTCATGGACGCTCACCGGGTCAGCAAGGCTATATCAACGCTTGGAGTGAGTTTCGTGAAGACTTGGGAGCTTTTTTACAGTTAATTCAGACTCAGAATCCTGGATGTCCAGTTTTTCTTTTGGGTCACAGTTTAGGCGCGGTGATTGTCTTAGATTACATTCTGCGCTATCCTCAACAAGCATCATTATTGCAGGGTGCGATCGCTCTTGCGCCAAGCTTGGGGAAAGTAGGGGTTTCACCTATTCGGGTACTTTTAGGAAAAATGCTCTCACGGGTATGGCCACGTTTCACCCTGAATACAGGCATTGACATCAGTGCTGCTTCACGAGATCCGCAGGTTTTAGCCGCGATCGCTCAGGATACAATGCGACATACCCGTGCTACTGCCCGTCTAGCTACAGAATTCTTTGCAACAGTTAATTGGATTAATGCTCATGCAGGTGATTGGCAATTACCATTATTGATTCTGCATGGTGGCGCAGACCGAGTAGCTTTGCCGGAGGGAAGCGACATCTTTTGCCAACGGGTAAACTGCAAAGATAAGCTGAGAATTGAGTACCCGGGAGCCTATCACGAAATTCAGAGTGACCTTAATTATCGAGAGGTAATGGCTGATTTGGAAGATTGGTTAGAGCGACACCTACCATCTGAGGTAGTGCAGTTAGGACGGGGAAGCGCTGAGTTAGAGTTTCCTAGTTCTTAGTATCCTGACTACAACCTTCTTTCTATCAACCGTCTAGTCAAATCTTCGATTACATTTATACTCAGTTCAAATCCATTAAAAATCGTAAACAAAGGGCTAACAGCCTGATTAACGTACTGTGCTAACGCGGAGCGAGGTGTTTCAAGCGGTAGATTAACTAACGCCAAAACTTCATCTTGATATGCTGAACCTTCTGACCAAACAGAACGCTCTTCATTTGCCCAAGAACTAAGTCTACGTCCCCGCAAGCCAGTCCATTTAAATGCAAAAGCTAATTGCGTTTTTTCTGGCTCACAACCCATTGCCTTTGCAAACTCAATACCAACTGCTATAGCTTCAGGCGTTCTAATTACAGGTAGAGCAAAATCAAGAACTGTCATGGGTGGGGGTGCGTAATTCTTAACTGACATATCATCTTCTAATGCTCGCCTCAAATAAAATTTACCCTTTGGATCGAACCGCATGAAGTCAATGTGCCTGCTCCAACCTGAACCCAGACTAAAAAGAGGCGCTTCCCAAGCTTCGTTATAAACATAAGGTTGGTCTTTATCAAGAATACCTCGACTGTCTAGCCACACAGGCCAACCAGTATATTGAGGATTGTTGAAAGCCAAAAGATTAAGGAATTGCGTATTTGCAGAGTGTTGAGGCACTTCTCCGATAATTATTAATGCTACCTGCCAAGTACCATGCTCTGGTAAAGTAATACTACGTTCTTTAACTACGGTGTTAAATCTTTCTTCACTTTCTTGAAGATAACATCGCAGTCTATCTTCAATTGATTCCTCTGGTTGTATTCCTTGTGCAATTGTGGAAGCCAATTCACGGAGCAGAGAAGGCGTGACACCACCAAGATGGCGGCGTAAAAAACGACCAATATCTGCTTCACGATTCTCAAAGCATAAATTCATGATACGTTCCCAGTCATTACAGCGAGGTTCTGAACTGCTAAAAGTATTATTTGTATTCAGACTTCGCACGTAAACAGTATGAGCTTTAATTAGATCCTTACCTTGCTCATCCTTTAACCCAGCTTTTGCTGCTACAGGTGTTATAAATCCAGAAGGAATCTCTAATGCTGGATACTCTTGACCATCTTTTTTAAGATAATGAATTTTTACTTCAAAAGGTTGACTGCAAAATTTACTGGCAATAGACTGAATAACATCAGGATGAAAACTTTCTCTTGGATTTTGATGCGCTCCCTGAATATCAGGAAAACCATCATTGTTGAAACCAATCAAAAATATACCTCCATCATTATTTTTGAGGGCAATGCAAGCCTTGGCTATCTTCGCCATACCCTCTTTAGATTGAGGATCGATCCATCTTTTAATCTCTACAGATAAACTTTCAGATGGATTTAAAACTAAATTATTAAAGAAATCCTGATTATAAATACTTCCCATTTTCAGCTTTAAATTTACTATCAAGCAAGGTACATTAGCACCAGAGTAACGCACCTTTATCTATTTAAGTATGTTTGTACTATAAAATTTGTTACGAAAGTGCGATCTATAAAACGCAGCAGGATATTAGTATCTATGAGGTATACCACTGTTAAGGATGATCCTCGTAAATACTCTCACGAGTCACAGCATAATCTGACAGCACTGCTAAATTTGACCCAACACATAGCGCAAATTCGTCAGCTAACTTATCTGCAACGACTTCAAACTCCTCATTGTTCAGTTGACTCTGTGTCTGAAGCTTTGCCATCAACTGAGCGCATTTTCCTTCTTGGCTTTTGCACTGTTGCTCTTGAAAGATTAGCTCTTGAAGATATTCACTGGCTGAACTATAACCGCCTTTAGCTACTTGTTCTTCGACAAAGACTTTCATCGACTCAGGTAAAAAAATCTGAATGTTAGTCATACCTTGAGATATCTGGTGGGCGATTTTATCTACTACGTTAGCACTGCGATCGCATCCACTTCTATCAAACAGGCGATCGCATATTAAAATGTAGAGTCAGTTATTTAGATTATCTGAAAAATAGGTTGCTGAGGATTGAGAGTTTTTTCCAACCAAAATAGGTTCTCCCTTTACTCCTCCACGGGTAAGAGTACAAATCTTATAAAGGTTTTCACACTCAAAGATTGCCAGAACTAGCTCTTTCCCAGTTTGATAAGAGGATGGTAAAGGTTTCCCTACCTCGCATTCCATATCAATTTCGTTATCACGCCACTGTAACTTCCAAATACGCTTTTCGGTTATTGGTGCTTTAAGAGACTGAGCAAGAGCACTATATACCTGCTCTGCTTTGATATCATCCTTGGCTGCTGGCACAAAAAACTTCATAGGCTGAGGTTACAAATAACGTAGGTTTCATTAGCACCAGCGTAACGCAGTTACCAAGGCAATCTGCTTCCATCCCACGAGAAAAAGTGTCCACTATCACCTGCTTGAAGCTGTTCGATGACAGCCAATAATTGGGTAACGGTACGTTCCACTGAAAATAATTGTTCCGCAGGTATATTTCCCTGGAAAGGACGGGAAAGGCGGGTATCAGTTGTACCCGGATGCAATGTTACTATTAATGCTTTCGGACAACTTCTTTTATACTCAATTGCCGCATTTCGCATCAACATATTGAGTGCTGCTTTAGAAGCCCGATAGCCGTACCATCCACCAAGTTGGTTATCGCCAATACTGCCCAATTTAGCAGAAATAGTGGCGAACACACTGCGTTCTCCATGACGAAACAGAGGCAATAAATGTTTAGCCAGTAAGACAGCACCAATACTATTTATCTGAAAGTAGCGCAGCAAATTTTCTGAATTAATTTGTCTTAAGCTTTTTTCAGGTTGCAAAGTATCTTCATGCAACAGTCCTACACAGTTGACTACTAAATGCAGTTTGTCAGCTTGAGTAGATATTTTTTGAACGGCTTCAATAATTTGCAACTCGTCAGTAATATCCATCTCCAAACAAATTAATCGCTCAGGATATTCGTCTGCAAGAGCTATTAACTCTGAGGCCGATTCCGGTTGACGAGAAGTTGCATAAACTTTAGCTATCTTGTCATCTTGTAGCAATTTTTTCACAAAACCCAAACCAATACCTTGGCTGGCTCCCACAATCAAAGCATTGACATGATTAATTTCATCGATAAAAGACATATCAATTTAGGTAACTTGTGGAGGTATTTGATATTCATAGCGAGAGACAAAATAAGCACCAACTTGTCTGTCGCTGTGATAACGGAAACCAAAGCCTTCATATACTGCTCTCAGGGGCGGACGCGAATCATCGTAATCTAGACGTAAATAACGTTTACTAAGTGTTTGTGCGTGTTCAACAACCCAAGCCAGCAGTATCGAACTGCAAAGCGATGTACAAATGCTGACTCTTCCTGAGAGATGTCGGGCCAGAAAAGTAAATACTCTAGTTCTTAGAGCAAAGCGCCACCACAACTAGAACCACACCCAGCAGTACAACCATAGCAATAAGCAGCAGTTTGTACCTCACTAATCAGGTCTAAATTGCCAGTTTCTAACAATTTGCCAACAGTCAAAGTTTCACCATTGCGAATTTTTGCAGGCAAATTCATCATTTGGTTAAAGTCACAATCATATACATTGCCAAGATAGTCAATTGAAAGTTCATCGCGACACATTAAATGTTCAACTGTACTGGGATTAAAATGCGACTCTAAAAACTGCAAATAGCTAGCGTACAGTTTTCTCCGTTCTAAATGCATTTTGGTTCTACCAACTGGTAGGTTGGTAAAGGTGAAGAGGTTGTTAAACACAATATTAAAATGTTCTTGTAAGAACATTTTGTAATCTTGTTCTAGGTTGCTCTGTTCGGGAGCTAAAGAAAATTTTTCATTGGTGGGCAACTGAGGATTAAAAACCAAGTCCAAAATTAAATTTTGGTCTTTACCATAGCCGAGTTGGTTAAGCCACTGCAAAGCTTTGACTGAACTATCAAAAACACCAGTACCGCGCATTTTATCAACATTATCTGCTAAGTAACAGGGTAGAGAAGCCACAATTCTTACTTGATGTTTAGCAAAGTATTCTGGTAAATCACCAAATCCATCTTCAAAATAAATGGCCAAATTAGACCGGACAATCACTTGTTTATCAGTTGCTTTTGCTGCTTCTACCAGTGGCTTAAATCCATAATTCATTTCGGGTGCACCACCAGTCAAATCCACAATTTTAATGTCGGGAAATTTATGGATTAGTAAAATCAATTGTTCGCAAATTTCAGGAGAAAGTTCTTCTGTACGTTTTGGCCCGGCTTCGACATGACAGTGTGTACAGGCAAGATTACAACGCTTACCTAGATTAATTTGTAAAACAGTGATTCCTTTTTTGGTCAAAGGTGAACTGAGTTTATTTTTAAAGGCTGTAACTACTGTATCTAGTATAATTTTTGTTTGAATTTGCATTAGTTACTACTCCTAAACAATTGCACAACAATATTCAATTTTTTTAACCTTGCAATAATCTGTAGGTGATTGCACTAATAATTGCAGCAGTTGGTAAAGTTAAAATCCACGATAGTAGAATCTGATAAAAAACACGAGTATTAGATTTAGATTTTTTGCTAATTAATCCTACACCAAAAATAGAACCGACTGAAACGTGAGTGGTAGAAACTGGAAGCCCAAACCGAGTAGCTGCAATCACCAGAACCCCAGTTACTATATTTGCTGATAAGCCTTGAGTAGGATTCATTGAGGTAATCTTTTCACTCATGGTTATTGCAACTTTTTGAGAGTTGAGTAAACCGCCAAGTGCCATTGCGATCGCAATCGTAATCATTCCTCCCTGAATCGAGAAATATTCAATAATTAGGATGAGTGAAACAATCTTAGGAGTATCATTTAATCCTCTAGCAAAACTGACAATTCCAGCGCTCAAAAAATGGCAACCATCAATCATTTTTTGGTTGACTGGTAGATGCCATTTTGAATTAATATAGCCAGATAAGCTGTAAATTCCTGCTCCCAGGGGAATAGCAATGATTGGACTGAGTAATAAAGGCAAAATAAAGGAAGTTCCTAAAGCTGCAAAATTAACTTGTAGTCCGATCGCCACTAATCCAGCACCAACCAGCGCACCTGTTAAACTGTGAGTTGTGGAAATGGGAAACCCCATGAGGGTCGCAATGATTACAGTCAATCCAGTAGCGATCGCTACTGCCAAATGAAACTCTGGAGCATTAGCGATCGCATCAGGTAATAGTCCTTTTCCAGAGAAATTTTTGATTAATGCTCCTGCCAAGAAAGTTGCAGTTATTGCACCAGCAAAAGTTGTAAAAGTTGCCCACAAAATTGCTGTTTGATAACTGCTAGTTCGGCTACCAAACAGCGTTGCTACACCTTTAAAATTATCATTTGCTCCTTTTGAATATGCTAAAAAAAGCGTAGCTAAAAACAGACTAATTAACAACATTTTGGATTTTATAAAGAAGAAGTCAGAATTCAGAAATTAGAATGTAATTAGTGAAAGATTCAAATTGTGCATTCATTACCCAGTCGCACAGAACCATTCTAAATTCTGGCTCCTGACACCTGAATTCTTTCTTAGATAAATTAACAGCAGCCACCACCGCTATAGTGCCAGGTTGAATGGGTAACAATTATTTCTGCTGGCTTACTAGCAGCAAGTTTAGCAGCAGTTTTATCACACACCGCCGCCGGAATACCTAGCTGAAGTATATGACCTGCTGAATCGTCAAAGAAGGGTTCAGAACCAGCATAAATTGCCGTTTTCCCAGTGAAAATGCAAGCACCATCTTCTGGAATTGCAACTTTAAATGAGACAGAATCCAGACTTTCTAAAAGTAGGTTTTCTTCTAAATTATAAGTCTGGGAATCTAATAGGCGATAAGGACGACGGGCACGAATTTCAACTTGACCAAAACCAGCATTTATAATCCTTTCAGTATACTCTTGATATGTGAGTGCGCCTGATAAACACATAGCTCTCAGTCGCTCATCTTCTTGAAGATGTGCTGGAATGGGACGAGTAGCAATTGGATCGCTCATCTGCAAGCGTCCACCTGGTTTTAATACCCGATATGCTTCTTTTAAAGCACGAGTTAAATCTTCTGGTTCAAAGATGTTGAAAAGGCAATTTTGTGCCACGATATCAACGCTAGCATCAGCAACAGGTAAGTTAAAAGCATCACCTTCGCAGATTTGTACAAAGCTGGTGTTAAACCAGGGGTTTTCTTGAGTAGCAATTTCCAGATTACGTGCAGCTGCTTCCCGCATGGCCCCAACCGGTTCAACGGCAATTACAGCACTTGCATAACGGGAAAAATAAGCGAATTGCAACGCTTCTAAGCCGCCACCAACGCCGACATACAGCACAGTAGGTTGGTTTCCTAGTTCGGTGGGGTGAACAGTAGTGCCACAACCATAATTCATTTCTTGCATTGGCAAAGGAATTTTCAATCCTGGTAGTTGCAGAGGCGTACTTTGTACACAACAAAGTCCAACTTGCGGGGTTTGGGCAACTTCACGATAGAATTGCGCTGCTGTTTCTAGATAAGTCATGCCATTTTGGGTTTTGGATTTTGGATGATTACAGCTTTGTGCATCCTAATATAATTAACTCTAAGTTGGATGAGTTTCTGCTGAGATTGCCAAAAACGCCAAATCTTCCTATGATAGAAGATTTTGGAGTTTTAGCATTATTTTACACTAGAAGGCGGACAAGGGGAGCAGGGGAGCAGGGGAGACAAGTCTCTCCCTTATCTCTCCCCTTTTCCTTGTCTACCTTGTCTTTTCTCAATGCCCAATGCCCAATGCCCAATTCAATCATGCAATGTGTAGCCAACACCGATCACAGTTTGAATGAGGCATTTTTCGTTATTGGCTTCAAGTTTCAGGCGCAGGTAGTTAATGTAAGGTTCAATGATGTTGGCATCGCCTATGAAGTCGTAACCCCAGACTTCCTCTAAAATGCGATCGCAGCTAATTACCTGTCGCGGATGGGCCAGCAAATATTCTAGTAAATCAAATTCCTTAGCAGTTAACTCAATTAACCGCCGATCTCGGTACACTTCGCGCGTGCGACGATTTAAACTTAGGTCTTCAAATTCTAAAACATCTGCGTACTCTGCTTGGTTGCTTCTTCGCAGGTGAGCGCTGACTCTGGCTAATAATTCATCAACGCTGAAGGGTTTAACGAGGTAATCATCAGCACCAGCGTCTAAGCCTGCAATGCGATCGCTCACTTCATCTTTGACGGTTAATAAGATGATCGGCACTTTATCAACAATACTTCGCAGGCGGCTGTAAATTTCCAACCCCGACAAACCTGGCAACATCCAGTCTAAAATTACTAAATCCAGATGTAACTCACGCGCTGCGGTGAGTGCAGTCAATCCATCGTAGGCAATACTGACTTGATAGCCTTCATAATTCAATTCCAATTCGACAAATCGTGCCAGTTTGACCTCATCTTCAATCAGTAAGATGTGCGTCATGATGATGTTAATGATTTCAGCAGGATACGGTAAGCAACAATACGGTCTGGAAACACTTTAGTGAGGTGTCAGCTACTTAATAGCTAAACATCTAATTAGGTGTACGTTAGCTTAGTATAAACCTGAGTAAGTAACAACCGTAAGTCTGCAATTACCGATCGCACCTCGATCGAAGAACAATCCAACTGACTATCAGCAATAAGCTGTGATATCTTCACCGCAGTCATCGGCAAGATAACAGAGCGCTCTAAAACGCAAACCAACTACTTCTTCGTATAGTGGATTTAATTTACACATCGGTGAAATATGAAATAGCTTCCGACCAAACAGCGTAATGTCTCGTTCAAAGGGACACTGAGCAGGAATAGCTTTGCATAGGAAATGAGCCAATTTGGAGTTATGAATTTCTATTGTTTCCAACCACTTGCGGACTGGGTGCAGTAGATCGTTGTGTAAGTGAACTTGAATAAAGCTTGTCATAATTTTTCACCTTGATAATTTCAAACTAGATTGAGTTTTTTGTATTTGAACCTTTATAAATAGATACAGTTAGGTTTTGTAGTTTTATGCACTTATTACTTTTTCTTTAGTTCTCTACAGAGGTAGATGGAGTACTGTTAACTACACATTCAAGTACTACAGCTCCTGATAATTTGTCCTGACTTTTCACTTTATATTGAAAAACCAACCTAAAACTTAACCCCCTAACCTTTCCCTCGTAGGGAAGCTCGATTTTCAGGGCAAAAATGTAGATAGGACAGCGCTTTTTGGCAAATTGGCACTATTTGACAAACATTTCGCCTCAATCCATTAACGATGCAGAATTTTTCAGGTCACTGACAGTACTTTATGTTTCTATCTAATCTACGTATTTATTAATCAATTTAATATCAAGCTAATTATAAGTAAAGGTTTTTAAGTGCAATTACTGCTGCAATTAGCATATTAATGTAATTAATGCAAGCGAAAATATCGTGAAAATGGCTACGGAAATATACTGAATAATTTAACAAAATTTATTATTTGCCTTCTTATGTCTCAGAAAATATACGCTCACAATCATTAACCAATATAGATATCCTTTATTAGAGCTAATTCGCTCTCAAAGTTAAGAAACTTGGTATCAGTTACTAAAACTATGACGAGTAGTTGGGCTGCTAGTTACCCTTCTCACCCTTCTCTTTCAAAGACGGGAATGCGTGACGATCCTAGCGGCGCTAACGCAGCGATCGCAAAGCGTCTCATTGGCGCAGCTTCTGGTAGAGAAAAGAAAATAGCCACTAGAGAGCGACTGTTATCGTTCTACAGGGCTGGCTCACCGTTTTGACCAATTTAGCCAGCAGCTACTTTTTTAACTAGGAAGGTAAAAATGGAATGGGCTATTTACAAAAAGAATACAGGCAGTTTTGTAATAGCAGTCGCAATTATGACTGGTGTTGGCATAATCTCATATCTTAGTTTGCTTCAGTATAGAGAAAACTCTCAATGGGTAACACATACACGCGAGGTGCTTGAAAAGACAAAAGATGTAATGTCACAGATCAAAGATGCAGAGACTGGACAACGGGGCTATCTTCTCACGGGCAAAGAACGCTATCTGGAACCGTATCGCACTGTAACTGGCGAGATTGCTGAGAAACTTCAGGCTCTGCGCAAATTAACTATAGATAACCCCAATCAACAGCGGCGGCTCGATCGCCTTGAACCCCTGATTGCTAAAAAACTGGTTTTGATTGAACAGACGATTAACGCTAGGAGCAAAAATTTAGAATCCGCGCTGCAAATAGTTCAGACAGATCGGGGTCAGCAGATTATGGAAGACATCCGAATCCTGACCACAGCTATGGAGAATGAAGAGAATGAGTTATTGAAACAGCGATCGATGAAGGCGAACGCCAGCGCTCATCAAACAACTTTGCTGACTATTTTTGGCAGCATTATCGCTTCTGTTATCGTCGGTTTCGCAGCCACAATCACCAATCAGGAACTTATCAAACGCAAACGGATGGAAAATTCTCTGCAAAAGGCTCGTGATCAGTTAGAGATAGAGGTTAACAAACGGACTGCCGAACTTAGAAACACTAACGAAGAATTGCAAACTGAAATTAATGAGCGCAAAAAGGCGGAGTCAGAGATTCTGCGCCTGAACGTCCAGCTTGAGCAGCGAGTTGTAGAACGCACAGCACAACTCGAAGCCACTAACAAAGAGATGGAAGCATTTAGTTATTCTGTGTCTCACGACCTGCGGGCCCCCTTGCGGAGCATCGACGGCTTTAGCCAAGCACTCCTAGAAGATTATGCTGACAAGCTGGACGCACTAGGTCAAAACTACCTCCAACGAGTGCGTGCAGCCACCCAGCGGATGGCACAACTAATCGACGATTTACTGAATCTGTCACGATTAACGCGTAGTGAGATGCGTTACGAAAAGGTCGATCTCAGCGCATTAGTGGAGGCGATCGCTACAGAGTTGCACAAAACCCAACCAGAACGCCAAGTAGAGTTTATCATTACGCCGGGATTGGTTGCTAATGGTGATGCTCATCTGTTACGGATCGTGCTAGAAAACCTGCTGGGTAATGCGTGGAAGTTTACAGGTAAACATCAAAAAGCCCGAATAGAATTTGGGCTTTTACAACAAAATGACACCCATGTGTATTTTGTTCGTGATGATGGCACTGGCTTCGATATGGCCTATATTGACAAACTCTTTGGTGCTTTTCAGCGCCTGCACGCCATGACTGAGTTTGAAGGCACTGGCATCGGACTAGCTACTGTGCAGCGGATTGTTCACCGTCATGGTGGCCGTGTCTGGGCAGAAAGCGTAGTAGAGCAAGGCGCAACATTTTACTTCACCCTTTAAATCGAGGAATACAACATGATTTTACTTGTAGAAGATAATCCTGACGATGAAGCGCTAACCCTACGCGCACTGAAGAAAAACAATATTATGAACGAGGTAGTAGTGGCACGGGATGGGGTGGAAGCTCTAGATTATCTCTTTGGTAAAGGTGTGTACGCCGATCGCGACATGAACGTTATGCCCCATATCATCCTCCTGGATTTGAAACTGCCCAAAATGGATGGTCTGGAAGTTTTACGACACCTGCGAACCGACGACAGGACAAAAATCCTTCCCGTCGTGATTCTCACTTCGTCCAAGGAGGAACAAGACTTAATCAATGGTTACAGCTTGGGAGCCAACAGCTATGTTCGCAAACCAGTAGACTTTTCTCAATTCAGTGAAGCGGTGCGACAACTAGGATTGTACTGGTTTGTCTTAAACGAATCACCGCCAAGGATATAGCTTATACCAATCCTCCAAAATCAGGTTATAGACGCAAGGCTGACTTTCTTAATTACGAATTACGAATTACATGGGTATACCACTGCGCGTATTACTTGTTGAGGATTCAGAAGACGACGCTTTGTTGCTGCTGCGTGAACTACAACGTGGTGACTATGAAGTAACCTTTGAACGGATTGATACACCCACAGCCATGAAAGCTGCGATCGCAGAGCAAACATGGGATATCGTTATCTGCGATTATTCTATGCCCACCTTTAGCGCCCCTGCTGCATTGAAGCAGGTTAAGGAAAGTGGACTTGACCCCCTGACTATCTAATTAGTATTTAAGAGCTTGAGACTCAAGCACAGCGAGAAGT
>NZ_JABXKF010000118.1 GCF_017115165.1 Nostoc sp. LPT | reverse complement strand
CCTACCTTAATGGATTATTGTCGGTTTGAGGCACTTCAAAAACTGAGATGCTCCCGCTTACAAGTTGATGTCTACCCTAATTGCTGTAGGGTGTGTAAGACTAAATTAATATCGTTAGAAACATTGCATTTGATGGCAACTACGCTCCACCCCACGCATAGGTGATGAACCTACCGAAGTTTTACCTTGAAGTCTCCAGCAACTGCGTAAGCGTAGCCCGTAGTAGACATCGCCATACCTATCGGTAAAAGTCAGCGCAAGTTTTTTTCAGTTACTAACATCATATTTGCTTGATTAATTATTAAACTATTGAAATTTTATATAAGGATATCTAAGTTTTCCCGGCTTAGATATCCACTAGCAACATAACCTACATTTTATAGATTGTTAAGCTTATTATAATTACTAATTTTTATTTTTAAATAGTTCTTGGGACAGTTATAAATTCGTCCTTAAGTTAGATGTCAAAATTAAATATATATTTTTATCTAATATAGTTTCAAGTTTAATTAAAGTTTTTGTATATAAGAGAAAGTTACTTGTATAATCATACCTTCCTAAATAGTTACTAAATAAAGTTGTCTGATTTTTACCTAAAGCTTTTATATGGAGCCTAACTTCTCAAGTTGAATTAGCGATCGCAAGCATAAAACATCAGCTATATTCAGGTGCGTTACACTGGTTAACGCACCTCACTTTCTAAGACAAGTTAGCAATGCTAGACTTTTCTAAACTTGCTACTAATTTCACTCCAAATTCTTCTTCAAACACTCCTTTTTTATAATCTAAGCTCCAAAGTTCTAAAGCACAATCATCATCTGGTTGAGATGGAAAAATTAACAGGTTGACCTGCCTAAGTTGTGGATAATACTCACATTGCACTTGAGCGATCGCACCAATTTGTCGTCTATCTAATGCCACTGCTAATCTCAAAATTGCACTTAATTGACTAACAATCTGTCGCTGTTGTTTAGTCAGCAAACTCTGGTAGTTTTCATGTTTTTTCTTGGGCGGCGATTTGCGATGATAACGCGCTATATTGGCAATAATTTCAATCTCGGTTTCTGTATAACCGAGTAATTCTCCATTGCGAATTAAATAGTAAGAGTGCTTGTGGTGAGAAGAATGGCTGATATAATGACCGCAATTGTGTAATATGGCCGCTGCCCACAGCATTTGTCGTTCGTCAGTTCCCCAGTGATGTAGAGTACCTTGAGTTTGGTCAAATAAACTCTCGGCAAATTTTGCCACGCGATCACTGTATTCTAAGTTGATATGGTATTTATCCGCGAGTTTGAGAACATTCCGTTCCCGAACTGAACTTTGGTAGCGTAGCTTATCTTCAATTAAACCGTGGGTTAACATCCAGTCTACGATTACACCTTCTCTGAGAGAACGCTCACAAACTGTAACCGATTCACTACCCAAGAGGGTCATTGCTTCCTGTAATATGACTGCGCCAGCCAGGATAACTTCAGGGCGCTTCTCTGGCATACCAGGAATCTCAGCCCTTTCGGAATTACTCAGTTTCCGCAAGCGATTTACCAACTCTTGCAAGTCTTTAAGACTGAACTGGTAGCCATTGAGAGTGGAAGGAATAACACCCGACTTTTCCCGTGCATGAATCATCGCCAGGGTTTCAATTGTGCCAGATGTACCCACCAAACGGGGAGATTCCCCAAGCTTTAGGTTGGCTAGTATCTCATCCACGGAACGTTCCAACATACCGCGTGTATAAGATTTTAAGTAGTGAAACTCAGTATTACTAATGGGGTCAGTGGTGATTAACTCGCTAGTGAGTCGCACTGCACCAACTTTGGTACTGGTGAGAGTGCGGGCTTGCTGACTATCGCCTAAAATCAATTCTGTGGAACCACCGCCAATATCAATAATGGTATGAGGCTGGTTGTTAAATTCCATCCCCGACAGCACGCCAAGATAGATTCGCCGCGCTTCTTCTTGACCAGAAATCAAGTTAACGCTTAAATCTAACTCCGTTTCTATTGTGTGCAAAAAATCTTTACCATTGGGCGCTTCTCGCACAGCACTAGTTGCCACAGCGATGATTGTTTCAGCGTTGATAGTTTTGGCAACTTCTTGGAAGCGTCCTAAAGCCGCGATCGCCTTTTTAATGATCTCTGGTTTGAGTTCTCCAGTGGTAAGATTGCGATCGCCAAGCCTCACGGTTTCCTTTTCTCTAGCAATAATGCTGAAAGCTGGTAGTGTGGGGTCAATTTTGACTACTACCATGTGTAGAGAATTTGTTCCCAGGTCAATGGCAGCAATAATCCGATGTTGCTTAGATGGTTGAGTAGGAATACTCTCCCAGCTAGAAACTAAATTCAGCATCTAGTTTTCTCTCTTTATTAAGAAATGATGGCAAACGGTGATACGTCGGGGTAGCTAGCACTGATATTTATGACAACACACTTGCTCAGACTGAGTGCTATTAGCGGTAGCAGGGCGTTGAGCCAGTGCTGAATATTGAGTAAATTAAAAAATACTCAGCATTCGCAACTCAGCTTGGTCGAGGGTAACTGAGCTATGTATATTCACCCTACTATCTATAACCGCAGTGACTATTTAAAGATATTTAAAGTTGCCACTTTGGCTTATGTTTTTACAAATAACAAATAACGTTATTCTATAGATGTAAAGAAGTGTGAATTCATCTATCTAAAGTTATTTGTTGATTTTTATGTTAATAACGCCAGAACGCCCCCAGTCACCAATTTGGCTTGTAATTATCCGGCTTTTACGCTGGCATAAACCAGAAGGACGGTTAATTTTAATGATTCCTGCCCTTTGGGCTGTGTTTTTGGCAGCTTCAGGAAAACCGCCTATACCTCTGGTTGGTGTGATTATATTAGGTACTCTGGCCACGAGTGCAACTGGGTGTGTTGTCAATGATTTGTGGGATCGGAATATCGATCCAGAAGTGGAGAGAACACGCGATCGCCCCCTCGCTTCTCGCGCTTTATCTGTGAAAGTTGGGATTATAGTCGCGATCGTATCTTTAGCATGTGCAGCAGTCTTGGCTTTTTATCTTAACCCCTTAAGTTTCTGGTTATGTGTGGCAGCAGTGCCTGTAATTTTGCTTTATCCAGGCGCAAAGCGGGTGTTTCCTGTACCGCAATTGGTGCTTTCCATCGCTTGGGGTTTTGGGGTATTGATTAGCTGGAGTGCAGTCACGCAAACCATCTCCCAAGCAACTTGGTTACTTTGGGGCGCGACTGTACTGTGGACATTGGGATTTGATACAGTTTACGCCATGAGCGACAAGGAAGACGATCGCCGCATTGGTGTTAATTCTAGCGCCCTATTTTTTGGTAATTACGCCCCTCTAGCCATTGGAATTTTCTTTGCTGGCACAATCTTGTTGTTGTCTTGGTTAGGCGTAGTTATACATCTGCACTTAGCCTTCTGGATTAGCCTTGCAGTTGCTACTATCGCATGGGTTTGGCAGTCTCTGCGATTAAGAGAGCGACACTTACCTAATTCTGCTTATGGTAAGATGTTCCAGCAAAATGTGTGGATTGGTTTTATTTTACTTGCTGGGATGATTGCTGGATCTTTATAAGAAGTAAAAATGATATGGTGTTTCCTAATCATACAAGTTACATCATAAGCCCCCTCCTAAGAGGATGTTTGAAAAGTCATGATTGATGTATCAAATATTTTTTACCCCACCCTAACCCTCGCCGTATGTATTGGGGAGGGAACTGGATTTTTCGGTTTCCCCCCAATACATCGGGGGGATTAAGGGGGGTGATTAAAATCACAGCCAACCACTTTTCAAACAACCTCTAATATGCCTTGAAAATTTCCCATGCTATTTGATGCGTTTAAAAATCGTAAATCTCCTAAAATCAAATTCATCAAGACTAACCCAACCTGGCGCGTAGCGTGGGGAAAAATTAATCCAAATTATGAAGATATAGCTTGGCGAGATGAAAAAATTTCTGTAATTTTACCACGCACAACTTCGGAATTTTCGACGGAGAAATTAGCAATCAGTTCTAGAGGACGATTTGTTGTTGTTGGTGATGTTTGGTTAACTAACCGAGTGCAGTTGCTGCAAAAGTTGGGAATTGAACCGGATAGCTTTCAAGGAAATTATCTGCAACTAGTGGCCAATCTTTGGGAACGATGGGGTAATGAAAGTCTTAGCCAACTTGTGGGAATGTTTGCACTAGTGGTTTGGGATAGAGAGAAACAGGTGTTGAGATTGGTTCGCGATCGCATCGGTGTTCGTACTCTCTATTACACTACCACTGGTTCAGTTCGTTGGATTGCGCCTCAACTGAGAACTTTAGCACCCCATCGTTCATCTGATTTAGATTTGATGGCGTTACGAGATTATCTTTGTTGTGCCTTTGTTCCTGGAGAACGAACCCTTTGGGAACAGGTGCGGGAACTGCGACCTGGAACCGTTTTAGAATTTCCCGATCGCCAAGTTACAGCTTATTGGCAGCTTCAAGAACAGATTACAGCAATCGATCAACCCTTAGCATGGCATGGCGATCGCTTGCGAGAACTCCTAGACCAAGTTGTTCAAGAATATTTACCACCAGCAAATGAACCCGTTGGCGTTTTTCTTTCCGGTGGTTTGGACTCTAGCAGTATCACTGCTTTAGTAGCAAAATTCCACAAAGCACCAGTCCACACCTTCTCGATTCATTTTGGTTCGGAATGTCCCAATGAGTTAGAATTTTCCAGTCTCGTTGCATCCCATTGTCAGACGCAGCACCATATTTTGGAAATTACTTTTAAGGATATGTGGTCACGCCTGCCGGAAACAATGGCTTATTTAGATGACCCCATTGGCGACCCACTGACTGTTCCCAACCTGTTACTGGGACGCCTGGCCAGAGAAAGTGTAGAAGTAGTTTTGAATGGTGAAGGTGGCGACCCTTGTTTTGGTGGGCCAAAAAATCAGCCGATGTTAATTAATAGTTTATATGGCTCTGTCACCAATCAGGATGCATTGCAAGCTTATTTAATTTCCTTTCAAAAGTGTGCTGTTGACTTACCGCAACTTTTAAAACCAGAAGTTTGGACAGCAGTACAAACAGCGCCTTGGGTTTTTGCAGAAGACTTATATTCCCAAGCCAGCTATCTGAATCGTTTGATGGCAATGAATATCAAATTTAAAGGCGCTGACCAAATTCTGACCAAAGTCAGTAACTTGACTCAAGCTGCTCTTTTGCAAGGTCGTTCTCCTTTATTTGACCAACGAGTAGTAGACTTAAGCATGGAGATACCTCCAGAGTATAAGCTTTCTGGAGTGGAAGAAAAAGCAGTTTTAAAGCAAGCGATTACCTACGGTACGTCTTCTCTAGGAGACGCTGCGCGTAGCTTGCTTCCCTGTAAGGGTACGACGATCGCAAATATTTTACCAGACAAAATTATTCATCGTCCCAAAAGTGGCATGATGGTACCGGTGCAGTTAGGATTTCGGAAATATTGGCAGCAAGAAGCCAGAGATTTATTGCTCAATCAAAATGCATGTATTGCTCCTTACTTAAACCAGTTGCCAATTCGTAATTGGTTAAACTATCAAGGAGATACTTGGAGTCGTTATGGAGTCAAGCTGTGGTTGCTTGCTAGTTTAGAAATTTGGTTACAAGTAAATCAAAAAGTGCAGCAGTGAAAGCAACAAAAGGATAGGTCATGACTAAGTTGGGTTATGCCTTCGCTATCACTGCTGGGTAATAAGTGAAGATAAGTACTCAGTACTGATGGAAATTTTGAATCTTAACTCATTCCCTAGCTTTTCATAAAAAGCCGTAGGGAAATCGAAGTCATTAGTACCAATGACCAAGGACAAATGACTCTTGTTGTATGAATATTTCCTGACTTATGTCAGCATTTTTTGTTTTAAAAACCACTGAGAAAACGTATTTTCAAATGATTGCCGATTTTTTGTTAATTTATTTTTGATTATTTACTGAGCTAATCTCCGTTTGCAGTGTACTCTCAATATACGGTAACTACCACACTCAACCTTTGAGATCATGTCCGCTTGATTACTTATCAAACCCGAATCACCCCACCCCGCCAAAGCTACGCTTTGTCTCCCCTCCCGAAAAGCGGGGAGGGGATTAAGGAGAGCCAGTGCCTTGGGCGGGCAAAGCCCGACTTTAAGCACCTGGCCTGAAGGGGTGCAATGACTGTGGGAATCATAACTAATTATGCGGACATGATATGAGATCAATTACACCCAGAGGTGAATACCATGAAAAATTATACTCAACAACAGGAATTTATTTTAAGTCAAATCACAAATAAATATTTTCAGCGTCGGGATTTCAATGGATGTGACTTGAGAGGAATCGACCTGAAAGGAATTGATTTAAGTGGTATTAATTTAATTGGAGCAGATTTGCGTGATGCAAATTTGTCTGGCTGTGTTCTGACTCGTGCTAATTTAAGTGGCGCAAATTTGATGCAAGCTAGCTTACGTGAAGCTAATTTGTATGAAGCATCTTTATGTGAAGCCAATTTGACTAATGCTGATTTAACACGAGCAAATTTGTGCGGAACTTTTCTATGGCGAGTGAAATTCATAGGTAGTACTCTTTGGAGTGCTTCTTTATGTGATGTGGATTTGAGAGAAGCAGACTTAAGTGAAGCCAAATTAATTGAAGCATCGCTGATTGAAGCTAACTTAAGTTTTGCAAATCTCACAGGAGCAAAGCTATGTGGAGCAAAATTACTAGAAGCGAATTTGACTGAGGCTAACTTAACTAGTGCAGACTTGACATGGGCAAATTTAACTAAAGCAAACTTGAATAAGGCAAACCTTTGGAAGACAAATTTGATTTATGCAAAGTTGCGAGATACTATCATGCCTGATGGTACAATTGAGCAACCTCAGATAGTTATTTATTAGCTAGAAATAGCTCTGCCAAAGTGAGATAATCTTGTGATTTCGTTTATTAATGGGGTTATTACAGGAACACGAGAAAGCAATAGGCTACCCACGCCACCATGTCAGCACAACCCCTTAATAGGGATTGGGTATCGGGGATTGGGGAATGGGTATCAGGCATGGAAGCAGGGAGTACGAAGCAAGGAAGATAAATCTTCCTCCTGCATCCTTTCCCTAGTTCTTAGTTCCTAATCCCTAGTCCCTAGTTCCTATGCTTCCAAATCTTATGCAGCAGTTTAATATTGGTAATATTGTTAGCCTTGCTAGCTATCTATATCGTTCAAATTTCAAAAAGTTTTCTCGCTTGTCATTATTTGCCCATTTATGGCTAATAGTCCCGATTTATGGATGGGCAAAATTTTATGCGTTCGCTGGTTTAATTTCCGGTTTAGCGTTTAGTGAAATTAGTGGTCAGCCTGAAACAAAAGTTGCAAAAATTCAGATTAAAAAAAGATTTTGGCAGTTTCTCATAACTGCAATTCTAGTTATATTAATATGTTTACTACAATTTTTTCTTGTTTACATTGGAATTTCAATAATTGCCGGAATAATATATGGAATATTAGCAACAATTTTTGGTGCCATATCTCAACCAATCAATCAAGCAAATCCCTTTGACAATACTATATTTAGAATCATCATTATTCCGACAGCTATAGCTGTTTATTTCAGCCCTCTATGGTTTTACTCGCGTTTCTTCATTACTGATTTACCTCTAGCAATAGAAGATGATACTAACTCCATTGGCGCAATTAAGAGAAGTAGACAACTAAGCAAGGGTTTAACATGGCGGATTATTGCCATTATATTCATATCATTTGTAATTACTTTACCTATACAAATTTTAGGATGGTTTATTTATAGTATAGGATTTAACATTTTAAGACAACTAATCTCCCTATTGTTATCTGGAGATTATGCTAATGAAAATAAAATGTTTATCAGTGCATTACCACTGATGATTTCAAATTTAATCAATGGCATAATATTGATGCCCTTTTGGCAATCTATTAAATCTGTAGTTTACTATGACATTATTTGTCGTCGAGAAGGTTTTGATTTAAAAATACGCGATCGCACTATTGAACTAACATCTGATTATAATAGATAAATTGCGAGAAATGATTTGGGTGCGCCTGCTGTGGCTAACGTATCCAAATGCTTGCTCCTGTTTCTTTTTCATCAAGGGTACATTTTACCTTTATTGGTAAATTCTTTCCTAGAAATCACTTTAATTCTAATAATTCTTTCTCCCCTGCTTGCCTCAACCGCCCGATGCCTAAAATTCGCGTTTTGAAAAGATAAAAATAGCGATCGCTAACAACATGGTACTATATAGTAAGCCGTAACCAGCATTCATAATCAGTGCAGTAATGTCAGGTAGTGCTTGTAGACCATAAACAGCATCATTTTTCAAATCTAATCGAGATAAATCTGGCAAGAAAAGAAATAAAGCTTCAGTTAGACGTTCCATACCAGGGTTACGGCTAAGACGACCAAGTTGTACTAAATCTTGAGTAATATTTCCGATTAAATATACCGCAAAGGTTAGAACAGTCGCTAGCAGAGAAGCAGTAAAAACACCGAAGGTAATAGCTACGGCAGTAATTAATGACAACTGCAAAAATAAGAAAATTGCAGCAATTAGAATGCTTGCTGTAGGATGAGGAATATTACCAAATTGCAGAAATACCAGATAAATTGCTGTCATTGTGGCGACAAGCACAGCTAGGACTGCGGATAAACCCAAGTATTTGCCGACGATAATTTCACTGCGACTAACAGGTTTAGCAATTAATACTAAAACAGTGCGTTTTTCAATTTCTTTATTAATTAGTCCCGTACCAATAAATATCGTAATAATTAACCCGATGGCATTCATCGCCACCATTCCAAAGTCTAAAAATATTTTATCTTCAGCCGTAGCTGCAAATTCAGGAAGAACGCGGAAGGCAGTGGCGAGTACTAGCGCATAAAAACCAATAATATATAGGATGCGATCGCGTACCACTTCCTGAAACACATTCTTTGCTAATACAAAAATTCTGTTAATAATCATTTGTCATTTGTCATTTGTCATTTGTCATTTGTTATTGGGCATTGGGCATGGTTATTCTCCTTGTCCCCTTGTCCCCCTCATCTCCCTCATCCCCCTCATCTCCCCACTCCCCACCTTCACTGCTGCGGAGGCGGTGAACCAGAAATTAATTTACTGGCGCGATCGCATTCAATTTCTGCAACTGTAATCTTATTCTCTGAATTATTGCCTGCTGCAACTGGTTCAATGCGACAAGATTTTTTTAAGTAATAGCCTCGTGGGTTAGAACTCGGGCCTATCCAAATACTTAATAAATCTAATATATATCCAGACTTTGTATTAGCTACACGCGGTTCAACGCGCCATAGTTCCTTCTCTTCATATTTACTCAGGTTTTTTTGAATTATTCCCCTACCCAGATTTCCTACCCGTTGTTTCGCATCTAGCAACCATTTTTCTACTTCTGACCAAGGTCTTTGGGCTATTTGTTCTACTACCATTGGTTGAAGTTTTTCTAGAATTACAACGCCGTTTTGGGGAATTTTTACTAATTCTTCTGTTCTGGGAACAAAGGTACTATGTTTAAAAGTATCTGCCTGTAAACTGGGATATTGTCGTAACCAATTATCCGTCACAAAGTGAAACTGAATCCAGCAACTTAGTAGCATACTACTAGCAACTAAAATTATGATTCTTTGGCGGTCTTCTGGCTTAGGAATTCGAGCTTTTGCATCAGTGTCATTTCCTTCAATAAACTCTGGTATTGCCGTAATTAGTGCTGAAATTGTCGGCCAAAAAACGATTGTTTTGGGTGTAATTACATCTTGTTGATCTCCAAATGCAAAAACACTCACTAAAAATCCAGTGATTACTGCCCCGACTGGCATAAAAGTACCAGGAACCCTCAAAGGATCTTCAGTTGTATACCAAGCTGTACCAGCAATTAAAAATAACCAACCGAAAAAGGCAATTATATCTTTGATATAACCTGTGGCACAATATGAAAGTACCCAAGAAAAAATACTTAAATAAATAAATGTCTGCCAAGAATAAGCTTTGGGTGGAACTAATATTTTTCTAATTCCTGCATAAAGCCCTTCAGCAAATTTAAAAACCCCAAAGACATCTTTTAGTAGCGTATTCATATTCTTCTCTACACCTGATTATTAATCAATAATTTTCCTCTAAATTAAACAAGTAATTTCTTGCTATTTTGAACGAAATAATAAAATAATGGTTATTGCAGTATAGCTCAGAGAATTTGCTATTAGTATAGTAGTAACTAAATTAGTATTTTGGAAATTAAGGGTGGTAAAACGACGCCGTTGCAGCCGCTGAGATGTTTGAGTATCCTCTTCTTTTTTAGCAAATGATTCATTTAATGAAAATAATAAAATCCTTAAAATGAAAAATTTCATTAAAAACGTAGTAAAAAAAATTATACAAGCAGTTAAAATAATTAAAGTCTGTGTATTCGCCGATTTAAAATTATTAAAAAGCATATAGTTAATTAATTCTGATTTCACCTGTATCGGCAACAGTGGTTCTGATACAAAAAATATGAACCAACCAATTACACTCGAAAACAGATTGATAGAAATTGCATAAAAAATACTGGTTTTTTTGTCAAATTTTAGTCGAGAATGCAAAACATAAGCTTCGATGGGGATGGCAATCAGTACAAATAAAAAGTCAAACAGAAATCCACCAATGGGAAAAATCCTGGGAAGCATCCAATTGTCAAGCATAAATGGTTAAGCGTAAGGGTTAACTGTAGTGAGTATAACTGGGATAGTAAGGGTGATGGGGGAAATTATCCCATTGTTCTTGGCCTTTACTATGCAGATGTGCCAGTATTCCTCTATTGATATTGTTAATAGATCGAACTGACCCTTGTACAGACGTGTTAGAGGGGCAGTTTCTCTATCTGAAAGTACAAGAGGTTAGGTAAGATTAAAGACTGCCATAGTTATAGCTTTTCGAGAGATGACAAGGAACGGTATTGGGATTCGGACGGCGCAAGCGCGTCAAGAACGGCTTATTGGTCAAATTCACGTCTACGATGGTCTGGGTAAAGGTAAATCTCAAGCGGCTTTGGGGGTGGTTTTGCGCTCCATTGGCTTGGGAATAAATACGCCTAGCAATTCTAATCGTGTTTTACTGCTGCGGTTTTTAAAAGGGCCAGAACGTGATTATGACGAAGATGGTGCCATCGCAGCTTTACAACGCGGGTTTCCCCATTTAATTGACCAGGTTCGTACCGGGAGAGCGGAATTTTTTGGGCATGAGGAAATTACCACCTTTGACCGAGATCAAGCAACGCGGGGTTGGGATGTCGCCAAAGGTGCGATCGCTAGTGGTTTATATTCAGTCGTCGTCTTGGATGAAATTAACCCCGTTCTGGATTTAGGTTTGCTACCAGTGGATGAAGTGGTAAAGACATTAAAATCCAAACCCCAAGAGTTGGAAATCATTGCTACCGGACGCGCTGCACCCCAAAAATTGCTCGATATTGCAGATTTACACTCAGAAATGAAACCTCATCACCACCCAACAGCCAAAGCCCTCTTCCTTGAAGGGATTGAAATTTATACTGGTGCTGGTAAAGGTAAGTCTACCAGTGCTTTGGGCAAAGCTTTACAGGCGATTGGTAGGGGAATTAATCATCCAGGATCTACCCGTGTGTTGATTATGCAGTGGCTAAAAGGTGGGAGCGGCTACACAGAAGACGCAGCGATCGCCGCTTTGCAGCAGTCATATCCAGAAGTGGTGGATCATCAGCGTTGCGGTGGAGATGCGATCGTCTGGCGAAATTCCCGACAAGAATTAGATTATGTAGAAGCCGAAAGGGGTTGGGAAATTGCAAAAGTTGGGATCGCCTCTGGATTGTATAAAACTATTATTCTCGATGAACTAAATCCCACCGTTGACTTAGAATTACTCCCTGTTGAACCCATTGTCCAGGCTTTACTCCGCAAACCCCGCGACACCGAAATTATTATCACTGGTCGGTGCCAAAATCCACCCGCGTACTTTGATTTGGCTAGCGTCCACTCAGAGGTTTATTGCCACAAACACTATGCAAATCAAGGTGTAGAACTTAAACGAGGGGTAGATTTTTAGGCATTGCTGATTAAGAGAAGGAAGAAAGCATTGATTGGTCAAAAGTTACTGTTTGGATAAATGCTTTAAAGGTGAGTTAGCATTTTCAATGCATGGAATAAGTAGACAATAATATAAGTCGATATAACGAATTTACTTTCTAGGTTAGAAAATGCTGCTTGGTTTAACGGGAGCGATGCCTGATATTATGTCCGCTTGATTACTTATTAAACCCGAAGAACCGCACCCCCAACCCCTCCCGAAAAGCGGGGAACTCGGGACCCCCTCTGGGGATTAGGGGCAGGGAGACAAAGCACAGCTTTGACGGGGTGGGGTTCTTTTATTATGGGTAATTTGGCGGACATGATATGACCCGTCTTGCTACGCCTCAAGGGTTGGCGAAGCAATCGGCGTGGCTGACGGTAAACCGTTTTCCAACAGATACCATAGCTTTAACCTTGCCATCAGTGAGAGGTTTGTTGAACTTACACTAATTAGAACATTCTTGACTCAATAGCAATTGCCCATTATTCAGTCGATATAGACCAGTCGGTTCGATAATCGGATCACCTTTTTTCCAGGGACTGGATGTAGTTTCTACACCTCTGACCTCTCCAGTTGTATAAATAGAAACCAAAAGCCCAGGACGATTAGTGGTCAAAGCACCAGAACCTGTAATAGTAAAAGAGTTTTCTTGTCGCTTGGTGCCACGTGAAATGCAACTATTGGCGATGAGTGCGTTGGTGTCGATGACTGGGGGTAATTCGGTGAAGCTGTTTTGGATGGAACTGGTATCGGGTGCATTAATGTTGATTACACCTGAAACGCCTTGTTCAGAACTGGCTGTAATATCACTTTTTTCGGTTAGTTTTGTCCGCGACTCAATACCAAAGATACCTTGGGAGTTGATTTCGACTTTTCCACCTGTTCCTGTGAAGGCGTTGGCTGTGATATCGCTGTTTTCTTGGGGGATGGCGACAATAAATCTTGAATCGATATTGATGTTACCACCATCGCCACCTGATTGTGCTGTACCTGCGGTAGTCGAAATTCCGCTACCGTGACGCAATAGTAAAAGATCATCAACAGTTAAATTTATATTTCCACCATCACCAGAGTTGGTTGCTGCTGCAATAAATCCTTGGTTATTAAGTGTTGTGGAACCAGAATTAATATTAATATCTCCGGCTTTTCCTTGTCCTAAGCTGCTCGAACTGATTCCCCCGCGATTTAAAAATAAAGAATCTGTTGTCAGGTTAATATTACCTCCATTGCCCACAGCTGTCGGATTGACTGCACTAAAAACACCGCTAGCAAAACCTGTGGTGCTAATACCGTCGATTAAAATGCGATCGCGTGCATCAATGGTGATACTACCTCCATCGCCTCTAGAAAAAGTACCAGCATTGACTATTCCACCATTGGTTAAAAATAAAGAACCTGTTGTTAGGTTAATATTGCCTCCCCTACCTTCAGCTTCACCTTCTAAAGTAGTAAAAATACCGCTTAAGCTTCCTGCCGACACCATCAATGCCAATAGCATCGCTAGCATTAACTATAATGTCACCTGCATTACCTTTGCCAAAACTGGTAGCACTAAGTTGTCCGCCGTTGCTCAGTGTTAAGGAGTTGGTTGTTATTTGAATATCCCCACCTTTGCCAACACCTCCATCGGACAAAAAACTAAAAGCGCCAGTTGTGTTATTGCCACTAATACCATCGATAATGACAGCATCGCGGGTATTAATGTTTATATTTCCAGCATTCCTCTGTGCAAAGGTGAGAATTCCACCGCCATTTTTTAACGTCAGCGTTCCTGTTTTCACCTGGATATTTCCACCATTACCTTGACCACTAGTAAAAGCGCCAAGTATACCAAGATTTTTTAGAAATAATTCTCTGGTGTTAATGCTGATATTCCCCGCGTTACCCGTGCTACTGCCTGTCCCAGCAGTGCCTACGGAAGTAAATAAACCATTTTTCCCACCATCAAAAGTTACTGTATTGCGGGCGTTAATGGTGATATTGCCTCCATTTCCCTGTCCACCTGTTAGTGCAGAAATACTTGCACCGTTGGTGACAGAAAGTGACTCTGTTGTAATTTCGATGTCACCTCCTTTACCTTCACCACTCAGCAAGGAACTAAATAAACCGCTACTTATATCAATTTCGCCACTACTAAAAGTTACACCCTTGACGACACTATCAATTCTGACGGTATCACGAGTATTGATGGTGATATTTCCACCATTACCTTTTCCTCCGCCATGTGAAGAAGATATCCTACCGCCATTTGTTAAAGACAATGATCCTGTTTCAATTTGAATATTTCCGGCGTTACCATTGGATGCTTCCGTATTGACAGTATTAGTTAAAGTATTACCGCCAATTCCATCCAAAGTAATAGTATTGCCAACATCAAGAAAGATATTTCCTCCATTTCCTTGTCCGCTATTTTGAGCATTTAGTTGCCCGCCATCTTGAAGTAGCAAATTACCCGCAGTGATGCGAATATCACCACCATTACCTATCGCGTTATTAACACCGTAACTTGATACTTGACTGCCAAATTTTTCTGTGCCTTCAAAACCTGAAAATGTCACATTATCGCGGGCACTAATAGTGATATTTCCGGCGTTTCCACCTCCAGCAGTAACGCTAGATATTTTAGCACCATTAGTAACAGAAAGTGATCCTGTTGTAACTTGAATGTTTCCTGCTTTTCCGACACCCCCAATCAATAAGTCGCTTTGCAAAATGCTGAATGCATCAGAATCTAAGTCGATGAAAACGCCATCTAGCTTGATATTATCCGAGGCTTCGACGGTAATATTTCCGGCATTACCTTGTCCTGATACAGTTGTTAATATTTGACCGCCGTTAGTTAACAAGAGTGAACCTGTTTTCAGGTAAATATTTCCTCCGTCGCCTATCCCCTGATCGAACACATTACTCGTAGCATAACTATTATTATCAAAGGCTATATTATCAAGGGCATTAAGGCTGATATTCCCAGAGTTTCCTTTACCATCAGTACTGCTACTAATAAAGGCTCCATTAGTAGCTTTTAGCGTACCTGTAGTGATTTGAATATTACCTGCATTCCCTTCAGCAGTCGGTTGCACAGCATTAATAATTCGGCTAAAAACATCACTGCTCCTACCATCTAACGAAATATGATTACGAGCATTAATGATGATATTACCAGAATTACCTTTTCCTCTAGTGCTACCTTGAATTTCTGAACCATCGTTTATTTCCAAGGAATCGGTATTGATAGTAACGTTTACACCATTACCTCTTGCACCCTCATCTACCTGGGAAATAATTCCGTTAACTTCTTCTGGTTTTGAGTTACGAAAACTGATATCACCTTGGACATTGATATTTACATCACCTGCATTTCCCCGTCCTCCTGGTAGCTGATCATCACTATCTTCCATCCGCGATTGGATCTGCGAGCTATCTGTCAAAGAAAGCGAACCCGCAGTAATGTTAATTCTACCACCATTACCCACACCCCCATTTCCAATGTTGCTAAATATAAAACCATGGGTAAGTTCAACCGCATCTGATGTTTGAATCGATATATTACCACCATTACCCTGTCCTAAAATACCAGTACTAAGGAAAGCATTATTACTTAGTGTAAAAGAATTAGATGTGATGTTGATATTACCACTATTACCCGTTGCTCCTGTCAATACAGCGCTATTAATTCTACTAGCTAAATCATCTTTTTGACCTGTAATAGTAACAGCACCTTGAGCATTGATATTTACATTTCCTATATTGCCTTGTCCAAAAAGACTAGCATTGATGCTTCCACCATCACGCAATGTCAATGTCCCAGTTGCAATATTGATATCACCAGCATTACCAAATGCTCTTTCTTGCACTACGTTAGCGATGAAGCTTTGATCTATTAATGTTGTCTCTCTTATGGCATTAATAATAATATCTCCACCTTTACTATTTGGAGTACCTAAACCTATATCTATTCCCGCTCTTAATTTACTTTGCCCTGCCAAGTTAACATTTTCAGCTTGAATTTTGATGTTCCCGCCATCCGCACCGCGAACATTGACTTAACAATGGCACCGCTTGAGGATTTGTAGCACTAAAAACTCCTTGATTACCAAACTGAATTCCGTTCGCAGTCGTCCCCACAAATGAACCCTGCACATTTAAACTGGCATTTTTCCCAAACACAATTCCATTTGGATTTATCAAAAATAAATTGGCATTAGAGCCAGCTATACTACCGTTAATAATCTGGAAAGTAGCTAGCTGACCGAATATTTCTGAAGAGTTACTACCTGTCACCCGTGCCAAAATATTCTGAATATCTGCGCTAGGACTGAAGAAATAAGCCCCACGTCCCTCGCTGATATTAAATTCTTGAAAGCTGTGAAAAAGATTGATTTGGCGAGTAGCACCACCTGTAATTACTTCTATCGGTAGTCCCTGAAAGTTGCCTATAACTTGAGAGGACTCAGCCCCAAGTGTGTTATCAGGGATGATATTGCTTTGCTGCGCCAGGGTTTTACTAGTGAAGATACTGAAGACTAAGCAACCTAGCGAACCTGCCAATCCGAACGGCAAATACTTGTGTAATCTGTATTTTATCGTCATCATACGCACTTTCATATAGATTATTTCAGTATCTAATAAAGCTGCATGCTTTGGACGATAAACAAGCGAATATTCGTTAATTATGCAGTTTTCTGCAATCAGTTGATGTTTAAAGACAAGGACTGCATCTAAACAAGCAGAAAATGTCTGGATGTGTGGTATTAATATGTCGGATATTGTGTCTTGCGGTACTAGCAAGAATTTGTACTTTTGGGTAGTAGAATATTTTGCACAAAGCGATCGCGTCCTGCTGCCTTTGCTTGATACAACGCCCGATCCGCTGCGGCAATCATTTCTTCTAAGTCAGAATCTGGCTGAGGAATTTCTGTCGTAAACCCAACACTAATAGTTACATGAGGACTAACTTGGGAATTTTGATGAGGAATTGCTAGTCTTCGGACAGCATGACAAATTTGGTCAGCAAGATGAGTCGCCCCCTCTATGTCTGTGTTAGGTAAAATCACAGCAAATTCTTCCCCACCATAACGGGCAACTAAATCTCCGGGACGTTTAATAATATCTTTGAAAGCTTGAGCAATTTTCTGAAGACAGCGATCGCCTACCCGATGACCATAGGTATCATTATATAATTTGAAAAAATCAACATCGCAAAGAATCAGAGAAAGCGGACGTTGCTCGCGTTTTAGGCGCTGCCACTCTTGGTAAAAATACTCTTCAAAACGTCGGCGATTAGCTACTTGAGTTAATCCATCGATAGTAACTAATCGCTGCAATTCCAAATTCACGGTTTCCAGTTTTTGCTGCAACTGAGATTGCTGAATCAACCGTTTTACCCGTTGTCGCAAAACTGGCCAGTGAATTGGTTTGGTAACAAAATCCATTGCTCCCACTGCAAATGCACGGTCAACTGACTCTTGATCTTCAAGTCCTGTAATCATTAAAACTGGAGTGTGCTTGTCACAATCTAGAAGCTCCAACTGAGTGCAACACTCGAATCCATCCATATCCGGCATTATGGCATCAAGGAGTACTATATCAGGGTGCAGTTGGTTAAAAACATTTATTGCCTCTATGCCATTTTCAGCTTCCGCTATTTGATAGCCTTCCCGCTCTAAGCAATTCCGCAGCATCAGGCGAATAAAAGGTTCATCATCAACAATTAAAACTAAAGATTGGCTTTCTTGAGCAGTGGCTTTCATGGTGCTTCCTTCGCAAGTTCTTTTTCTAAGGCAGTTTTAACTTGTTCATATTCCTGATACAGTAGTGAAAGTAATTCTAGATTGTTTTCTAAGTTACTGCTGCGTGCCTGTGTTTCTAACACCTTGCAAAGGTGAACTAGGGCGATCGCTCCAATAGAAGCACTGCTGGACTTGAGTTTGTGTGCTGTCTTCCATATAGTCTGGATATCCTGAGTTGCGATCGCTGTGCTGATATGTTGCACTAGTCTATCTGTCTCTGTAAGATAACACTCAATTAGTTCCGCAAATGCCACACGATCTCCTCCGACCATAAGCTGCAAGGATTGGAGGATTTTGGCATCAATTTTGGCGCTTTTTAATGTCTGGTTTTCCCCTGAATGTAAGATATTTGACGAAGGTTGCAATTCTAGGCGCATCACTTCCCCTTGTTGTTTGATAGAAGTAAATTCAGAATTTCTTTGGGGTGGACATTTACTGAGTGCCTGAGCTAACTCTTGCAGTTGAATGGGTTTGCTAATATAAGCATCCATACCAGCGGCAAGACAAACTTGGCGATCGCCCCGCATGGCATTGGCAGTTATGGCGATGATATGGGGACGAAAACCTACCTCCCATTCTTGACAGATTCTCCGAGTTGCTTCTAAACCATCCATTTTGGGCATCTGAACATCCATCAACACTACGTCAAATCGCTGTTTTTGCAGAGCTGCGATCGCTTCTAGCCCATTGCTGACGACATCTGCGCTATAACCTATTTTCTGTAGCATCAATAGGGCAACTTTCTGATTAACAACCGTGTCCTCTGCCAGAAGAATCCGCAGTGGCAGTCGATCACCCAAATGCCGATCTACCAAGGGAAAATGAGAAATACTGGCTAGAATCGGCTGATTTCCCAAAACACGAGTAATAACATCGTAGAGTTGAGAGTGTTTGATCGGTTTACTCAAAGAAGCAGCAAACTGGACATCATTAAAGTCAGAAGGAGTTTCTAATTTCGCCAAAGAGGTCATAATCACCAAAGGCAGATTTTGACAACCAGATTGCTTGCGGATTTGACGAGCTAGAGTTATGCCATCCATTTCCGGCATTTGCATATCTAAAATAGCAATATCAAACTGCGTTCCCTGAGCAAGTTTAACTAAAGCTTCTTTTCCAGATTTGGCAGCATAAGTTTCCATCTTCCAAGACTCAGCTTGCAAACTGAGAATTTGGCGATTGGTTAGATTGTCATCTACAATCAATAATCGCTTGGTGGCAAGCAGCGGCGAAGTGCTTAATTCAGCTTGTTCTGACTGAGCAGCCACTTTGGTAATAATGGTGAAGTAAAATGTTGAACCTGGTGAAGAGTCAGGAGATGATAATAATTTTCCATTATCCCATCTAGGGCTAGGATTGCCACCAACCAACCCCTGGCTTTCTACCCAAAGAGTGCCGCCCATCATCTTACTCAGCCGCTTACTAATCGCCAATCCCAGCCCTGTGCCACCATATCGTCGAGTCATGGAGACATCAGCCTGAGTGAAGGGTTGAAATAATCGCTCTATTTTCTCTGGTGCGATGCCTATACCTGTATCTTTGATTGCAAATTGAATTTCGTAGAGAAGTTGCTCTTTTTCAACAGGTATCGGGGATTGGGAAGAAGTTTTTTTATTCAACTCAAGAGTCCCCAGTTCAACACAGAGTACTACTTCTCCGGTTTCGGTAAACTTGATCGCATTATTAAGAAGATTCATCAAGACTTGGTGCAGACGAGTCAAATCACCGACGATCTGAATGGGAACTTGGGGCTGGATCAGATAAACTAGTTCGATATCCTTTTGGGCAGCTTTCGGAGCTAAAAAGAAAATAGCCTCTTCCACACAAGCTCTCAAATCAAAAGGCTGTTCTTCTAATTCCAGTTTGCCCGACTCAATTTTAGAGAAATCTAGAATATCGTTGATGATGGTGAGTAAAGTATCTCCGCTACTGTGAACTATTTCCACAAAGTCTTGCTGTTGAGGTGTGAGATCGGTGTCCAGCAGTAGACCTGTCATGGCAATAACAGCATTCATTGGAGTCCGAATTTCATGGCTCATCATCGCCAAAAACTCACTTTTTGCCCGATTTGCAGTTTCTGCTTGACGTTTTGCCTGATCCAAGGCAAAGTTTTTCAAGGTAAGTTCTTCACGTTGGCGCGTTTCTTGTTCCAGTAAGTGAGCTTGTGCTAGAGCAATACCTAGTTGAGCCGCCACAGCTTCTAGTAATTCGATTTCATCTTGTGTCCATTGGCGAAAATAGCTGCACTGATGTAAGCCGATCGCACCATTGGGTTCTCCTTGATAGGAAGTGCGGATTGACAGCATAGACTTCAGCCCAATTTCTCGGCAGATAGGTTCAGCCGTTTGCAGTAAAGGCTCAACGTATACATTTGGAGAAGCGATCGCACTTTCTTGGGTCATCATCTGCTCGGCATGGGGATTGTTAGTCATGGGAACTTCCAATTTCAACATGGAGCAGTAACTAGAAATTTTCTTATACTCTGCTACTAGGGGAATTTGCGGGTAGGGGTTACTAATGTAAGAGTGGATCAGACAGCGATCGGCTCCAAATGTTTGTCCAATTTGGGTAGCAGCCGTCTCAAAAATTTTGCTGGTATCAAGACTTTGACGAATTTCCTGAGTAATTTGTTCAAGTAGTAGAGTGCGATGCAATTGCCGTTGTAGTGCCTCTTTAGCTCGTTTATTTTCGGTAATGTCGTGATTGATGCCAACAGTCGCAACAGTTTCCCCTTGTTCATCCTGTAAAGCGACTACGGTTGCTTCACAAATTCTCTCACTGCCATCTTTGCGAATAAAGTCTATTTCCCCTGACCAGCGTCCTTGCTGGTTGACTGTTGACAAAATGTTGGCGCTTAATGTTGCAGCTATTTCCGGCTGATGCAAAATACTGGGATGTTTAGCCAAAATCTCGGCTTTGGTATAGCCAAACATACTTTCGGCAGCAGGATTCCAGTCAATAATACTTCCGGTTAAATCTGTGATAATTACGCCATCATGCATATTTTCAAAGGTGAGGGCTTGGCGACGCAGACTGGCTTCGGCTTGCTTGCGTAAGCAAAGCTCGTTGTAGACATCGCTAATATCTCTCTGAATGCCAATAAAGTGGCTTAACTCACCATTGTCGTTATGAATAGGAGAAATACTCAATTCATTCCAAAACAAAGTGCCATCTTTGCGATAGTTGCGGAGAACAACTTTGCAACTTGTTCCAGTTTGAATAGATGAGCGCAATTCATTAAGTGCTGGTTGCTGGGTATCTGTGCGTTGCAAAAATCGACAGTTTTGCCCAATTACATCAGTAGCACTGTAGCCTGTTATTTGCTCAAAGGCAGGGTTGACGTAAATAACTGGATTGTAGGCAAGTTTGGCATCGGCAATAATAATTCCATTACTGGTCGCGGCAAGTGCCCTCTCCCTCAGTCTCAAGGTTTCTTCAACCAGTTTCAAATCAGTAATGTCAAACATAAACCCCCTCAGCCCGATCGCAGTTCCGGCTTCCTCAACGACACTAACAATGTCTCGCAGCCAAACAACTCGCCCGTCAGCAGCTAACATCCGGTATTCCAATTCGTGATTCTCGCACCTAGCAGTTGCTTGTTGACAAAAACGAACAGACTTCTCCTTGTCATCTGGATGCAGATGATTAACCCAAAAATTTTCCTCGTACCACTCTGCGATCGGATAATTTAGCAAATCTACCGCTTGCGGCCCAACGTAAATAAATCGCCAAGTTTTCAAGTCCAATTCCCAAGGGATGACTTTGACAGTTTCCAGCAGCTGTCGCAAACGATTTTCACTGGCGAGCAGGGCAATTTCTACCTGTTTATGTTCAAAAATCCTGTGAGTTAACTCCTGATTGATTGCTGTTATTTGTTGGTTTCTTGCTTTCATCGTCAGGGCAAAATAGATTGATAATGTCAACGTGACAACAACTAATAACTCTGCAATCAATTCTACTTGTGTTGATAATCCCGGATTTTGGATTAAAAGTCTCTGCCAGAGTAGGAATACAGAGATTGAGAAGAAAATCCCCAGCAACAGGGCGAGTAATTCTCGTTGACGGAAAAATATCACAGCTTTGAACCAGTCATATCGGTGCTGTTTTACCACTTCTTAACTCTCTAGCACTTTCAGGGCTTATTGCACTAACTTTTACTTTTAAGTAATCTAAAATATCAGTAGCAAGGGGGCAATTACGGAATTTATTTTTAGTTAATATATCAAAATTTTTATATATTGCCAGAAAAACTTAATCATTTCTGATTGTAATTACACTTCTTTTGATACCAATTCTGTATGAAGACGCATAGTAAAGAATCCCACCACCTGCGGCACATCTCTTTAGTGAGGTGGGGAGAAATCAAAAGAATGTGCAGGTTCATAGAGAACTAGTATAAGAGCGGCATCTGTACTAGTACACTGTGGCGGAAGTTTGTTTACCTTTAACAAGTTGCTTTGAGTAACTTGTCTGGTTAATTGAGATGCTATAGCAATCCTAAATGAGAATGTGAAAATTTTTGTTATGGTCGTCCTTGATCATTAGTCATTTGTCATTTGTGATTATAAAGGACAAATGACTAATGACAGCCAACTCCAAAAATATTTCACAAATGATTTAGGACTGCTATAGAAGTTACTAGAAACCAAAAGATCCCCTACTTTTTGAAGAAAGTAGGGGATCTGAGCCTCTCGGTGGAGAGCAAATCAAATATAGTGATTCCCGCACATTTTACAGTAGTTTTCATGTATTTGAACCACATCTGTTGTAGGGACGCAAGGCCTTGCGCCCCTACCGCGTGGTCTATTTACCTGAAAATAGCTGTAAGTAGACTACACCCGCGATCGCAAAAAAAGGGTAATCGAGATTAAAAACCAATACAGTCCAGAATCAGCAACAAAACCCAGATTGTAGAGACGCGATTTATCGCGTCTTGAAAAACCAATTATCTACACCAATAACCCTTAACCCAAGCGTATTGGATGAAAAACAAGGGTTAATGCCTATGCTTGTATTTTAAATTACAGCTTCTTGGCGTTGACAATCAAAAACAACCATGTAGGAAGCATTTGGTATTTCTTGAGGAAGGTGCCGCATATAGCCATCGGCATCAGAACGGCTGCGGAAGCGAGCAACAATCTCCCGTTGCGTATTAGGAAGTTGACGAGCGATCGCCCAAGAATTGAGGCGTTCTTTATACGCAATAGTTTGATTGTCTGATTGGGAAGTTTTGTTATCCGTATTTTCTGGCATAATTATCTTAACCGTATGAAGTTTAATGAAGGGCGTTAATTAGTTTCTAGGTAGGAATGCACCAACGCTTTTTTTTATGCTACTGCCACCTTGTTATTCGATTATTTATAAATTGTCAACACTGAGCGCTATATTTTAGACCAATTAAGTTGGAATTTTCAGGTAGCAATGAATCTCAAAGCCTTAACTTGCAATTGTTTCCAGGACACAATAATGTTCGAGCAGAAAGTTTGGCAATTATTGGGTTTGCATGATTTGGATGCATACACATAAGTAAAGTCCGCACCAGTGGTTAAACCAATATTAGTGTCTGAAAAGATACTGTTATAAGCTGAAGAGAAAATGAATAATAACGTACGTAGAATTAATCAGCACGTACTTTCTATAGTGTGATTAGTAAAACTACATTGCGGGCATTTACATTTTTTATAGTTAGTTGAAAATAATTAAATTTTCAGAGGTTTTTGGAATATTCAAAAATGAATTTTACTTCAGCTTTTGACTAGAGCTTTAGAGACAACACATAGTAGAATTGTTAAATTAAAAGTTCTTGACTAATTATCACAAAATCGTTAAAATCTTCTCGAAAAAATTATAGTTATCGATAATGAAAACACCATTTGTAACATCAATAATTCAAAAAATAGCAGAAAAAATGGGGGCAGAAGTTTTAGTAGATCCAGAATGTACTTTTATGGGATTGATTACATTTAAAAACGGAAATAAAACCTTTTTTAGTAATACCAGGTTTAGTATTAATTCTCTTGGCTCAGTAGCAATCGTTAAAGATAAAGCAGTTTCAAGCTTTTTTCTGAATAAATTTGGCTATAAGGTTACTGAAGGAAAAACATTTTTTAGTGACGAATTATGCGAAGAAATAGCTAGTCCTAGAAATATAGATGCAGGATTTTATTATGCTAAGGAGTTGGGATTTCCTGTAATTGTCAAGCCAATTAATCTTAGTCAAGGAATCTTTGTTACCAAGGTTCACAATAAGCAAGAATATTATCAAGTAGCTAAGAAAATATTACAAAAAACCTCAGGATTTATTGTTGAGCGATTCTATAGTGGCAATGATTATAGAATTGTAGTACTTGACGATAAAGTCATTTCGGCATATCAAAGAATTCCCTTATTTATTATCGGAGATGGTCAATCTACTGTTTTGCAACTTATGCAACAGAAGCAGGAAACGTTTATCAAAAATGGTAGAAAAGAAATTATAGATTTTGAAGATTATAGAATCAAAAAAAACTTGCGAAGACGGAAGCTAAATTTTAGTAATATTATACCTAAGAATAATATAGTCTATCTTTTAGACAATGCAAATTTATCAACTGGAGGTGAGGCAATAGATTTCACTGAAAATATCCATCCTGATTTTAAAAAATTAGCAGTAAATATTACAAAAGATATGGAATTGAGATTATCAGGTGTGGATATTCTTGCTAGTGATATAACGTCACCGATGGGAGATTATACAATTATTGAAGTAAATGGCGCTCCTAGCTTAACTCACTATGCGTCATTTGGTGAAGTTCAAACGAAAAGAGTAGAAAATTTATATCTGCAAGTTCTCAAAGTACTTGAAAACGAGAATAATATCATGTCCGGTTAAACATTTATAATATCTGTAGGTTGGGTTGAGGAACGTAGACCCGTTGGCGAACGCGAGTGCGTGTCGCAGACAAGCCTCTCGTAGAGAAGGGGCTTCCCGCAGGGTAAACCAACATTTGATCCTTGTTTATGTTGGTTTACCCTGCTATTCAAACGCCACTTGCTTCTCCCTTGGCGCTAGCCTCTCCCTTTGGGAGAAAAGGAGACGCTGCGCGAACTTTTCAGGTATTCCCGGACAACGCAGTGGCTCCCCAACCTACATTGATAGATTTTATTACAAGTAATAACCCAAACTTGATATAATAGAGTAAATAATTGATTTCGACTGGAAGCGTAGCAGGGATTGCTCCCCTCTTGAATTGTTTTTCAATTCTACCTATCTCTTCACCATTTCTTATCTAGTAGGGATTCAAATTCAGCTTGTAAGGCGGTTATATCCGCCAACCTTGTGACTAGTAAATTATCCTTACCAGCATCATTTAAACGTACTTTCCAATAACGAATACTGTCTGAGTTATTCAACCAAAACTTAATCACGGTATCTACCACTTGATCCAGATTCCAATCCCACTTTGCTGGAACTGATTCTACCGATTCTAAAAACGTATCTAGCGTACACCTATGCATTCCCAAGTATTCCACACCTTGTTGGGGTGGTTTTTGCCCATTTTGCTGTTGGTGATTGAAAAATTGCAAAAGTGGAGATATTCCTACAATGTCAAAAGTGTATTTCATGCCAGTACTCCCAATTTTATATTACTTACAGAAAATGTTTAGTTTTTTCTATTTAGAAAATAATATCTGGAAAGAAACTAAAGCATCTGCAAAAAGTGCAGTTTTGGTCTATATCATAGGCGTTAAACTTTAGCTATAAATTAGCACTTACAAGCATTGAGTGCTAATATTTATTTGAGAGTTGGATTGATTACTAAAGAGTTTCAGGCATTAATTAAGGGATGCATATATCTTTAATAATTATTTAATTATAGCAGTCATAAATCATTTGTGAAATATTTTTGGAGTTGGCTGTCATTAGTCAAAAGTCATTTGTCGTTTATAATCACAAATGACTTTTGACAAAGGACAAATGACCAAGGACGACCATAACAAAAATTTTCACAATCTCATTTAGGATTGCCATAGTTACGTTACGACTTGTAAAGGCTAGATCCTTCCTAACTCACTTTTTGAAGGCTGGTGATTACCAACAAAGCAGCTGTTTCATTAAGGGTGTAAGGTGTTGGACGGGGATTGAGACCCCGGACAACACGGTTGCCCCTTGGGGCAGGGCTAAAGACTCATGCGGGTTGGTTGGGGCTAGTTCTTCCCCTACACCCCTACACCCCACACCCCCACACCCGCCCCAACGGGGCTTGGTAATGGAATCAGTAGGTCAACACATATCCTGGACGCAATCAAGTCTGTCAAGCTAACCGCCTTTCTGGAGCGATCGCACCCACAATGAAGATGGAGTCAAGTCAAGGGTATATAAATAAAATTCAATTGACGGTGCAGTTTTAAAAGTGTCACTTACTAAACTCGCTTTTTGATTGAAGCAGTGATACTATTTATTTGTGTGAGGAGCAAGTTAAAAATAAAAAGCGCCTGGGGTGGAAACACGGCAACACTCCCAGGCGCTTTTAATTGGTACACAGAAAAAAGTCTTTGCAGATTCTCCCAAACCGGATTGCTATACATCGGATGTAGCAATAGCCCAATCTAAAATCTAAAATTCCTTAAGTCGCACCAAATTCAGTTTGTAAGGCTTCATCATTGTTATCAGCGATCGTTGCCACAATGGTAATTAGCCGAGACACTTCGCCAGGAGATAACTCTGCTAAGGTGCGTGTCGATATTACAACTACCCGGTTTTCAATAATGCCGAAACGTGCCTCAAAAGTACTAGAGCAGTTCAACTCCAAAAGATACCGCATCAACTTAGGTTCATTTTTGGCAGGTAAATTTAGCACCGTAGACCAAACGGTTATTGTGTCTTCATCACTTGTCCCGTTGAGTTGGACAAATACTTCCACACTTCCATACTTAAACTTCCAGAGATAACCACCCTCTGGAGTGTGGCTAACCATCGCACTATCATCTTGTTCCAAAGAGTCGATGACATTTTCAATTACCTCCAGATGGTTAATGCTTGTTGTCTCGCCGATTAACTCATTAACGGATTCGTTACTAGTTACGGTTTCTGGGTAGTTTGTCATACAGATTTTTTCTCAACATAGTCGCTCTACACATACTTTATAACTTGTGGACGTAGTTGTAGAGGCAATTCATGAATTGCCCCTACTGATTGCAGGCTTCTTCCCGCCACCATCTGGTACAATACGGTTCGGTTAAGCCCAAAAAATAAAAATGTGTAGGTTGGGGAGCCACTGCGTTGCGGGGGTTCCCCCTGTTGTTCGCGCAGCATCTCCCCTTCTCCCAAAGGGAGAGGCTAGCGCCAAGGGAGAAGCAAGTGGCGTTTGAGGAACGAAACCCAACATTTTGCAGGGTTTGTTGGGTAACACTAAAGTTCAACCCAACCTACAAATATTCTTAACCGAACCGTATTGCCATCTGGTATTATTCTGGAAAAATGAATGGCGATTAGCTCAACCTACGTCATCATGGGCAAAGCGGTTAAAGAGGAAGTCTAAGGTATAATTACGCAGTTGGTAGTATTGTGGATCTTCCATAATGCGGCTGCGATCGCGGGGACGACCAAAAGGAATTTCCATAACTTCACCAATTTTTGCATGGGGGCCATTAGTCATCATTACCAATTTATCTGCTAAAAATAGTGCCTCGTCGATGTCGTGGGTAATCATCAGCACTGTACAACGGTTATCGCCCCAAATTTTGAGCAATTCTTCTTGTAATTCTTCTTTGGTGATGGCATCCAGCGCCCCAAAAGGTTCATCTAAAATTAAGACTTTCGGACGAATCGCCAAAGCACGGGCGATAGAAACTCTTTGTCTCATCCCGCCAGACATTTGCATTGGTTTCTTTTCCATTGCATCAGCCAGTCCCACCATTGCTAGATGATCTCGGACGATCGCTCTTTTTTCGGCTTGTGGTTTGTTGGGATAAACGGCATTAACAGCTAAATAGATGTTTTCAAAAGCAGTCCGCCACGGTAACAGGGCATAGTTTTGGAAGACAACCATCCTGTCTGGGCCTGGTTTGGTAATGGGTTCTCCTTCGAGTAACACTTGCCCGGAAGTGGGAAAGTTAAAACCGGATACCATATTTAGTAATGTCGATTTGCCGCAGCCAGAGTGGCCAATGACGCAAATAAACTCGCCCTGTTCGACGTTAAGGTTAACGCCGTCGAGTACGGTGAAGGGGCCTTTCTTTGTAGGATAAACTTTGCTAACGTCTTTAATTTCTAGGAAAGGTCTGCGGTTGGTGGTTGTAGTGGAGAATGGTTTTCCTAATGTGTTTGTAGCTGTAAAGTTGGGGTTTGACATGGTATTTGGGGATTAAAAAGCTTAATGTTAAAGTTCAAAGGCTCGTCAACAGGAGTCAAAAAACAGAATTCAGGAGCCAGAATAATCTCATGTCTAAAGCTAGGATAAGATTTAGGCAGAAGAGATCCCCCAACCCCCTTAAAAAGGGGGCTTTGAGTTTCCTTTTTTGACATTAACGGAGTTCAAAGACTCATTAACGGAGTTCAAAGACTCATTAACGGAGTTCAGAGGTTCATTAACGGAGTTCAGAGGTTCATTAACGGAGTTCAAAGGTTCATTAACGGAGTTCAAAGACTCATTAATGGAGTTCAAAGACTCATTAATGGAGTTCAAAGAC
>NZ_JABXKF010000010.1 GCF_017115165.1 Nostoc sp. LPT | reverse complement strand
TTGAGGCTTCGGGGGTTGCCTATCCTTCTATGAAGACTCAGACAGCCACAGGGGTCAAACAGGTTCCACTTAGGGGTATTGAAGTTAACCAAACAACCAACAGATGAGACTAGGGGCACATGGGTAATACAGCCTAAAGTCAAACATTGGTTGACTAAATCTAGGAAACTCAATGTTTCCCTAGATGGCTAAGATATTACGTGGCGGTCGAGTAACTAACTTCAATCCCAATAAACACCCTCGCGGGTCACACGGGAGATTCACAGAAACTTCTGATGAACCTAAAGTTACCCGTGAAGATGTTCGGAGGCAATCAAGGGTACTTAAATCCTCTAAAAAGGCTGCTGAGGTTCACCAAGAACGTCTAAAGGTTCACCAAGACCTTACGGATCAGCAAAGGAAAAGATTAGAGTTTTACCGAGGTCTTAATCCTGAGCAACGAAAAAGGTTTCTGGAAGTTTTAAAGGCTAAGAATGCACAATCAGAAGCCACTGTAACCCTAGAAGCACATCCAAAAGAGTCTAAAAAATCCCTGACGCAGACTGAAGTACTGAAGCAATCTAGGGTGCTACGTAGTACTAAAGATGCTGCACGGATTTATCAGGCCAGATTAGAGTTTCTACAGGGGTTAAATCTAGAACAGCGTAGGCGACTACATGAGGTCTTACAGGCACGTAAGGAAGCTAAGGGACTCCAGCGATCGTAGACCAACAGCACTGGGAAGTATTTAGCGGCTAATCCTGACCACCTAAGTGTTAAGGGTAACAGATTAACCATCTGGGACGGTAAGCCAGAGCTATCTTATGGCAAGCCGTTGACCCGGATTAAAGACTTCTGAATACTTCTAAACATACGCGGTTAACCCCTGTGGTGATATAAACCATAGGGGTTCTGACTAGGTAGGTTGACCAAAGAAGCATCGACAGGGGGGCTTGTACTGTTAAGTTACTTAGGGTAAATAACAGTAACTCTATAGTGTTTCTGGTATTTTTAAGTTGCAACTAACCCCGGAGTAATACTGCATTATCATTCGCGGAGTGTTACCAACTATGTAGGCTACTTCAGGTATTGTTAAACCAGACTCTAGCATACGTGTAATAGCTGTATGTCTTAAGTTATTAACTGGGCGATATCGGCCTACTTGTCCCGCGTCGATAAGTTTTTGGATTCTAGGCTGCCATACGTGGGCACAAAGCGTACGAATGTTAACTACCGTGCCTACGGTGCTATGGAATACATAATGATCTATACGCGGCTGATTAGCTAATAATGCTGCGAGGGAAGCATTACAGGGTATTCTACGATGGTCTGAGTTCTTAGTGGGCTTCCTTTGGCGTAAGTCCAGTGAATAACTAGCATTAAAAGTTAAGTGAGTGTATCCTAGCTCAATCTGGCTCCACTGTAGGGCCACGGCTTCAGATGTCCTACAGCCAGTTAGCGCCAGAAACCTAATAAAACTTTCAAAATAGTGCCCATGAAACACATCTAAAATAGCTGATAACTCATTAACGGTGAAGGGGTCTATCTGAGAGTTATTGTTTAACCTTAAGTCTTTATCTAAATCCTTGAAAGTGTTCTCGGACGCTAACCCCCTACTAACTGCCCATCGCATAAGCGCGTTTAACTGTATTAAAAACCGCTTAGTGGTGTCTTCTGATCGGTTAAGTAACAACCAGTGTTTAACTTTTAAAGCTTCAGATGGGTATTTGTGAGGGCATTTATCGAGTAATCCCCCATAATACTTGATGTACTTAAGCTCTAACGTAGTAGATGTCAACTGACCGCTACGAGACTTACAATAACTGTCCCAAAGTTCACTGAGAGTCAACTGTTTATCAATGCCAACTGTGCCCGCCTTTGCTCTTGCCATACTAGTTTCTCTATGCTACTTACTAGGTTCATGAGTAAGTATAAAGTATTATAAAAAACTAAAATATCCTATATTATCAAAAATGTAATAGTTTATATTCGTTAAAAGCTTTATTGGGTCAACACTATGGGTTAACCCATTAATAATCTACTACTTAGAGTACATACATTTATAAATACACTAAAAGGATTTTTTGTACAGATGACCGGGGTAGCTTATTTACTAGGTCACACGGATACAATAATGGTAATGAAGACTTATGGGCACATGATTAATAGACCCGATTTGCCGGACATCCCTATTTGGTAAAAATACAACCATTGAATACCCGCTTATATCTCTCAGGAATCCTGGGGGATTTTTCTATGTCTACCAAAAGGCTACTTAAGATTATTAAGTGCTTAAGATATGTCTAAAATACAGTAATATTACTGCTGTAACCACTGGTTGCATTGGTTATATTGGTTATATCAAAAGGAGAAAAACAAATGTCGAAGGGGATAACGGTTAGGTTTAAAGATGAGGAGTACGAGGAACTTAAAAGACTACATTTCGAGTACTGCCAAAACTTAGGGGAAATGATACCCCTCAACACCTACATAGTTATCAAGCTACTTGCACCTAACGTCAAAAATACTCCTTAATGACCGCAAAACAATAAGCGCTCCCTGAAGGCAATCAGGAAAGCGCTAAGAATCCCGCAGTAAGAACTAACAAACTTAAGGACTTTTAATATTATGACTCAGATTACCCTAGAAACTCAATTAGGCTCCCTAGAAAGACAAGCGGCTGTTAATGAAACTTGGGTTTACATTCCCGTAGTTGAACGAGTTCTCGACAGAATCCTAGAGGAAATGGAAAAGGCTGGCTGGAAATCGGACTATAGCCTTAACAAGATAGATGATTTTGATCGCGAGATTGGAAGCGACTATTGGTCGAAACTAACCCCCAGAAGAAAGAACGCCAAAGTAATATACATTAAGTACTTTTATGCCATCTAGCCGCCCTTAGTCCTTGGCGATCGCCTTACTAGGTATCTGATGGCTCCTGGGTAGACTTTGGTAAAACTCAGTCTACCCTTAATCGTTGATTGCCAAGCAGCCTAAACTGTCTTAAGCTTAAGGCAGTTTTAAGGCAGATTAAGTCAGTTTAGGACTGCTTTGTAAATCTAAAAAGCCCGTGACGAGGATTGAACTCGTGACCTCACCCTTACCAAGGGTGTGCTCTACCACTGAGCCACACGGGCAAAAGATAATTTTGATTTTTCAGTTGTAAGTTACAATGCTGGGAGCTTTCTTCTTTACCCAGTCATTATAACCTATAACTTCGTAAGTGGTGGGCCGGGCTGGATTTGAACCAGCGTAGGCGCTAGCCAACGGATTTACAGTCCGTCTCCATTAACCACTCGGACACCGACCCAATTTGTCTCACGATTTAAGATATTAGCATCATCTTTTATAAATTGCAAGTGGTTAAATAAATAACTTGTGAATAGAGACGCAGTTTTGTCGCGTCTCTACAAATTATCTAAACCTATACTAATTACACACTCATCTCCAGCATTCGTTGCATTGGTCGCAGTGCAGCAAGCCGAATATCCTCTGACATGGTAATTTCGGGAGTACGATTTTTCATTGCCCAGTAAAGCTTTTCTAGGGTGTTTAATCGCATAAACGGACATTCGTTACAAGCGCAGTTATTCATCGGTGGGGCAGGAATAAAATGCTTGTCAGGAGCTAATTTTTGCATTTGGTGAATGATTCCAGGCTCCGTAGCAACGATAAATTCTTTGGTGGGGCTGTTTTGACAATACTTGAGTAAAGCTGCTGTAGAGCCAATAAAGCTGGCGTGGCGCAGTACACTACTTTCACATTCTGGGTGTGCAATCGCCTCTGCTTCGGGATGGGCAATTTTTAACTGGACAATTTTCTTTTCCGAAAAGGTTTCATGGACAACACAGCTACCTTGCCATAGTACCAAATCTCGTCTGGTCTGTTCCATCACATACCGCCCCAAATTCCGATCTGGAGCAAAAATAATCGGCTGTTCCTTTGGTATCTGCTGGACAATTTTCACAGCATTGGAACTGGTGCAAATAATATCGCTCATCGCCTTGATATCAGCAGAGCAGTTGATGTAAGATACCACTAAATGATCTGGATGCGCTGCTTTAAAAGCTGCGAATTCGTCTGGTGGACAACTGTCTGCTAAAGAACAACCAGCATCCAAATCTGGTAAAAGTACTAATTTATCGGGATTAAGTATCTTTGCTGTTTCTGCCATGAAGTGAACACCAGCAAAAACGATCGCATCCGCATTGGTTTTTTCGGCGGCTCTTGCCAGTTGTAATGAATCCCCAATAAAGTCGGCAATATCCTGAATATCTGGCTCTTGATAATAATGTGCCAGGATAACTGCGTTGAGTTCTTTTTTGAGACTTTCAATGGCGGCAAACAAATCTAGTGGTAGTTTACCCAGTTGGGTTTTTTCTCGTTGAGCTAGTGCAGTGGTAAACACAGTTAGGGGGTGCTTTAAATTGCAAATTTATGTCCTGTAAAATTAATTATAGTAGTTTTTACCAAAAATAGTGGGCGGTTGATATTTTAGGGTTGTGTCCAAATCGGGCTGAGTTTCATATCCTGGAGATAGACGGCAAGGAAAGTGGCATGACCAGTCAGAAAACTCAATCGATAAACCTCAAAATTGCTGTAGTTGGAGATATTCACGACCAATGGGAAGTGGAAGATGGCGTTGCACTCAAGCATTTGGGTGTTGACTTAGTGCTGTTTGTCGGGGATTTTGGCAATGAATCGGTGGAAGTGGTCAGAGCGATCGCCTCTCTTGATATTCCCAAAGCAGCCGTAATGGGCAACCATGATGCCTGGTACACTGCTACCGAATGGGGACGCAAAAAAGCTCCTTATGACCGCTCTAAGGAAGACTGGGTACAAGAACAGCTCGATTTATTAGGCCCGTCCCATGTCGGTTACGGTAAGCTGGATTTTCCCACTTGGAATTTAACTGTAGTGGGGGGTCGTCCCTTTACTTGGGGTGGCCCAGAGTGGAAATTCGCGGAAATCTGTAAAGAACGTTACGGTGTAACGAGTTTGGAAGAATCTGCGGATCGCATCTTCAAAGCAGTTAAAAGCGCCGCTTACGAAACGATTATATTTTTGGGTCACAATGGGCCTAGTGGGTTAGGCGATCGCCCCGAAGACCCCTGTGGCAAAGACTGGCATCCAATTGGCGGCGATTTTGGCGATCCAGATTTGGGCGAGGCGATTTCTCAAGCCTTGACTGCTGGTAAAACCATTCCTCTGGTGACATTTGGTCACATGCACCGAGATTTACGCCATACCAAGAAGGTGCAGCGCAAGCCCATTTTTAGAAGTCCAGAAGGGACAATTTACTTAAATGCAGCCACTGTGCCGAGGATTGTGGAAAATGACAGCGAGAAGTTGCGTAATTTTTCCATTGTCACTCTAGAGGCAGGTGTGGTTTCACAAGTTTCCCTAGTTTGGGTGGGGAATGACTACCAGGTGGCTAAGGAGGAAATTTTGTATGAGCGATCGCGTAGTGTGTCGTAGACATTCGCATCCAGTAGTGCAATCTGCGTAGATGATACGATATAGTATTATCTGTCAGCTTTAGTGCTAACCAACAAGAGCGCCTGAATAGCGTCTGAAAGTAGGCTATGCACAAGTTTGACAGATTTATTGGAGAGGTGGCAGAGTGGTCGATTGCGTCCGACTTGAAATCGGATGAGGCTAAAACCTCCGGGAGTTCGAATCTCCCCCTCTCCGTTTAGGAATTAAAAATTAGAAATTAAAAATTAAACATTGAGGAGGATGAGGTTAGGTGGTGCCTTTGGTAGAGATAATGATGGCACCAAGAATTTTTGTTAGTTCTTCGGCTTTGGTTTGGAGTTGGCTAATTCTTTCTTGAGGTACTATTTCGGAAGCAATAAGCAATCTTAACCAATACCGAGTTTCACGGGATTCTTTTAGTGCAATCATGAGCTTGCTGATAAAATCTGCTTTGCTTTGAGCAGCTTGTGCTTCTTCTACATTAGCTCCAATCGATGTTCCTGACCTTAATAACTGTTGAGCAAGGGTTCGTGCTACTCCTGGTTTATCATCTAAAAATTGGCACAATTTGACTATGCGAACTGAAAAAGTAAAAGTGCGATCCAAAATATCTTTTTTCACAGCTATAAGTTAACTACATTTTTTATAAGTTTTTTGCTTTTAGCTGCCTTCCCAACTTCTCTTAAATGTTTAATTTTTATTTGGTAACAGCAAAGTATCCTCAATTTCTTGCCTAACTTCCCGGCTTATATAACAATCACTATTTAGACAGTCCATTAGCAATTTATTGGCATAGTAATACTGTTCTAATAGCATCTTTTGTGCTTTGTTTAACTGCCAGTCATGCCCAATATCGCAATGTTCAATCATAATAGATGTAAGCTGTTCATTCCAAACTTTACCATCAGTTATCCACCAGTGGTTAAACTCTTCAATATCGTTTCTTACAAGTGATAGATCTTTTATTATAGGGGGTAATTGACTTTTGAGGTTGTCAAGCGCAATCTGTAACTCATTGCTAGGATTATGTTTTAAATCAAAATCAGCATTAAAATCAAAGCCATTAGGATAGATAGTGTTTGAGCTTTGTCTAGATGCACAAATTTTTTTGCTCTCAAAATATATCTCAACTACAAAACTCAAGCTTGGAATACCTATACTAAAAATTGTAGGATTACAGGCTTTATAAAAACCGTTGTCTGAAGTACCAGTAAGAGCAAGAGCAAAGGCTAAAATTCGAGGAAAGCGTGTAAAATCTGAAGAATTACTCTTAATAAGATTATTTATTAAAAATAAGTAGATACCTCTGATTTCTGCTGGTTGATATGGCACTATAGCTAAAGAAGATTTTTTAGTTATCCATCTCATCAAATTTTGTAATTGTTCATCCGTGCTGATTAGTCCATCAATTTTATGCTTCATTAACTGTGTTAAATTATCTGCCTTACGTATCATTCCTGCTGTGAGCAAAAAAACTTCGCGCCAACGTTTCTCTGTAATATGGTATAGCAAAGTTTCCCAGGCAGAGTTAGAAACTATTTCTCTTGCGGTGAAATACTCGTGAAATGTTAGGTGAGAAAAGGAATAAATACCTTTTGCTCTTTCTACTAAGAGTCCATGCTGTGCTTCAATAGACTTTAAAACAGCTTCACTATCAAGTTTCAACACTTCTGGATCTGTGTCTGCATCACGTAAGTTACGGATAAAATCAGCAATGTATGTTTCGGCCGTTTTTTGCTTAAAGAAATAATCTTTCTGCTCAAAGGTAGTTAAGCCTATTTGACTCAATAAATCTTCCTTACGCTGCAAAGACAGATTTTTATAGACCTGCTCTCTCTCAATGTTGCGTTTGGCATCCCATTTTTTCAGTAATACATCTAATCCTTCTTGATAAAGTTCAGAACGGTTTGCTGGGAAATCTCCACTATCTCCAAACACCAAACACAGTAATGTCAAAAGTAAAGGACTACTAGCTAGTTCTTGGATTGGTTCATTCTCCTTTAGTTTTTCAATGAATCTTTTGCTTTTAACTGGATCAGTTAACTGGAACCAATTTTGAGCAAAAATTGCTATTTGTTTTTCGTCAAAATCTGCCATTTCTACCTCTGTGAAACTTTCATAAGTGTATTCTTTGGCAGCAATACGACAGGTAATTACAAACTGATTGGTATGAAACAGGTCAGAAAATTCGCGAATTTGTCGTAAAACACGCTTGGTGTCTTCCTCTCGTACTTCATCTAACCCATCCAGCAATACCAATGTTTTACCCTGTTTCAACAGTTTCTCTACTGCCGCACTGGTATGAAGTACCCCAGAGCTTGATAATAGTTGAACAATAAATTTCAAAATATCTGGTTTTTTAGGTGCTTCTGCAAAATCTTTTAATGTGATAAACAAGGGAACTCTGTTTGCTTGAAATCTCCCTTCAATACACTGCATTGCTAGATATTTTAAAAAAGTGGTTTTTCCTGCTCCTGGTTTACCTAAAACCATCAACTTACTATAACGCTGTACAACCTCTAATCCTGAGACTCGTTTCTGTTTTACTCCGCTAAGTCCAAGTCGCTCAAAGTTATCATGGTCACAGCTTTGCATTAATTCTGCAACTTTTAGTCGTCTTCGTCCTGTTATTGTCTCCAGAATATTGACATTTGTGTAAATACCTTGTTTTCCTGTTAACTCAATTGGCTTAGGCATATCTAATACCCTCATGGTTCCGCACTTTTCTTTGATGTAGGGTTTGATTTGTTTGCGGATTTCTTGCACTAAGGTATCAATAGAATCATCTACGTCATCTGTAGTTAAATGACCAGAGGGTTTTTGTTGTGTATATCTTTTGCTCAGATACTCCCGTAAGCGGCTTTCTTTAACAGGGCCATTACCAGTGATGCAAAATTTTTTGTAAATGCCTGTAAGGCAAGTGCTGAGGTTACTTTCAGAAATGTTTAATTCTTGAACTACGTGAACTCTATTCTTACTACGACCGAATATTTTCAGAAAGACTTCTTTCTCTCGGTGCGACAATTCACTGTATTGCTCCAGTTGCTTAAGAAAGTCCTCTGGTATAGACATTGACCACTCCCACAATTACTTATAAGCCAGTGTAGCCAAAGTTTTTATTAAAATGTGGAGTTAACTCAGTGTAAGTCAGGCTAAGTCAAGGTAAGTCAGATAAATAACTACAAAAAAAAATTGCGACATTGAACTCAGTCAAGCTACTGAGGCAATCGCAATGCTAGAAAGACTAATCCCTTTGGTTGTAAATAAGTCTGTTGAAGTTGTTGTTGGAATACTGCTGGAAAAGTTTTGTAAATGGCTACTGAGCGATGCCAATATCAAAAGTGCCAACAACTTTCTGAAAATGCAGATTATTATACTTTATCTTGATTGGATTTTACGAAAAACATCACTAAAATCTCTGTCAGAGCAATCAGAAGAGAAGGATTAAGAAACAGGTGGGTAGTAGAGATAATAAAGCGATCGCATTCACAAACCAAAGGCGATCGCCACTCCCCAAACTTCCATCGTGCTACCATTACCAATAAATTCTTTTGGGAGGTCAATCAATGGCTACCATTCATGCGCTCAATATACCTGATGAGTTATACGAACAACTACAACACTTAGCTAAAGCTGAAAATAACTCAATTGATGCTCAAGTTATTACAATCTTGCAGAACGCTTTGCAGGCAAAAACACAGCCAACGGAAGAGGAAAGGCGAAAAAATGTCCCAAAACTCCTAGAGGAAATTAGTCGCCGTCGCCGCCGCTTGAATCCAGCAGACTTTGGATTACCTGATAGTACTGAACTAATTCGAGAAGACCGCGATAGATGAGCAATCCTCTTAGATGCGTGGTAGATACCAGTGTGTGCATCAAGTATTTTATTGCTGACCCACTGACTGCCAAAGTTAATCAACTCTTCGGTCATCTCGCCAACCACAGACAGAAATTTTTGTTCCAGACCTTTTTTACATTGAGTGTGCTAACACGTTCTGGAAGTATGTCCGTGCAAGGATGTACACTGCTGCTGAGGTTCAGACAGATTTAGCCACTCTGAAAGCTTTTCCGTTACGTGTTGTTTCAACAGCTGATTTGATGGCGGATGCAGTTACTATAAGCTTGAGTTATGGAACTTCTGCCTACGATGCTTCTTATGTCGCGCTTTCCCAGCAGGTAGGTGCTACTTTGCTGACTCTCGACGGTAAGCTGGTGAGGGCAATAGCCGCTTTGTCTTACAATATCTGCTCGTTTAATGATTTCGATGTACCAACATTGCCGTTAATATAGAAGCGATCGCCTTTCCTCACCATATATTCAACCCCAAAGCCTTGGATGAGGCTAAACAAATCGATACAAACTCAGAATTGGGGAAATTAAATTTTTATCTATCACCAACTTACTTAGTTGCAATAAAATTAGTTTGTAAAGCAGGCGATAAACCTGCTGTTTTTTAATATTCAATTGTCAAAAATGCTTTTTACTTATAAACGCACGGTTCGCTTTCAAGATACTGATGCTGCTGGAGTAGTTTATTTTGCTAACGTTTTGGGTATTTGCCATCAAGCTTATGAAGAATCTTTAGAAGCATCAAGTATTAATCTCAAAGATTTTTTCACTAATCCGTCTGTGGGGTTTCCCATTGTTCATGCTAGTGTTGATTTTTTACGCCCTATATTTGTCGGGGACAAGTTGTTTATTAGCTTAATTCCCCAAAAAATAGGTGTTGATAAGTTTGAAATTACTTATGAAATTACAGTGGGTGAAGTAGTAGTTGCTAAGGCTATTACTAGGCACGTTTGTATTGATGCGAGTAGTAGAACTAAGCAGGAATTACCTGATGAGATAATCCAGTGGCTGGAAACGAACCGCAGAGACGCAGAGGGCGCAGAGAGAAGAAAGTCGAGAGAGATTATGTGATCGAATTTTGGAGGAATTCTGTGGCTATTTGCTGTAGCTGTTGGCGGTTAATTTTACCTTGAGAGTTACGAGGTAAGTTTTGCTGAGGAATCCAATATTTAGGAATTTTAAATTTGCTGAGTTTATCTTTGAGTAAGGTTTGGATTTTTAAGGCAGAGGTATTTGATTGTCTAGGAATGTAAATCGCTGTTAATGCTTGTCCCCACTGTTTATCTGGGATGCCGATGACACAAATATCGGCAACCATTTGAGTTGCTTGTATAGCTGATTCAATCTCTATTGGGTAAATATTTTCTCCACCTGTAATAATTTTATCGTTGTTACGTCCGACAATATTTAAATGACCTTGGTCATCTAAAAAACCTAAATCATCTACTTGGAAATTATCTTGATTTTCTCTGGTTATCGGATAATAACCAAGAGCTAGAGATTGAGCATAGATAGTTATGTTTCCTATTTGATTGGAATTTAAAATCTTGCCTTGCTGATTGCGAATAGTTACTTTTGCATGGGGAAGAATTTGACCACTGCTTATTTTACCGCTCAGAAAATCATCTGGTTTGAGGGTAGCAATTTGAGAGGCTGTTTCTGTCATGCCATAGGTTGGTGCTAACCGGATATGATGAAATCTGGTTTTTTCTAGTAGTTCGCTCCATGCTGGCGCACCTCCCAAAAGTACAGTATTAAATTGGGATAGCCATTCAGTTAATTCTGGATTTCCCAAGAGGCGTTGTAACTGTGTTGGTACTAAAGATATGAAAAATTCTGATTTTTTAATATTCAATATTTGACCTTTTTCTACTGCTTTGAATGGTTGAATAGCCAGTTTACCTCCGGTGGTGAAAGAGCGCATAAATTGCATTAAACCGCTAACGTGATGTAGTGGTAATACACAAAAGGAATTGACTTGCTTTAGTTGAAAGTATTTTGTAAATCCTTGTACAGATGCCGCAAGAGTTTCCCAAGTGTGGATGGCAAACTTAATCTGTCCCGATGAACCACCTGTGGGAATCATAATCGTTGGGCATTGGGCATTGGGGAGCCAGTGCGTTGGGCGGCTTTGCCGACTTGAAGCAACTGGCGTCATTGGGCATTGGTAATTCCCCATTCCCTGTGCCCCATGCGCCATTCCCAAAATAATATCTGGTTTTACTAAATCAAAGACTTGTTGCCATTCTTGTGTTCCCCAGTCGGGGTTACAAAGAAAAACTGGACAATTAGCTGCACAAGCGGCAATAAAACTGGCTAAGAATCGCACTGGTTCGCGTTCAGCTAAGATGATTTTTGGTGGTGTTCCACACGCTGATAACTGTGTTAGTTCTAAATACAATTCTTGAGCTATTTGATGAAATTGATGGCTGTTGTAATCAATAAGCCAATCATGCTGAAGTAAGTTATTAAGACAGTCTAAAGGTTGTTCCATAGACTTTGAAGCCATGTATCTTCTTGTTCAAAAAAATGGTCGATGCCAAAGCCAACTGCCCTGTTGTTTTGGGATAATTCGGCTGCTAGTTGAAGTGCTGCTTGTCTTGCGATCGCAGTTTCAAATACTGATGAAAATACAGCATCAATTTTATGCTGTTGGCAAAACTTTCTCAGACGAGATGGCGATCCAACGATCCCAGGCTTAATCACAAAAATCCCTCGCCAACCTTGTTGATGACAGGCGGCGAGTTGCCCAAGTGTGGCGACAGATTCATCTAAGGCGATCACAGTTTCATAATTCATACTCAATTCCAACATCCCCTGAAATTGCTCAACAGGTAGCGGTTGTTCGATAAATTCAATTTCTAAGGGTAGTTCTTCATTTGCCTTGAGATTGTCGCAAGTCCACAGCCATAAGTTAGCTTCTTCATAGCTGAGTCCACCGTTAGCGTCTAATCGCAGTTTGGTAAAGGCTGGTAAGGTGTGTATCAATAACTCAAAAATTTTTAGTTCATGAGCGATCGCATCCACACCAATTTTCCACTTAAACGTGCGATATCCCTTTTGCCATAGGGTTTCCCATTGATTCAAAGCCGCTTTCCCCGCTGGTAATAAGCCACTGAAAGATTGGGCATGGGGTATTGGGCATGGGGCATTGGGCATTGAAAAGAATTCACTTCCCCACTCCCAGGCTGACTCAAAACCAAATTGACAAGCTGGTAACTCATCTGGGATGGAGAAAATTATCTCGTCTGTGATTTCTCGTGGGAGTTGGCGACAAAAATCTAAGGCTTGTTCTAGGGTTTCGGAACCGAACCAGCTAATGGGGGCGATTTCTCCCCAGCCGACTTTACCTGATTCATCGTTAAGGCGCAGAATAATACCTTCACGAATATTCCAATTTCCATGATTAGTGGTAAGCGATCGCAAAAATCTTCGCTGATATGGACGAAATTCAAATCTGTAGTCATTAGTCATTAGTCAAGAGTCATTAGTTATTTTTCCTCTGTTCCAATGCCCCATGCCCCATGCCCAAATGTATTGCTAAAGCAGAAATCCCAAACCGAACAGCAAGCAAGCCCAGAAATGCACAGCTACAGCGATGAATTTACAGTTACTAACTCTGTCGGGGTGGTTGTGATTTTCTTGAACGTGGCGGCATAATTTGACAGCAAAGGGTAAACTTACCCAACTTAATAACGTCCAAGCTGGAGAAATTCCCAATAGCACAAATAGTAAGGTGAGGGGATAAATGCTACCAGTAAACCAAACTAGGAGTTGAGCGCCTTTTTGGGTTCCGAGACGAACGATAGGCGATCGCTTGCCTGCGGCTATGTCATCCTTAACTTGGTGAAAGTGTGAGCAAAACAAAATTAAGGTTGTGGCAATCCCAACAATTACTGAGGCTGCTAAACTTGTCATTGACCAAGTTTGGGTTTGGCTATAAGATGCTGCCTCCACTGCTAAGGGGCCAAAGGCAAAAAAACAAATAATCTCGCCTAAACCCTGATATCCTAAGCGAAAGGGAGGCCCTTGGTACGTGTAGCCTAAACCGCAGCATAGTAGAATGATACCGATAACAGTTAGGTCTTGTTGCCAAAAGGCGATCGCTAGTATGCCTAGCAACCCTAAACCTAAACACAAATTTCCTATCCAAAATATTAATGGCTTATTGCCTGTTAAGTTCACTAGAGAATGGTGCTTATTTTGATCAATACCTGTTTCAGAATCAAACACATCATTACTGATATTTTCCCAGGCAAGAATTAAGATTGCCGCAGCGACAAAAGTAGAAAATACTACACCATTGAAAATTTTAGTTTCGGCAAATGCTACTGCTGTTCCTACCCAAATGGGCATAATGGCAACGCTATACATTGGTGGTTTAATCGCTGCCATCCATAACTTAGTGTTGGGATATAAAATTTGCTTGGTAGTCATCAGTTGTGATTAATTAAATTACCGGAATATTACTCACACTTGAGATTTTATGATTTCAAGAGACGTTAGATATGGGTGATATATAAACAACTGTTACTTTTACTATGGCTTGTTAACTTTGTGTTGTTAACACTCACCTTCACGTTGCAGTCTCAGGATGAAACTGTCTTATCATAGTCTGAGAACACCACAAATAAAGCAAACCCTACGCTGGTGAAATGGCAACTTAATATGTTACCTGTAAAAATACGACCACGATTAATTACACTTTAGGAAGTTAACTTAAAAAAAATTTACTATCGTTAAATCCATGACAGTTTTACCATGTCGTAGCAACTTCTTTGTAGAGCACAAAGATTTATATCAATTTCTGGTAGCAGTGCAAGAAAAGTGCGTCAAAAATGATTGCAAACAAATTGTCAGTATCTCTCAAGAAATTGATTTAGTTGACCCTTTACTTGTATTGGATAAACTTACACAAGCAAATGAAATAAATTTTTACTTTGAGGACAGAGGTAAAGGAGAAGCGATCGCAGCAATTGATGCTGTAGCAAAATTACAGATTGATGGCTCAGACCGTTTTAGTCAAACAGAATATTTTATCAAATCTTGTCTAAAAAATATAATTAATTTTGGTAACGCAAACCAACCTTTTTCTGGGCCTCACTTTTTTTGTTATTTCAGCTTTTTTGATAAAAATGCCCAAGTAGATTATCCATTTCCATCTGCTACCATTTTTCTTCCACGTTGGCAAGTAGCCGTAAAAAATCAGCGTTGCATATTAGTAACAAATATAATTATCAATGCAAATGTAAATATTGAAAAATTGTTGGAAAATATTCAAAATAAAATTGAATTTATCCAATCTTTAGAATATTACTCTGCTAATATTGATTACTTCGGAGGAAACTTCTATAAAAAATCTGTAACGAATGCTACCCAATTTAAACGTTCAGTAGTATCTGCTTTAGAAAAAATTCGGTCTAGCCATTTAAGCAAAATTGTATTAGCAGATATATTAGATGTAAAGTCAAACAACCACTTTAGCTTAGTTAAATCATTAAATAATCTTAGACAAAACCATCCTAATTGTTATATTTTTTCTACAAGTAATGGCAAAGGACAAAATTTTATTGGTGCAAGTCCAGAAAGATTAATTAGTATCAATAATCAACAGTTAATCACTGATGCTTTAGCTGGTTCTGCACCACGAGGTAAAACCCCTGCTGAAGATGCAGCTAACGCCAATCGCTTACTAAATAGTGAAAAAGAAAAGCATGAACATTCCCTAGTGCTTGATTTTATTACACAACGCCTATCCCAGTTAGGTTTATTACCGCAAATATTAGCACCACGGCTGCGACAATTATCGAATATCCAGCATTTATGGACACCAATCAGTACTATGGTTCCCACTGACATACACCCATTAAAGATTGTCGGACAATTGCATCCTACGCCAGCCGTTGCGGGTGCAGCCCAAGATGTAGCTTGTGCCGAAATTCGTCGTTATGAAAGCTTTGAAAGGGGTTTATATGCTGCACCTTTAGGTTGGATAGATTCTCAGGGGAATTGTGAGTTTATTGTGGGAATTCGTTCAGCATTAATTGATGGCGATCGCGCGAGATTGTATGCTGGTGCTGGTATCGTGGCTGGCTCCGATCCTGACAAAGAGTTTGCAGAGGTGCAACTTAAACTTCAGGCATTACTGAAAGCGTTAGTTTAAGGACAATATATTTTATACTACGATATTCTCAGTCGCCTAGAACCAGACCGCCGCTTGTATCTTGCTATTCGTCAACAAACATACTCAGAATTGTTCCAAGAACCAATTGGTAAGATATTGATAGAAAATCAGCGTCTTTGTTTACTTGTCTTTGATTCAGAACTAGAGGTGATTCTAGAATGGATACCTTAGATAATTATCGCCAAATAATTGAAAAAATATTAGCCGAATATGCCCAACTTCCCTACGCTTATGGAGAACTAGAAAGACAGCTAATTATTGATGAAAATGCAAACCATTACCTACTACTCACACTTGGCTGGGAAAACAAACAAAGGGTACATGGGTGCCTTGTCCACATTGATATTATCAACGATAAAATTTGGATTCAAAAAGATGGTACCGAAGATGGTATTGCTAACGAATTTGTCAGTGTCGGCATTCCTAAAGATCGTATTGTTCTAGCCTTTCAACCTACCGAAGTAAGAAAGTATACTGATTTTGCTGTTACATAAATTTTAAATCTGGCGATCGCGCCAGATTGTATGCTGGTATCGTGGCTGGCTCCGATCCTGACAAGGAGTTTGCACAGGTGCAGCTAAAACTTCAAGCTTTACTGAAAGCCTTAGTTTAACATTCAAAAAAGGACGTTTTTAAATAGACTATTTGAGTTGATTTTAATTATCCAAAGAATTGTAGGCTTCATTCAGTTTGGTGGCTGACTCTTCTAATAAGCGTTGTTCATCAGGATTTCTTGGTAACACCAGTTGGCGCTCAATACCTTGGGAGCTAATGATACATGGAAGTCCAAGAACAACTTCACTACCAACTCCATAGTTAGAATCTGCTCTCACCGATACTGGAAATATCTGCTTTTCATCTCGCAAGATGGTATCAACTAACTGACAAACTACTGTTGAGATGCCATAGCTAGTATTTCCTTTACGTTCAGAAATGTTATAGCCTCGCCTACGGGTTAACTCTGCGTACTCTTCCTGAATTTGTTCCAGCGTTGCTCCTTGTGGGATAGGAAATTCAGTTAACGCGATTACCCCAATAAATGCACTAGACCAAACGATAAATTCACTGTCTCCATGCTCTCCAATCACATAAACATGAACGTCTTGTTTATTAACGTTCAGTCGCTTACCAAGTTGATATCTCAGTCTAGCAGTATCAAGAACGGTTCCCGAACCAAAAATTAGGTTTTCTGCTCTTGTAGAATTGGCGATCGCAATCCGTGTTAATACATCCACTGGATTGCTAACAATAAGTATGATTGAATTCGGTGCAACTCGATCCAATTCTTTTATTGTTGAACGCATGATCTCTGCATTATCGCTCAATATATCTAATCGGCTTTGTCCTTCTTTTTGCTGCACCCCAACAGTCACGACAATCACATCAGAATCAGCTAAATCTTCATACCGATCTGACGCTATAATTTCCATCTCTTGAAGTAGAGGAATAGTGTCTTCAATATCCCATGCTTGCCCCTCAGCTTTTGATAAGGTTCGGTCAAAAAGGACGACTTTTACACATTTACCAAGTAGCACTAAAGCATTTGCTACGTCTGCACCCACATTCCCTGCACCAATGACACCGACTTTAGATGTTTTACTACTCATGCCAAATCTATTTTTTTGTAACTGGGCCAATAGGTTAATGTTAACTCCAGAACTAATCCTTTCGAGTCAAGATTCTTGAAGCGATCGCTTCATCTCAAAGATTTGATGTGTTGACGCATGACAGAATTGATGAGTGTTTTGTGTTTGACACTTTGGAATTGAAACCAAGCTATGATTCTGAATCAATCTGAATTAAATTCTGTGCTTGAGTTGCTGGCAATCTCAACATTGCCTTCTCGAAAAACTCATCGTTTAATAATGGAATATTCAGAATAATCAATGTCGTCATCTGACATCGATTCCAATGCTTCCCAATTAGGATGTGAGATATTGTTCAAATCGTTGGCGCTCATTATGTTTTAGTTTTACTATCGTAGATGCTTTATGAAAATCGAAGTGGTAAAAGCTACTCAACAACAGAAGTCAGTGCTGTGTAATTTAATGGAACTATACCAGTATGACCTGAGTGAAATAGAAGCTAAAGATGTAGATACCTGCGGCTTGTTTGGTTATCGATATCTTGATTACTATTGGACAGAACCTGAACGACACCCATTTCTGGTTAAAGTTGATGAGAAACTGGCAGGGTTTGTACTTATTAATCAGCATACATACCTTTATCGAGATAACGCTGCTAGGTCTATTGCTGAGTTCTTTATCCTCAAAAGGTATCGAAGTCAGGGCATTGGTGAACAGGTAGCTACTCAAATTTTTGACCAGTTTCCTGGCAGTTGGGAGGTACGGCAGACTGCTTTGAACTTAGGCGCACAAGCCTTTTGGAGCAAGGTAATTAGTCAATACACTAATGGAGCCTTTGACGAGGTTTTTTTAAATGATCACCGATGGCATGGCCCAATTAAAACTTTTGACAACTCAGAAAAACTATTAACATAAAAAATACACCGATTTATCCGGTGTATTTTTAGCGTTACTAAAGCCCATAATTTTGAGAATCTTTTACACAAAATCCTGATGAGTAAAAGCTTTCGCATTCGCCCCAGTGTAAGTAGCTACAATATGACCATCGCCAGTCATTTGATATTTGTATGTGACTAATCCTTCTAAACCAACGGGGCCGCGGGGAGGCATTTGTTGCGTACTAATTCCTACTTCTGCGCCGAAACCATAGCGGAAACCATCAGCAAATCGGGTAGAACAATTGTGAAATATATTTGCTGAATTTACTAATCCAAAGAAAGTTTCAACAGATGTTGAATCTTCAGAGATAATCGCATCGGTATGACGAGAACCATATTCGTTAATATGAGCGATCGCATCTTCTAGAGAGTCTACAATCTTGATCGACAAAATAAAATCGCTATACTCAGTTTCCCAATCTATTTCTGTTGCAGCTACGATATTAGGCAAAACTTCCAATGTGCGTTTATCGCCTCTTAATTCTACATGGCATTTTTGCAAAGCCTCAGCAACTTTCGGTAAAAATTCTCTAGCAATTGATTGGTGAACTAGCAAAGTTTCAATCGCATTACAAACAGCAGGATATTGTGCTTTAGCATCGACAGTAATCGGAACTGCTTTAGAAATATCGGCGGCTTTATCTATATAAAGATGACAAATTCCGTCGGCGTGACCTAGTACCGGAATGCGCGTATTCTCCTGTACAAATCTGACAAAGGAATTAGAACCTCTAGGAATAATTAAATCTACATACTTATCTAATTTCAAAAGTTCTAGAGTTTCTTCTCTAGTTGTTAGTAAGTGTACCGCATCTGGGTTAACAGCAGTTTGAGATAATCCCTGTTTAATTGCCTTAACTATCGCTTCACAAGAACGCACTGCTTCCTTTCCACATTTGAGGATTACACCATTTCCCGATTTGATTGCTAAAGAAACAATTTGAATCGCCGCTTCTGGACGGGCTTCAAAAATAATCCCCAAAACACCTAAAGGACAGGTTATGCGCTTCAGAATTAAACCAGTGTCAAGTTCGCGGTGAATCTGGACTTTACCAATTGGATCGGCTAGCTTACCAACATCTCGTACCCCAGCGATCGCATCTCTTAATTTATGTTCATCCAACTGCAAGCGCTTATAAAGTGGTTGGGGAATTCCTTCAGCAGTCGCAGCTTTACAATCAGCAATATTTGCTTGTAAAATTTCATCTTTAGCTGATTCTAAAGCTTGAGCGATCGCCACAAGTGCTTGATTTTTTGCCTCAGTGGAGAGAATCGCTAGCTTACTTGCAGCTTGACGGGTTTGTCCTGCGATCTTAATTAGGGGAGAAGCAATATCAAGAATAGTCGGAGAAGCAATATCAAGAATAGTCATAGTACAAATCTTTACTTTCTCTTCATCTTATCAGTCTCAGGTTATGTTCATCATTCGTCTTCCTCCAATCGGGTGAACCATTTGGGTAATCAATAATTACTCTGATTGGGTGAAGCAAGGCTGGTTCAAAACATTTATTCTCTAAATATCACAACACAAGGCAAAGAGGTAGTAAGTTTACAGCGTCAAAAATATTGTGAGTATTATTACAGGTTTTATTTGAAAATCTAAACATGATTTATGCGTTCCTCAGGCTAGAGAGACATAGTAATATATGTTTCTCTAGCCTTTTACTTAAGTAAATATTTTATACTGTCATTATTTAAATTTTTCCGAAATTGCAGTGACGATCGCTGAATCTATTGAGTATTGATAGATCAAATACCACTCCTTCACTAGGGAGATTCTATGTCATTGCAATCTGCATTAGATGCCTTAAACCAAAAACGTTATCAAGAAGCGGTTGAATTACTCGAACAATTCTGCCGCGATTGTGTTGAACACAATTCCTCAGATTATCTTTCAGCACAGATGTGGCTGATCAAAGCCTATCAAGCCACAGGCGAAATCGAAAAAGCCAAGGCTCTGTGTCAAAAGTTAATCATCAGTGAAAACCCACAGGCTCGCAGTTGGGCAGAACAAGCCAGTCAATCCTTCCGCCAAACGCCATCTAACGCTAGCCAAAAAGCTGGTCGCGCCGCTACTACTGGGATGAAATTAGCGATGGGGGGTGTGGGTGGTAGTTTGGCATTAGCTTCTGGTGTCACCATGACCTTGCTGTTTGGTATGGTGTTGGCTTTAGGTTTGAGTTTAGTATTTATTTTGGGTAGCGATAATCCACTCCAAGGATTAGCGATCGCTATTGGTATTACCCAAATTTTTAATATCGCCGCCTTTTTCTTGTCTCCATTTCTTATGGACTTAACTCAAAGCTGGCTTTACCAAACTCACTGGGTAGAGTTGGCAGAAGTTGAAACCCTCAGTCCAGAGACAGCTAAAGTTATTCGCCAAGTCTGTGAGCAGAAAAAGCTGAAAACGCCTCGTTTGGGAATCATTAATGACCAAAACCCCACAGCTTTTACTTATGGCTCATTGCCGAACAGCGCCCGTCTAGTCGTCAGTCAGGGACTTTTCACATATCTTGATGACGATGAAATTGCTACCGTTTACGCTCACGAATTGGGGCACATAGTCCACTGGGACTTTGCAGTGATGACAGTAGCTTCTACCTTAGTGCAAATTTGTTACTTGATTTACAGCACAGCTAGAAGATTTGGGCGCGGCGGTGGTGATAGCAAAATCAAAGATGCGATGCAAACTGCTGCCTTAGTTGCTTACGTATTTTATATCGTCGGTACTTATCTACTGCTGTACCTCTCTCGCACACGAGAATACTTTGCTGACCACTTTGCAGCTGAAAGTACGGGTAATCCCAATGGATTATCTCGCGCTTTGGTGAAGATTGCTTATGGGATATTAGAAGAAGGTTCGCGCACACAAGAACCCAGCCGTTTAATTGAAGGAACTCGCGCCTTGGGTATCTATGACCATAAAGCCGCCGCTTCCACAGGAACCGCCTACCGCATTGCATCCGATACCCAAAAAATTGGTCGCGTCTTTCTGTGGGATATGTTTAACCCTTGGGGTTGGTGGATGGAGTTAAATTCCACTCATCCCTTGACAGGCAAACGAGTTCGTGCATTAAGCACATACGCCGAACAATTGGGTTTACCCACTGAGTTTGATATGGGGCGAGTTATTGGAGAAGGTAAAAGTCTTAATAAGAGTAGACTTTACGGCAACTTCTTTTTAGATGTTGTATTGTACGGTGCTGAAACAATTGGTTTCTTTGTTGGCTTGGTAATGGGTGTGATTCTGTGGTCAAGTTCGCCAAATACAGGTTTAGTATTGGGTGCGCCACTAATTGGCTTAGGAATTGGAATTCTCATCAAAGCCTTGGTGATGTTTCCCGACTATAAGCAAGCACCAGAAACCGATATTCTCACCCTGATGTCAGACCCTTATGCCAGCCCGTTACGTGGACAACCTGCAAAACTGGAAGGTCAACTTATTGGTCGTGGCGACGCTGGTTATAAATTTGGTTCCGATTTAAAAATTCAAGATCGTAGCGGAATGCTTTATCTGCATTACGCCTCACGCTTTGGCCCCATCGGCAATTTTCTGTTTGGCATGAAGCGAGTCCAAAGCTTGATTGGCGAACAAGTTGGGGCTGTGGGTTGGTTCCGTCGAGGTGTTGCGCCTTGGATGGATTTGATTCAACTCCAGAGTGAAAATGGCACTATTGTCAACAGTTACCATCGCTTCTGGTCATTCATCCTTGGCGGTGGATCGATTATCCTGGGAGTGGTCTTGACTATGTTTTTGAGTCGCAGCTAGCTGAGTTTCTAGTTTGCTGTCAAAGCATTTTTCAGTCCATCCAAGCTTTAATTTATCAGGAGGTAGTTAGTAACTGCCTCCGTTTTTTTTGAAGGGGCAGGGGGCAGGACAGTTTCGGGGTTCGCATTTGCTATTTTGGCGATCGCATTTGCTATTTTGGGGTTCGCATTTGCTATTTCGGGGTTCGCATTTGTTATTTCGGGGTTCGCATTTGTTATTTCGGCGAACTCATTTGTTATTTTGGCGATCGCATTTGCTGTTTCGGGGTTCGCATTTGCTGTTTCGGGGTTCGCATTTGTTATTTTGGCGAACTCATTTGCTGTTTCGGGGTTCGCATTTGCTATTTTGGCGAACTCATTTGCTGTTTCGGGGTTCGCATTTGTTATTTTGGCATTCGCAGGTTTTACGGGAGCTTAATTGTGCATTAAACATAAGTCAAAATTGGCACAACTAAGTTACTGATTACAGCAGTTTTCATGTATTTAAACCACATCTGTTGTAGGGGCGCAAGGTCTTGCACCCTTAAACCTGAAAAGAATTGGTTTTGTGACAACTCTCACCGCTAATTGCAAGCAATGTAGCGGGAGCATCTCAAATTCACATAAGAGACTTGCTGTTTCATAGGCTGGGTATCCCTTAAGCCTCCACAGCCAGGAATCGGTAGTCCAACCGATCCACGTTTCAAAAGATTCAATGCACTGTTCCAGTCACGGTCAATAATTAGTCCACAAGAACAGCTATGAACACGAATTGCAAGAGTTTTCTCGACTCTCTCACCACAACTTGAACAGTTAATACTCGTACCTCTAGGGTCAACTCCAAGTGTCAGCTTGCCGCGTTTTACCGCTACTGCTTGCATAATTTGGAGGAACGCGCCCCAGGACACATCTAGTATTGACTTTGCTAGTCGTGTTCTAGCTAATCCTCTAATGTTCAGGTTTTCAAAAACAATCAAATCATAGGAGTTAATTAACCAATGAGAAACATGATAATGAAACTCTTTCCTCTGCCTTGCAACGTGCAGATGAAGTCTAGCTACCTTATTGGCAAGTTTTTGATAGTTCTTAGATCCCTTTGTTTTACGTGCAAGATGGCGTTGCCTACGAGCTAATGTCGCCTGCGCTTTCCGGTAATACTGCGGTACTTCAATACTTTGTCCATCAGCAGTAGTCAAAAACTTCTCCAACCCAACATCTATACCTGTGGCAGAATTGATTTTATCAATAGACTTTGCATCGGGAACAGTTTTATGTTCCAAAGAAAAACTACAATACCAACCATCGGCTTTACTTGAAATTGTCGCCTGTTTAATCTCAAAACCATCTGGAATTGAACGGTGTAAGATAACCTCAATCTCACCAATCTTGGACAGTTTGAGAATATTACCTATTAAGTGTGCGCCAGCTTTTGGTGAATTGACACGGGGCCAGGTGAATGAACTTATATCACCACGCTTTTTAAATCGTGGTCTTCCTCCCCTTTTTCCAAACTTATCAGGTATTAGCCACCGTTTCCAAGCCTTGTCCAACCGCATTAAATTTTGTTGTTGGCAATCGGCATAGATGTTTTTGTAGTCGGGGAATAGTTCTTTAGTTCGCTTGAGGTCAGTTGCTTGTGTATAGTAATCTGCTTTATCTGGTATCTCACCAATTGGCTCAGAAACCAAGCTACATCGGTCAATTTGCGACCTTGTACGTCTTAGCCAGTCCAGTCTTTCCTCAAGTGCGTAATTCCAATGATGACGCAGTAACTCTCCCCAAGTTTCAAGAATGACAACTTGTTCGGGAGTGGGATTGAGTTTGTACTGATAAGTTAGTAGCATATAGTCATAATACCAAGGTGTTACCCTCAGTGAGCTTAAGTCTTATGTTGAGAAGCAAAACAGTCCAAACAATTAAAGAAATTGCTGACTTCAGGGGTGTCGAACCCCACTCAGCCAGCCCTCCTATCCCCCGTCTTTGCCAATCGGAGTACCGATGTGGCGGGAGTACCCCGGAGGTTTAGATGGGGGTAACGAACATGATATTTGATACAACGTAGGCATGATAAATAGATTATGCACACAACCCTAAGAAAATTTTGATGATGAATGCGATCGCTAGTAGATTTCGCCAACTTATGGCTGGGAAAAACAGCCCAATTGGCAGATATGACTTAAAAAACAAAACCAAGCGTTCCTTAGCACTGTATACCTGCATAGGATTATTAGGTGGAATTCTGGCATTGTTGTTAATGGCGTCCCCAGGAGTGGCCCAAAAACCACAACTCCAACAACCCTTATTAGTAGCTACACGAGTTATACCGCCTTTTGTGCTATCAAACAAAGGTGAGCTATCAGGATTCAGTATCGACCTTTGGCGCAACATCGCTAACCAAATACGTGTAGAGTCTAAATTTATTGAATATTCTACTGTGCCGCAACTGCTTTCGGCTATTAAGGACAGCAAAGCCAACTTGGGGATTTCAGCCATCTCAATTACAGCCGAACGCCAACAGAATTTTGATTTCTCATTACCTATTTTTGCTGGGGGGCTGCAAATTATGGTAAGAAACCCAGAGAACAACAACAGTGCCTTCCCAAATATTTTGCAATTGTTTTTCTCTGCTACTTTATTGCAGGTAATAGGCGTTGCCCTGGTACTAATTGTAGTAGCAGCCCACATTATTTGGTTATCTGAGCGTCATCACAAAGATGGGATAATTCCCAAATCATACTTTCCTGGCATTTTCAAAGCCTGTTGGTGGGCAGCTGCCACATTAGCAACCCAAGCTGACGAAATGCCCAAGGGAGTAATGGGACGCTTAGTAGGTATTGTCTGGATGTTCATCGGAGTACTTTTTGCCGCCTACTTTACAGCCAGCGCGACTACCTCATTGACAGTGCAACAGCTTCATGGCGATATCAGGAGTATAGACGATTTACCCGGCAAGGTAGTGGCTACAACTGCGGGTAGCACAGCCGCCACATACCTGCGAGAACATAAGATTTCAGTTTTAGAAGTTACTAAGATTGAGCAAGCTTACAATGCTTTGCAAACAAAAAAAGCTGATGCCGTAGTGTTTGATGCGCCTGTACTCCTCTTCTATGCTGCCAATGAAGGCAAAGGAAAAGTACAGATTGTTGGTAGTATCTTGCGTGAAGAAAGCTACGGCATCATCCTGCCCAACAACAGTCCCTACCGCAAACCAATTAATCAGGCTTTGCTAAGTCTCAAAGAAAATGGCACTTATCAATCGCTATATGATAAGTGGTTTGATGCTGAAAAATCTTGAAGAAAGGAGCAGGGGAGCAGGGGGAGCAGGGGGAGCAGGGGGAGATGAGGGGGATAAGGGAGATGAGGGGGAATTATTGAATAAATCTTTCCTTTATCTTTCCCCTCTTCCTTGTCTACCTTGTCTCTTCTCAATGCCCTGTTTGGCCCATTACCGATTCCCTATTCCCCACTCCCTTCTTGAGCAAGTTGAGCTTTTGCCTGTTGCCACAAATTTTCTAACTCATTCAAACTGTAATCATAAAGGGGACGGTCAACAACCGCCTCCATTTTTTCTAATCGCTGGACAAAGCGCTGATTTGTACCTTGCAAAGCGGTGCTAGGGTCAAGATTATGCCAACGTGCTAGCTGAATAACTGCAAATAGTAAATCGCCTAATTCTGCTTGTTGTCGTTCGGGTGTTTCCTCAGCTAAAGCCTGCTGAAACTCCCCCAACTCCTCATGAAACTTATCCCAGACACCCTGAATATTTTCCCATTCAAAACCGATCGCCGCAGCCTTTTGAGAAATCTTCATCGCCGCCGTCAGTGGGGGAAGAGTACGTCCATAACGAGCGAGTTTAGCACTAAATTTTTGCGCCTCTGGAGATGCTTCGCCCTTTTCCGCAGCTTTGATTTGTTCCCAATTTTGCCGCACCTCATCCACACTGGCTACCGACACATCACCAAACACATGAGGATGACGGCGAATCAACTTTTGAGAAATCCCCTGAGTTATTTCTTTGAGAGAAAATTGCCCAGATTCACTAGCGATTTGGGCTTGTAATACCACCTGTAATAATAAATCGCCTAACTCCTCAGCGATCGCACCCTTATCCCCACTCTTAATCGCATCCACCACCTCATAAGCCTCCTCAATCACGAATGGAGTCAGCGTTTGGGCAGTTTGAGCCAAATCCCAAGGACAACCACCATCAGGCTCACGCAACTTCGCCACCACCTCAATCAACTCCTGCAACGCCGCCAAAGTCTCTTCTTGCTTTTCCATACCTCTGCGTACCTCTGCGCTTCCCTTAGCGTTCCTTTGCGTTAAAAAAAAATTATTTCTTCACTCTCGCCCGACGACTACCACCCCTCACTTTCCGCCTCTTAATTTTGCCACTAGGAAGCAACCCCCGAACCCCCTGCTTTTTAAAACGCTTATAAGCCGATCCCCCCCAATCACTAAGAGAATGACTCATCGCACCGAGTTCCAACCCCAAAAACAGGGCGATATATTCAGTATCGTATTGCACGAGCGATCGTCCCACAATTTGTCCAAAATCCTGCCAACTAAAACTCAGATTCCACAACCTTTCGGCAATTACCAAAAGGAAAATTGCCAAAATAGCTAGCAAACACCCCAGATAAAGTATCCGTAGAATCGTGCCGATAATCGGCCCGTGGGATAAAAAAGAACGATGTCGGAGACTTTTTTGATAAGGTAGCCAAATCCAGCGCAAGAAACCCCAGCGTTGGAATTGCACAGAGTAAATATCCAAATCAGGGCCAAACATCAGTCCGCCAAAGAGAAACCCGCCTGCAACCAACAAAGTCGCATTGCTACTGCGAGTCTGCCAAAAAGTAACGCCCGCCACAAACGGCAGAGCATACATAGTAATGCGATCGTGCGTCCGACCAGAGGGCATCCTAAATCTTGAGTGCTGAGTAACTGAATACTGAGTCAGTATAAGAGAAAAAAAGATTTTCTTAAAACTACTAGCGCAATGCGAAATGTTTTGCTATATTGGTTAAGGATTAGTAAAACGTAAAGCGGGCGGTTAGCTCAGTTGGTAGAGCGCCTGCCTTACAAGCAGGATGTCATCAGTTCGAGTCTGGTACTGCCCATTAAATAAATTAAGGCTAGAGACAGCTTAGATGCAGTTTCTAGCCTTTTTGAATTTGTAGTATTTCTTAACTACGGCAGAGGACGCTGGCGAATCTGATCGCGCTGTAATACCGGGAACCGCTCCTCAAATTGCAATCCTTCTATCTCTAGTAAATTTAACAATAGTGTGGCTGGCTCCTCTGGAGTATGGGGGGGAAACCGCAAATAAACCACACCCGTTGGTGATGGTAATCTTAAGCGATAGATGAGTTCGCCGTAGTCGCGATCGAATAATCACTAGTTAATACTGAAGCCAGAAGGTGAGGATGAGACAGATGCGGGCAATGTCCAGAAGGTAGCTCAATGGCATCGACTCCTAAGCGCTTGCGTGCGGCGTAGCGCGACCATATAGGAGATATTATTCGGTCATTGGTACAAACAATATATTTACGCTCAACATGCGGCAAAGCTTTTAGAGGATTCGTTTCAAAAATATATGCCATAGATTGTTGCGAACGACTTTTCGAGATTGCCCACTGTGCTACATCTGGTTGACAATCATGAAAGAAAAATTCCCTTAATACTGCTTCGTCTGAATAATCTTTGCCTACGGAAGCTGGTTCATACATATCAGGCTCATCGTAGAACTGTTCGAGTTTACTTGAGTCTTTTGGCTGGTAATTGAATGATTTGAGAGTATCAGAATCAAGACGATGAGAAAATTGGTCGAGTGTACTGATTCCGGGATATGGAAGTAGCGCAGCCACAAACACTAGTTGACGCACTTTTACCGCTTCTGCAACCAGGGGAATTATCGTACCAGCCATTGAGTGACCGACTAGTACAATATCATCATCAGTTTTTTGCAGCACTTGAATTACTGCATTCGCAAGTTGGGACAAAGTAGCAGATGCATTTTCAATTGGCAAATCCATTGCTACGGTTTTGTGACCCTGTACTTCTAAGTGGGGAATTAGCAAATCCCAACACCAGGTGGCTTGGAAAGCACCGTGAACTAGACAATATAGACTCATATCAATTGAATAGTGGTAATGGTGGACAACTTTTTAACTTCTCTTATTTTTTAGCAAATTTTTAATCTCGATCGGGTAAGTTACATCAGCACCTGCTATATATTCAAACAGCAGTTAAAACAGGCTGAAAAGGTTGCAATAAAATACCCAAAATTTTATTAACTTCTTTAATATAGTATTCAGTCGAATCTATATAAACAGTTGTCCCTTCTAAAAATAAGAATTTCCAGTTAGTTCCACTAGTAACCGATCCATAAATCCGCTCAACTTCATTACCTTGATTTAAATTGAACAGTTGCGCTGCAATCATTGCCGCTACACATTGACCCAGACCGCCGATAATATCTTCTTTTTTCGCTTCAAAAATAAACATTACTGGAGCAGAAATAAATAATTGCTCTTGGGAATTGCTGATTATATAATCGCAAAAACCTTGCAAGCCTAAAGTTGCATCAACATTAAACTCATTTCCAGAGAACAGCGAGATTTGATTATTTAATAATCGTCTGACCTCTGCGAGAATTGGTGCAATTAAAAACTCCGACCTTGCTTTTTCGGTTGAAATTGCAGTTGCTAAAGGGATGTAATCTATTAAAATTGTTCTGAGGGTTTCTGATGGTGTAACAGGTTTTGTATCAGCAAATAAATTCCGAGTTTCATTGAGGGTTAAATCAAAACTCTTTTTCACCTTAGCGAGACTAAAATCGCTGTATAGCATCCTTCCACCTTGTGATTATCTATAGCGCTTCTGGGTTGAGTTCAATAGAGACCTAACCCCCAGCCCCTTCCCTACTAGCGTTGGGGAGTAAGACTCAAAGCCTCTCCCCTCTTAGGGGAGAGGTTTGGAGAGAGGTCATAGACATATTTTTGCAAAAGTGAGATAATACTAATTCTCTAAAAGCTGGCTACAGATGAGATAATAAGATTTAATGAGAAGAGGGATATCCAATGTCAGGGGTCTATCAA
>NZ_JABXKF010000188.1 GCF_017115165.1 Nostoc sp. LPT | reverse complement strand
AAGTAGGTAATCTTTGGGATTTAAGAAGAAATTCGACTTGTGTGTACACGGTAGCCACTTGCGGGGAGGGGCTGGGGGTGGGGTGCAATGATTGTGGGAATCATAACTAATTACCCAGACTTGATATAACTTGCTCTCTCCAATTATCTTCATAATAGAACACCATGTCTTTTTCGAGCGAGGATTGGCGATTAAGTTCCAGAAAGAAACTGCAATAATTACAGGATGGTCTAGATAGCTCTTTAAAGCAACTTCTAGTTCAGGGTAATTGAAAGATAATTTAATTCTCAACGAACAGCTCTCAAGGTATCGTAAAGTAGCTTGTAGCGATTAAACCCTGCTTCATACAAAGTATTTACCTGCGGCTGTACGATATTATTATTCTGCGGTAAAATATTGAGTGCAGTTTTTAAATTGGGGTAAACACCAATCCCCACCATTGCTAAAATAGCTGCTCCGTAAGCGGCTCCTTCTTCGGTGGAAGCAATGAGTTTTGTTTGCAAAACATCTGCCAAAATTTGTAACCAGATGTGAGAACGTGCGCCTCCACCCGTTGCTAAGAGTTGCTCGATGGGAGCGATCGCACTGATGACTTCCAACGCTGAACGCAAGCTAAATGCAACCCCCTCCAGCACAGCACGAGTGATATCTGCCTGGGTATGAGCTAATGACAGATTCACCAAAGCACCGCGAGTATCTGGATCGAGGTGAGGACTGCGTTCCCCTGCGAGGTGGGGTAGAAATAGAACACCACGCGCACCGGGCTGCGATCGCTCTGCCATATCCATCAAATCAGTGTATGATATATGCGGCGCAAATGTATCTCGATACCAACGCAGAGAACCACCCGCCGCCAGCGTTACTCCCAGTAGATGATAGCCGCCATCGACATGACAGAACAAATGCACCCGACCTTCGGGATCGGGAATTGGGCGATTACACGGTGCAAAAATAACTCCCGATGTGCCAATACTCAAACTCCCTCGGTTGAGGTTGCTCAATGAGATGCCCAAACCAATGGCTGCTGCTGCATTGTCACCTCCACCTGCAATTACAGGTAATCCCACAGGTAGTCCCACGCGGGTGGCTATTTCTGATTTTAGGCGTCCGGCGATCGCCGTAGATTCGATGACTGGGGGGAGCAATGCTGGATTGATATCAAGAGCATGGAGAATATCTGTATCCCATTGCCGATTTGCTAAGTTCAAACAGCCGACACCAGAAGCATCTGATGGTTCTGTAAATGGTTCGCCAGTTAGCACATATCCCAGATAATCTTTGGGCAAAAGAATCTGCCACAACCGAGTGTATGCTTGTGGTTCTTCAGTCCGCAACCATAGAAGCTTCGGCAGTTGAAAGCCAGTAATTGCCGGATTTCCAGTGCGTTGGATTAACTCCTGACGAGGAATAGCGGCTTCAATCTCAACAACAGCTTTACCTGTGCGCTGGTCATTCCACAAAATTGCCGGTCTAATCGCTTTGCCCTCCGCGTCGAGAGCAACCATACCATGCATTTGTCCAGACAAACCGAGGGCAATCGCTTGGTATCCGTCTAGCTGTTGAGTAACATCGAAGAGAGCATCGAAACTCGCTTCCACCCAATCCGATGAGTTCTGTTCCGTCCAACCGGGTTGTGGAGTTAATAGGGGATAGCTTCTGGTTGCTTGAGCGATAATTTGCCCTTGTAGGTCAACTGCGATCGCTCGTACTCCTCCTGTACCCAAGTCTAAGCCAATTACGATATCGGTCAATTGCCCCTCCAAATTCTTAATCCTAAATCGGCAATCTTACAGCAGTTTACATATATTTAAGACCCCACTCTGATTTCTATATTTTTATAACTACGCCAGTCCAGTAGAAGGTGTTGACATAATGCTATGTCGCTAAAAAATCAAGCCTAGTTCAGAAACCACTCAAAATAGCTAATCTCTGGGACTACACCCATTCTCACTGGTAAAACCGAAACTCCTAGTCCACGTGATACGTACATGGCAATCACACCATCTCGATACCAACCACTGACATAACGTCCGCTACCAGGCGGACGTAAAGGAGCAAAGCCAAATAATGATAATTGTCCGCCATGAGTATGTCCTGATAACATATATTGTGGTTTGTATTGTGTTATCTTTGCTAACTCATCACTTGAAAATGAATCTCGATATGCTGGTGAGTGGGCAAGTAATAAATGGTTTTGTTGAGGGCGAAGACCTTGGAGTGATTTGATTAAATCGGGTTTGCTGACTAAATCATCTAATCCCGTAATTAATATAGAGCGATCGCCGTAGTTATGTAAAATGCTTTCATTAACTAATAAGCGGCAATTATAAGTGGCATAGATTTTTGTCAAATGTTTTAAATCAACACCTGCCCAATATTCCCAATTACCCATAATTGCATACTTAGCTGTTTGCTTGTCAAGGAGCGACAAAAAGCGATCAAATCCATCAAGCTGTTCGACTTTATCAACCGAATCTCCAGTAAATAGTACAACATTTGGGTTAAGTTTATTAACTTGTTCGGCAATATGTTGTGCCCGATTGTTAAATTGTTTGAGATGGAGGTCGCTAATTTGAACAATCTTAAAACTATTATTGTTAGAAGCGAATTGTTGATTTAGTTGATGACGTGTGACGACGAAACGATTCGGCTCAATGATAAAAGCATACAGAATCAGTAAACAAAAGGTAACACTGATAGCAAGTAGAATAAATAGCCACTTTCTTATCTTCTTTTTTATTAACATTATTTGAAATATTTCGGAAATTATCTAAAAATAATACAAGATGTAATTGTACCATTGTCTAGACCCTTTCAAGGTGACTTTAAAAATCCCGTTTTTTCTTTCTGTAACACGAGGTTAGAAAAGGATTTTTTCACCAATATTTTGAGCCACCTTGAAAGGTCGCGGCTTTCATCTGGTTAAGTTTTCTCTAAGAATCGGACTAATGTTTCTTTAGCTCCAAACTCATACAATCTGCGTAAATGGTTCGCAACTGCATCGGCAAAAGGCGACTGCGATAAATCGCCAAAAATCTCAGTCAGGTTGAGCAACGGTTTGGCATCGGAACCACTAGAATGAGCTAGTTGAGTCAAAGTACCTGCTATTGGGTCATCAATCGGGATGGAGTTACCTTGGTCATCGTATCCATTCAGGTAACGGAACCAAGCAGCAACCGTGAGGCTCATGTAATCAATCGCCCCACCTTTGCGTAGCGCGTCACGGACTGAGCCTAAAACAAATTTTGGCATTTTGGCGGAGCTATTCAAGCAAAGGCGCGGCAGTTGATCGCGAATCTTCGGATTAGCAAAACGTTCAATTAAGGTTTTTTTGTAATCGTCCAAATCAATCCCCGGTACAGATTGCAGTGTTGGCGTAACTTCTGCCATCAAGTTATCGACGGCTTGCCGAATCAATGGATCTGCCATCACCTCATGAACGTAAGTGTACCCTGTCAAAGTGCCGAGATAGCCAATCAACAAGTGACTGGCGTTGAGTAGCCGGATTTTCATCATCTCGTAGGGATGGACATCGCTGGTCATCTGCACGCCAACTGATTCCCAATCGGGTCTACCTGCGCTGAAATTGTCTTCGACTACCCACTGAAGAAACGGTTCGGCAACAACTGGAAAAGCATCATCGATATTAAACTGTTCCGCCACCATTTTGATATCTGCTGGGGTGGTGGCGGGAGTAATGCGATCGACCATGCAGTTAGGAAAGGCTACCTGTTCGGCTACCCAACGTCCCAATTCTGGGTTTTGCATTTCGGCAAATGCGGTTAACATTTTGCGGGCAATGTTGCCGTTGCCTTGGAGATTGTCGCATGATAATACAGTAAACGGTGCAATTCCCTGTTGACGGCGGCGGTCGAGGGCTGCTGTCAAAAAGCCATATACTCCTATTGGCTCGTCGGGATGCTGCAAATCATACTGAATTGTTTGGTGATTGGCATCGAATTCACCGCTACCTTCAATATAGTAATAGCCTCCTTCAGTAATGGTGAGGGTAACGATGCGGCAATTGGGAGCTGCTAAGGTATCAATTACTGCTTGGCAGTTATCTGGGGCAAACAAATATTTTGTAATTGCTCCAATCACACGAGCGCGATCGCCTGATGGTGATCTTTCCACTAACGTATACAAACAATCTTGTGATTTCAGTGCATCCCGCATCCGTTTGTCGAATTCTAGTAGCCCAATCCCGCAGATTCCCCATTTACTAGCGGGATTTTGATGAAAGTAATTATCAAGGTATAAAGCCTGATGTGCGCGATGGAACCCACCCACACCGATATGGACAATACCGTTAGTAATTTGATGGCGATCGTAATTGGGTACGCGAACGTTATTTCCTAAATGGGACAGAGATGCTTCATTCAGCTTGATTGCTGAGTCTGTGCTGATATTGCTGTTCATGGGATTCATTTTGGGTTAGGTGGTGACGATGAACTTTGGGAATGGCTTCACTGTCGCGAGCGAACAAATGGCAAAGCTCACCGTTAATGTAAATAGGAATGTAATCGTGCATTTTAGCCGGATTATCTCCGTCTGTTTGCACAACTATGGTTTCGCCACCCGTAATTTTGATGTAGAGAAAGGTTTCTCCGCCTAAGCCAGAAATGCAGCTAGCACTTTAGCGAAGCGGCGAATACGCATCGCATAACTCCTTTAAAGTAAAAAACCGAACAAAATAAACTTTTGATTTTATGCTCTAATTTTGGGCAAAAGCTCAATAATAGAAATCATACCAATCTGATTTTCATCACCACCATTTGCAACAATTCTTCAATAAGAGGTTGAATCTATGACGGCAAAAGCAACTTATCAGTTTGCAGGTAAGACGATCCTAATTACTGGCGGTGCGGGAGATATTGGCAAGGCAACTGCACACCGTTTTGCTGCTAATGGCGCAGGAATAGCCTTGCTAGATTTGAATGAACCGAAAATGGCAGATGTGGCTGGGGAACTAAAAGGTTACAACGTTCCAGTTAGCACGTTTCGCTGTGATGTTACAGCTAGTGATGATGTTGCCAAAGCTTTTACTGGCGCTATAGAGCAGCTTGGGCGGATCGACTATGTATTTAATAATGCGGGTTATCAAGGAGTGTTTGCCAAGACTGACGAATATCCTGAAGACGACTTTCAAAAGGTGATTGACATTAACGTTGTCGGCGTTTTCCACATTCTCAAGGCGGCTGCACAGCAATTACGCGATGCAGGTGGAGGCGCGATCGTTAATATGGCGAGTTATGCAGGGGTGGTTGGGCCGCCAAATATGTTGGCTTATGCCGCTTCTAAGTTTGCGGTGATTGGAATTACTCAAACGGCAGCAAAAGACTTGGCTCCCTACGGCATTCGCGTGAATGCGCTCTCGCCTGCGCTCATCGGCCCTGGTTTTATGTGGACGCGGCAAACCGAATTACAAGCAGCAGTAGGGTCACAATACTTTGATGCCGATCCCAAGGTAGTTGAGCAACAGATGATCAATTCCGTGCCAATGCGGCGTTTGGGAAGTTTGTCAGAAGTGGCGAATGGGGTAGCGTTTTTGATGAGCGAAGAGGCAAGCTACATTACTGGCTTTAACTTGGAGGTTACTGGGGGATAATAGAAATTTAAAAATAATTGAGCAAAGATTATATCATTGGGCATATTCTCTAAAAAAGGCAATCATACCTTTGACAGATACATAGTTTTTGCAGGTAGTATATGGGACAACCTTTTTTGGAGCGGCGCGATGCCAGCAAAGCTGGCTTGCCCTTTCGGTCTCGCAAATTAGACCTGGCTGCTCATGCTGCTTGGCTCTATTACATCGCCGGCAATACGCAAGAAGAAATTGCCGCCAAGCTCAATGTGTCCCGGCAAGCTGCACAACGCTTAGTGGCACTGGCAGTCAGTGAAAAATTGATTAAATTTCGACTCGATCATCCCCTGAGTGAATGCATTACTCTGGCTGAGTCGTTACGCGATCGCTTTGCTCTGTCACTTTGTGAAGTAGTACCAACTGACGCAGGTAGTGGTGATACATTATACGGAATTGGTGTCGGTGCTGCCACTCACCTAGAGGCTTATCTGATGGCTAAAACCCCAACCATACTGGCGTTGTCATCAGGTCGCACATTGCGAACAATGGTGGAGCAGATACCCTCAATGAACCAACCCCAGCATAAGATTGTGTCAATTATTGGCAATATGTCCCACTCTGGGCGTGCAGGTCGCCACGAAGTGGTTATGCATTTATCCGATCGCGTCGGTTCCCAAGCTTACGCAGTGCCGACTCCCGTTGTCGCCACTAGCATTGAAGAACGAGAACTTTTGCAGACTCAGCGATCGTTTATCGCCGTCAAAACTCTTGCAGAGCAAGCCAAAGCAACCTTTGTCGGAATTAGTCACATAGCCTGGAATGCTCCGTTACATCAAGACGGCTTCATCAATGACGATGAGGTAGCTAAATTGATTGAACTGGGAGCAGTAGGAGAAATTGCAGGTTGGGCTTACAGCGATCGTGGAGTATTACTACAACAAGGGACAAACAGTCGGGTTGCCAGTGTAGCTCTTGAACAACCGGCTCATCGACTGATTATTGGTGTGGCAGGCGGTGTGAGAAAGGCAGAGGCGATTTTGGCTGCTCTGTATGGCAAGTTAATTACAGGATTGATTACCGACGAAGCCGCCGCCCAAGCGATTCTTTCTAAAATTTAGTAAATTTCTAGTAGTAAATTTCTAGGTCATAGCCTGAGCGTCCAACATACGAAAAATCAAAATGGCGATCGCTCGATCAATCCCTAAAATTGTGCAATAAATTTTTTAGGTTGGGTCTAAGGATGAGACCTAATATTCACCTGGGTGTTGGGTCTGGCGTTGTTCAACCCAACCTACGCTTAATGCTTGAATTACGAACTACGAATTACGAATTACGAATTATTTTAATGTTCTTGTCCCGTTGGTCGGATGAGGATTTCGTTGACATTAACGCGCGGCGGTTGCGTAAGAGCGTAAACGATCGCAGCTGCAATATCTTCACTTTGCAGGGGTTGAATTGAATTGCGTCGTTCTTGAATCCGTTGTTTGGCAACAGGATCGGTAATTTGGTTATCAATTTCCGTATCCACCAAACCAGGTTCGATTATCGTGACGCGGATGTTGTCTTTGTGGACTTCTTGGCGCAATGCTTCCGAGAGGGCATTAACACCCCATTTGGTAGCATTGTAAACACCGATCCCCGCGCGCGCTGTCCGGCCTGCTACTGAGGAAATATTGACTATATGCCCCGATTTTTGTGCTTTCAACAGAGGTAAAACAGCATGAGTAGCATATAAAAGTCCTAATACGTTGAGGTTAAACGATCGCCGCCAGTCTGAGCTATTTCCAGCTTCAATAGTTCCTAGCAAGGCAATCCCGGCATTATTTACGAGGATATCGACCCTTCCCAATTCTGCATTGGCCTTTGCCACCAAGTTATTTACCTGGGTTTCATCAGTTACATCAGTGACAATAGGCAATGCCTTGCCACCACTAGCTTCGATACGTTCTGCTAATGCCTGAATGCGATCGCCACGCCTAGCAGCGAGTACTACTGTTGCCCCAACTGAAGCCAAAGCGATCGCTGTTGCTTCTCCAATTCCCGCTGAAGCCCCAGTGATAATTGCCACTTTTCCTTCTAATTTACCTGTCATTTATTTAACTCCTTAATGATTGAATATTGGGCATTGGGCATTAATTATTCTTTCCCTGCCCCCCTGCCTCCCCTTCCTGCCTCTTACCGATCCTCAAAACAGATGCAACTGCTGCCCCACACAGTATTAGGGCTGCAAAGCGAAAAGTTCCTTGAAACCCCGCAACGATCGCATCAGGAGGAGCAACAGAGACATCTGCACCCGCAGACATACTAGCGATTAAGGCTCCAAATACTGCCCCAATTAGAGAAACTCCTACGGTGTTCCCTGAGGTACGTGACAAAGACAGCAGCCCAGAAGCAATCCCTAGCCGCTCTCTCGGTACCGATCCCATAACAGTGCTGTTATTGGGCGATTGAAATAAACCTAGACCAATGCCGTAAATAAAATAGCGCGATACATAGCCTAGCTCAGTAATTTGAGCATCAAAGGTGCTGATCCCCAGACAGCCACCAATCATCAACCCCAGCCCAATTGAACTGATTAGTCGAGCCCCAAAACGGTCTGAAAGTATTCCAGCTAGAGGGGCAATTAATCCACTAAGTACAGGTGATACAGCTAGTAATAGCCCTACTTTTACTGTCGGATAATGCTTGACGCTTTCTAGAAAGAAAGGGACGATGAGTAGCGAACCGCCAATAACAATGAATGCTAGCCAGCCACTTAGCAAACCCATACTCAATTGAAGATTGCGAAACAGCTTTAGCTCTAGTAGTGGCTGCTTTAAAATCGCTTCAACTACCAAAAATGTAATGAAACTTACGGCAGCGATCGCTAATAATACTAATGCATTGGTACTGCCAAAGCCCTGGCTTTGCCCTAGCGTCATACCTAAACCAAAACTACCCAGAGTCAATAAAGCTAATATGGCTCCCAAAAAGTCAAATTTCTGTTTGCCCTCAATGCGTGCAGAAGGTGGCACCACGCGAGCTATTAAGAAACTAGCGATAATCCCCAAGGGTACATTGATGAAGAATATACTATGCCAGCCTGACCAGCTTAAAAGCAATCCGCCAGCAGAGGGGCCAAAAGCAATTCCCAGTGACACTACACTACCGATGACGCCAACAGCCCGACCTCGTTCGGAAGAGGGAAAAACTTCTGTGATGATTGCTAAACCAAGCCCAGAAATGAACACAGCGCCTAGTCCTTGAAGTGCCCGAAAGCCAATCAACCACTCAATACCCGGTGCAAAACCACACAACAGCGAACTGAAAGTAAACAGAATAAGTCCCCCCTGGTATAAGGACTTCTTACCCCACATATCCCCCAAGCGGGTTGCTCCCAAAACTAAACCGGAACTGACCAACTGGTAACTCAATACAGCCCATTGGGTGGTAGGAAAACTGGTGTTAAAGGCTTTCACCAATGTGGGCAAAGCAACATTAATGATGCCTACATCCAGGGTAGACATGAATACCCCAAGTCCGACACCGAGTAAGACCCAATTTTTTTGCGAACCTGATAAAGCCAGAGGTTCTGCTTGGAATTGTGCCAACGTTTAGCCTCCGCCTTTGACTTTACGGTTGTAAATAGTTTGCATACGTATATTCATTGTAGGGTGCTATCCTTGCTACCAAGTTCAGGAAACTAAGTTGGCGATTTTGTTGAGTGCGATCGCAGCAAGCGCTTGGTCGATCAAAAATGCTCTGGATGATTTGAAAAATTCAGGTTTATGTCAGGTATCTACTTCTGAATCGGCAAGATTGGCTTTTCCAGTTGTCATATATTTGCTAAAGTACTTAAGTACTCTTAACTCTGCACTCCTTCGGCTATATCAACGATAGTGTTCAACAAAGTACGGTAGTTTGATTGAGTTACTGTACTTGAGACTAGTTAGCAAACTATCATAGACAACTCTCAGAAGCAAGCTCTAGAGACAATGGGAAATCGGGAATGGGAAATGTCAATTATTAAAGTCACATCTGCAACTGCAAATAAGTTGGGGTGTGGGAACCGCCGGGTTCCTGAGATTATTCTCTAGGAGGCAATTGTTTAATAGCTAGGTTTTAGGCACTTCTAAGTAGGTGGGTAATGTTTAGTATCATCCAAACTAACCAAAATAGTTTGCTCCTTATTTTCCGCATAAAGTTTCCGCATAAAGTTAAAAATGTGTATTTATTTGAGAATAATCGGTCAAAAAATAGCGATCGTGTTATTCGCCTTAGACCAATTCTGTATAAAGATGTGTAGAAATAACCCCACCACCTGCGGCACTTCCCGCGAGTTCGGGAAGGTTGGGAGCGGTGGAAATGATGTGCAGCTTCACAGAGAATTGGCTTTACTCAGTAAATCAAAGATCAAAAAAATTTATTACAATGGATAATTTTGGAATTTACACACTTGCTAATGACGTGGTATTTGACCAACTAGTAGCTTTGCTAAATAGTATTGAGGTGAATGTTAGTCCAGATATTCCGATTTGTATTATTCCCTATGATGACCGCTTAAAACGAGTTAAGCAGGAGATACGTTCTCGACCTAATGTCACCCTGTTTGACGATAAAAGCTCGATCAAAAAATGGGAGGATTTTGCCATTCAAGTTTGGAACGCTTATCCAAGAAATAACCGAAAAAATAAACCTTCTATCGAATGGAACAAAAAAAATAATTTAATCAGAAAAATGTCTGCTTTTGACGGTGAGTTTGAAAGATTTGTATTTTATGATGCTGATAGTTTGGCAATGAATAAGCTGGATAAGGTTTTAGAAAAACTAGACCAATACGACTTTGTGTTTGATGACTGGGAACACACAAAACAAACTTCAGTTGCAGCTTTCGACTTGCCGAAGTTAGAACAAAAAATGTCTTTGCCTGAATCTGAAATCAGACGAGAAATACACTGTTCTAGTTTTTTTGGTTCAAAAAAGGGTATTTTAGGCGTTGAAGAATTAAAAATACTCAAAAAGCGATTGATAGAAGATAAGGAAGTCGAATGGATTAACGAAATCGCTTGGTGGTGTGACGCAGATTTATTTAGTTACATGACTTTCAGAATTGCTCGACCACTATTTAATTTTACACTCAGTCCCGATGGTGAAGATAGAACTGGCAACTGTGCTAATGCCAATCCATTTGTGAACATTGATAATGTTCTTTATAACCAACAGGGATTAAAACCAATTCATCGCCTTCACTATATGGGCTATTCTGCTATTGGATTTGCCCGCTTGTGTAAAGGTGAAGATGTTGATATTCGTTACAAAAATGAATTTTTACACTATCGCTTTCTGAAGCAACCAGAGCAAAAACCGAAGCAATTAAAGCCACCCACTATAGCGGCTAGAAGCAATCGATTTATCAAAAAACTTTGGAATAAAATCAATCAAACTATTTCTTACACTTAGCTTTTGCCCAGCCTTGCTCATTATGCGTTTAGTTTGTGAGCAATCTCCACTCTCATTTTGCAAAAATGCCTAAAGTTAGTGTTTCCATTCCCACTTTTAATCGAGTTAATTTACTACCTTTCGCAATTGACAGTGTACTCAATCAGTCTGAACAAGACTTTGAGCTAATTATTTGTGATGACGGTTCTAGCGATGGTACGTCTGAGTTGATGTCACAGTACACAGACAACCGGATTAAATATATCCGTCATCAGCAAAATATTGGTAAAAGTAATAATATGCGCTCTGGCTTTGATGCTACCAGTGGTGAATATTTTATTAAATTTGATGATGACGACCGCCTAACACCCGATTTTCTCGCAAGTACAGCAGCTATTCTTGCTCAAGACTATAGCATTGATTTTGTTGGCACAGACCATTGGATAATTGATATTAACAATATGCGGGATGAAACAAAAACTCAAGAAAATTCTCATCGCTGGGGTAGGAAGAATTTACCAGCAGGTGTTGTAAATAATTTGTTAGAAGTTGTATTTATTCAGCAAAGCTTTCAAGTGGGGGCGACATTATTTCGCCGTAAAACCTTGCAAGAATTAGGATATATGCAGCCAAATCTGCAAAATTGTGAGGATAATGATTTATTTGTACGTCTGGCTTTGGCTGGAAAAAAGGGCTATTACTTACCAGAATTATTGATGGAATATCGCTCTCATGCAGAGCAGCAAGGTATTAATCGAGCTATTCCTTATTTATTTGATAAAATTCAGTATTTAGAAAGTTATAAGTTTGAGTCTGAGAAATTAGAGAAAGTTAGGAAAAATCGTTTAACTGAAACGCAATTATTATTAGGGTTGCGTTTAATTGAAAAGGGTGAGACGCCAAAAGGCAGAGAACTAGTTTTAGCAGGACAGTCTTTTTCAACTGCTAAAGCTTGGACTGGTTTAGGATTATCGCTGTTACCAGTTGGGTTGCGAGGTAAGGCGTTTAATGCATTGCGACAGATGCGGGTTTAGACATTGACATATTGTGCAACTTACTTTTCGGCGTTGCAGAATAGAAATATGAATTAGTGCGTAGGCGTAGCCCGTCGTAGACATCGCTATGCAATGTCCTAAGTGTGCATCAACTTATACCCGCAAAAATAGTAAAGAGCGTGGTAAACAAAATTTTATTCCCAACTAAAATTTAAATAGCGAAAATGAAAAGTGCTGAGTAAAGTAGAAATTACTCAGCACTCACAACTCAGAACTCAGCACTCATTATTGTTGTTGAGTAGAGATTTGAATGACAAACTCTGTGCCTTTTCCAAGTTCGGAAGTACAAGAGAGCGAACCGCCATGTGCTTCTACCACAATTTGACGAGCGATCGCTAATCCTAATCCAGTGCCTTTGCCGACAGGCTTGGTAGTATATAAATGGTCAAATACTTTTTGTTTAACCTCCGGTGACATTCCCACGCCATTATCAGCAATCTTAATCAAAACATCCTGACCAGAGTCTGCTATACGAGTTTGAATGGTGATGCAATTGGGGTTGGCAAGAATTGCTTCCAAACTGCGTTCTGTATTGTATTGTTCAAGCGCATCAATGGCATTTGCTAACAAGTTCATAAACACTTGATTAAGTTGTCCAGCAAAGCATTCCACTAGGGGTAGTTTGCCATAATTCTTCACTACCTCAATTGCTGGACGGTTTTCATTAGCTTTTAAACGGTGTCTGAGAATCAGAATAGTGCTATCAATTCCTTCGTGAATATCAAAGGGAACTTTATAATCCTTATCTGCTCTGGAGAAGGTTCGCAAACTGGTACTGATACTACGAATACGGTGAACACCCAATTTCATCGAGTCCAGCAATTTAGGTAAATCTTCGCGTAAATAATTCAGGTCGATGGCATCAATTTCATCTTGAATATCTGAGCCGGGATTAGGAAACTTTTTCTGATAAAGATTAATTAGGCTAAACAAATCTTTGACATAATCTTTGGCTGGTTCAATGTTACCGGCAATGAAGCCGACAGGATTATTGATTTCATGAGCAACACCTGCTACGAGATTACCAAGAGCAGACATTTTTTCACCCTCGACTAATTGCAATTGCATCGTTTGGAGTTCTTGCAACGCTTGTTCTAATTGTTGTTTTTGCTGTTGCAGCAATTGTTGTGCTTGGTGGTATTTAGTAATGTCTTCAGACGTGCCAAGGATGCCAAAAACATTTCCTTCTTTATCTCGTAGCGGAATTTTATTTGTATTTGACCAGATTTGTTTTCCATCTACTTGCTGGATGGTTTCGATAATATTGAGTTCAGCTTGTCCAGACTCCATAATGCCGCGATCGCACTCTACATAACAATCTGATTCCTCACGAGTCCAGGGAAGACCGTAGTCTGTTTTACCAATAATATTTTCTGGCACTCCTACACCCGAAGTTTGAGCAAACTTATGATTACAGCCTAAATAAACACTATTGCGGTCTTTCCAGAAAATAGACTGAGGAATATTGTCGATAATTAACCGCAAGAATTGTTCAGTCTGTCCAAGGTTTTCTAGAGTATTTTGTGCTTGCTGATAAAGTCGGGCATTTTCCAGAGAGATTGCAGCTTGAGTACATAACAGATTGAGAATTTTAACGCGATCGCTACTAAACGCCCCAGTGATCAAATTGTTTTCTAAATACAAAATCCCTAATAGTTTCCCTTGATAGAGAATCGGTGTACACAGCAAGCTTTTGGGTTGCTGACTAATGATATAGGGGTCAGCTATCAGCACTGGATGCAATGTTATATCAAGAATTAGGGTAGGTTGCAAGCTGCGTTTGACGGTGTAAATTAGGCTATGGGGAATGTCTGCACTATCTTCCATAAAAATGGACTGTAACACCGTTGATTGCTGGCCAACTTGAGCAGTCGCTTCAATGACTAATCTATCTTCTTTGAGCAGTAGTAACGCACACTTATCTGCTCCAGCATTTTCAATCACCACTTGCAGCAGCTTCGTCAGTAATTTATCTAGTTCAATTTCACTTGAGAGAGTTTGAGAGGCTTTTAAAACTGTTGCCAAATCTAGCATTACTGATGTATTGCTGCTAGATGTTACTGATTTATTAATACTTGGGTGGAAGGTAGTAATGCTGTCAATATTTGCGATCGTCTCATTGGGTGTAAGTAGTGATCGCCTCTGTTGTAAGATAGGAGCTAGCAGTTGTGGATAACGTTGTTCTAAATCATCGACTTTAGCTTTAGCACCCCAGCGTGTGTAGCAATAGTAAGCATTAATCAAATACTCTTGAGCAATGGGTTCTTTCCCCCATTCTAAATAAAACTTGGCTGCAAGTTCATTGGCGAGAGCTTCTTCATTGAGGTATTCGTTTTCTCTAGCTTTGGCAATGGCGCGATCGTAATACTCAATAGCCTCGGCTTTTGCCCCCAAGACTCGACATTTTTCTGCGATAACTAAAGCATGGCGGTGAGCCTGATTACTTGGTGCATGAGCCGCCCAAGTGCTGAGTTTTTCTTGATGGACTGTCACCCGTTCTATAATGCTGATTTGGTCTGTCTGACTGGCAGTTGGGTAAACCGCTAATCGAACTAGTGCATCGTAGAAGTAAAACAGAGGAAGCATTACTAGTCCTGTGACTGCACCCAAAACGGTTCTGCCAGTTTGGCGTTTTGTAGAGCTTGTTCATAGTGTTGGAACAGGTAGGAAAGGAACAGTTTATTGAAATAAACCTCATATAGTCCTGTTCCGTGATTCGTTTTGAGGTAAAGCTGAATTATTTCATCCTCATAGCAGTATTCGCCAAGCAACCGTTCAGGTTCAGCCGCAACCTCCAACAGATTGACTACAACCTGATGATAAATACTTTGTGTGTAGAGACAACTATCCTGGCGCAATTGCTGAATGACCTGGCGATGAGCTTCTATCGTTTGTCTTAAGGCAGATAGTTCCTGACCACTCCAGTAAGCTGTGTAGCAATAACACATCAGGCTGAGAGCGACATACTCAATGTCACCGGTTTCTAGCCCAGTGGAGTAGGCTTGCAAATATCCTTCCAGGGTATATTTTGCAGGTTCTTGCCAATGTCTGAGGAAGCAGTTAAAGGCAAAAATGGTTTTAGCGTTTAACTTGGGGGCATGGATGCGTTGCAGGAGATTCACCCCCAATTGCCCAAACCGATAGCCTGCGTCAATATCTCCCAATATGGCAACCAAGGTCAACCCATACATTACATAGCCATGAGTCGATTCTGGAGCATTGCCGTATTCTACTGATAAATTGAACTCGGCAAAGATCACTAGAGGCAAAAGGTCAGGGGCAGCTTGATAGGCAGCAGAAATAATGCTGGATAAAATAACCATTGCCGCTTTTTTCTCTGGTGCGGTCATTTGGGGTAATTCCAGTAAAGATTCGATTGATTTGTTGTTGAGCAAGGTCTGGGTGTGTCTCAGTGCCTGTTCGATGTCTGCTGGGGTGGGTTGTTCCGGCAAATGTACTCCCAGATGCTTGAGGATTTTTCGCGCTAATTGCAAGGCTTCTAGCTGCTGATGTTGTGCCATGCAAGCCTGAATTTTAATACTGTAGATATTTACCCGATCCAGCCAGGATTGGGCATGATTCAGTACTATCTCAGCTAACTGTTCCATCTGTTCAAAATCGGTGCAGAGGTAAGCTGATTCTGTTGCTCCTTCATACAAGATGAAGGCGAGATTGTATTGGCTATGCCAGCAATTACTCGTGAGCATGGCAATACCTGTGTTGAAATAGTCTAAAGCTGCTGCGTAAGCTGTTGCACCCTTGGCTTTATGCCCAGCCACCAAGTTTAACTGCGCGAGTTCCTGTTGCTCCTGCTCATCACTAATCAAAGCGGCCCCTTGATTGAGGTGGTTGACGATCGCAAAAATTTTTTGATCACCTTCATTTGCAGTCGTGGCTTGTTGCAGCAAACGCCCAATGTGCAGGTGAGTAACTTGCTTTTGATTGTCAGGAATTAGTGAATAGGCAGCTTGCTGAATGCGATCGTGAAGAAATTTGTAGCTGATGGTTATTTGTCCATAGTCATTCTGGTTATTTACCAATGAATGCTGTTGATAGAACTTGTAAACATCACTGGTAGGAATGATAAATCCTTCTTGGAGTGCTTTCCATAATTCATCTGCCGTTGTTGCCTCAGACTGTTCATAGACAATCGCTAATGTGGCTAAATCAAAAGAGTTTCCTACACAAGCCGCTAATTTCAAAACTTCTTGAGTTTCTATTGACAACTTTTCCAGCTGAATTGCCATAAACTCTACTACATCATCGGTAAGGGCGAGCGATCGCACCTGAGCAATATCGCATTCCCAATAACCACCGTCAAAATTAAATGTAATTAGTCGATCTTGATGTAGCGCTTTCAGAAACTGGGTGCTGAAAAAAGGATTTCCTTTGGTTTTGCTCAATACCAACTCTGTTAACGGTGCAGCTAATGCTAGTGTGCAACTCAATGTATCTGCAACTAAATGATTGACAGATGTTTGATCGAGGGGAGCTAAGGTAATTGTATTGACTGTAGCGCCGAACTTCTGAATCTCTTCTAAAGTTAGCATCAGGGGGTGTACTGGATTGACTTCGTTATCTCGATAAGCACCAATTAACAGTAGATAGCCAATGTCAACTTCGCTGATCAACAAGTGGATTAACTTTAAAGAAGCAGAATCTGCCCATTGCAGATCGTCAATAAAAATTACCAATGGATGTTCTAGTGCTGCGAAGACTTGAGTGAATTTCAAAAACAGCAAATTGAAGCGATTTTGTGCCGCACTCCCAGAGAGTTCCGGTGCAGCAGGCTGTTTACCAATAATTCTTTCGAGTTCTGGAATCACCTCAATCATCACTTGTCCGTTCTCACCCAAAGCAGAGAGAATTTTGGACTTCCACTGCTCGAATTGGGTGTCAGTTTCACTCAGCAGTTGCCCGATTAAGTCTCGAAAAGCTTGCACGAAGGCAGAGAAAGGTATATTGCGCTGGAATTGGTCAAATTTACCTTTAATGAAATAACCTCGTTGTCGCACAATTGGCTTGTGGACTTCGTTCACCACAGCAGTTTTTCCAATGCCAGAGAACCCTGCTACCAACATAATTTCAGTGCTTCCCTGGCTGACTCTTTCAAAGGCATCCAATAAGCCTTGAACTTCACTTTGGCGACCGTAGAGCTTTTCTGGGATGATGAAGCGATCGCAAATATCCCGCTCGCCTAATTTAAAAGATTTAATCGAGCCAATTTCTTGCAATTGAGACAAACATTTTTCTAAATCAAATTTCAGCCCTAATGCACTCTGATAGCGGTCTTCAGCATTTTTCGCCATCAATTTCATCACAATGTCACCAAGAACTTGGGGAATTTCTTCTTCCCTACTGCCCCCTGCCTCCTGCGCCCTGCGCCCTGCCCCCTGCCCCCTGCCCCCTGCCTCCTGCCCCCTGCCTCCTAATTTTTCTGGAAGCTTTGCAATATGACAGTGAACCAACTCCATCGGATCATTTGACTGGAACGGTAGCTGTCCGGTAAGCAGTTCATAGAAGGTAACGCCGAGAGAGTAGTAATCACTGCGATAGTCAATTCCGCGATTCATCCGTCCGGTTTGTTCTGGGGAAAGGTAGGCGAGAGTACCTTCTAAGACATTGGGACTGTAAATTTCCTGGGTTTCTTTAGGTAAAAGAGAGGCAATACTAAAGTCAATCAACTTGACTTGCTTAGTTTCCGGGTTGATAAGGATGTTGGCAGGCTTGATATCTTTGTGGATAACTCGATGGCGATAGAGTTCATCAAGAGTATTACTCAGGGTGATCGCAATATCCAAGAACTCTGCCAGAGTATATTGATTGCTCCCCATTTTTTTGTTCATCCAATCTTTGAGGGAAATGCCGCCAAAATCCTCCATCACCAAAGCATAGCTGTTGCCGTAAGGTTCCAGACTATAGGGATGAACAATACCAGGTAGGTCAATATTTTTAGCGATAGTGTACTGATTACGGAACAGCAACAGTTCATTGAAGGTGGGATACTCCTGCTGAAGCAGTTTGATGACGACTGGAAGTTGATCGGCCTCTCGAATTGCACGGTAAACTAAGGTTCTAGAGCCTGCATAAAGTTGTTCGCTAATTCGATAGTTCAAAAGCTTGTCCATCGGTTCAACTGCTGTATTCATACTTGATCAACTCTTGTTAAATCAGCTATTTATTTCAACTAGTCTGCCCAAAAACCAGCTTTTTCTAACTCAGTTTTCTTTTGGGCGATACCGAAAAGCCCGTCGTAGACATCGATTTTACGTGTGTGATCTGTCTTTAGCTTTCAAGCAAAACTGCCCTTGTTTCCGGTAAAATCAAGTTCTGAGGACTGTGAATTCGGGAGAAACTTGGGGTGCCTACACTTGGCGTTAACATTGACCACATCGCCACCATTCGGCAAGCACGGCGGACGGTGGAACCAGACCCGGTAGCGGCGGCGGTACTGGCAGAATTAGCGGGTGCAGATGGAATTACGGTGCATCTGCGCGAAGATCGGCGGCATATCCAAGATCGGGATGTATTACTGTTGCGACAAACGGTGCGATCGCATCTTAATTTAGAAATGGCCGCTACAGATGAAATGCTAGCGATCGCTCTCGATATCAAACCAGATTACGTAACTTTAGTTCCCGAAAAGCGCGAAGAAGTGACAACAGAAGGCGGACTAAATATTGTCGGGCAAATTGCTAGAATAGGTGAAATAGTCGATAAATTGCAAAGCGCTAGCATTCCAGTTAGTTTATTTATCGATGCCGAATCAGCACAAATTGAAGCATCTGTCAAGGTACAGGCGCAGTTTCTTGAATTACACACCGGACAATATGCTGAGGCTAAAGATGAAACAAATCGCCAGCGAGAATTAGCCATATTAGCAAAAGGGTGTGAACAAGCGATTCACGCCGGATTGCGAGTCAACGCTGGTCATGGACTCACCTACTGGAACGTCTATCCAGTAGCTGCGCTTCCAGGCATGGAAGAACTAAACATCGGTCATACCATCATCAGTCGGGCAGCATTAGTAGGTATGGAAAGAGCAGTCCGGGAAATGAAACAAGCTATATGGGGGAATGGGGGATAGGGAATGGGGCATTGAGAAGAGACAAGGAAGAGGGGGGAGATAAGGGAGAGACTTGTTCAATAATTCCCCCTTGCTCCCTTATTCCCCTCATCTCCCCCTGCCCCCTGCCCCCCACTCCCACGTCTTAAAAGAGGGGTTGTCACTGCGAAATCTAGAAATTGGGATCAAATCTTTAGCAAAAACTTCTATGAGCGCAACACAATCTAACAACCTACCACTTTGGGTACAGGATCGGGATAAAGTGATAGCAGAAAGCACTGATGTCGAGTGGCGCTATCAGACACCGCCTGATTATTCCCGTTCAAAAGAGAATCTTGCTAAAGAAAGTACCTACAATCATCTTGAAGGAACACTGGAAGCGATCGTGCAAAACTTGGTGAGAACCTTCGAGATGGAAGTATCCTTCAAAGCTAACCCGCAAGAGTGGTTATCTATTGTGAATGATAACTTTCGCGTCAGTACCAATGGTGGAGTAGAGTATACAGCAGCAGATGTATCAGCCCAAGGTACTTACAATTTATTTATGGCTGATTCAGAGCATTACAAGGCTTCAGAAGAAAGCTTTGAATCATCCGGAAAACTCTTCCACACAACATTTCCCCAAGGATTTCCTTGGGAAGTGGTGGAAGTTTTCTCAGGGCCACCGAATGTAACATTTAAATGGCGGCATTGGGGACATTTTAACGGAGAATACAAAGACCATGCACCTACTGGAGAGACGCTAGAAATTATAGGCATGAGCATTGCAAAAGTTAGCGATGACTTGAAGATTATTTCCTTAGAACACTATTTTGACAATAATCTGTTCTTGGAAAAGCTAACATCTGGTGGCAAACAGATAAAATCTGAAAACCAGAAAAGTGCTTGTCCGTTCAGTTCTTGGTTCAAGAAATCTCAAAAAAGTTAGCTTGTAAGGGTACAGAGTCACTGTGCCCTGAAATTATTCACATAGCAACCAAAGGATGAAAATGCAAACATACCATTACGTTTTGGCAAGTCAACGCTTTCTTCTCCAAGAAGAACCGATACACGAAGTTCTCAAAGAACGCACTCGTAACTACCACGAACAAGAAAAACAAATAGATTTTTGGTTGGTTGAGCAACCAGCTTTCTTGGAAACACCGCAGTTTAAAGAGCTAAAGGCAAAGTGTCCCCAACCAGCAGTAGCAATTATTTCTACAAATCCCCAATTTATTACTTGGTTAAAACTGCGTTTAGAGTACGTCATCACTGGAGAATTCCAGGCCCCTTCTGAGGTAATACCAGATGCTTTGGCATCGTTAGCTACCGTATCTTAGGTATAGCGCATTGGGCATGGGACATTGGTTATTTTCCTTGTCTCCTTGTCCCATTGTCGCCCCCACTCCCCACTCACCATTCCCTAATTTTATTTTTGAGTAACAAAATATATTTTTTGACCAAGCCCCGTTGGGGCGGGGTTGCAGGTTCTAGAGAGCCCCAACAACCATCAATTTCACTTGCCCCGTCAATTCACCGGCGTAGCAAAAGGTCTCTGTCACTTGCCTCGACCAATGCCGTCCTCCCTATACCCTATACCCTACCCCCTATACCCTATTAGTGACACATATTTCATCACCATACTGAAGTAGCTAGGTTTTCAGCTTTTTTCTTATAAAATCTTTTAGGACACCTTAATTTACATAATCTAACTTTTGTGCATAGATTTCAGAATTTACCAAGTGTTTTAGGATTAGCGATTGCAGGGTTGATTGGTGGCATGAGTTCTGTACTTGCTCAAAAAACCATTCCCTCTTGTCAACCACCAAATGCGGGTGAGTATCTTTTATTAGTAGTCAGTCCCACAGCAAATAATCAAAAGCAGTTACGTAGCGCCTTACCACCTGAACTTAAAACTATCACCTGCAAATATCTCAACGAAACCGTGACGCGAGTCGGGGGCTTTAACAAAATTGACGATGCCAATCGTTGGGCAAGATATGTCAGTAATATTGTTGGCTTGTCTGCCATAATTACCACTCGACCAACAACAACGGCAGATGTGCAGCCACAGTCACAGCCAAAACCACCTCAGCAGACAGTCAGTTATAATCCTCAAGCATTAGGAGAAGGTTATGCAGTACTGGTAGATTATTACAACCGTCCAGAACTAGTAAATAGTGTGCAGCAAGTGGTCGGAGGTAACGTCGGTTTTGTTTCCTATGGACAACGCCCTTACTTGCTAGCAGTTTATACCACTAACCAAAGTGAAGCTTATAATACATTGCAAAAACTAAACAATGGCGGTTTCGTTGCCAGCCTAGTAGATAGTCGTAAAGTGATTCTGCTGCGCTCGACTGTGCGGTTTTAGTGATATTAAGTTCACTGGCATCCTGATGCAACCTACCAGATTGGTAATTTGTCAATTAACGGAATTTTAGATTTTAAATTTTGGATTTTAAATTCAAAATTTAAAAAGGTTTTAAGCGAATATATTTATTTATATTCGCTCTGTGAGAAACAAGTTATTTGGAATAAATCCTTTTACCCTTAATCTCCTGAATTTATTCACGAGGTAAATTTAAAATCAAAAATTCAAATTTTATTGACAAATTACCAGTTACTAATTATCAATAGCTGCTCAAACAAAGATTTCTTGCCCTAGTTCAATAAGCAGACCTAGCTAACCAATAAATGGTTATACCCAAAGCCGACCCAGCGATTACCTGAACTGGTGTATGTCCGAGTAATTCTTTAAGACGGTCTTGGCTAAAATCTGGTTTCTCATGAAATAATTCATCAATCATTTGATTGAGAATACGAGCTTGTTTACCAGCTGCCTGACGAACTCCGGCTGCATCATACATGACAATGATGGCAAAAACGATCGCAACAGCAAAATCAGGAGATGCCCAACCCAGTGTTTGCCCTACACCAGCGGCTAGAGCCGTAACCAGAGCCGAATGGGCACTGGGCATACCTCCGGTTGTCACCAAAACACGCACATTCAGTTTGCGATTTTTGACGATCTCAACCACGAGCTTTAATGCTTGAGCAATTAAACAAGCTACCAGAGCAACCAGCAGCACCCGGTTGTCTAAAATGTTGCCTATGTCCTGCATGGTATTTTGGTTAGGTTAGTAAATATTAGCAGCAGTTGTTGGTTGAGGAAACATTTAGATTCAACCCAAAATTCCCAAATTAATCTATTACGTTGGAGAAAGACCAACGATTCAAAATAACCTAAAAGCTTACTTGGATAAGCTTTTGTAATTTTGAATCAGTGAATTTTTAATTTTGCTGGGCAGTAGTAGTACAGTATGGTGTAAATAAACTACCCATTCCCAATCAATGAAACGCTTGCGGTATAGGAATTACGAATTATGAATTACGAATTACCCAAAGCGTTACTAGTTATTACGGCTAGTAATAAAATGAGCGATCGCTTGGAGTGGTTTTGCTCTGTCTCCAAATGGTTCTAATTCCACACAAGCTGCTTTAACTAGCTCTTGGGCTTTTGAGCGCGATTCCTCAAGTCCCCAAAGGCTAGGATAGGTGACTTTCTGGGCTTTTTGGTCTTTGCCAGCTGTTTTACCTAATTGCTCTTGGGTAGAAGTGATATCCAGAATATCATCAATGATTTGGAATGCTAGCCCAATATTTTGAGCATAACGAGTTAGCCGCTGCACATCTTCAGGCGATGTATTAGCGATCAACCCGCCACAAACTACGCAAGCTTCCAAAAGGGCGGCTGTTTTGTGTTTATGAATGAAATTTAGGGTTTCTAAGGAAATATCAGATTTACCTTCTGACTCCAAATCTACAATTTGACCGCCGACCAAACCACCTGCCCCCAATGCTCGACCAAGACGAGCAATGACCTGCAAGACTACCTCTCTCTTAACGCTTTGGGGGGTTTGAATGGCAACAGACTCAAAAGCAAGAGCCAACAAGCCATCTCCAGCCAAAATCGCTACATCTTCGCCATAGACTTTATGATTCGTCAGCTTGCCACGACGATAATCGTCATTATCCATCGCTGGGAGGTCGTCATGAATCAACGACATTGTGTGGATCATCTCCACAGCACAAGCTGTTGGCATGGCCATCTCAATGGTTCCACCCATCATTTCACAGGTGGCAAGGCAAAGAATGGGACGTACACGCTTACCTCCAGCTAATAACGAGTAGCGCATCGCCTCATAAATCTTTTCTGGATAAATGACCGGGATAGACCGATCTAAAGCATTATCACAAAGCTTTTGTCGCTCTTTTAGATAGGCTGCTAAGTTAAATGTGGCTTCCTCTGGTGGTGTCTTTTGCACGTTATCAGTTGCTACCATTCTTTAATTCCTGACATTTTGCGATTTTTGCCTTATACGTCACAATTTTAAGGTGCTGTGGCGCTGAAAAAAATGAAAAGTTAGGAGCACAGACGCGATTAATCACGTCTTTACAGGATTTAGGAGTTAAGAGTTATTAAGAATAACTTTTAACAGTTCATCTTTCTTCTTTTGCCGTTCTGGAATAGCTAGCAAATGTATTTTCCAACAATATGGCAACAGTCATCGGGCCAACACCACCAGGAACTGGGGTGATAAATCCTGCTACATCAGCGGTTGATTCAAAATGGACATCGCCAATCAGCCGACTTTTGCCATTAGCATCGGTGACGCGATTCATCCCCACATCTACCACAACAGCGCCCGGTTTCACCATCTCAGCAGAGATCAATCCGGGACGACCTACTGCTGCAATTAGAATATCAGCATTTTGGGTGATGGTTTTGAGGTCATGCGATCGCGAGTGAGCGATGGTGACTGTGGCATCAGCTTCTAATAGCATTAGCGCCATCGGTTTACCCACCAAAATACTGCGCCCCACGACTACTGCCTGTTTTCCCTGCAAAGGAATCTCATATTCTTGTAAAAGCCGCATCACACCAGCCGGGGTGCAGCTACGTAAACCGCTTTCTCCCCGTACTAGTCGCCCCAAGTTAACTGGGTGCAGTCCATCAGCATCTTTATCGGGATCAATTTGATGTAGCAGAGTTATAGCATCCAGGTGGTTAGGTAAGGGCAACTGTACAAGAATGCCATCCACTCTTTCATCGTGGTTGAGTGCAGCAATTACCTCTTCCAACTCCCCAAGGGTAGTTTGGGCAGGAAAATGCTTACCAAAAGAAGCGATCCCAACTTTAGCGCAGGCTTTCTCTTTATTGCGTACATAAGCGGCTGACGCTGGGTTATCACCAACCATCAACACTGCTAAACCAGGTGGTCGTCCAATTTTTGGTTGTAATTGTGTAATCGCAACAGAAAGTTCTTGCTGAATTTTTGCTGCTATTGCTTTCCCATCTAGGAGTTTGGTAGTTTTTGTTTCCATGAAAATTCCCAGCTATGTTCGCTTGTTGTCCAAAGTCCAAAATGAAAATATTGATTCTTGAATCTTGACTTTCGACTATTATTATGTTGCTGTGCTGTTTGATGTCGTAGCGTTTCTCTCACAGTAGATCCATAATGTTTATTTTCTCAGATCAACGGCATCATCTGAAGAATAAAGAATTGGGAGAATGGGGAGTAAGGGAAATGAGGAGACAAGGGGGAATTATTGAACAAGTCTCTCCCTTCTCTTTCCCCTCTTCCTTGTGTACCTTGTCTCTTCTCAATGCTCAATGACGCCAGTTGCTTCTCCCTTGGCGTAGCCTCTCCCTTTGGGAGAAGGGGAGACGCTACGCGAACAAGTCGGGCATTGCCCGCCCAACGCACTGGCTCCCCAGTGCCCCATGCCCAAAATAAATAAATCAGTGGCTTTTATGCAGCAAATGAGAAATTTATCCCTTTCATTCTTCTATGGGCATAGTATTGTTCCTTACCGTTTGGGGTTGACTTTTTTTCTGATAGCAGGACTTTGTAGTTGTGGTAACTTGACATCACCTGGCTTGCGTGGGGCTGGCTTGAAAATTGGGACAAATGTCACTCCAATTGGAGAAATTAAACCAAAACAAGACAATCAGGCTATAGTTTACATCCAAGGCCAGGTAGAAAAGCAAGCTCCCCTGATCAAACAGTGGGCTTATAAAATTAAGGACTCAACGGGCAAAATTTGGGTTGTCACCAATCAAAAAAATCTGGGTGAAGGTTCAGAAGTTGTAATTAAGGGTAAAGTTCGCTACCGAAGTATTCCCTTAGCTGGCAAAGAATTGGGGGAAGTTTATTTAGAAGAAGAATAATCAGCAATTAAAAATGAAGATATGAACAATCAACAGGTGCACGTTGCGATCGCAATTCTCTACCAGAAAAACAAGTTTCTCATGCAACTGCGTGACAACATCCCCGGTATTCTCTACCCTGGTTACTGGGCGCTGTTCGGCGGTCACATCGAACCTGGTGAAACGCCAGATGTAGCGGTAAAACGAGAAATTTTAGAAGAAATCGGCTATGAGCTACCACCCTTTGTTGAATTTGGCTGTTATCCCAACGAAAGAGTTGTCCGTCATGTCTTTCATGCACCACTCTTGGTGGAATTAAATCAACTGGTTCTGAATGAGGGCTGGGATATGGCGTTATTTACGCTAAAAGAGATTCGCCAAGGTAACTGTTATTCACAAAATGCTGGTAAAGTGCGACCTTTAGGGGCAATGCATCAGAAAATTATGTTGGATTTTATTGAGAAAAATCCAACATAATTTGGGAATGGGGCATTGGGCATTGGGCACTTGTACTGAGCGTTCGCGTAGCGTCTCGTAGAGAAGCCGAAGTATTGGGCATTGGGTATGGTTATTTTCCTCATCTCCCTCATCTCCCTCATCTCCCTCATCTCCCTTATCTCCCTCATCTCCCTCATCTCCCTCACTCCCCACATCCCTAGAAGCCAAAATAAAGTTAGAACGAACTCTTATGAGGTCATCACTAATGCAATCAGCAAACAAACTGCCGCGATGGTTAACTATAGGATTGGCCTTTCCCATTGCCATTCTCAACGGCTGGCTATTGCTCCAGGTTATACAGTATTTTCAACCCTTAGTTAGCATTATTGCCGCCGCCATCCTGCTGGCTTTTGTCTTGAACTATCCAATCCAGTTTCTCCAAGAACAAGGAGTGAAACCCAACTTAGCGATCGGGGGAGTGTTGCTTTTGACTCTGGTGATTTTAGTAGCTTTAGGCATCACCTTGGTTCCCCTGATTATTCAACAGCTGGTTGAACTGGCTAATATTTTGCCCAGTTGGATTGATTCTGGTACTCAGCAGCTGCAAGCTTTTCAGGATTGGGCGTTAAGTCAACAGCAACTTCCGATTAATTTAAGTGGTTTATTTACCCAAGTTCTGGAACAATTATCTAACCAACTTCAGTCCTTCACTGGTAGAATTCTTGGTTTTGCTGTCGATACCATTGGTAGTGTCCTGAATGTGTTGCTGGCAGTAGTGTTGACTATTTACCTAATATTGAATGGTGAACGTCTTTGGGACGGAATTTTTCAGTGGTTTTCTCCTAATATTGGGTCACGAGTACGGGAATTGCTGCGAGAGGATTTCCACAATTACTTCATCGGCCAAGCAACATTGGGAGCTGTGTTAGGCGTGACAATTACATTAGTGTTTTTAGCGCTGCAAGTTCCTTTAGCTCTACTGTTTGGCATTGGTATTGGCTTATTTTCACTCTTCCCCTTTGGTACGGGAGTCGGTATTGCCATAGTAAGTTTGCTGGTAGCGCTGCAAAATTTTTGGTTAGGAGTGGAAGTCTTAGGTGTAGCTGTTGCGATCGACCAAGTTAATTCTAATATTATTGCACCTCGAATTCTCAGTAATTTGACTGGCTTAAATCCTGTGTGGGTGGTGATTTCTTTATTGCTGGGTGCAAAGTTGGGAGGAGTACTGGGTTTATTAATTGCGATCCCTATAGCTAGTTTTATCAAGGATATAACAGATAGCTGGCAGGCTGGAGAGTTTAATAAGATAGAGGATATAGAGTCAGAACCTGTGACGGTAAAAAGTGAGAGAGCAGGAACTTATAGCTAAAATTCAATCATTCAGATTAACTGAAAAACTGGTGCGATAGTCCACAAATAAATTGCAAAATCCTAATTTAAGATGTCAAAAAACAAGAAGCTATTACTTTATGGATCAATAATTTTCCAGAAAGAAAAATAATGGCAAAAAACTGGAGCGTAGGCTTAGATAGCCGTAGGCATCGCTATTGACATCTAAGCAAAAATCTGGCGAAACATTAATCAATGATAAATCCATATAAAAGCATCATAAAATTCCTTTTCGTCAAGGGAATAATGGAATACAACGCTTGCAGAACATGACTGCGAAGCTCTACGCCAGAAAACCTAAGCAGTCAGTATTTTGAAAAAATGAAAAGTTGTTTAAAACTTACCTTTAATAATGGGCAAACAGCATTAGCTACTCAAGTTGAGCAGCCAGAAGAATTGCCTTATGCTCTTGAGACAATAGGGCTGTGCGGTTCGCGTCCTGTTTTAGTAGTAGTGGGGGGTGCAAGTAACATCAGTGAAGCTGACTTTCTCCGTATTCAACGGTTGTTTGTGGAAGTTTTAGCCCCCATCGCCGAAACTTTGGGGGCTTATGTCGTGGATGGGGGTACGGATGCAGGAATTATGCGAATCATGGGTACAGCTCGTACGCAAATAGGTGCTAAGTTCGCTTTAATTGGTGTGACACCTGAAGGCAAAGTGGCTTTACCTAATTATTCGGAAACTGCTACTGATTTAATACCGTTAGAGCCAAACCATACTCATTTTGTACTAGTTCCTGGGAAGAATTGGGGCGACGAGTCTCCTTGGATATCTTGTGTTGCCACTATGTTGGCTAATGATGCACCTTCGATGACAGTACTCTTGAACGGTGGTGAAATTACCTTTAAGGATGCCTTTTCTAGCGTTAATAGCGGCAGGGTAGTTCTTGTGATTGCTGGTAGTGGTAGAACCGCAGATATACTTGTAGATGCTTTGCGTGGAAAGGCTACTGATGAACGAGCCAAAAAGCTAGCTAAGTCTGGTACATTACAATACATCGACTTAATCGACATAGAGAAAGGAGTTGAGAATCTAGGCAAAGTAATTAAGAGGTTACTTTCTAATTAGGAGTAAAAAATGGCAAAAAAAGATAGTTATCACGAATCTTTAAAAGAAGATTTTAACAAGTTGTTTGCAGGTATTAACTTAGGTGATGTGCAAAAACATTTTTTGCGATCGCGCTGGTTGGATCAAGTACTCTGGATGGAAAGTAAGGCGAATTTATCGCGCGATCGCCATTATTTTTTACGGATAACAACTATTGTTGGTGGTGTAATTCTCCCAGCATTGGTAAGTCTAAACATTAACACTAATTTCAAACCTAACAATAGGGATATAATTATGTGGTCAACTTTTGGTTTGAGCCAAATAGTTGCTATTAGTGCTGCAATTGAAGAGTTTTTTCACTATGGAGAACGCTGGCGACACTATCGCCGAACAGTTGAATCTTTAAAAACCCAAGGGTGGCAATTTTCGCAGTTGACAGGCCCTTATCGTATTTATCCAAGCCACGAACAGGCATTTAATCTATTTGCAAGTCATGTAGAAGATATTATTCAGCGAGATGTGGAAATATATGCTACTCAAGTTGTACAAGAGAAGAAAGAAGAAAAACAAAATTATGAAGACCATATCCTTATGCAAAATACAAAGATAACTAATTTAGAAGAGAAGAAAGACGAAAAATAAAATTGATTCAATAAAGTCTCTCCTGCTAAATAAAAACATAATAATAGTTAAAAACAAGGTTCAGTAAAGTAATCGGGCTACTTAAGTTTTGATTATTTATGGACTTTATTTGATTTCAATAAATAAAAAAGCTGAAACTTAAATAAAAATAGAAAGGTTTTTCTTATACCAATTCTGTATGAAGGTGCGCTATATATGAGGAACGAACCGCCAAGGGCGCATTCGCGCAGCGTCTCGTCAGAGAAGGACGCAAAGAAATAAGAAGTCAAAAGAATTTACTGGAGTTTAGACTAAGCAACAAGAAAAGTGTCCGGCTTTCCAACCTGGAGACTTTCCACGAGGTTTGGGTGAACGGGCAGGAGTACCAATATATTAGCAGGCGAGAGTTGGTGGTTCTTCTCTCAGCTTCTGCTAATAGGGGGTCTGTGTTCAATCACACCCCCTATTTTTTTCTTTAAGTTCTACCATCTAGTCTAAACTCCAGTAAGAAGTTGACTAAGGAAAAGTGGGTTCCTCTTGCTCAAGAATTGATAGCAGAATCTCTTGCATGACAGCTACTTTTCGCTAATTCCACGATTCTACCAAAATCCCTTGTTTACAGAGTTTTTGAATTAACTCAACATAAATTTGTTTAAAATTTTCTGGAATATTAGTAAGATTATGAAAAAATGCAGCTTCTCTTACAAGGTTCTCTATTGATATAGGTGACTCAGCTTTGTTAAGAAGAAATTGAATAGCTGGCGATAAATGACAAACATTCACCAACTGGATATCCAAAAGGATGAAAGCAAAGATACTAGGTTCAGTTTGTAGTTCGTTGATATTTATACCTTTATATAAAGCCGGAATATTATAACTAAACTCTTCAATAAAAACTGATGGGGACTTAGTAACAAGTAGAGAGTCTATGTTTCCAATAAGGTTAGCTGGATTGCTAGCTATTTGCATTTTTATTTCATCGTATTTTTGATATTGCAAAGCTAGCAGAGGAGCTTTACAAGCTATTAGGTCATACCTTACAACCTCTTTGAAGCATTTAAGAACGGGATCTTCAGATTTATCAGAAAATTTATAAAGAAGATTAGCAAAATAGTCAAAAGTTTGTATATCACTTCTGCTTTTAAAATCATAACAATATTTGATGCTGGTTATTACCTCTTCTTTTAAACAGTCAAAAAAAGTACTTACTGTTCTAAAGCCATCCCATAAACCGTAAATTTTTTTGTTCAGTAAATAATCATTAAATTCTTCTAATTGAAGCTGATTTGACTCTTGAGTGACAGCTAACTGAGTCAAAGCGCTGACTTCAATTTCACTTAGTTCATAACCTTGCAAGCTCTTATTTAAGTCCATTCTTAAAGTTGTGCGGAATGATGGACTCGTATATATTTTTAAGAGTACACGTTGGAATTCAACTAATGACATTGCTTCACCATTTAAGCGCACTAATAAGTTATGTAGTATTTTACAAAAAATACAAACCTTAAGACAACTCGTAGTTGATTACTGGCTTACGAGCTCGTTCAACTTCCGTTATAATTTCAATTATGGGTGGAAAATTAAACTCTCTCTCTATAATTACATAGTCAGGAGTACAAACCGATATAACGTAGTCGTAAATCTCCCAGATTTCAGGTGTAATAGCACTTGAGTGAGTATCTGTAAGAAAGCCATTTTTTTCTAAGTAGCCAGCAACGTGAAGCTGCTTGATTGATGACTTAGGGAGTCTACTTATAAATGCTTTTGGGTCAGTGCCAAAATTTTTTGAATCAATATAAATGTTGGTAACATCCAGCAAAATACCGCAATTCGTTTCATGACATACAGATGCTATAAAATCTTCTTGAGATATGGTGTTAAAAGGTATATTAAACGGATGAGCAATATTTTCTAGTATAAGGGGTAGTCCTAAAAAACGTTGAATACTTGTTACATTTGTAATGACAACATCTAATAATTCATCTGTGTACCAGAGCGGAGATAGAGCGTCAATACTTTTTTCTGTTGTTTGTGTAAAAGCAAAGTGTTCGCTATAGTAGGTAGGCTGTGTGATCTCTAATAAACGAGCAATAGTATCAAAATATGACTGTGGCGGACGTTCTACAGAACCGATTGATAAGCTGAGTCCATGAGGAATTAGTGTAAATAAATTAGACAAGTTGCGAAGTTCTTTTAACTGAGGGTCAGAGAGAGCAGAATATGATTCTACTAAGAACTCAAGGCAATCAAATGAATCTTGGAAATCAAGAATTTGAGACTTGTTGATATGACGCCGAAACGCTAAACCTGTCTTAGGCATAAAATCTCACTTACTTTGCAAAAATTTTCTGGAGAATCTTTCGGAGAAACTGTCTATTCTTTCGCCCTGATTTTAATAAAAAGGTTATATCTTAGAGAACTTTACAAACTAAAACTTAAGCTAACTAGCAAGTTTCTTTTGGGGAAGTAAACTGCTATAGCAATCCTAAATGAAATCAAACTTCACAGTACTTTAGTACTATATTAAGATTCTTTATCAATCAACAAGAATTTGATTTTCCTAAGTTGCATCAGTATGAACCCTGTTCGGATCTCAAATAGGATTGCTATAGCTAGTAGAAAAATTACCAAAAAGATAAGCGGAAGTGCTTACCAGATCAATTAACAATGCCGTGGGACTTGTGCCAGATATCGAACCACTCTAAGTGATGAAAGGGCACACAAGTTTATCCATGACAATAGGATGGTCAGCTTTTGATAGGTGTATGATGAAGGGGTATTGAGTTGCCCACATCAATTGAACTGCCCTTTCCCTACATCGACACCACATCGACACCTTCTAACAAATCCCACAGTTGTGGGTGCAACTGCCGTCAACACTCATGTAAGCTTCCTCGAAGGCACTATAGCCTCCAATCACCAAAATCATCTCTTCTTTAGTAAGCTCATTTAGCTCACTAAAAAAGCTTTCGGAGTTGGTAGAGGGTTTATTCCCAGATGAATTCAGGTCAGAAGAAATTGTAAGTTCATTAATTGTAATTTTAGCCATTTTAAATGTTACCCCAAGTGTAGTTTTTGCGGCTGTGATTAGACTTTTAATTGCCTGTATCACTTTTACTAGTATTTATCTATTTATCTAAAATTACAATACCTTACTCGTTAAATAACAAGTAAAAAATAATGCAAATATGTCCTTTAAATTTATAAATTATCTATAGACAAAAAGCTCATAATATCTATTAAACCCAAACGTTTGCTTAAGCAGTTAAGGAAAAATTAATTCTACATCTACTTTTGAGGTTATCTAAATGACAGTTTTTACAAAGTTTCACGAACTTAATATAGGACTCATGTCTGATTTCTGAACAAGATTTCAGATAAAACCCTGATAAAACGGGCTTTTCAGTCTCAGTATGTTTTCAGAAATCAAATCGGAGTCCTATAGTTAGTAATAGTCAGCAAAAAATCAAGCCTTTGAGACTACTAAATTTAGTGACACAACTGGAACAATTATGTCCGTATATCTACTTTTTATTAATCATTTTGGGAACGTTGTAGCGCGATCTAGTACAGGTCGGCGGAAATAAACTTTCATCTTCCGCCATTGGGATGCTTGTTCTTACAGGCATCTCTTCATTTTTCCCACTGCCACTGCCCAATGATCGCTTGCTTTAGTCTAAAGTCCAAAATTTAGCGCAGCCTCACAAAGAATGGTATTAGGTATAGACAGACACTATGGTATTTTGACTTGATTTGACACAGAAACTCTGTGACATAGATGATTTCTATGCCATCTGAAAACTAATGTTTCAGAAAAAGGCCCAACTGCCGTTTTTTGAGTTCACCGAACTCATATTAAATTAAGCCTCTACAATTTTGATTTCATCAAGTTGATTAATCACCACATCTGCACCTCGGACGTCATCTGACTTACCTACCCAAGTGATACCAATACAACCTGCGGCTTTAGCATTACGCGCCATTTGCATATCACCAACTGAATCACCCACCATCAATGTAGCGTTTGGTTCAACTCCCAAAGCTTGGCAAGCTTGCAAAAATAGCACCGGGTCTGGTTTACTAGGCCCTTCATCTACGCCCATTTCTAACTGGATATAATCACTTAACTGGTGATTGGCTACAAAATTACGTACTTCTTCAGTTGTCGCAGCTGAGAGGATACCAAGTTTTAGACCACCCTCCCGCAGGTATTTCAAAATTTCTAGGCTACCTACAAATAGTGGTGAAGGAGTTTGTCCAATGTATTTTTCCGCTTCATCCAAAGCTTGACGGGATATTTTTAAGCACTCAAACCATCCTCTTCCTGTTTCGGCAATATATGCCGCAGCTGCAACTTCTGTTTCACGACGGCTTGCTACTGATATTAAACCTGCGGGATCTAGAAAATTGCCATTGATGCCAAATGCCATTAATAGAGGTTCCCCAGTTCCCGGAATTTGAGCATCTATTAACCTCGTTGCCTTTTGTGCAAGCGATCGCAAATACGTTTCTGAATCTTCTAGAGTACCGTTTTTGTCAAACAAAATTGCCTGGATATTATCAAAAGTGATATTTCTACATTTAATGGTTGCCATAATATTTAACTTCTAACTACTCCCAACTCTTCACTTTTATCAATTCTCCACATAAAAAAAGAGGGTTTTTCCCTCTTTATAAAATGATTTGATACTCTTACTTAAAGACAAGTAAAACTATAAAAAATTTATTACTCTTCAATAGCTGCTGGAATTTCCTCTTCAATTTCCGTTGCTGCTGGAATATCTGTTTCAATTGCCGCAATTACTGGAATATCTTCTTCAAGTTCTGTTGCTGGTGGAATATCTTCTTCAAGTTCTGTTGCTGGGGGAATATCTTCGTCTGCTAAAGTTTCCGCAGGTGCAGCCGCAGCAGTAGCACCTTGCTGCTTGGCTAATAGCTGTTCGCGATACTTAGCAGCCATTTCTTCCGCCTTATCGTAGACCAAATCCCGGTTTTTAATCATGTCACCAGGTTCGGGTTCTAGCTGCTTGGTAGATAGGGAAATTCGACCCCTTTCTGCATCCAAGTCAATGATCATAACTTTCACTTCATCATTGACATTGAACACGCTATGAGGTGTATCAATATGTTCGTGAGAAATCTCAGAAATATGCAGTAGACCACTGACGCCGCCAATATCGATGAAAGCACCGTAGGGTTTGATCCCACGAACAGTACCAATTACTACTTCGCCGACTTCTAAGCGGTTCATCTTGCGCTCAACCAGCGCCCGACGGTGAGATAGAACGAGGCGATTACGTTCTTCGTCCACCTCTAGGAATTTCAACGGCAGATCCTCGCCGACCAATTCTTCTTTAGGTTTGCGGGTACTGATGTGGGAACCTGGGATAAAACCACGTAATCCCTCAATCCGTACCAATGCTCCACCGCGATTAGTTGCAAACACGCCAGAACGGACAGTAGCATCTTCTGCTTGCAACTGTCGCACGCGTTCCCAAGCCCGCATATATTCAATACGGCGAATGGAAAGGGTTAATTGACCATCTTCGTTTTCATCGGTAAGGATGAAAAATTCGCGCGTTTCGTTTGACTGTAAGACTTCTTCCGGGCTATCCACCCGGTTAATAGACATTTCTTGTATAGGTATATATGCTGCGGTTTTAGCACCAATGTCAATCAGAGCGCCGCGCGGCTCTATACTGAAAACTGTTCCTGGGACAACATCGCCAGGGCTAAAATGATAATCGTATTTGTCAAGTAGAGCAGCGAAATCTTCGTGAGTGAATCCAATTTCTGTAGCGGTTAAATTCTGATTGACCATGCTGATTTGTTCCTGGTTCTAGTCTCCGTAAAGGTGGTGCGACAAGCGCGATGCGTTATATAAGCAGTTCTATGGCAGCTTAGACAAAACATCCTTTTTCATCCTAGCGCACAAAAGCTAGCATTAACACATATCTACTCCCAAGATTGGAAATTATATCACAATATAAAAATGATTTGTCATTTACTTAGTAGTGAAAACCAACAAAGGACAAACACAATAATATCCGTTGCCACCATGCTTAGTAGCAACGGATATTAAGATTAAATCCGCTTAAAAGTCTGGGAATAGGATCTACTTATCTTTTGGTTTCTCAAAGCGAGGGGGTTCGCGAAATGCGATCGCAAAGAAGAGAGTACCTATACACAGAGTAAAAATCAAGATGTACGCAACGCTTTCCATATTACAATTTCCTCTCTATCCAGCCAGTAATTAAAGTTCTGAGTACTGAATCACTTGAGTGCTGAGTCAGAGGTTTAATTCAGAACTCAGCACTCAGAACTCAGCACTGAAATTAAAGCGCTTCGTTGCGGCGGGTTGACTTATCACCCACTTTCTGGAACAGACCCCACTCAACTTGCTCTTCAAGATCCGCGTCAACACCAGCAAATACGTCTCGGTAGATTGTCCGAGCGCCATGCCAGAGATGACCAAAGAAGAACAGCAGAGCAAATACGGCGTGTCCAAAGGTAAACCAACCTCTAGGACTGGTGCGGAATACACCATCAGAGTTCAAGGTTTCCCGGTCAAATTCAAAGATTTCACCGCCTTGAGCCTTACGGGCATACTTCTTCACATCAGCTGGTTCTGTAAAGGTCTTACCATTCAGATCGCCACCGTAGAAACTAACGGTAACACCAGATTGCTCGAAGCTATACTTAGATTCTGCCCGACGGAAGGGAATGTCCGCGCGGACAATTCCATCTGCATCAGTCAAAATCACTGGGAAGGTTTCAAAGAAGTTGGGGAGACGACGCACGGTCAATTCCCGTCCTTCAGAATCTTTGAATACGGCGTGACCTTGCCAAGACTGAGCAATGCCATCACCTTTCACCATCGGCCCTGTACGGAATAGACCGCCTTTAGCAGGGCTATTACCGACATAATCATAGAAAGCCAATTTTTCAGGAATCTGCGACCAAGCTTGCTCAAGGTTTCCACCTTGGGCAACGTTTGTTTGAACGCGGCGCTGAATTTCTTGACGGAAGTAGTTTTGATCCCATTGATAGCGGGTGGGACCAAACAATTCGATGGGAGTGGCGGCGTTACCGTACCACATAGTACCAGCAACCACGAAAGCAGCAAAGAAAACTGCTGCAATACTGCTAGAAAGTACTGTTTCAATGTTCCCCATCCGTAGGGCTTTGTAGAGCCGTTCGGGGGGTCTAACTGTCAGGTGGAATAAGCCTGCAATAATACCAACAACACCAGCAGCAATGTGGTGAGCCGCAATGCCACCAGGGTTATAGGGGTTAAAACCATCTGGGCCCCATTCTGGTGCTACTGCCTGGGCCGCACCAGTTACACCATAAGCGTCAGAAACCCATATCCCCGGCCCAAATAGTCCGGTGACATGAAAAGCACCAAATCCAAAACAAAGTAGACCAGATAAGAACAGGTGAATGCCAAACATCTTTGGCAAGTCTAAGGCGGGTTCACCAGTACGAGGATCTCTAAAGAGTTCCAAATCCCAGTAAACCCAGTGCCATACGGCGGCTAGGAATAGCAGACCAGAAAGAACAATGTGAGCAGCAGCAACACCTTCAAATGACCAGAAGCCAGGATCGGTTGATGGCCCACCAGTAACGTTCCAACCACCCCAAGATTGAGTGACGCCCAAACGTGACATGAACGGCAGGACGAACATTCCTTGACGCCACATCGGGTTGAGAACTGGATCGCTAGGGTCAAAAACAGCCAGTTCGTAGAGTGCCATCGAACCAGCCCAGCCTGCTACTAAAGCTGTGTGCATTAGGTGTACAGAAATCAGTCGCCCTGGATCATTCAGAACGACTGTATGTACTCGGTACCAGGGTAGTCCCATTGACTACGCTCCTCCTCGATGAGTTAGTTTACAAAGCAATTTTCTTACTGAGGTTATGAGAGACGAAAATCGTCACTCATAAAACTCTCTCTTGTTTTTTGTTATTGCCAGAGCCAGAGTATTACCACAGCTTAGTCCTAATAAGTCAGACAGCGTGGGTGCTTTGGCAATGCTGACTCGCTTCGGGAGGTTTACCTATGTAGGGTAGCCATCGCCAAGCAAAAATGAGAATGTTTTAAAAAGTGTAACTATTGATGGAATTGTTTGCAAGCGTGTAAATTGATGCGATCGCGTAGCATATCCAAGTTTTTTCGCTACCAATGCGCGTCGAGGATTAAATTTACTTATCTTTTCTTTACGTGGGGAATAGGGATTGGGGATTGGGGACTGGGGAAAAAGAAAGGGAGCAGGGAGCAAGGGAGAAGAGTTTTCCCCTCTGCCCCCACACCTTGCTCCTCGTCTCTTTTCAATGCCCAATGCCCAATGCCCAATGCCCAATGCCCAATGCCCAATCTCTACTGAACCACCAACTGGATATTTTGCAGTTGACACTTCGCCTCAGCTGTACTTAGGCGTTCGATTACCTGTTCGGCGCTCATCAGACGCTTGAGTACTACTTGACCGATGGTCTGATTGGCAATTACTGGTGTTGTTGGCTTGACTTCCACGGTTAAAACGGCTTCTTCAACTCGATAAAGCCAGAGCAATTCATTTTCTTCGACTAAACAAATATTCATTCGCTGAATATCTGGTTGGCGTCGCCATGCAGTTATTTGCCAAAGTCCATCAGATGCCCAGACTCTTGCAACTGCCCATCCCTCAGATAGAAAGAAATACTTCACGGTCTTAGTCTCACTATTAGACTTTCAATCTGCTGTTAACGATATCGCGATCGCTTTAGTCGCTGATGTTCAAACACTCTTCTTTTTGACAATAAAGCCAATCTTGACGATAAACCGCTTTATCGGTGTCTGTTCCTAAGCAGCAACAATAGGTAAAATCTCAACGTACACTACTTGGGCTAAGATTAGCCCCTTCAGGGAAGTCAAAAGTCAAAGCTTAACAAGACCTATTTTTTTAGTAACTATGAATTTACGACAAATTTAACCAATGTTTGGTTGAAAATTTTAATTAAATAAAAACTTTTCAATACTTAACAAATGTTAAATGTCAAATTCTGTATTTTATCAATGATTTTTTGTAACAAAATAGTGCGTAGGCGTAATTTTTGATTTAGATGGCTGCTGAGTGTTCCATCGAAATAAGAACCACTATAAATTGTGAAGATTCAGCATAAGAGTCACAAATGTAGTAAAATTGCTGACCGCTGATATCAAATATATTATTGCTATGACCTGGTTTTCCTTGTTCGTGAAACGGTGGGGTCGGATTAGACAATTCCTATCTTTGTTCTGTCTATGTTTATTTTTAGTTGTTAGTTGCACTCCTCGTCCGCAGTCAACTACGCCGCCATCTGGTTCTGTAAATACCCTTACAGGTGATGGTCGTATTACTATCGGTACAACAGCCAAGCCAAGAACTCTTGATCCGGCTGATGCCTATGAGTTAGCATCTTTAGGTTTGGTGTTTAATATGAGCGATCGCCTCTACAACTACGAATCAGGAAGCACCGAAATTAAACCCCAACTAGCTACAGCATTACCCAAAGTCAGTCAAGACGGCTTAACTTATACCATCCCCTTACGTCAGGGAGTAGTTTTTCACGATGGGACTCCCTTCAACGCTCAAGCAATGGCTTTTACCATCCAGCGCTTTATTGAAAATAAAGGAAAACCCTCATTCTTACTAGCTGATATAGTAGATTCGATAAAACCTACAAGCGAGTATGAGTTAACCATTAAGCTGAAAAAGTCCTTTGCAGCTTTTCCCTCACTGTTGGCATTTCCTGGAGTATGTGCCGTTTCACCAAAAGCTTACGAAGTCGGCGCTGGTAGATTCAAGCCAAATATTTTTGTGGGAACTGGCCCTTATAAATTAGGACAGTATGGTACTGATTCTATCAGATTTGATGTGTTTGATAAATATTGGGGAGAAAAACCAGCTAACAAGGGTGTTAATCTCCAAATTCAAACTAGTCCGGTTAATTTGTTTAATGCTTTTCGTACAGGTGCAATCGATGTAGCTTATCTGTCGCTGCAACCAGATCAAAATCGGAGTTTAGAAGAAGGTGGTAAAAAAGGGGATTGGCAAGCGATCGCAGCTGAAGGTAGTGTAGTAAGTTATCTGGTATTAAACCGGAATCAAAAGCCTTTAGATAAATTAGAGGTAAGACAAGCGATCGCTTCCATAATTGACCGTCCACTTTTAAATGAACGAGTGTTACTTGGTCAAGCAGATCCGCTTTATAGCATGATTCCCACAACGTTTAAAGTTTCTGTGCCATTATTCAAAGATAAATATGGTGATGCTAACTTCGATCAAGCTAAAAAATTATTAACTACTGCTGGTTTCTCCAAAGAAAATCCTGCAAAAGTGCAAGTTTGGTATCCTTCTAGTTCACCTACTCGTAGTTTGGCAGCACAGACACTCAAATCCCTTGTGGATGTCAAAATGGATGGAATACTGCAATTTGAAGTTACCCAAGCGGAAGGGCCTGCCTTCTTTAAAGACATTGCCAAGGGTTTGTATCCGGCAGCTTTACTTGATTGGTATCCAGACTTTTTAGATCCAGATAATTACGTCCAACCATTTTTGTCTTGTGACAAAGGTTCAGATGCTAAAGGATGCGAAGATGGAGGCAGTCAAACTCAGGGTTCGTTCTACTATAACGAAGCCATAAATAAACTGATTGATGGGCAACGCAAAGAACAAAATCCCGAAGCGCGTCAGAAAATTTTTAACGAAATTCAAACGCAAGTTACTACTGATGTACCTTACGTTCCCTTATGGCAAAACAAAGACTATGTATTTGCCCAAAAAGGTGTTAATGGTGTAAAACTTAACCCTACCCAAATTTTGGTTTACCAGACACTTAAAAAATAATTCGTAGTTGATAATTCGTAATTCGTAATTTATTTTTTTGAGGTCTAAATCCCAACAGCTAAAAGCCACAAATTTGACAACTTGGTGTGGTGAAAAGCCAACATATTACGAATTACGAATCACAAGTTATGAATTACGAATTACAAATTACGAATTACGAATTACTTATGTCTCGTTCTAAAGCTTTACAATATTACATTGTTTCTCGGTTGCTTCTTGCGCCACTTCAGCTATTAACTATCATCACCATTGTATTTCTGTTACTAAGAGCAACACCAGGAGATCCAGCAGATGCAATTCTCGGTGGACGTGCGCCAGAAGCAGCTAAAGAAGAATTGCGAAAACAACTCGGTTTAAATCTTCCCCTGTGGCTACAGTACCTAAATTATTTGGGAAGCATACTGCGTTTTGACTTGGGAACCTCTTTAATGAGCCGGGGAGAAAATGTTTGGGACATCATTGGACAATATTTCCCAGCGACAGTGGAGTTAGCAGTATGTAGTATGGCGGTTGCACTCATCGTTGGAATTGCAGTTGGGACTCTTTCGGCTTCCCGTCCTGGAACATATTTTGATGTCGGCGGGCGCTTATTTGGGATCATCACCTATGCACTTCCGATGTTTTGGGCGGGAATGCTTTTACAGTTGATTTTCTCAGTCCAACTGGGTTGGTTTCCCAATTCCAACCGCTTTCCGTCTAATCTGCCGGCTCCCACTACTGTCACTGGATTGTATACAATTGATAGCCTACTCGGTGGAAATTTCACCCAGTTTTTCACATCTTTGCACCATCTTGCTCTACCAAGTCTCACATTAGGAATTTTGCTCAGTGGGATTTTTGAGCGAATTGTGCGAGTGAATTTAAAGCAAACCTTGCAAGCAGATTACGTAGAAGCGGCTAGAGCTAGAGGTATTGGGGAAAATAAAATTTTAGCTTCCCACGCTTTAAAAAATGCGCTAATTCCAGTGATTACAGTCTTGGGATTAACCTTTGCATCTCTGTTGGGTGGGGCGATTTTGACAGAGGTAACATTTTCTTGGCCTGGGTTAGCTAATCGATTGTATCAAGCGATCGCCGATCGCGATTATCCCACAGTCCAGGGAGTACTCGTATTTTTTGGTGCGATCGTTGTCAGCGCCAGCATTTTGATTGATATTTTAAATGCTTATGTAGATCCGCGAATTCGATATTAAGCTGTTGGACATTTTGTTAAATTTCTTGAGAAATACCACTGGCTAAAATACCAAGAATTTTATTCACATCTTTGAGATAATATTCGCTTAAATCAATGGTCAATGTTTGTTGTTGTAATTTGAGGAATTGCCAAATACTGCCCGTTGTGACTGCTCCGTAAATTGTTTTAATCTCAGTTGCAGCTTGCTGATTAAAAATTTGTGCTGCTACCATTTCTGCTGCACACTGACCAAAACCCGCATTAATATTTTCTTTTTTAGCTTCTACAACTGTAATTACTGGTGCTGTCAAAATTAGAATTTCTGGAGATTTCGTAATAATAAAATCGCAAGTACCGTTTAATCCTTTGCTATTATCGACAGTAAAATCTACCCCAGCAAATAAACCAATTTGCTCGCGTAATTGTCGGCGCAAGTCAACTAAAATTGGCGCAATAATTAACTCAGAACGAGCTTTTTAATTATTACTACCTAAAGCGATATCGAGGTTATAATTGAGTGTTTCTACAAGTAAATTACTCGCTGTTAATTCAGGGACAGCAGCGAAAATATCGCGTTTTTCTAATATGGTTAAACTCAACTCTTGTTTTGCTTTAGCTAAACTAAAGTCGCTGTAAGCCATAAAACTATTACTCACTTTTGCTTTTAAACGGAAGACTGAAATTACTGTCCAACATCCAAGTTAAAGTAGAAACTATCATCAACAATTCTGTTGCTGCCAACATTTTTGATAATGGGTATGCTAACTCGGTGCTGTCCTGCTTCAAGCTTCCAGATTTTTTGGAAGTTACCAATATTATGACAAGCAGCATTAATCGGGAAGTTACTAGGAGTGAAAAGTCCATTTTTATAACTCTCAACTCCATTGGGAAACAGATAACCTTTTACTTCTATTCGATTGACTGGAGCTTTAAATGGTATGCAATAGGTTAGATTTGATAATCTTAGAGTATCTCCAGCTTTTAGAAGTATGCGATCGCGATTTTTTACTTGCTGAGGTTCGTTGCTATTAAACTGCACTGTAAGATTATCAACGCATACTTTAGCCACAGTAACTTTATCACACGTTGTAGAAGTGGCGCTGACAGAGGGTGACTTTAGAGAAGATTTGTTCCCAAGCCCCATTATGACAGGTACTCCGGCAGCTACTATAGTGGCGGTGGCAGTGATAAGAGCAAGTGCAAGCTGTTGTCTAAAAGTTGTCATTTCTCAAACTCCTCAACTTTTGTTCTGTAACACCATCATCACTTGAGACACAGACGCTATAGGTAGGCGTTAGTAGGAAGCTTAAGTGTTTAAATTGTTGTAAGGGAAAGTAGGCAAATGTAGGTTTGTAGGGTAAAGTATTACACTGACGGCTAATTTTAAAATTTACTCTGCCAATTCAAGTATGCCAAATGGACTCACAACAAGCGTTAGCATTCATTAACGGACTGCTGACGGAAAAGAGAAAGCAAGTTTTAAATGAGTTGGAAGAAAAGCTCTTTTTAGGAATATGGGAAAATCAGACTTATTCAAATATTGCTGCTAAAACTTCTCACTCTGATCAATATTTGAGAGAAGCAGCCATAATTTTATATGCAAAAATAACAGAAATATTAGGAATAGAAGTTAGGAAGAAAAATTTTAAAAACCCAATAAAAGAACGATATAGATATCAGTTAAAAAATGCTTTATCTTGCCAAGAGCAAATTGCAGAACCAACTAATCCAGTACAAGTAGATGAATCACAGTCAGATTCTCTATCGCAGCAAAATTATAATCCTTTCATTCCCATTAATGGCAGAGTAGAAGAAAAGAATCTATTCTTTGACCGAGAGCGCAAAATCCGACGAGTATTTGAGGTGTTGAATAGCGGTAGTAGTGTTGTTTTAATTGGGGAAGAAGGAATCGGTAAATCCTCGCTGCTATGGATGATTTGCCAAAAAGCAGAAACTCGTCTAAACGTTAAACGTCAGCCAGTTTTCTTAGACTTAAATTTACTTCATAATGAAAGTCAATTTTATAGTGATTTGTGCTCCGAGATTGGTATACCCGAAAGTAAAGACTATCAGTTAACTCGCAATTTGCGAAGTTGTAAAATACTATTGGCTATAGACAATGTAGGAAAACTTACAGGTGAAGGTTTTAGTCGCAACATAAGGGATTATTTGCGCGGTTTAGCCGAAGGAAGTAATGCTCCGTTAAAGCTGATTTTAGCTGCCACTGAACCTCTAAACAACCTATTTAATGATAGTCAGGAGCAAGGTAATACTTCGCCGTTGGCAGGTATTTGCCAAGAGGAACACATTCATCCTTGAGATGAAACTACTATGCGTGCTTTTATGACCAACCGTTTGGCTAGAACTTCAGTGAGTTTTACTGAAGAAGAAATCATCCAACTCATCCAAGAAAGTGGCGGACATCCTCGCAAACTGATGCAATTGTGTTATCGAACTTATTCGCAGTATGTAGACAGTTTGCAATAATGGAGACAGAATAATGACCCCTGTACCCCGCTTAGACTTAAAACCCAAGTTAAAGCGTTCGCTGTCTATTTGGAATCCCTTTGATTATCTGCGCCTTTTGTACTGGGTGTTTTTCTTTCCCCAGGCTTTGCGGTGGTATTTGGATAGATTTGGGGGTGGGTATATTCCTAAAGGGGAAATGAATTCGCGGAAGGGATGGGAGTTATTGCGTCAAAATGCTATTCAACGTCAGTTACTTTTGCAAGGATTAGTTTTAACAGTAATTACACCTCTAGCTGTAGGTCTATTTTTTCAGGCTGTAAATGTTCCCGTTAACTGGTTCGGCGTGGCGGTAGGCGTGGCGTTCGGCGTGGCGGTAGGCGTGGCTGGAGGCGTGGCGTTCGGTGTGGCGTTCGGTGTGGCGGTAGGCGTGGCGTTCGGTGTGGCTGGAGGCGTGGCGTTCGGTGTGGCGGTAGGCGTGGCGTTCGGCGTGGCGGTAGGCGTGGCTGGAGGCGTGGCGGGAGGCGTGGCGTTAGGCGTGGCGGTAGGCGTGGCGGTAGGCGTGGCGGGAGGCGTGGCGGTAGGCGTGGCGGGAGGCGTGGCGGGAGGCGTGGCGGTAGGCGTGGCGGTAGGCGTAGCGGGAGGCGTAGCGGGAGGCGTGGCGGTGCTGCGTCCAGAAGTCTGGCTTATTAGCTCACCTTTAAACTTGCGAACTATTCAAAACAGTAGTTGGGTACTTCCTCGTATCACTCCGCTTCCGCTTCCTAATCTTGTCTGGCGCTTACAAAATTGGTTGCAAAATGATTGGGAAACAGGTTTACATAATACTAATGAACTGCTGGCATATACCCTACAATTCATTCCTGTTGTCCAAGCAGTCAATAGAGTACTTGCCAAAATCTCCTCAGACCAAATCATTTGGAATATCTCTCGTCTAGCGGCAAATCCTTTTGATTGGAATATAGTACGTTTTACTTCGGCTTCTCTAAATGAAACCCTAAAGTCAACGTTTATCAAAGATTTCTTCTTCTTCCCCTTGTCCTTTTTCTTCCCTCGTTCTTGGCGAGAAGGTTTACAGGCTCGTTTTAATACAGACACTCGTTTAGATACTCCTGCCCGTGCTGCTGCTGCTGGTTTCTGGCATCTGCATAAAAAAGAACCAGCCAGAGCAATAGAGGCTTTTGCTGTAGTGCGTTCTCTTCTCTATGGCGAGGAAATGTTTATCCTTGCCCAAACTTTAGCGGCGTTTGAGAAAGCTGAAAAACCAGCCTTTATTGCTGCTATCCAAGTTCATCCTTTTCCACAGGAACCGCTTTTACATCCAATTACTTGGAAAATCCTTGCTAATCTGCGTCGAGTTGTTGAGGATGTCCAGTTTGTAGAGCGCAGCGTCTCACGTTCAGCCAGGTCTTTAGCTCTGAATCGAGCATTAGGCGAACTGACAAATATCATAAATCAAGCCGACACCTTGCCGCAAGCAGAGCGAGGCTTAATTATAGATATCGCTCAAACTTGGAAAGAAAGCCTTTTACAAATCACTGGTGAAGTGGGAGAAATTTCCATCACCAAGTCTGTGGTTAATCCTTATGTTGTAGGCGACCCCGTTCAAGGTCATCTCTTTATTGGGCAAGAAGATATCATCAGACAGTTAGAAGAACTCTGGGTGATGGGTAATCAACTCCAGTCTATAGTTCTGTACGGTCACAGGCGCATGGGTAAAACTTCTATTCTGCTTAACACTGCTAACTGTTTAGGCTCACAAATACAGCTAGCTTATATCAACTTGCTACGTTTGGGAGATAGTCCCCAAGGAGTTGGTGAGGTGCTGATGGCAATTTGTGATGAAATTTCTCAAGTTGTAAAACTTCCACCCCCAACTGACGCTGATTTACTAAATCTTCCCTACCGAACTTTTGAACGCTATTTAAAACAGGTGGAAGCAAAGCTAGATGGTGGGTTAATCATCGCCTTAGACGAGTTCGAGAAAATTGAAGATTTAATTGAAGCGAACAAAATACCTATCGACTTTATGGGTTTTCTGCGCGGTTTAGTGCAAATGAGTTCTAAAATCGCTTTTGCCTTTGCTGGTTTGCACACCTTAGAAGAGATGACAGCAGATTACTTTCAACCTTTCTTTGCCAGTGTCATTCCTATTCATGTTGGCTTTCAAGAACGTGCAGCTACTCGCCAAATTCTAGCTAACCCAGGTAATGAAGACTTCCCCCTCGACTACATCCCGGAAGCTTTAGATGAAATTTATGCTTTGACACATGGTCAACCATATTTAGTGCAACTGCTGGGTTTTCAGCTAGTGCGCCGCTACAATGACTTTGTTTTTGAGCAAGGACGATCGCGTGACCCAGTTTTCACAATAGAAGACGTGGAAGCAGTTATCAATAACCCTGAGTTTTTCAAACGGGGACGTTACTACTTTGATGGGGTTTGGGGTCAGGCGGCGCGGGGTGCTGAGGGTCAACAAGCAATTGTACAAGTGCTTGCACCTCATCCAGAGGGGCTAAGTCTGGATGCCTTAGCTCAGTCTACAGGTATGAACGACGCCGATTTACAGAAAGCGCTGAATACTCTGAAGCGCCATGATGTCGTTGAGGAAACTCAGGGAAGCTGGCGGATTATGGTAGAACTGTTTCGCCGTTGGGTTTTGCAGCAGTAGAGTAGAGTGATTCCTTTGCTATTTCGGCATACGCATTTGTTATTTCGGAGTACGCATTTGTCATTTCGGCGTACGCATTTGCTATTTCGGCGTACGCATTTGTTATTTCGGAGTACGCATTTGTTATTTCGGCGTACGCATTTGTTATTTTGGCGTACGCATTTGCTATTTCGGAGATCACATTTGGTATATCAGCGACAGCATTTGCTATTTCGGCGTACGCATTTGCTATTTCGGAGATCGCATTTGTTATTTCGGAGTACGCATTTGTTACTTCGGCGTACGCATTTGCTATTATTGAAGGCTTATCTTCTTAAACTACGCGGATCGAGGGCATCTCTTAGCCCATCACCGAGTAAGTTGAATGCTAGCACTGTGAGAATAATCAGCACAGCCGGCGGCCAGATTAACCAAGGTTGCAGTACCAAAATTGAAGCATTGCTAGCCAGAGATAACATATTCCCCCAAGAGGGGTCTGGTTGTTGAATACCCAAGCCGATGAGACTTAGTATTGCCTCTGCGCCAATAAAGCTGGGAATTGCCAGGGTAGCAGAGATAACTACATAACTAGCCGTTTGTGGCAAAACGTGACGGATAATTATATAAATTGGGTTCCCGCCCATCGCACGCGCTGCTTGGACAAATTCTCGCTCTTTAAGTGATAGTACCTGTCCCCGAATCACCCGTGCTAAACCAGCCCAGCTAATAACCGAAGTAATCACCACAATCAGCAAAAAGCGCTGCGTACTACTTAAACCCGCTGGTAAGACTGCACCCAATGTTACCAAAAGATAAATACTAGGGAAAGTCATTAGCACTTCTGCCAAACGCATAATGATGCTATCAGTCACACCGCCGAAATAACCAGAAATTCCCCCGATGAGCAAACCAAGGGGATAGGTAATAATAATGCCAAAAATCCCGATAAACATACTGATGCGACCGCCATGCAGCAAGCGACTAAATTGGTCGCGACCTTGGTCATCAGTGCCGAAAATATTGACTTTTGCCCCAGTTGTTGTGCCAAATAAATGCCAATTTAAGGGGATACCAGAAAAGATTGTGACTTCATCCCACTTTGGGGGTAGTGGCAAACTCATCTGCAACAATCGATATTCTGCCCCGGAGACAAATAGACGCAAGGGTGAAGGCTTTGTTGAGTCTACAATGAGTTCGCGATCGCCTGTATCTAAATTGGTATCTCCCTGAGTCGTCGGATAAACATAAGGCCAGGTAAACTGCCCTGACTGAGAAACCCAGTGTATCTTAGTTGGTGGCAGCAGTGAACCATTAGGCTGTGAAGCATAGGGGTCATAAGGAGCTACGAAATCAGCTGCAATTACTCCTATATAGAAAATTAACAGCAAAATTGCCCCAAAGCGTGCCAAAGGATTTTTCTTAAGTCGTCGCCACCAATCCATAGTAGTTAGGAGTTATAAGTTAGGAGTTATGAGTTATTAAGCTTTTATCTTAATTCATAACTCATGATTAATAATTTTCAACTCCCAACCCCTGTACAGACAAGGGTTAATCGCGTCTCTCCTAACTCTTAACTGCTAACTTCTCTAAATACCGCTGCTGTTCTTCCTGTTGTTTTTCATGTTCCACAACAAACACGTTTGAGTAGAGATTAGCGAGAATTTGTTTTCCCTGTTGTGTCAATGATAGGTAATGCAGTCCTTCTTGGATATAGGGATAGACGCCATTCCAGTAAAACTTAGCGTAGTTGTTACGCAAATCGGCAGGGGTTTTATAGCCCAAAACTTTATTTACACCAGTTTCTTCAAATTCGTAAAATAAAGAAGTAATTTTCTTCAGGTAACGCGGGTCGCTTAGTTGACCAATCAAATCAGCAGCACGCACTAATCCTGCAAAGCACTTTGTATCTTGATGATCCTCTGCCGCAGGCACGGGAAATCGAGTTAATTCGATATTGCTCTTAATTGCCTCAGCATCTATTAACTTGTGACCTCCAAAACGCTCATCAATAAATAGCTTGGCTCTATCAACATGATACGGTGTCAGACTCGCATCAGAAGCGCCAGCAGCCACAGAAATCATTTTGCCATTTTTACCTGTGGCATATAAGTTTGCTGTTTCTCGGTCTTGTCGGCAAACTCCCTTAACATAACCAATATCATGACTGACTAAAGAAATAATACAATGCAACCAGTCCTCACTAGAAACACCGCCTTCCCTGATGTGTTTGCCACGTAAAATTTCTTGTCCCACCAGGGTGACTAAGACAGTGTGTTCAACATTGTGGTAAAGGGCATCGCTATTGGCAATGTTTTCCAAAGCCATGTTACCTGCCCAGGCGATAATGTCCTGATAATCATTTTTAAAGCAGCCATAAGTGCGGCGATAGCCGTCTCTAATTTCATTTACGAAGGCATCAATTAAAATTTCAGTGGCATTGAACATATCTGCTTACTCTGGTAAATACCAATTTTTTATTGATTTGATTGATTTCAAAATTCCATAATCAAGGCTACCCTTGCTGGAATTTAAAGTAATGGAGTTTGCTCCTTTGTAACTCACGTGTAGCTGTAAACGCTAGCTTTATCTATATCTGGATACATGGTTTCCTGACAACATAAAGGCTTTAGAGGAATAATTGATTACGTATAAAAAATAATTACTTGGTGTGCCAAGATACATATAGCATTTTGTATCTAAATGAAGTACATCCTTTACCCCCCTTAATCCCACGCCACTTGCTATAACGGATAGCGCAGCGTTAGCGAGTACTCGAGCGTCGGGAACCTCCGCAACGCAGTGGCTCCCCGATGTATTAAGGGGAAACTCTTAATCTAGTTTCCTCCCCAATACATACGGGGAGGGTTAGGGAGGGGTATTTTTGTACTTGATTAACTTGCAATCTGTTGTAAATACTTTTGATTCTAATTAGATAAATCTAGATGAACTATATCAGTTTTTCATATCTAAGTATTGGTTGACAGTGATCTAAATACAGATGGTGTGTGACATAAAGTAGCTCTATAAGAAAGATGAAAGATTTTTTTATCATAATCTACATAAAATTTATTATCATTTTTTACTAATAATTTTTCTGATAGGCAAAGTTGTATTATATGCTACTATAACTAAAAGACATTTATGATGAAATGCGTCATAGTTGATATCGAAGTAAATAAACTTCAAGTTTTCTTAAGAAAATACCAAGATTTGGTATGCATAGACAGCAAGTAGAGGTGATGTGAGCGATGAAAGTCTTGCAGAAGTCGAGGTGGAAGAAGCTATAACCTCTGAAGATAGGAGTTTTTTAAGCAAATCAGATCAAAAACTAACCAGGGGATGGTTGAAGCCATTATTCTTGGGTACTGGTTTAGGAATTGCGATCGCCTTGGTTGGGATGAGTGTATTAAATCGTTTTCCATCCCGTCAACAAAAGGTGGTAGCGGATAAAAAAGTTAACCCAGCGATGACAGTCACCATCGCCACAGTCGAAACGTATCGGTGATATTTAGCTACATTGACAACTTCCAAACTTGGATTATGGATAGATTACGCTATGGCTTTGCCAAGAAACCATCGGGCCAATAATTGTAGAGACGGCGATTTATCGCGTCTCCTTAACCGAACCGTATTCCTTCCGCCCGTGTACTTATTGCGCGATCGCATTTACCAGTGAAAATCATAACAAACAGATTCACCTGAGTAAATATCCAATGGCTTACCAAAACATTACCGCGTCCCTTTCCCCAGCAGATATCCAAGAAATTAAAGCAGCTTTTGCGACTATCCAAGCAAAGTTGCCTTTTCTTGTTACCCTCAGTGCAGAAGAACGACCAACTTATTTAAGATGGGCGATAAAAGACTAGCTTTTGTCAACAATAGCCTGATTGCTGCCCAATCTAACCGAGACATTTTACCAGTCAGTTCTGATAGCGATCTTGAGATAAAATTCGATCTCAAAACAGAAATTCAAAATTTTTTGCATCTCTGTAACCTTATATAGCGGTTTCCATTCAGATTCGGTACAACATTATATCGCAGGGTGTAGGGACACGGCAGTGCCGTGCCCCTACGGGTGTACCTCACACAAACGAGAAACGCTATAGTATGTGACTGAGGCATATTCTCTTAAGCTTTGATATCTTGAACAATCCGAAAACCAGCGTGCTGATAAAAATTGGGACGGAACCAGTTGCGGTAATATTTTAAAGCTTCTGTACCATTAGTTATCCAACACCCTCCTAACATCATTTGATGTTTATCATCAAAAAAGACGGCAGAATTATCTTCATAAAGAAAATGAGGTTGATATCCTGCAAAAGGGTTTAAGTTATTACTCAACCATTCCCAAACATTACCCCGCAAATCGTATAATCCCGAATTACTTTTGGCTGTTTCTAACATCCCAACAGGACTAGGTGAGCCAAATTTTAAATTGAGATTATAATTTTCGACATCATCTAATAAACTATTACCATAAGTTGCTAAATGGTATTCTGGTTCACTCATTAAGCGAGTATCTTTCCCTTGCCAACGACAATAGGCCATTGCTTCATAGTGATTGACTTCCACAGGCCAATCTAGGGGTAAGTTAATTTCATCAAACATGGCTCGATATTTGTAGCTACCATTTTCATGTAACCAAAATTTAGGACATTGAATATTATATCGAGTTTTCCAATTCCAAGATTCTTCATCCCAATATTCTTGATTTTCGTAGCCACCAGCCTTAACAAAATAGATAAAATCAGCATTGGTAATCAGATATTTACTGGCTAAAAAGGGTACAACTTCAATAGTGCGATCGCCATAATCAATATCCCATCCATAAGTTGAATCATCTAAGGCTTTACCGAGTTTTACTACCCCACCAGCAACTTCTATCATTTCGTTCTCAGAAGTGTAACCATTAAAAGGGGCATATTCCCAATTTTGAGGACGTTTCACTCTCTCAATAGGCAGTTGGCGAATTAACATCGAAGAAGTTTCAATGTGAATACGTTGGTGTTCAATCCCCATCATTAAAGCCCAAAGAGGATGATTGGGATGAATTGGCAGAGTAATCTTGGTTGTCTTAATTAGTTCAGAAATTACAGAATATGCTTGTTCTCGATACTCCCAAGTTTGTGAAACTTGCGGCCATTCTAGATGAGCGATCGCTTCATTCAACTCTTCTGGTTTTTCTGGATCGACTCCAAATTCAAACAAAACTTCATACTCTGGATTGAGGCGTTTTTCTAATAATCCTACCTGAATTAATTTATTGATGTAGAAAATAGCCGAATGTCCCAGATAAAAAATTAGAGGATTTCTCAAAGGATCGGGATTGAGATAAAATGTCTCTTCCCCAACTAGACTTTTCAATAACATATCTTCCAGTTGCCAAGCATTCTCAAAGTAATCGAGGATAACTTGGTTATTACAACTATCAAGTTTTGGAGGTTTAACAGATTGCAGATTATTCATGGTTAAATTGCTATTATAGAACAATAAAACAAATTAATTATCTATAAATCCGATTTGATTCCTGAATTTACTTGCATAGGTAGGGATTAACAATTCAAAATTCACGCATTCAAAATTCAAATATTTTAGACATTTCAGACGTTCGCGTAGCGTCTCGTAGAGAAGAGAAGTGCCTTGCGCGGGTTAAGAGCGTTGTGGCAACTACGTTCCATTTAAACCCCGACTGAAACTGGTGCTACATATAGATGTAGGGGTCTTAAAACCTTGAATTTACGATAATAAAACTCTTAAATATGACAGATTTATTATTTAATAGCAATACTTATTCTTCAATAATTAGTTTTTTAAATATGACTAATACTGTATCGATTTAGTGGTATTATAATGGCAGATTTGATTAATTTAATACTTATTGAATAATTCAACTATCAGCCAACAATTAATTCACTAGGAATAAACAATAACTATATTATTCAAGATAAAGACTAGTTAAACTCTTACCAATGAAAAATTACAACCCTCTTTAGACAGTTTTATTTGTCTTGACTTACCCTGAGTTAAAAATAATTTTAGGTTGAGTAGCGATCGCAAGACTAAAAATACTTGTTTTTTGGTTTCGATAAAAAACTAAACTGTATTGAATTGTGAGTTTTTCCGAATCTCGATTAATGTATTGGATCTGGATTTATCCACCTTTGATATTATTAACGCAATATCGTTAACCCAATACGGTTGACAAAATGGTTGGTCAAGTACACCTACTAGTTGATGTAAGTGGCTACAGCATCAAATTCTGATCGCGCACTGCTTCTCTACGACATACTACGGATAGCTTTCTTCTGTGTAGGTGGGTAAAGTAATGACTACAACTTTGCAAGACGCATCTCCAATTATCATTGCACACCGGGGTGCTAGCGGCTATCGTCCGGAACATACTTTAGCTGCTTATGAGTTAGCGATCGCACTTGGGGCTGATTATATTGAACCTGATTTAGTTTCTACCAAAGACACCGTTTTAATTGCTCGTCATGAAAATGAGATTTCTGAAACCACCAACGTTGCAAGCCATCCAGAATTTGCTCATCTTCAAACCACTAAAATAATTGATGGCGAAACAAAAACTGGCTGGTTTACTGAAGACTTTACCCTAAAAGAACTGAAAACACTACGAGCTAAAGAGCGAATTCCCCAACTGCGATCGCAAAATACCGCCTATGATGGACTCTTAGAAATTCCCACACTGCAAGAAATCATCGATTTAGTCAAGGTTAAAAGTGGCGAAATTAATCGGGCGATTGGCATTTACCCAGAAACTAAGCACCCAACTTACTTTCAATCTATTGGGTTAGCCCTAGAAGCACCCCTACTTGCAACTTTAACAGCTAACGGTTATCAGGGAGCTAACGCACCTGTTTTCATTCAGTCTTTTGAAGTGGGTAATTTACAAGATTTATCCACAAAGACTGATTTACCTCTGGTGCAATTGCTGAATAACAGTGGTAAACCTTATGATTTTGTCGTTAGTGGCTGCGAACGCACCTATACAGATTTAGTCACAGCATCAGGTTTAGCAGAAATTGCTGAATATGCACAGGCGATTGGGATTCATAAAAATTTACTGGTTCCTAGAGACAGCAATGGTAAATTGCGTAGACGCAAAGCGGCTTGTCGCCAGACATCGCCTACATCTTTAGTCATCGATGCTCATGCGGCTGGTTTGCTAGTTCATGTCTGGACTTTCCGCAATGAAGACTGTTTTTTGCCACTGGATTTTCAAGGAAATCCTCAAGGTGAATATGAACTATTTTTCAACTTAGGTGTTGATGGCGTATTTAGCGATTACCCAGATACGGCAGTTCACGCCTCTACTGTTCAGTGGTAATTTGGTAGGGTAATAGAAAATCACGGCAAAGTAACATGGTTTTACTTAAGTGGAAATCCTGTATAACAGCAATAACCTTCACCGCAATCAGTCTGACTGCATCCAAGTCGGCATTGGCGGTATCTTTATACTCAGTTACTGACTTAGGCAATCTTACAGGAGAAGCTTACAGTTACGCTACAGATATTAATAACTCAGGTGAGATAGCCATTAATACTTTAAGCGGTTCTTTTTTTTACAGCAACGGTTCGCTGCAAAAAATTAGTCCATTGCCTGGTGATAGTCAACTTGGAGTGGCTGGTATCAATAACTTGGGGCAAGTAATTGGTAATTCCATCGGTAAAACTGACAGTGATAATAACGCCTTTATTTACAGTGATGGAACAACGCAAAATATCGGTCTTAAAGGCATTCCTTATGCTATCAATAACTTAGGTGAGGTAGTTGGCGGTACAAATGGTGGCGGTATATTCCCAAAACTTGCCTTTCCCTTTGGAGCCGCTTTCCAATACAACAATGGTACGACGACTATTATTAACAGTAACTTAAATGAAAATTATGTTGCCTATGGCATAAATAATCTAAGTCAGGTAGTTGGCATTTTCGGTTCTTCCGGCCGAGCCTTTTTATCCGACAACGGTATAATCACTAATCTCGGTACCCTCCCTGGTGACAGATACAGTCAAGCAAACGATATTAATGACTCAGGACAGGTAGTTGGTAGTTCGGGACTCACTGGCGTAAATGATACTCGTACTTTTCTGTACAGTTCCAGCACAGGACTGCAAGACCTCGGTAGGTTACGTCCTACAGATTTATTTAGTACTGGTTTGGGGATCAATAATTTGGGTCAAGTAGTCGGGTTTTCTGGCACTAACAATAACTTTTTTGCCGCAGATGGCAATGGTTTACGGGCTTTTCTTTATAGTGATAACACTCTCTACGACTTAAATGACCTAATTGCTCCTGGTTCAGAGGCTGGCTTTACCTTGACAGCAGCATCTGCCATTAATAATAATGGACAAATTGTCGGTCGTGGTGCAGTTAATGGTGAATTACACGCCTTCCTCTTGACGCCAACCTCATCTGTCTCTGTAGCTGAACCAACTTCAGGTGTTCCTATTTTGTCGTTTGGTGCTGTTGTAATTTTATTTGCAACGTTCAAGCGCAAACCTCACTCTAGCAATGCAACCATACAACAAACAAGTTAATGCAACAACTTTAGGCAGAAAAAATGATCAGTTGGAAATATGCATTTATAAAAATGCTAGTTGAAAATCTTTGAGATATGTCTCTAGGCCGCGCTTAGAGACACATCGTACTTTAGGCAAGGGATGACATCATTGCTAAGTTGTTCTCGATTTTCATAAACTAGTCATCACCTGAGCTAATTGATTAGATAAATCAATTACAGACTCCTGGCATTTTTTAAATAAAACTCCAGCTAAAAAATAATAATTACCAGAATAAAATGCCATCTGATTTTTTTTGAGTTTTTCGATGTGCTTCTTTACCTTGGGATCGGAGCTATAGTAGCCAAACTGCAAAGGTAACACCATGAAGTTTTGAACATAATAACCATTCTGTTTTGCTAAGTTCAATGTATTTATTGGATTAGAAAAGCTAGATATTAAAACCAACACATTTTTATAACCTAACGATAAAAGCTCGTTGGTAACTGTAGCTCCATCTATACCCCCAAATAATAATGGCATATAAATATCGTTATCTGGTGCGGGAAGATAGGGTGGATTGGCTACAAGATACTCAGCATCGGGTTGAGAAGAATTAAACAAAGATGAATTATGGATGATGTATTTACTAGTGAGATTGTATTCATCAATGGTTGAATTTGCGACTTTCCATGCAGAAGTATTTAATTCAAATCCCTGAATGACTCCATCAAACTTGTTTCTCAATAAGGAATTAATTACAGGGCTGCCATCTCCTGAACCAAACTCCACAATAGATTCAGAATTTTGACAATTTCTGATCACAAAGCTTTCTAAGCAGTTGGAGTAGAAATTAGATTCTTCAGGGCAAAAAAAGATATTTTTCATTTGACTGCACTTCAAAGTGTATGGTATAATCAATCTAATATGAGGTTATTTATTACCTTGTATTTAGGCAATAAAAACTATTCTTTTAGCAAAGGGTTGCTAAAAAAATGTATTTGCAGATGAATTAGCAATAAAATGACTTAAATAATGTCGAATTAAAACGCTAAGAATAACCTGCTATTTATAATTTTTTGGATTGAGCAAAGCGAGTAAAGCGGCTTATTCTGCTTCGCGTATCGATCGCATAACAGCACTAGCGGCGCGATCGCCCATTCGTTTCTCCTGGTCATAGCCAAGCAGCAGTTCCCACGCATCATTGGGATACCGTTCTGCCAAAGGCAAAGCTACATCATCTAACATCCAACGACCGTGGCGTTCATCTTCCCTGATGTGTAGTTCCCAATAACCCATCGCCGCCTCTGAGAGTCCCAAGCGTTGCGCTGCCGCCAGATAGTTTTTGTAAGCCGCAGGACCAGCCACCTCAAAAAATGTCAACGCCCCACTGTAACGTAGGAAATAGCGTTTGCGATCAGTGGTCAAAAAGTTATGATTATCGCAAGCTAGGACTTCCCAAGGCACTAAATCGAAGTATCCTTCTGGTTCAGTATTCATCCCAAACTCAGCCAGCATTTGAGCAAAAAATGTCGAGTGCTTGCGGGATAAACGACCGTTGCCGTATTCTTCTAATAGTACTCGCACCAGCGTACACTGCACTTCATTAGCAGCACCACCCAATACGTAGCAAAGACGACTACCTTCAACCAAACCATCAAAGGAGCCGATCGCTAGCAAATGACGATAGCCAGCTTCAGTCATTTCCTCACGAATGTAGCGGCTATCCTCCGATAAAGGTGGATTTAAATCGGCAGATGCACGCTCAATTAAAGCTTGTTTTACATCCAATTGTTGCAATGCAGCCACATCGATTTGTGCCAATTCCCACTGTTGCCAAGCAGCTTCAATTTTGTCACGACAAGAGTACAAATACAGCGATCGCTCATTGGTATAATGCCGCAAATCGTCGTACCAAAACAGTTTTAGCCGATTAATTCGATAAAGTATCCGTTGGAGAAAACGGTGAGCCTGTTCATCAGAGCGATCGTTTCCATAAGCAGCGCCAATTGCCATAGAGAGCGACTGTTCAAACTGACTAGCTCTTGCAGGTTTTACATCCAGTTGATTGTCCAAATCCTCCATTGCTAGCAGTTCTATAAATTGCTCCTCAGCATGGTCGTACTGGGTAATTGTTCTTTCTTCTGTTTGCGTGCTATTTTTCGCAGCCCCAGCTTTAGGAAATATAACTAAATTGCTTTGCATGGAATCTTTGGTAGCTTTGCAAAAGTGAGAAATTAATTTCACCTCTAATACTTAACTTTTCACACAAGTAGCTTTGTGTACATCTTTCCCTGGTTATAAAGAAAGATTAAGTTTCAAAATAAAGGGGTATGGAGAAGAAATGAGGGAGATAAGGGAGAGACTTGTTCAATAATTCCCCCTCATCTCCCCCTGCTCCCTCATCTCCCCCTGCTCCCTCTGCTCCCCTGCTCCCCTGCTCCCCTGCTCCCTAATCCCTAAGGCACTTGCGTCCGTTGCTCAATTGCCTTACTGGGTGGAATCTCCTCAAGAGGAATCAGTGCTTCGATTACCGACTTCACAATTGGCGCGGCGACAGTAGAACCATAGGCACTTTCTCCTTTTGGCTCATCTACCAGTGCGAACACTACATAGCGAGGAGATTCCACGGGTAAAATAGCCACGAAACTGGTCATTCTCGCACCCTTGATGTAGCCGCCATTGGGACTAGCTTTTTGGGCTGTACCAGTTTTACCAGCAATGCGATATCCCGGAATTTGTGCCGGCTTCCCGCTGCCTTCAGTAACAACAGTTTCCATCATTTCCACAACCTTTTGAGTTGTTGCGGTTGAAAAAATTTGCCGGGGGATGGTGTGAGTGGGTGAATCATGCATCTGCCCTTTGCTATCAATCAACCCGCGAACTACATGGGGTGTAACTAACTTACCGCCATTCGCTAGAGCACCGTGCATTTGCACTAACTGTAACGGTGTCATGGAAAAGCCTTGTCCAAAGGAAGTAGTAGCTGCTTCAATCGGGGAAGCGATAAATTCTTCTTGACTTTTGAGCCGTCCCCCAACCTCAAAAGGTAAATCTGTATCAACTTTTTGTCCTAGTCCCAATCGTTCTAACCAGTTGTAGTAAATTGAAGGCTTTAAACGTTGGATAATTTGCACCATGCCAATATTGCTAGAATATTGCAAAATTTGAGCGATGCTGATTCGCCCATTACCATTATTCATCGCATTTTTGATAGTGTAATTAGCGACTCGAATCGAACCGGAGTCATTAAATATATCATCTGGTTTGATGATGCCATTTTCTAGAGCGATCGCCACATTCAAAGGCTTAAAAGTCGATCCCGGTTCATAAAGATCCGCTACTGTCCAGTTTTTAAATAGCGAGATATCAGATTTAGTATATTCATTAGGATTATAAGTGGGCTGAGAAACGAGGGCGAGTAAGGAACCATCCAATGCATCCATGACAATTACCGCCCCACGTTTGGCGTCAAACTTCTCCATCTGTTGTTTGAGCGCAACACGGGCAATTCGTTGCAGACGGCTATCGATAGTAAGTTGTAATCGCAAATCGTCAAAATGCAAAAAACCTTCGGGCGCACGATCGGGCATCAGGGCCCCATTCCCCGACCGACTGAGCCGCACCGTTTGCACAGGACGTTCTAGCAACTTCTCTTGAGAGTATTCCACACCAGCTTGACCGCGACGGTCAACATTCACATAGCCCACCACATCAGCAACCAAATCGTCTGGCGGGTAAAATCGGGAGTATTTTTGAATCCACTCCAGGCCATTTAAGCGCAAAGAGATGACGCGATCAATAATTTCTTCTGGTAAGGCTGGCGCAAGGATAATTCCACTTTTTTTACTTTCAAAAGTTTTCACCAATTCAGCAGTATCTTTTGCCAAAATCGGGGCAAGTCGCTCTGCCATATCTTCATTAGACTTATCAAACAGCTTGGGATGAGCGTACAAAGTATATACAGGACGGTCAATAGCCAACAGATCGCTATTGCGATCTATCACTGGGCGACGGGGCATAAAAGGTCGCAAATTTACCATTTGCTGGTTGCGCGCCTGTTCAGTTAACTTTGGCCCCTTGACAATTTGTAGATTATACAAGTTAATAGCCAACCCCAACCCTGATGCCATTAATACGCCCCAGACGATGAACAGTCGGGACTTAGTGTTGGATGTTTGGTCTTGCATATTAGAGGCTAATTTTCCCAAAAGCCCTCGTTTATCACCCTTGTGTCGCCCTGTGAATTCTGGATTCTGAAACTTTCTGAATTTTGTTCTGCTTGGTGACTTCTGCATTGGGTTCGTCCTTTGTCCTTTGTCTGTTGCCTTTTGTGATTAACCAGAAGTCTCAGTCCTAATGACTAATGACAAATGACAAATGACTCTTAGGGATTAGTATCCCAGTGGCGAGAGTGTTTGCGGTTGCGTTTCAGAATTTGGCGTTGTGTTAGGCAATGCTGGCTTAGGACTTTGAGATGCTGGAGGCAAAAAAATCACCCCTTCAGGAGTTGGCGATACCAGCCCTGCTGTTGGTTGTTCTGCTTCATTAGCCATTTTATTTTTCAGCGTCGCGTTGGTTGTTGTTAGCAGCCGTTCATGACGTTGGAGGTTTTGCAGTCTGCGATATGACTGACCCCAAATCTCTTGAGAATAGACTGTCCAAGCATAAACAGTAAGTGTCGATGCTACTAACAAGAACGCCACAACTGACGAATAACGATGAAAGGTGTACAAGCGCAGCAACCACAAAGGTGCGGTTCCAGAATTAGGCATTGTGGGAAGGCCAAGAAAACCTACCCCCAGAGTCTTTCGGTTCGCATTCAACTGCTCATTGAGATTTGGTAATTGTTGTCTACCCAACTGTTTCACTGATTTGGCTACAACTGCCTCATTTGTGGGAGAAACCACTAAATTTTTCGATATACGCTGTTGTCTTTGAGATGATAGTGGTGTAGAAGCGCTCTGTGCTGCTGACTCCATACGCGCAGATCGCCTCCCTAAAGAAAGGATAGAATCTCGCCGGAACCAATTACCCCTTGTAGAAACAGTAGATTTACGAGCAACTACCATAAATTTTTAAATTTTTTTAGATAGAAAATACTGCACTTTCGATTGATTGTCTTGATTGTCTGTTTTGCTAAGGTTAAAATAACCTTCTGTGCAACAAGCACACATAACAGACTACACCCTTTTAACTTTTCTGATAGGTAGCTGTATCAATGTTTGCATCCCCTAGATATGCAATATTTGCAATCAGCGACTAGAAACTGGACAGCTTACCCTTTAGGTATCGCCCCTAAAGTATGGCAACGTCAGGTAGCCAGATGCAATACTCTGTGAAAAAAATAAAATTTTTTGCTATCATAGCTCCATTTGCTAAATAAGTTTGGTAATTTTCGTTTTGCTCCTGAGTTAAGAGAAACTAATCAGGCTACGTAATTCCAAAAACAATACCCCAAAGGATTGTTTTTTTTAAGTATGTAATCTCGCAGAATTTAAAAAAAGCAATAAATACGGTATCGTATTCAACAGGCGAAAAATTGTTCTAGCCACAATTGGTGAAAGAGGAGTTATGAAAACAAAAATCTTTGGTTTGGCTCTAATGTTAAGTCTGGCTGCAATTCTTGGGGCTTGTGAAGGTGGTGGTGAAGGTGGTGGTACTGCTACTCCAGCTGCTACAGGTGAACCAACTGATGCACCTGCTAAGTCTACTCCTGCCACGACTCCCGCAGCGACTCCTGCAACTACTCCCGCAGCGACTCCTAAATAAGGCATTTTAAACTTTAGTTTAAATCACGCCCAGAACTACTTAGTGACAGCTTTCCTCACTACATAGCTCGAAACATCCGCTTGAATTAATTGGGTTCACAAAAAAACCTCATTTTTATGATGGTCGATTGGAGCCTAGAGTTTGCTCAAATATCAACTAGTAGGGCAGGAAGTAGAGGACACTGGTAAAGAGGGTTATGTCCTCTACCAAGTGTCCTTCTAAAAGTCGCGCCCGCTCAAACCTTGTTCTCAGTTCAAAGGAGTTGAGTGAATCTAAGCTATTTTGTAGGCAGATACTTCCCTCGTTTTGCATTTTAAATTACTTATACTACTGAGTTTTGAGAGTGTAAAATAATTTATCGCGATCGCTGGCAATTGCTCTTGAGCATTCCTGTAGTCTATTCCGTATCAGGAAAGACCTGGTATCTCCCTTGATATTGCCAGATTTTTATTGGGAAAATTTGGGCACGAGAAAAACAGATTTTCATCCTGCGTTGTGAACGTAGTTCGGGAGATGAGGAAAGTTAAAACGAGAAAACCTATAAAATTACTGAGCTTAATTGTAATTACTGTAACTTCGATTGTCTTAAGTAGCTATTGGAAATCGGCAGCAATAGCATTACCGCCACCAGAGGATACACCAGAAGAAATATTACGGACAAAGATTATTATAGAAGCGCGATCGCCTATTGATGGAAGATTCCTAACAGCTGCCGAGTATATCCAATTGCAAGCCCAGCTACAAGAAGTCCCGCCACCAAAACTAGACCCCAAAATTCGAGAACAGATTTTCTTGCTTCGCTTACGTAAAACACTATTGCAGTTTTTCCCATTTTTAAATTTTTGATAAATTAGTCATTAGTCATTCATCCTCTGCCCAATGCCCCATGCCCTTCAAGAGTGCTGAGTTCCGAGTTTTGAGTGCTGAGTGGGGCAGAGGGGAGAATAACTCTTAACTCAGCACTCAGCACTCAGCACTGTTTTGCCCAATGCCTCATGCCCAATACCCCATTCTGATGTAGGATAACGGTGGCGACAAAATTGCAAATAAATGTAAAGAATATATATAGATATTACAAAAGTAGATTTAGTCAATCACGTTATTTCACTTAGGTAGCTTCATGTCCATGACCACGATCGCCCCTGAACAGGTTAACAGCATCGTTTGGAATCAGCATAACGATCCCTTTGAAATATTAGGCTCTCATCCCATAGAGCAAGACGGCAAAACTGTCTGGGCTGTGCGGGCCTACCTACCAAATGCAAGTGCAGCATGGGTTGTTCTTCCTGAACAACGTAAAGAATACCCAATGCAAACGGTGCATCATCCTCACTTTTTTGAATGCACCATTGAAACTGCCGAACTTGCAAACTACCAGTTACGGATTAAAGAAGGAGAACATGAGCGTGTCATCTATGACCCTTACGCTTTCCGTTCTCCCCGCTTGACAGACTTTGACTTGCATTTGTTTAGTGAAGGCAACCATCACCGGATATATGAAAAACTGGGAGCGCACCCCACGGAAATAGGCGGCGTTAAGGGCGTTTATTTTGCCGTTTGGGCACCCAACGCTCGTAATGTTTCATTGCTGGGAGATTTCAACCTCTGGGATGGGCGTAAACATCAGATGCGTAAAGGCCCCACCGGAATTTGGGAATTATTTATTCCTGAAATCGGTGTGGGAGAGCATTACAAATACGAAATCAAAAATTTTGAAGGACACATTTACGAAAAATCCGATCCCTACGGTTTCCAGCAAGAACTTCGCCCGAAAACGGCATCTATTGTCACTGATTTAGATGTTTATAGTTGGAGTGATGAAAACTGGATGGAAAAGCGGCGTCATATTGACCCCCTAACTCAGCCAGTTTCAGTTTACGAAGTGCATTTAGGCTCTTGGTTACACGCTTCGAGTGCAGAACCAGCTAAACTTCCCAATGGTGAAACTGAACCAGTAGTTGTCGTTTCTGGACTAAAGCCGGGCGCACGCTTCCTTACCTACCGAGAACTAGCTGACCGACTCATTCCCTATGTCAAAGAATTAGGATACACCCACATAGAAATGCTGCCAATTGCGGAGCATCCCTTTGATGGTTCTTGGGGTTATCAAGTAACTGGTTACTATGCCCCTACCTCGCGTTTTGGCAGACCCGAAGATTTGATGTATTTTATTGACAAATGTCACGAAAATGATATAGGGGTAATTGTAGATTGGGTTCCTGGTCACTTTCCCAAAGATGGGCATGGTTTAGCTTTCTTTGATGGTAGCCATTTATACGAACACGCTGACCCCCGCAAAGGCGAACATAAAGGATGGGGTACTTTGGTATTCAATTACGGTCGCCATGAAGTTAGTAATTTCTTAGCAGCAAATGCTCTCTTCTGGTTTGACAAATACCACATTGACGGGGTTCGTGTCGATGCTGTTGCCTCGATGCTCTATAACGACTATTGCCGCGAACCAGGAGAATGGCTGCCCAACCAGTACGGCGGCAGAGAAAACCTAGAAGCAGCAGATTTTCTGCGTCAGGTAAATAACATTATCTTTAGCTATTTCCCCGGTGTTCTTTCAATTGCGGAAGAATCCACTTCCTGGCCAATGGTATCTTGGCCTACCTATACAGGCGGACTGGGCTTTAACTTGAAGTGGGATATGGGCTGGATGCACGATATGCTGGATTACTTCAGCATGGACCCTTGGTTCCGCCAGTTCCACCAAAACAATATCACCTTTAGTATGTGGTACAACCACACTGAGAACTTCATGCTGGCCCTGTCTCACGATGAAGTCGTGCATGGCAAGAGCAATATCATCGGCAAAATGCCGGGAGATACATGGCAAAAGTTAGCTAATGTGCGTTGTTTATTTACCTATATGTTTGCTCACCCAGGCAAGAAAACCATGTTTATGAGCATGGAGTTTGGGCAATGGAGTGAGTGGAATGATTGGACAGATTTGGAGTGGCATTTATTGCAACATGAAGCCCACCAACAGTTAAAAACGTTTTTCCACGATTTGAATTATCTTTACCGTTCTGAACCAGTTTTGTATACCCAGGATTTTGCCCAAGCAGGGTTTGAGTGGATTGACTGTAGCGATAACCGCCATAGTGTAGTTGCCTTCATGCGTCGTGACAAGGATTCTGATGATTTCGCGATCGTCGTTTGCAATTTTACACCACAACCCCATTCTCACTACCGTATCGGTGTACCGCAAAAGGGATTTTATACTGAGTTGTTTAATAGTGATGCTCGTCAGTATGGCGGCAGTAATATGGGCAATTTAGGTGGTAAATGGACGGATGAGTGGTCTTTGCACAGTCATCCTTATTCACTGGATTTATGTTTACCACCTTTGGGTGTGTTGATTCTCAAGTTGGATAAGAAGAAGACTGCTGAGGTAATTGGATAACAATTTGGGGTGGGTGCTGCCCTACCCTAGACATAATTTTGTTTATTGACAGCTACTCAACCCAGTTGTCTAATAGACTCTGGTGAAATTAAATATTCGTTATTCATAACCCTTGTAGAGACGTAGCACTGCTACGTCTCTACATTTTTTTACAGCAGATTGGAACTTCTCTACCAGAGGCTACGGCAAGATAAGCTACAGATAATCGTAGGGGCACAACATATTCATTGGTGTCAACTTAAGCTGAAACTCCTTTAAAACCTCGTTTCCAGCCTCTGGCTGGAAATGCTGCTCCTAGTAGCTCCGCCTCCCTTGCTGGCGGCAGGCGGCAGAGCCTCTAGGACGGCATTCCCAGTCTCCGATTGGGAACGAGACAATATCTAAAAGCTGGTTATAGGCTGGCTTTCACGTTAAGTTGACACCTATGCAACATATTGTACCCCTACTTGGGGTACAGCCGGGATACGTGCAAAATGGGATACGTTGTAAATTTTTGTAACAGAAACAGTTAAAACGCTTTATTTACAACTTTTCTAGTTTGTATAAATTAACGACTATTGAATAAGTTGATGTGACATAAATATCATCCGTGGACTTCTTTGGAAGCCATTCTTTGTGTAAAAAGCCTCAGCCAACCCATCTTTTGAGGTGAGAAGGTAAATCGAGTTAACGTTCATTGATTTAAGTGTATTGACTAGTTGCTGAAGTAGGTTTGTCCCTATTCCGTGACCTTGTCTATCAGATCGGACACAAATTGTTTTCAACTCGAAGCGAAGAGTATTTTCCCATTGCTCACAAATGCCAACAACAAATCCCTGCATCTCCCAACTTCTGCATACAAGTCCGACGAATCCGGATGTGTTAAAGATTTCTTGTAACCTTACTCGAGCGGTTTCTCGTGTCCAATGCTGATTGGGAAGCTCACCATTGAATACTTCAACGGCTAAATTGGCGCATTCATCCAAATGCTCAACGGTGAACGTTAGGATTTCTTCTTTCATTTGTAATGGCAATGATTTTGTTATGTATTCTTTGTAATATAAATCATAATACAAAGCTGCCATGTCATACATCTTTGACGACACTTGCCAATGTCTAAAGTAAGACAACAATAGCTAGCTTGATTGGATGCACGGCTGTTCCCCTACTTCATTTACTCGCGATCGCTCTACATTTTTTACCAGTGGAATTATACTTAGTACTCAGGGGAAGCGCACTACTGAAGTTTGCGACACATCGCCCTATTCAAGTACTGAGTAGCGGAAGATTTGGTAAAACTTATTTAGCTTTGGATATAGCTCAAAAGCCAAAAAAAATTTTGTATAGTACAAATGTATGATTTGTTAGCTCTAATTCTAGATATTTTATAATAATTCTAATGACACAGATTAAGCCGGAAGTAAAGTGCACAGAAGAATTACGCCAGTTATTGCAACAAGCAAGTTATGCTTATTACGTCCTAGATGCTCCAATCATGGAGGATGCAATCTATGACCAGCTATATCGAGAATTGCAACAACTAGAAACTCAATATCCAGAATTGACAGCACCCGATAGTCCGACTCAGCGCGTGGGTGAGCTTAGGCATACGCAGTTTACCTCGGTGCGGCACAATATCCCCTTGTATAGTCTGGAGAATGCATTCAATATTGATGAGTTGCAAGGGTGGGATCGGCGTTGGCGGCGACAAGTACCGAAAATAGATTCAGCGGAATATGTCAGTGAACTTAAAATTGATGGTTCTGCTTTGGCTCTTACCTACCAAAATGGCATTCTAGTTAGAGGCACAACTAGGGGTGATGGGGTAACGGGTGAAGATATCACTCAAAATGTGCGGACAATTCGCTCAATTCCCTTACGTTTGAATTTTGAAGGGTTAGAAATTCTAGAAAGGGTGGAAGTGCGAGGCGAGGCGTTTTTGCCGTTGGAAGTATTTAAACAAATCAACGAGGAAAGGCAAAAGGCAAGCGAGCAATTATTTGCCAATCCCCGTAATGCCGCAGCTGGTACACTCAGGCAACTAGATTCTCGCATTGTCGCTAAACGGCGGTTAGATTTCTTTGGCTACACCCTGCACATTCCTGGTAGAGATGACACCAGTATTGCGAATACCCAATGGGAAGCTTTGGAGTTGTTGGAAAAGATGGGTTTTCGAGTCAACCCCAACCACAAACTCTGTGCTTCGATCGCAGAAGTGGCAAAATATTATGAATATTGGGACACAGAACGGCTGAATTTACCCTACATGACAGATGGGGTAGTGGTAAAGCTGAATTCTTTTAAACTTCAGGAACAGCTAGGGTTTACGCAGAAATTTCCCCGCTGGGCGATCGCTTTGAAGTACCCAGCCGAAGAAGCACCTACTCGTGTGGAAAATATTGCTATAAATGTAGGGCGAACGGGGGCGTTAACGCCATTAGCAGAGATGCGCCCGGTGCAACTGGCCGGAACAACGGTTTCCCGCGCCACTTTACATAATAGCGATCGCATTACTCAATTAGACATCCGCATTGGCGATACTGTGATTGTCCGCAAAGCTGGGGAAATCATTCCAGAAGTGCTGAGGGTAATCAAAGAACTCCGTCCCGTTAACACCGAACCCTTTGTTATGCCTACCCATTGCCCAGTCTGCGGTCAACTGGTGGTGCGAGAATCAGGTGAGGCGGTGACTCGGTGCGTCAATGCTTCCTGCGCGGCGATTCTCAAAGGTTCCATTGAACATTGGGTAAGTCGTGATGCCTTGGATATTAAAGGCATGGGCGAAAAGCTGGTATATCAACTCGTTGATAAAGGTTTGGTGCATTCCGTTGCTGATTTATATGAGTTGACAGCAGAGAAATTATGTGAATTGGAAAGGATGGGGAAAAAGTCGGCAGAGAAATTGATCGATGCGATCGCTCAATCAAAAAATCAACCTTGGTCAAGAGTATTGTATGGTTTAGGTATCCGTCACGTTGGCAGTGTAAATGCTCAATTGTTGACTCAGAAATATTTCGCTGTAGACCAGTTAGCTACAGCAAAGCAATCAGATATTGAAGGCATTTACGGTATTGGTGCTGAAATTGCCCAATCAGTATACCAATGGTTTCGGATTGACGCTAATCAAAAGTTGATAGAACGCTTACAAGCAGAAGGATTGCAATTAACTGCCCCAGAGGAAACAAAAATAGTTGGAGATGGCAATCAAAAGTTCGTAGGTAAAACTTTTGTAATTACGGGAACATTGCCAACCTTAAAGCGAGATGAAGCGAAGGCATTGATTCAAAAATCTGGGGGAAAAGTGACTGATTCAGTGAGTAAAAAAACAGATTATTTAGTATTAGGAGAAGATGCCGGTTCCAAGTTAGAAAAAGCAATTTTGTTGGGAATTACACAGTTAATTGAGGCGCAATTGTTGGAAATGCTTGAAGATTAAAATCAGGTAAAAGCGTGGAATGCTATATAATATTTCCTGAAAGAATCCAGTGTTGGGTTTCGTTCCTCAACCCAACCTACAGATATTATAAGTGTTTAACCGGACATGATATTAATCTAGTTAATTATCAATAATGTCAGATTATTCATATAGAGATAACGGAAAATCAAGGATTTTAAAAATAATTTTCCGTTCTTTTCTGTCTATTTGATTCCCAACTCGACTTGTGTATACACGGTAGCTACTCAAACGGGGGCAAGTTATTCGGGTCAATACCCTGAGATTGCAAATAAGCAATACCCACTATCAATTAGAATAAATCTGAATATATCAAAATATTAAGATAATTCAGATAAAAATTTTATTTTATTAACAAAAAAATTCAGCTGAATCGAAGTAATTTCCTCAGATTTCCGATCCAATCACAGCCTCATGCGATCGCTGCTATGTCTAATTGCAGGTGAATGAGCGATGCTACTTTCCTTAGTAATGTGGCCTTTTAGACCTTACGAGCCACTACGGATAGCTTTGGCTGACTGCTTAAATGCGATCGCCAACTACATTCAGGCATTTATAGGTAAAGTAGCAACATCGGAAAATATTCTCGAAATTTACTTTGAAAGATTAGGTGAAACTACATTAGGGAAGCTTTCAAAATTACGTCGTACCCAATCCATACCTATTTCATTGTTGAGTTTAATTTTCTGAGGTGTATCTGGATAAATTTTTCCAAGAATATCAGTATCTTGATCCACTATGACCTTGCCAAACTTGAGATAAGTGTTGCCAAAAACCTTAAAAGCAGGATGCTTGGCTTGACCGAATAGCAAAATGTAAGTTCGTGTCCGATTCTCCGTTTCTGGCACAAAAATGTGACACTGCGCCGCTTTACCCAACGGCATTTCTCCATGAAAAATCACCAGGGATGGGAAATGATTTTCCAGATGGGCCTTAATAGTGTTGGGTAGCAGAAATAAATCCGGTTTTCTGAGCTTTTCCACTAAACTGTAAGGGGTCGTGGGCATATCATAAAACGCATGGGAGTGATGCCCATTATCAATGAATTGATGAAATTCCACCTCAGTAATCCGAAATAAGTCCCGATGAGTGCCGTTTTGATGATTGTAGTCGTGCATATTCAGCAGCATACTTAGTAAGTCTGTCTCAATACTTCGATCTGCGGTATGCCCAACAAAGTAGTAGGTGTTTGCAATTTCATTCAGCACAGTAGGAATGGATATTTTTGGCTCGTATTCCCCATAAGACCAGACGAAATCACCTTGAATTTTTAGTTCTAAAGGTTTCAGTTGAGGTAATGTTTTCTTGCTCGATCCGGGCAACACAGTGCAGCCCTCACCATCAAACTTCAGGGCATGAAACGGACAGACTATAGCACTTGTCCGACCGCTTTGGGCTTCGCACCATCCTTCTGATAGCATCGCTCCCAGATGGGGGCAAGCGTTGGGTAAAGCATGGATGTCTCCAACAGTATCCTTCCACATCACATAGTCAGCACCATATAAAGAAATTTTTCGAGGTTGATTCACTGTCAGCATAGACTTGTGCGCTAATAACCAAGGCGCTCCAGGAAGCATAGATTGCATAGGATTCTCCACTAAAGATAAAATTGTGAAAGATTTGTCGCATTTCTAAAATATGACAAAATATTCACATTCGTCAAGTAGCTTGCGCCACCAACCCAAACAGCAGCGAGGTAAGGAACGAGTTGAAAAAATCCTAGATGCTGCTGCTGCTGTATTTGATGAAATGGGCTATGAAGCAGCAACAACTCATCAGATTGCAGCAAAAGCAGGGACAGCGATCGGCTCTCTGTATCAATTTTTCCCTGACAAAGCTGCTATTTTCAAGGCGATGGAGTTACGCCATGTTGAGCGGGTGAAGGCTATGTGGGCACAGGTAGACATCCCTATAATTGTCCAGTTGCCACTCCGTCAAATGATTCATGCGCTTGTAACGACTGTTGCAAAACTATTTGAACAGCCAGTATCGCAGGTGGTGTTTGTGCAGTTTTTTCTGGCACGCGAAATTTTCCAGTCGATCGATGAAAGCATGACCCAAGAGGCGATCAACTTTATGGCGAATATGCTGAAGCAGCGAAATCCCGCACTGAAGCAGGAACATTACAGTTTACTAGCAGAAGTGTGTGTGCATAGTAGCAATGCGGTTATGCTAGCGGCACTTCGCAGCCCCGATGAGGAGTACCGTAAACAGTTGACTCAAGAGATTGAGGACTTGATGGTCTCATATTTAGAGCCATATATGGATGACAATCAGTTGAGTAATGTAATGAAAGTAATGATATGTCCCCGCTGTCAATCGAAGCAGTTATCCAAAAACGGGTATCGACGGGGGAAACAGTGTTATCGCTGTAAGGAATGTGGCAAACAGTTAGTAGAGAATTCCCAGCGATCGGTTATGTTGAAGACATCTCTGACCGATCAAAAGTGAGCAAAAGCGATCGCTTTCTTGAGGGCGATTGTTTTATTTCCTGAACCACACGCGGCAGTCCCCACCCTCAGCGTACTCGCAGGGTGGGGAAGGATAGCGGTTGACGACGTTAGACCAAGTTCTAAAACCAGAGGTTCTACCAGTCGGTGCAATTGGCATTGACTTAGGTTGTAAAGCAGCATTGTCAATTACTGACGAAGAAAACCATCAACAGGTTGATGCTCCTAAGTTTTTGAGAAATGCCGAGCAGAAAATCAAAAAAGCTTCTAAGAGGATGTCTGAAAAGTAAGAAAGCCCACGTAACGGTATCCTGTCATTAGAAAAAATACTTAAGTATGACAGCGTTACGAGAGCCATGAGTCCATCCTACCCAAGTAACTTGACTTCGGAGCAGTGGAAACTGCTATCAGGGCTAATTCCAGCAGCGAAAAAAGGTGGTAGAAAACGCAGTGTTGACATGTCCGCAGTAGTGAATGCAATCTTTTACATCTTGTGTGCAGGTTGTGCGTGGCGTATGCTCCCCCACGACTTCCCAAACTGGAAAACCGTTTACCATTATTTCCGGCAGTGGCGCAAAGACGGCACATGGCAACAAATTCATGAACGCTTACGTTTATGGGTACGTGTTAGCCAAAACCGAGAACCATCACCATCTGAAGTAATTATGGACAGTCAATCGGTCGAAACCGCAACAATGGTGTCCAAGGAAGTCGGCTATGACTCAGGGAAGAAGATCAAGGGACGTAAGCGGCACATACTTATTGATACCTTGGGCAAGCTTTTCGTTGTCGTAATCACTGCCGCAAATGTAAGTGAACAAGCAGGCGCAAAACAAGTTTTGTTTAAACTTAATCAAGTACGCGATCGCATGAATCGGTTGATTAAAATTTGGGTTGATGGAAGATATCGTGGAAAGGATTTTACGCACTGGGTCATTGATGTTTATCGCTGGCTCTGGAGTGTTGTGACACGCCATGAGGAACAGAAAGGTTTTGTAGTTTTACCTAAACGTTGGCTTGTTGAGAGAACTTTTGGTTGGTTTAATTGGTGCCGACGATTAAGTAAAGATTATGAAATCTTACCTGAGACAACAGAAACATTCATTTATATTGCCATGATTCGTTTAATGCTTAAGCAACTTGCGTGATCAAAATCACCTATCAGAAACTTCTCAGACATCCTCTAAGGAGAAGAGACGTAAACGCGCACAGAATAGAAACAAAAAAATCAAGGCTTCTAGAAGATATAAAAGAGCCACTGCAAAGGTTAGTAGACTAACTCGCAAAGTCGCCAATCAGCATCAGAATTGGGTACATCAAGTTGCAGCAGACATTGTAAGCGGTAATAGCTTCGTTGCAACCGAAACTCTAGTTGTCAAAAACATGACCGGTAAAGCTAAAAAAGGCAAACGGAAGAAGCAAAAAGCGGGTCTAAACAAATCCATTCTTGATGTTGGTTTTGGAATGCTACGCAGCACCATCAAATACAAAATAGAACAGATCGGTGGTGTATTTATCGAAGTTCCAACCCGTCTTGTAAAACCTTCTCAAACCTGCCCTAAATGTGGACACCAACACAAGAAAACACTCGATATCCGAGTGCATGAGTGTGATGTTTGTAATTATGTTCAGGATAGGGATATTGCTGCTGCCGAAGTTATGCTTTATTGGGCAAAGAGAACTCTACCGGGGTTTGGAACGAGCCTCGTAGACGTAGAGTCGCCTAGCTCTACCGCAAACACTCGTAAAAAAGCGGGTAGTATGCGGCAACTAGGGGCGAAGAAGCGTCAAAAATCTGTAGAAAGTTCTACCAAAAAAGAACTGTGGGATGTAGAAAGCCATAGTTCAGGCAAAACCAACTATGGGTAGTTCATAGGTCGATTATGTTCAAGATATCGTCTGGCTATCTGAGCCGAATGCAAGCCCCTAAACCGAAATTTAAAGTTCTTGACGTGTCGGACGGATGATGATTTCATTCACATCAACATCACTGGGCTGTTCAATGGCATATCCGATCGCACGAGCAATGGCATCTGCATCAATGGCGATCTCATAAAGTTGATTAATTCCCGCTGCTGTGTCTTTATCGGTAATCGTGTTAGCCAGCTCGGTGGCAACGGCTCCTGGTGAGATATTAGTCGAACGGATTTCACCGTTTGACTCTAGCCGCAGCCCTTCAGAGATCGCCCGCACTGCGTACTTGGTGGCACAGTAGACGGCCGATCCCGCAAACACCTTATGTCCAGCCACGGACGATAGGTTAATGATATGACCAGACTTTTGCTGACGCATAATCGGCAACACGGCAGCAATCCCATAGAGAACGCCCTTAATGTTCACATCGATCATCCGATCCCACTCCTCTACCTTTACTTGGTCGAGGGGAGAAAGCGGCATCAATCCGGCATTATTGATTAGCACGTCGATCTGGCTGTATGTACTCAAAGTTTCCTTCGCTAAGGCTTCCACTTGGGCGCGATCTGCTACATCCGTTACTTGATAGGTTGCAGTTCCTCCTGATTTAGCGATGGCTCCAACCAAATCTTTGAGCCGATCTTCGCGTCGAGCAGCCAGCATCAGTTTGGCTCCACTAGCAGCAAGTCGCTTCGCAGTCGCCTCACCTAAACCACTGCTGGCTCCGGTGATGATTACCACTTTGTTTTGAATCTCAGACATATTGATTAATACGGGTTATTAAGTGTGGGTCATGAAACATTGGGTACTGTTTGATTCTGAACTTAGCATTATTCAACCATATCAACTAGTACCGCAAAGCAGAATTAAAAATTAAAAATTAAAAATTAAAAATGAATACAGCATAAGGGTTTCGTTGATTTGGGATGGTGAGGCAGTCGCTCAGAGGGGGTTCCCACGCCACTTGCTCCACTTGGGGAGACCCCAAGACCGCAGTGGCTCCCCATGAGGAACTGCCGTTAGGGCAGCGTAAAGCCTTCTCTTCTCTTTCAGAGACGCTAACGCGAACGAGAGGCTTCTCTTTCAGAGACGCACTCGCGTTCGCCAACGGCATGGCAACGCTATGAGCGAGCCTGCGTACTCTGTAAGAGTTGCAAGCTACGCGCAGCGTCTCGTAGAGAGCGTCACCCGTTAGCGCAGCGTTAGCGACGCAGGAGCGTCAGGGTTGGTTTATTTCCGCCGACCTGTACTAGTTTGTAACTGGATCAATGTTTTTGTTCCGGTAGCATTACTAATCCGAACCGCTATCATCACATTGTTTGAGTTCTATCCCGTTAAAACTTCAGTTGGTGAGTTGAGTCCATCTCAGAAACTTAATCTTGGCATTCTCAAACACCAAATCTACGTGCCAAGAGGTATTGCTTCACCGTTCTTCGTCGCTTTTGCGAGTAAGTAGCGGACTTCTTCATCGGTAGTTTGAGGAAAGCTTTCGTACCAAAGACCAACGCTCTGGAAAGGGCTGGGTCTGGAGATGCAAACGATTTCGTCTACCTCAGTTTCTAACTCTTGGCAAGTTTCAGGTGCAGCCACGGGCACAGCGATCGCAATCTGAGCAGGTTGGTGTTTTCGCACGGTTACAACAGCAGCCCACATCGTTGCACCTGTGGCTAAACCATCATCTACCAAGATGACTGTGCGTCCTTGTAAATTTTTTAAGGGGCGATTTCCCCGATAAAGCCGTTCCCGCCGCTCTAACTCCCGTTCTTCTTGCGCCGACACTCTGGCAATTACTTCATCGGATATCTTCACCAAGCTGATAATATATTTATTGACTATCCGCACACCACCAGAAGCGATCGCTCCCATCGCTAGTTCTTCTTGATCGGGCACACCTAATTTACGTACCACTAAAACATCTAAGGGAGCATTTAACGTTTTGGCAACTTCAAAAGCAACGGGTACACCACCCCTTGGTAGCCCTAATACCAGAACATCTGGGTCGTTAGCATAAGCGGTTAACTCCTTAGCCAAAATTTGACCCGCAAACCTCCGATCTTTAAATAGCATGGTGTGATATTCCTAATTTGTTTCCAAAAAATCAAATAAATATTTACATACGTTTGTTATTGGCTATCAACCTCAAACAATGGGGCAATTGAGCAAATTCCAAACTTGTTGTTATAGTTCAGATGTTCTGAATCGATCTTAGAAAGCTAAATATTCCCTGTCCTCCACTAACGGAGCGACATCTTCTATCTACAGTTCTATCAAACGGATGAGTTAGCTTTAATGCAACAAAATTTCTGCATCTGGCGCTGAGACTATTTTACCAAACTCAGTGCTGAGTCCTGGGTCCCTCGGCTAAGAGTAAATAAAAATTACTCAGTACTGATGTACTTGGGTCTTTGCCCCGCCCAACGTTAAGCGGAATCTTTTCGCCAGTGGTCTTTCAACTCAGCACGGGCTAAACGCCCCGCTACCGCTAACAGCACTCGGAACTCAGCACTCTTCATTACTCCACACTCAATATCCGTCCCCAAATGGCTTGTTGAGAAGACACGGTGACGCGGTGAACTCTCGCTGTAGGGGGTTTACTGCTGTAGGTAACTGGTGTTAGCGTCAAGCAAAGTTATAGTGCGACCACAAAAGAAGGGTGACATGGAAAACCTAGTGTTTAAGTAGAGGTGCATTTGAAAACTGCTATAAGTTTTGCCACTTGCTAACATTTACTGTTAGACTTTTACTGATTATTTTTTTTACTGAACGTTAAAAACAAATTACTTAATTGCTAGCAGATGCAAAAATCTCTGAAAATCCAGTGATAATTCAATTGTTAATTGTTTGCGTGTCCCCTGTTACTGAGGTTATGTTGATATTATCTTTACATTATCCCTAAATTGTGAATATGAGATAATGCACCATCTGCTTGTTCGTTATATAATGCTTAATATTACAGAGAAAAGTCATCAAAATTACCCAATTAACACTTTTGAATAAAAATTAATAGGGTAGAATCACTGAATATGTTTGAAAATCAAAAGAAGGTGTTTTTAATGATCGGCTTAACTAATTCAGAAAACGGCACAGTTAGCAGCACAGCAGCCACTAAGAGACTGGCAAGGGCGATGATGGTTTCTGGTGGAGAGTTTTCGCTATTGTTGGCGTGTTGTAACTGTGTTCAAAGGCAGCAGAAAGTGTTGAATTTGTTAACAGAATTTTCATCAGCAGATATCCACGAAATTTTGCTCTCACCTACGGTTGACAAGTTATACACAGCTATTACAAGTGAAATTGGTACTACTCAACCCGAAGCTTTGATGGTAAGGGGCTTAGAATCTGTAGTGGCAATTAACCAACTGATTATTAGTACCAATATCATGCGAGATGAGTTTCGGAAACAGTTTCAGTTCCCCTTGGTGTTGTGGGTGAATGATGAAATTCTGCGTAAGCTAGTCTGGCTAGCACCCGATTTCAAAGACTGGGCGGCTAGTACTATTAGATTTGATGTGCCAAATAATCAGTTAATTGAATCTGAACAACAACCCATCAGCGCCTAATATTACCTGAAATTACTTTCAAAATCTTATATAGGCTAGGTTGAGCCGAGTAAAACCGAAGCTGATGTTCTGTCACATTCTTTTGTAAAATTACTTTTATTGAACCTCCCTTACCAAAGTAAGATAAAAACCCTTGGAAGCTATTTTCCAAATAAGAATATGGTATGGGTGTCAGGTGTGTTATCGCCTTAGTATGCGTCACCCTAAAAAAAGTGTGGAAGTTAAGCTGCGTTAGCGTAGCTCACCGTAGGTATCACCAGCTTTGTTTGAATCGTATAATTAAAGTCTTGAATTTGTTAAGCTAAAATTTTAATCGTTGCTGACTATTGAATTTGTTGTTATTGAACCTGGGTTTTCCTCAAAGGAGATATCCTATAGGAGTGAAAAAGAATATAAAGACATAGCAGTGCTACATCTCTCCAACGATTGTGGATAACGCATATTTAATTTCACCAGATGTCTAATCAATCCTGAGACTAGGTAACTTAGTCCCGCACCTCTGACAAAACCCAGCATTTACATCATGGAAAGCTAAACCACAACCTGAACAAACTATTTCTACCTGATTAGCAGTTTTCACCACTTGCTTAATTAAATCTCCCACTTGCCAAGGAATCAATGCAATTCCAGTAAAAATCATCAATACTGTTAGCAAGCGTCCTAATTCCGAAATTGGAATAACATCGCCAAATCCTACAGTTGTCATTGTGACAACGGAGAAATAGAATGCATCCAAAAATGTACCGTATTTTTCAGGATTAACCGGATGTTCAACTTGATAAATTAAGCCAGAGTAAATAAAAACAATTGTAAATAATGTAAATAATATTCGCGCAAAAATCATCCCGTCTTCAGAACTGATACTGGCAAATAAAAACTTTCTATCTATAAATCTAATTAATCGTAAAATCCGAAACCATCGTAATAAGCGGATAAAGCTAATATCCACCATTCCTAGAAAAAATGGCAAAATCGCCATTAAGTCAATAATCGAATAAAAGCTAAAAATATACTTAATTTTATTTTCTGCACTCCACAGGCGGAGCGAATATTCTACCGCAAAGATAATGACGATCGCAGTATCAGCTACATTTAACTTAAACCGCATATAATCAGGAATATTATATGTTTCTGCCACAAAAATTCCTGATGATATTAGCACCAATGAGGCAAGTGTTAAATTAATTGCTTTACCTATTGGTGTTTCTAGGTCTTCTAAGTAAAATTCTGTTTCTTGTCGGCTCAGTAACATATTCGACCATTAATACATCTTAATTCCCAGTTATAACATTAGAAATACGATATTATTAACCATTATCCTTATGTTAACTCCAGCTTATATGAACCCAGAATCTTTTATGCGTTTAGCATTGGCAGAAGCAAAAGAAGGTGATGCACCTTACGGTGCAGTGATTGTTAAAGATAACGAAGTCGTTGCGGTAGCTCATAATACTGTGAGGAGAGACAACGATCCATCAGCCCATGCAGAAATCAATGCTATTCGTAGTTTAACAGCTAAACTTAAAAACCCTTCTTTAGAAGGTTATAGCATATATACAACTGGCGAACCTTGTCCGATGTGTGCAACTGCTTGTGTTTGGAGTGGTTTATCAGAAATTGTATATGGTGCTTCAATTCAAGATTTAATTAATGTAAATCAATCACAAATTAATATATCTTGTGAACAGGTAATCGATAAGTCATTTAGGAAAATAAAACTCACAAAAGACGTTTTAAAAAATGAATGTTTGGAATTATTTAAATAAGCTACCAAAAAAATTTTTTTTAGAAATAGTCTTTTCAAAGTAATTTGAATAATCTCATTCTTTTTCTTTGGTGTACGGACTACTATTGCTCAAGTTGGAAAACCTTCTCAAGCAAGTGTCATACTCTGTGTTTCTGCGGTTTAAAAGTAGTTTGTCTAACCAATAATCATTGATTTTTGTCAATGCGTAAGTCCTAAAATATTTTTATATATTCCATAGTTTTCTGGGTCATAGCAGCAAAAAATTATTCTTTGTGGACGGCCATTCTTTTGTAGCTGTTCATTGCATATTTTCACTGCTACCTCAGCTGCTAAAATTTTAGGATATTTATAAATGCCAGTACTAATGCAAGGAAATGCCAAACTATTAAACTTTTTATCTGCGGCAATTTGCATACATTTATAATAACACTGAGCTAGAAGTTCGGGTTCTCCGTGATTACCTCCTCGCCATACTGGGCCTACAGTATGAATGATGAAGCTTGCAGGCAAGCGATATCCTTTGGTTAGTTTAGCATCGCCAATTTTACATCCTCCAAGTGACCTACACTCATCAACTAGATCCGATCCAGATGCCTTGTGTATCGCTCCATCTACACCACTACCCCCAAGCAAACTAGTATTTGCAGCATTGACGATGGCATCAACTTTTAACGTTGTGATATCACCCAAAATCACTTCCATAAAACAATTAAGTGTAATCAAGACTAATTTACATACTACGATTTTAGTATAAAATACTATACAGTTTGAGCTTCAAGCTTAACGATCAGTCTGCTTAAGGTGATGAGCGATCGCTTGCTTTTTCCTGATTTATTCAATCATTTTTTGTCTACTTTATCAATGCATAAGTTATGATTGATTCATTTATATAAGTATCTCGGCAAAGAATTATGAATTATTTAACTTGGCTCATTTAAATAGGATAAATATGTATTTGCCCAAATTGCAGCTTGAGTGCGATCGCGCAAATTCAACCTGTTTAAAATATTCGTAACATGATTTTTTACTGTCCCTTCAGAAATGTAGAGTTCCTGAGCGATTTCTCGGTTACTAGCGCCTGTAGCAATTAACTGCAAAACCTCTTTTTCTCTAGGAGTAAGTTCAGCTAAACTAGATGGTATAGGCAGTGAATGAGTTGGTGCAACATGAGAAAATTGAGTCAACAGCTTTTTAACTATACCTGGGCCTAATTGCGTATATCCTTTATGAACGGCACGAATAGCAACAGCTAATTCTTCTGATGGTGTATCTTTTAATAAATAACCCATCGCCCCATTTTTTAAAGCTGCTGACACATATTCATCATCATCAAAAGTTGTTAGTACTAAAATCTTAGTTTTAGCAAAACGTTTTTGAATTTCCTGCGTGGCTGCAACTCCATCCATAATCGGCATTCTGATATCTAGCAATATTACATCTGGCTGAAATTTGGCAACAGAGTTAATCGCTTGTTCGCCGTTTTCTGCTTCTCCAACTATTTCTAAATCTGGTTCTAGTTCCAATAATGTTCTTAATCCTTGACGAATTAAACTTTGGTCATCTACCAGCAATACTTTTATCATTATCTTAACCTTGTTAAGGGAATATTAACTGTAATTTTGCAACCAGAGCCAAGAGCGCTATTAATATTAAACTTACCTCCAAGTGCTAAAGTGCGATCGCGCATACTATGAAGTCCAAAACCGGTAGTATTTTGCCCTACATCAAAACCTTTACCATTATCCTGAATTATCAATCGCAAATTGCCTTTTGTCGTAGTGAGTTCCAATTTAACCTCTGTGGCATAAGCATATTTAGATATATTAGTCAAAGATTCTTGAGTAATCCGGTAAATAGCAGTATTTATTTCAGGTGGCAGAGGATATTCTAGGTTGATTTGGTAAATTGGTAAAATCCCATTTGAACGATGAAAATTTTCTGAAAGACTAGCGATCGCATCTTCTAAAGATTGTTCTTGTAAAGGATTAGAACGCATAGTAGAAACAGATTGACGAACATCTTTTAGCGCCTTTGAACCTAATTCCTTTGCAGTTGTAAGAAATGTTTCAGCCTTACCTGGGTTAGATTGCCATAATTTTAAAGCAGTTTCTAATTGTAGATTTAAAGCAGTTAGAGAGTGTCCTAATGAATCATGAATTTCACGAGCAATACGGTTACGTTCTTCTAAGGTAGCTTGATTTTCAATTTGCATAGCATATTGACGGAGTTTTTCGTGAGCAAGAGCTAGCTTTTCTTGACTTTGCCGTTCAGACAAAATTGCATTCATCATCAACAACACAAAAACCAAACTTAAGCCAAATACTAGCGATGAATTCAAAATCAAAAATCGATATCGCTCTTGTGCCTGCGGCGATGCTTGAAAATTGAATAACTGATATTTTAGTTGTGTCGTAATTAAAAATAAAGCAAATGACAAAGCTGTAACGAATAAACGCCCATTTAACTGAAAAATCAGACAACTGCGAGTTACTAAAATTATATATAGAAAAGGGAAAAGTCGAGCAAATCTTTCCCCAAAAAGTCCAATTATTAAAATTAATAAAAATTCAATGGTTGTATATATTACCTTAGTTGTCTGGTTATTTCTGGGTAATCTTAAACCCATTACCGCAAAAATAATCAGACTATAAATTGATAGTTCTGGCAATATGCTACAAACTGACAAGTCTGGAAATGCACCACAAATTGATAGTTCTGGAGGCTTGGGACGAAAACGCCGTAACGGAGGTGGTATAACGGCTGTCAATGCGGTGATCGCCAGTAATGTCCACTGTAGATAAAGCAGAGACGGAAAAGCATGTTTCTTAATTTCAATTGGACGGCTCATTAGTCGCATTGCTCCAGTTATAAGTTAGAAGTTAGGAATTAGAAGTTAAGAATTACGAAAATTTGAGCAGATGCTTTCACCGCTTAAGTTTTTCGCTGAGTGAGAAATCAAAAGTAAATTCAAAGAACAAAACCATTAGGTAATAAGCTAAATAATGACTTATAAAATCATCTTAATCAAAATTTCCATAATTTATAACTCCTAACTTCTAACTTCTAACTTCTAACTATTTATTCTCAATCATGTTTGTCAAAATTCAATCATGACTAAAGTCATGGGTAGAACCATGACTTTCTCCTCATGTAACTGCTGAAGATAAGTTCTTATGATGGTGGCATCCAACCAGGAAAACCCACCAGACAAGTAATGAAACTCAAAGCATTATCGCTAGTTGCTTCCGCCATCGCTCTCACTTTAACTGCAACCTCCTTTGCTGTTCACGCTCAAACAGCCTCTCCTTCACCCGTGTTACTTGCACAAACTCCACAAAAAGAAAGAGGCCCTTGGAAAGATTTGGGTCTAACAGATGCCCAAAAAGCCCAAATTCAGACGATTCGCCGCGATAGCCGCACCAAATTTGAAGCAGTTTTGACCCCAGAACAAAAAGCAAAATTACAGGCAGCGAAACAAGCACGTCGGGCTGAATGGCAAGCGCGTAAAGCTCAGGGGGAAACAGGTCAACGGCAACCCGGTCAACGTCGAGGAAAGGGTGGTTTTGCTGACTTAAATCTAACTGAAGCACAAAAAACCCAAATGCGACAAATTCACGAGTCTGAGAAACAACAGATTCAAGCAGTCTTAACCCCGGAACAACGTCAAAAGTTAGAGCAATTCCGTCAAAATGCTCCTTCACGCCGTCAACAAGGCAATCCTCAATAATCATCTTTCAAAAAATAAGAATTCTGGGGTGGGCAGTGCCGCCCATCTCAATCGCAAAATAGATTATGATGCAAAGTTAAAAATTAATAGACTTCTTGCAGAAGATGCGGAAAGGGGAAAAACTTCATCCCCTTTCCCTTTCCCTATTTATTCCTTTGCTCAATTTAGTAGACTTTCAAGCTAGTTTTGAGTTATGAGTTAATCAAAACTCCGCTTGATTAAAATGTCAAAAGAATTCGCAATTGGTAGTAAAGTCCGTGTTGTGGCGCTACCAGCTTATGTCAAAACTGCTGAACCTATGCCCATGCTGCGCCCCCCTAATGTAATTCACATGGGCGAAGAAGGTATAGTTATTGACCGCAGACCCGGTGGATATTGGGGTATTCGCTTTGCTAGGGGGGCTTTTCTCCTAGATAGTCAATACATCGAAAGCACAGATACTCCTGCCGAATCTCACTTAGAATGAGATTTATCGCAACCAAGAATTGTAAACTTGTGTAAAGTTGTGATTCTGGTTTACACTATGATTTCCCGCCGCATTTTTTTAAGCATATTATTTGCCAGCTGTATTTCTGTCATCAGCTGGCTGAATTTTACCCCTACTGCTAATGCTCTTGGTGGTAAACTTCCGGCAATTAATCAACCCGCACCAGAGTTTACTTTGCCAACCAATACAGGTGATGGCAAAATTTCCCTCTCTGACTTGCGCGGTAAATGGCTAGTGCTGTACTTTTATCCAAAAGACTTCACCTCTGGTTGTACTATAGAGGCTCGTCGTTTTCAGCAAGACTTACCCCAATACCTCGAAAAAGACGCTCAGATTATTGGCGTCAGTGCTGATGACATTGATTCCCACGCCAAATTTTGTGATTCAGAGGGACTAAAATTCCCTCTGTTGGCAGACACTGATGGTTCAGTGAGCAAAGCTTACGGTTCATGGCTCGGCTTTTTATCTATGCGCCATAGTTTCATCATCGATCCTCAAGGTGTCTTGCGCGAGACTTTTGTCAAAGTCAATCCAACTATTCACAGTTCAGAAGTGCTAGCACGACTAGAAAAATTACAGTCCACAGCTTCTTAAATGATTAGCCTAAGTTAGGGATTTGTCTCCTTGGCTTAGGCTAACAATAATTAAGCGGTTAATTCAAAATTAGCTACTGGAAGAACTTGCATACATCTAAATTATCCCCCTTAAAGGCTATTCATTACTTGGATCTTTCTTAAAATTTGTGAGAGCGATCGCTAAAGAAATAGAGTGATTATTTTTTATTTTCTTCGCGCACAATAAACCCATATTTTCTGAGTACAGTTTTGACTTCACTGCCAGATAGAAACTGAACAAATTCCTTGGCAGCAGTAGGATTTTTACTGCTTTTAATTATTGCTACTGGATAGACAATTGGGGAGTGAAATTTATCATCAGCAGCGACTACGACTTTTACCTTGTTAGAAATTTTGGCATCAGTGGCATAAACTAAACCTGCTTCGGCATTACCACTTTCTACTGCTGCCAAAACTTGACGCACATTGTTAGCAAAAACTAATTTCGACTTGAGGCGATCATAAATTTTCAATTTCTTTAAGACTTGCTCGCCATATTGACCGGCGGGTACGCTTCTGGGTTCACCGATCGCAATTTTTTTAATCTTACTATCTGTTAAATTGTAGAAGCTACTGATACCAACAACATCCTGAGCCACAATCAAGACTAGACGGTTATTTGCCAGGTTAGTACGGCTACCTGGTAGCAACAGTCCTTTTTGTTCCAAAGCATCCACTTGCTTTTTGCCAGCAGAAATAAAGATATCCGCTGGCGCACCTTGCTCAATCTGTTGCTGCAAGGCACCAGAGGCCCCAAAATTATAACTAATATTGATATTTGATTTACTTTGTTGGTACAAAGGCTTAATTTCTTCCAGTGCCTCTTTTAAGCTGGCAGCTGCGGACACGAGTATGCTGGTGTTCGACTGTGCTATTACAGGAGAAGGAGTAAACAACGGTAAACCAATTGCTAGCAGTAAGCCAGCGATCGCTATACCCAGGAAGCCAAAAATTTGTCTTCTTTTCATAGAAAAGGCGTTTGAAAGGTTTTTTCCATAAAATTGATGCTAGGTAAAATAGTACCAAAAATACCAACATTTGACCAACTAAAGCGGTAAAAAATATGCCTAGAAAAGAACAAGGGTGGGTCACATTCCAAACCTCAGAAGAGGAGCGAAAGATTTTGGAAGAGTTTTGTGACCAGTCTCAGCGAACTAAGACCGAGATTCTTCGGGAACTGGTACGTGGTCTAAATCAACACTCTTCACCATCAAACTTGCTACCATCCATAAACACAGAAGAGGAAGATATATACACTCAAATGCCTGAGATAGAAATTAGTCTTCAAAAGAAACCACTCAAAGTTAGCTCTCGCAATATTCTCAAGGGTGTTGTTAAGCGAGTTGTTACTGGAGCCGTTAATAGTGAAGTAACGCTGGAGATTGTTCACAAAGTTGAGTTAACTTCAATTATCACCAGAGTATCGGTAGAAGAGTTGGATTTGTCTGAAGGGAAAGAAGCTTATGCTGTTATTAAGTCCAATGATATAGTTATTGCCAGGGAATAGGCTGTGGTGATGTCCTTCAATCATTGCTTTGGCGTAGGTGTAGACATCGCTATTCACTCAAGAGAAACGATCAAAATGTTCTCACGAATGATTCGCAGTTGCTGTAAAAATTGCTTAATGCTACGCAAATAAATTTATAGTTCGCTAGATAATTAAGTAGGTAAACCGGGCTACGAAAAGATTTCGCAGCCCTTGTTTACTACTCTGTAGCTTATGAAAGCGCTGGTACTGCTTCCAACTTCTCAGCTTTGTTCTTCAATACGGTTGGTAGCTCGCTATTGAACGCCTCACCTTCAACCACTTGCGATCGGAAACCATCGGGCCCAACTGGAACATCGCCCGTGATGGTGGTGCGATAGAGGACGCGCTCGACTTCCAGATGATCCAAGTCTTGAGGGGCTAAATGGGAGGTAGCGCGGTTGTCCCAGAACGCAATGTCACCGTTATTCCAGCGGAAGCGGGTAGTGTAGGCGGGCTTGGTGATCTGGTTGAAGAACAACTCAAGCAGCAGATCACTCTCTTGTCGTGATACGTCAATAATGTGCGAGGTGAAGCCAGGGTTCACGTACAATGCGCGTTCACCAGTCTCAGGATGAACCCTTACTACTGGGTGGATTGAAACCAGGGGATTGGCTGCAATGCGCTGGGCAATCTTGCTGTTGCTGGGGAAATTCAAACGCGCATTGAAACGATGTTCGGCTTTTAATGTGTCTGCCAAGGCTCGCAGGGGTGCTGATAGACCCTCATAGGCTGCAACTAGATTTGTCCATTGTGTGTCACCACCGAAGCTAGGGACATTAACCGCACGCAAAATTGACGCCGCAGGTGGGTTGACAACTGCTGTGACATCGGTGTGCCAACGGCTCTCGTAGCTGGAACGGCGCAGACCATTGCGCCGCTCGTAACGGCTGCGGTCAATGGGCTGGATTTCTGAGAAGCCTTCAATTGGCTCATCTTCGTGGGGATGTGCGTAAGTCACTTCGCCGAAACGAGCCGTGAATGCAATCTGTGCCGCATGATCGATGTTTTGACCGCGAAAGAATACGACTTTCCACTTCAATAGTGCTTGACGAATTTCTTTGACTGCATCATCGTGCAAAGGACGCGACAGGTCTACCCCGCTGATTTCGGCACCGATGAAACCAGCTACTTGTTTGACCTCAATGTGTTTGTTGCTCATGTAAATTCTCCACAGTTTTATCTATAGGGCGGTGTTCGCACTCGCCCGTTTACTTTAGATATGTTGCTTGCGCTTAATGGCTACATACCAAAGGAAGCGATCGCAGTTTAAATTATAAAACTATAAATCGATAGGCTTACAGTAGTATCTAAGCAATATATTTTAGACTGCTGGAACAACGGTCGATTTAGTCCAGGCAAAGGCAAGTTAAAATTCGGAACACAGATACTAAGAAGCTGCTGAAGCAAGCTACGTAATAAAATGGGTACAGAGCGAGTATTAAATTTTCGCTGCGAATGCTTTTTTTGGAACTTATGCCTACTTACTTAGTGTCTCTGTGTTGTTAGCTACTCACAAATGTATTTATAGTACTTTCATATAAACTTTATGAAATCTTTTTATTTTTAACACAAGTATTTTATTTATTGATGATTTTATACTGTAGGATGACAAAGAAACAATTGTCTTTACTATAAGTATAGTGTTGCAAAAAGCTACAAAATATTTGTTCTTTGGACATAAAAAACTTTTAATTAAAATATTTATAGACAATTTAATACTAGTGAAGAAAGAAATAATACCTTGTATTTAATTTTTAAATTAGATAAATCTTGATTTTAGTCCACTTTCCTATTCAGAAATACTAATTTGCTTTTTTCATTAGCAACACAACAGGTTAAATAACAAATTATGAGTTGCCTTTTTACCAACGTTAATTAAGGCTTTGAGGAGAAGATTACATGAAAAAGCAATTATCACAGAAATGGACTGTTTCTAAATATTGGTTACGTTTTTTAATCATCATTTTATTAGTAATAGGTGTATTTTTTCGCTTCGTCAATATTGACAAAAAACTTTATTGGGGTGATGAAGTTTTTTCATCATTACGCATATCTGGCTATACGCAGTCAGAAATGAGGAAGCAATTAAGTAATGGTCGTTTGCTCGGCATAGAAGATTTACATAAATACCAGTATGTTAATCCTGAAAAAAATGCAATTGATACAATTAAAGGAGTTATTGTAGAAGACTCGCAGATTTTGCCACTATACATCTTGATGGCCCGGTTTTGGGTGGAGTGCTTTGGTGATTCTGTAGCAGCGATCAGAAGTTTTTCAGCATTTATTAGTCTGCTGACCTTTCCTTGTCTTTATTGGCTATGTCAAGAATTATTTGAGTCTTCACTAGTAGGGTGGATAGCCATCGGATTGGTAGCCGTTTCACCTATTCATATCGTGTACGCACAAGAAGCGCGATCGTACAGTTTATGGATAGTAACCATCTTAATATCGAGCGTAGCACTGCTACGAGCTATGCGCCTTAAAACAAAGGTTAGTTGGTGTATATATGCAGCAACATTATTATTCGGATTTTATACTCATCTATTTTTTACTTTGGTTGCTTTTGCACAGGGAATTTATGTACTTGCAATCGAACGCTTCCGATTGAGTAAAACATCGATTTATTTCCTGTTATCATTGCTTGCAGGGTTTATAACTTTTGTACCTTGGATTTGGATTATTATTACTAATCATCAGCCAGAAACAGTAGCTTGGACGAATACTAAACAAACATTATTTATGTCAGCTGCAAGATGGGCTGGTATCTTTAGTCGTACGTTTCTTGATTTAGGTATTAGCCCTAACGAGCCTGGAAAACTTAAGTTTTTCTTAATTCCTTTTATTTTAATTCTTTTAGCTCTAATCAGCTACTCAATTTATATTGTGTGTCGAAGAACCTCTAAAGAAGTTTGGTTATTTGTTTTAACCTTGATTGCATCTGTAGCGCTTCCCCTACTGATAACAGATTTCGTCTTTCTAAAGCGATATGCTACTAGTCGATATACACTTCCTTCAGTTTTAGGGATACAGTTAGCTGTTGCTTACCTATTTACCACTAGGATTGCATCTATTTCTACTAAATCTTGGCAAAAAAAGTTTTGGTCACTTGTAGCATTTATGGTAATTATGGGCGAAGTTGTATCTTGTATGGTTCATTTTCAAGCGCAGATTTGGTGGAACCAAGTCCCTGAAAAATACCAAGAATATCCTAAAATTGCTCAGATTATTAATCAAGGTAAGAAACCGCTTTTAATTAGTGATGAAGATAATATCATTCCACCACTACAAGTACTTAGTAAATTAATCGATCCCAAAGTGCAATTTCAAATTGTAGGAAAAAATCAGTTACCAGAGATTACTAATGGCTTTACTGACATATTTTTGTTCTTGTTCGAGCCGTCTGACTTTTTAAAAGCTGGAGTTGAAAAAGTTTATAACTCAAAGTTACAGCAGGTAGACGATTCTCTCTGGAAAATAACAAAACCTAGTTAAATCAAAGATACAGGCACATCTAGCGGTTAGGAGACTCAAAGATGGAAACTAAAAGCAGACAGTTGGCATTTGAATATCGCTTGTCGGTTAAAAATTAATATCAATTAGCCTTATAAGTGACACAGTTAGAGCAAAAATATACTTTAATTAAACAAATAATTTAAGTATATACTTGTACTGCTGCTGCTTATGTCATCGCCCCTTGAGCGCCCGCTAAAAATTGAAATCAGACTGCCATCTTCCCATCCTCAATTATTAGAAGGACTGGATATATGGTTGCGTTTAGGTCTAATATCTGATGCCCAAGTCAGGCAGTTATGCCGAGAGTTTCTAGTGTGTGCGGTAGTATTGCAACCCCAGGCTGAAGCCAAAACAAAGGTAGTATTTGCAACTTCCGATCCCGTGCAGCAGTTGCCCATAGCAGCTTTACAATCTAGTAGCGGTAAACAACCACAACAAAAACCAGCTAAACCCAACTTTATCAGCACAATGTTGCAGTCCTTGGGGGCAGAACTGAGTGTGCGTTGGCTACTTTTTCTAGGGGTTTTCCTGGTAGTGGTATCCTCTGGGGTACTGGCTGCTAGTCAATGGGCGAGGTTTCCCGCTTCTGGACAGTACGGGGTTTTATTTGCTTATACTTTGAGTTTTTGGGGATTAAGCTTTTGGGCGACTAGGCAAAATAACCTCAGATTGACGGCTCAGACATTACTGATTGCCACTCTTTTGTTAGTGCCAGTGAATTTTTGGGCAATGGATAGCTTTCGGTTGTGGCAAAATCCTGTGGATTGGATTGTAGTTGCGATCGCCTGTCCTACCCTGACTGCTATAACTGTTTTACTCTCCAAAAATCGGACTATTTTTACTAATTTACATACTGGCAAATTACCTCTGGTAAATATTCTGGGGCTAAGTTATCTGCATTGGGGTTGGCAATTAAGAGGATTTCCTTTAATTGCTGTTTATCTGGCAATCATCGGCACAACTATTATTACCATTTATCATCATTACCAACAGCCTCATCCTGTTAGTGAGAAAGATTGGGGCGATCGCCGTCGGTTAAGTATTAGTTTACCTGCCGCTGTGATTATTTATGCTTTGCTCGTGATGCTAGTGCGGGCGATTTTTGTTGCCAGGATAGATGCCACACAATTGGGGTTAGCTATTGGCATTTGTGGCTGGTTGGTGACTTGGTTAGCAGAGCAAGGGGAAAGGGTAGGAGGATCAGCGGGAGGAGAAAAAGGGGGAGCAGAAGAAGTAACAGTAATATTCTCCTCATCCCCCTCATTCCTCTTACTCTGGGAAAGACTCGGTGGCATTTTACTCTTTTTGGGTTGGGTGGTATCGGTAGAAAATTATCCTTGGCAAGCAATAGCTGTAAGTGGTTTGGGTTTGTGGTTTGTGGGGAGTCGCTTGTGGCGGTACAGTTTAAAGCGAGACTTTGCAGCAGTTTTTTTCATCGGCTTAGAGACGATTTGGCTAGGTTGGCGATTAGTACCTGATAACTTACAGAAATTCGCCATCGCAACTAGTACCCAACTCACCAATTCTCAAAATGAACCTTGGGCTTTACTGGGTATAGCTTTATTTCCCTACGTAATTTTGATGGTGGCGCTTACAGATAGTTTGTATGGCAGCCAAAAGCGAGAATTAGCTAAATTTGGCGAACTGCTTACCCTGCTATTTGGAACTCTTTTAACAACCATCGCTCTAGTAAATCCCACATTGCGATCGCTAAATCTGCTATTTTCTACCGCCACTCTCGCATTCGTTACTCAACGCCGCTCCCCCTCATCTCTTCCCCTGGTATACCTAACTCACATCATGGGGGTGCTGACGTTTTGCTTTACCATTAATTGGTTATTCCCCAGCCTGACTCAACAAGCCTGGGCAAGTATTTTATTGGCTCTGATGGTTGCAGAATGGCGATTTAGCTTAGAGGAAGGACTATGGCAACGTAGTGCATGGGATATCGGTTTAGGATTAGCCGCAGCGAGTTTTTTCCTCTTGTGGATGAATGCAGAATCATCTTGGTATGGCATCGCTGATAACCGATCTGATTGGGGAGTTTTATGGCTAGTTACGCCTTTAGCTCTGACGGGTGTTGCCAATAGCACAATTATAGAGCGGCGGCTTACTAGCCGTTACTTAAGTGTCTTGGCTGTGATAATTGCCCAGCTAGTGACTTTACAACTACCAGGAATGAGATTAATCGGTTTGGCTGTAGGTGCTGGATTGATGTTTGCAAATACGCGCTATTTGCGAAATCAAGTATCTGCGTTAATTACAGAAGGATTTGTTTTAAGTTTCATTGGGGTGCTGCTGTGGACGGGTGTGCCTGGTTTACCTCGCCTAGCGGTAGCAGGTTGGTTTGTTGCTGGAGCGATCGCCACTCTCAGTTTATGGTTAGCACGGACTATTTTGAATCGACGCGGTAACGAATTAGCAGTTATCTATGCAGCCGCTAGTGATAAATGGGCGATCGCATTGTGTAGTGTTGAATTGTTAGGTTTGACGCTGCACTCAGTGCTGATTTACCAAGGGTTTACTACTTCGGGATTTTTATTCTTAATTGCCACTGCGATCGCCTTGGCAGCTATTGTTTATCGCAGTTGGCGAGAACCGACAAATTGGGCATTTTATGGGATTGGTTGGTGTTTGGAATTGTTGATTACCCAAGTGCTAGGGTTAGGGGAACGCTCAATTGTGAGAATTGCAATTGCAAACATCGCCTTGGGTTTAATTACTCAACTTGTCGGCGAGTGGTGGCGGCGACGACATCAATTAGAAAGGTTTCCTAGCAGCCTTTACATTTTGCCATTAATTTATGGTGCATTCAGTATATTGCTGCGTTTGGACACCTTCACCGAGTGGACAGGGTTGTATTCCTTGGGTGCAGCTTTAATTGTTATTGGCGTGGGGCGACGGCGCGAGAGCTTCAAACCCTTGCTGTATTTAGGAATTATTGGCGTATCGATTTCTGCTTATGAACTTTTGTTTTATCAAATGTCACAAGCTTCAGGAGGAGTATTAGGTGATGGATTAATTGCCATGTCTGCCCTTGGCACTAGTATCATGTATGCTTACCGCATTCTGTCACCTGGGCTTGTCAGCTACTTACGCCTAACTCCCCAAGAATTGAAAAGAATTGCCCATATTCATTGGGTTTGGAGTAGCTGTTTATTAATGGCTGCTATTACTACACCCATTGGAGTTAACCGTTTGGTGGGATTGGGAACTGGAGTATTTTTGATTCGCTATGCCATCTTTCAGGGACGAAATTCATTCACTTCCCCTAGTTTCTTCGGAGGAATTACAATCGCCGAGATGTGGGTTTACCTTGGCTTATTAGAGGTAGCCGGCATGAGGATTTATTGGCGGGAGACAGCAGTAGGGCGATTTTGGGCTGGGCCATTAGTTCCTTGGAATGGTGCGATCGCTTGTGTGGTAGCCTACTTTCTGTACATCCTACCTTGGGAAAATTGGGGTTGGTCTAAAAGACCTTGGCAGCAAGCTGCATACATCACACCTCTGATAATTTTATGGGAAACCAGACTGCAAACTTACCCCATAACCTTGATAATCGCAGCTGGATTCTATATCTTCCTTGCAAAAGTGGGTGAAAACATCCGTTTCACCTATATTAGTGTGGCGTTGATTGATTGGGCACTTTACCGTTGGTTTGATTCCTTACATTTAACTGATGATTTATGGTATGTAACACCCATTGGGTTATCACTGCTGTATATTGCTCAAGTCGATTCTCAACTGAGGCTACTAGAGTATAAAACCCCTCGCCATATTCTGAGAGTGCTAGGTAGTGGTTTAATTTGTGGATGGGCAATTTTATTTGATCAAAATGCAGCTTGGATACCGGGGATTCTCAGCCTCATCGCCATTTTTGCCGGATTAGCTTTGCGAGTGCGGGCTTTTCTCTACATTGGTACAGCCACTTTTTTAATTACTACAATCTATCAATCGGTAATTTTCAGCTTGCAGTATTCCTTTTTAAAATGGGTTGTTGGCTTGCTAGTTGGCATCTTACTAATTTATATCGCCGCCAACTTTGAAACCCGTCGCGCTCAAATAACTTCCTTAATTCGTAGCGCCATTGATGAATTTCAATCATGGGAATAGAACTAGGGATTAATCTCAGGCTTGAAGTAATTAGACAGGCGATCGCCTAAATTCAAGATACTTGTAAAATTAAGCAAGAGCGATGGCTCTGCCAAAGCCTTAGGCTAACGCATAAAAGTACAAAACAATGACACGGATTCCATTAACAGAAGCTCAACTTCGTTTACCCGAACTGATTGCAAGTCTCCAACCCGGTGAAGAAGTGCAGATTTTTTCCGGCGATGTCTACGACGGGCTATTCGGCGTCGCACTGTTGCTAGACTAATTGGCGAATTCCAACCACCCCGGAAGCCTCGCCAGCCCGGTACTGCAATTGGAACCCTAACCATCCTGTCCGAAGATGAAACCCACTTGCAAGACTTTCACGACTACATACCATGAAGTTTCTGCTCGATACTCAAGCATTCCTCTGGTTTGTACTCAATGATCTTGCCCTTAGTCAAGTCGCCTGTGATTTGATTGTCGATCCCCTCAATGACATCTTGTTCAGTCCTGCTTCCTATTGGGAAATTGCCATCAAAGTTAGTATTGGTAAGTATCAAATTCCTGAAAATTTTTAAACATGGATGGAGCATCAAATCCAAGTTAACAAATTTGAAATATTACCAATTAAAGTTGCTCATGCAGCCGCAATCGTGACTCTGCCATTCCATCATAAAGATCCCTTTGATCGGCTTTTGGTTGCCCAAGCACTCACAGAAAAGATCCCGATCGTTAGTGTAGATACAGTGTTAGACAATTATGCAGTTACTCGTTATTGGTAAGTACGATAATCTGCCGTCAACCGCAGTGCGATCGCTCATCCCCGTAGGTTAGGTTGAAGTTTTATAATTGCGTACTTCGGAATACGCAATTGTCAATTTTAATGAATTGATCGCTTCGTTAAACGCTTTTCGGTAAACTGCATCATTACTACTACCGTAATTCGTTTTGGCAAAGCTAATCAAAATCATATTGTTATCTCTAGGGTTTTTGAAAATGATATTTTCATGCTCATAAAGTCCACGATAGGTAAAGAATAGTCCTTTATGTCCAGCGATTGTTCGCTGCTGAAAGTTTTTTGCGTCTACAATCCAGTCTTTTTGCTGAATCCATTGTTGTAAAGAAAGTTGCTGAGGATTGCGATGCACTGATATAGTGACGTTGGGTGGATAGTCTCCTTCGTATACACTTACACTACTGATCTTTTGATAGTCCTGTTTTGTCCAGATGGCGATCCAGCCTAACGCTGAGGTATCGCCCGATTGAGCCGATTGAGAAACAACGACAAACTGAGTTGGAGAATAGCTGAATTTAAAGCCGTAGCGATCAGTATAGACAGCTTGATTGTTTACGCCCGATGTCGAAGCAGGATTCGCTTGATTCGCTTGGCTGATTCTTAAAAAACTAAGTGACGTTAGTGTTGCGATTCCCATAACTAAAATTGCGGCAGATGACAGTAAACGATATTGCTTTAAGTGTTTGAAATTCATAATTCTCTGTAAACCATCGATGTGAAACTTAGAATTACATATAGATTCAAGTTTGAATCAGCTAATTCCGCAATGTGACCAAAACCAGGAAGGCACTCATGCAATAAAAAAAAGGATACAAGCCCCTTAATTTATTAATGTCAGCAAAGAAAAGATGCGTTTCGAAATATAGCAAAAGCCTTGGTGGTTAGGACATTAACAGATGATAAAACTTAGATACAAAAAGGCTTTTCACCCAGTCCCCAGTCCCTTGCTATACATAGTGCGATCGCTCATCCCTGTAGGTTGGGTTGACGTAAGAAAACCCAACATTCATTAGCTCAAACAAAGTGCGATCGCACCCTTGCTTACGATTCGCAATCAGCAAGAGTATGAGCAAGCTATCGGTTTGTGGAAAATCTTGGTCAATCCCTGCAAGATTGGATAATTTATTTGTTGGAAGTCCCTAATACATCAAAAAATATTGCTCCAGGGTTGACGTTTCGGTGTTTCGCGCAGTCTGTAACAACTTCCGCCTTGACGTTTTGGTATTTCGCGCAGTCTGTAGGAACTTTTGCCTTGACGTTTTGGTGTTTCGCGCAGTTTGTAGGAACTTCCGCCTTCCCTGCAAGAGCTTCTGCCTTGACGTTTCCGTGTTTTGCGCAGTCTGTAGAAGCTTCCGTCTTGACGTTTCGGTGTTTCGCGCAGTCTGTAGCGACTTCCGTCATCCCTGTAGGAACTTCCGCTTTTGCTGTAGCAATTTCTGCCTTAATTTACTAAGTTTTGAGTGAAAAAAAAGTAAGAGCGGGTTTACTAGACTTCTTGCATGAATCAATGAACTTTCACCCTAAATCCCTCTCACAATTTTGGAAAAGGGACTTTGAAATTGGCTCCTCTTCTCCCAAAATTGAGAGAAGGGGTTAGGAGACGTTACAAGTTTGTGCAAGATATCTATTTTCTACAGATTTCTCATACATCCAAATTTTTCATAAACTCGCCCTTAGTTGCTCTTTGTAAAACCACTGCGGTTATTAGAAGCAGCGAGGAAAATGAAATTGGTGAAATTACTCAAATTTTAGTCTTTAAAAAAATAAATAATTTTACTCAGGACACCTTTTAAAAAATTGTCCACTATGGAATTACTAAAAAATTAGGTTATTTTTTCAGGTAAAGGAGTATTAATGGCAAGGCACAAACGCGATTCCCGTATTCTGAGCAAAGCTGAAATGCGCTTGGCAAGTATTAAATCTATTAGTCCTACTCTTGATGTAGGAGATAGTTTAACAGTTAAAGATTACACTGATAAAATTGAAAATCTCCGTCAATTTCTAGAAACCTACAATACTACTCTCTCTACCATTGATGTTTTATTAACTCAAATCATTGAAAATGAACGGGATTTGGCAGACTTTTCTGAAAAAATTTTGCTTGGTGTTGCTCATAAGTTTGGTAAAAACAGCTACGAGTATCAGATGGCTGGGGGTACTCGTAAAAGCGCTCGCAAGCGTGCTGCGCGCCAAGATGTTGTTTTGACTACCAGCTAAGGGCAAAACTTTTATCAGTACGGTTTACATAACAATTAAACAGTTAAAAAGATAAACAGGAGGAGGAAAATTAGGAAGATAGGGAATACAAAGATTTCACCCACTCCCATTCCTGTGTCAAACCCTCTTTTAGAAAGACTTGCGGCTGATATCCGAGAATTTTCTGTGCTTTAGATACATCAGCAGCCGTGTGGCGGGCGTCTCCCATCGCTTTTTCTATATGATTTCTTTTGATTGGCTTCCCAACAATTTCTTCAATCGCATCTAAGACTTCTGCTAAAACCACCCTGCTACCACCACCGATATTAAAAATTTCTCCCACTGCTTGGGGTGCGGTAGCGGCGGCTAAATTAGCGGCGACAATATCACTAACAAACGTAAACTCTCGCGTTTGCTGGCCATCGCCGTAAATAGGAATCGCCTCATCGTGCAAAATGGATTGAAAAAACTTATGAAATGCCATATCTGGGCGCTGTTTGGGCCCATAAACTGTGAAATAGCGCAATGTCACACAGGGCACACCAAAGTTCTTGTAATACAGTTCACACAAAAACTCTGCCGCTAGCTTCGTAATACCGTAAGGAGAAACCGGTTGAGGACAAATTCTCTCGTGGGTAGGTAATGTTTCTGCATCACCATATACACTAGATGAAGAGGCAAACACTAATCTTTTCAGGTGTTTAGCATCCTTAGCTGCTTCTAGCAAAACTTGTGTAGCGTTAACATTTCGTTCTGTATAACCTCGAAAAGCTTTACCCCAACTTGCTCTAACACCTGCTTGTGCCGCTTGATGGTAAACTATATCAACATCTTTCAGGAGTTTTTGCCAATCTAAAAACTGCATATCTTCTTCAATTAATGTAAAACCAGATAAACGATACAAGTGTGCAACATTGGTTCGCTTTAACATAGGATCGTAATAATTATTGAATTCATCAATCCCAATCACTTCGTTTCCTTGTTTTAGCAATGTTTCTGCAAGATGAGAACCAATAAATCCTGCGACTCCAGTAACGATAGTTTTAGCCATGTTGCCGATTTTTTTGATTAACCGCTATATTCACAAGTTAATAATTATAATCAAAAGTTGGTGATTAATTGAGGATTTTTTCCTAGATCATTTTGTTTGTATCAGCAAAAAAAATAATTAAATTAATACACTTATGCAGAAAATATATCATTAACTTGATTTATTAATTGCTAACAATAAAAATTAAAACTTTACTAATTAGTGAAAATTAATTTTTAGAATAGATGCAGTTGGAATTTAATGGCTAAAATATTTCAGCAGATGGAATAATTAAAGTGATGGATAAATAAAACAACCCCACTCTGCCTTTGAGTTACGTCAAAGTCTCCCCTCCCCGCAGGTATACAGTGTGATACACAAGTCTGAAATAGTTTACTCACCTGGTTTTTCGTGTCAGTTTTACCCCACTCTAACCCTTCCCTTTCCAAGGGGAGGAAACTAGATTTTTTCCCCCAATGCATCGGGGGGATTAAGGGGGGTAATTCGACTTGTGTAAGACCAGCCCCGCAGGAGTGTTAGGGGAATTTTGCAATAAGTATACTAAATCACCAAAGACTTGCACAAGTGTGAGAATTGATGAAAAAATTGATCCGCGAGAGTCGAATCAGGTATTCTCATTTTGCAAGGGACGCACGAGGAAATCAGTGAAAGTTTTAGTTGTTGGAAATGGAGGGCGCGAACACGCTCTGGCATGGAAACTGTTGCAATCTAAGCAAATTGAGCAAGTTGTCTGTGTACCAGGGAATGGGGGCACAGCAACTATGGAACGTTGCCAAAACTTGCCCTTAGCAGTAGATGATTTTGAGGGGATAAGCCGATATGCTCTAGAACATGGCATAACTCTGGTGATAGTTGGGCCAGAAGTCCCCTTATCTAAGGGAATCACAGATTACCTCCAAGACAAAGGATTGATGGTATTTGGCCCAGTCAGAGCCGGAGCGCAAATTGAGGCGAGTAAAGCTTGGGCAAAAGCCCTGATGCAAGAAGCAGGGATTCCGACGGCCCGATCTGCGGTATTTACGGAAGCTGCAGCAGCAAAATTCTACGTTAAATCTCAGGGAGCGCCAATTGTTGTTAAAGCTGATGGTTTGGCAGCTGGTAAGGGTGTAACGGTAGCTGAAACAGTTGCACAGGCACAAAGTGCCATTGATGCAATTTTTCAAGGACAATTTGGCAGTGCTGGTAAATTTGTCATCATTGAAGAATGTTTGATTGGACAAGAGGTGTCAGTTTTAGCGTTGACTGATGGGTTAACAATTAGACCCTTGTTGCCAACTCAAGACCATAAGCGAATTGGTGACGGCGATACAGGAGAAAATACTGGCGGCATGGGAGCATATAGCCCCGCACCCATCGCTACGCCAGAGTTGATGGCACGCATTCAAACAGCAGTATTAGAAAAGGCGATCGCCACCTTAAGAGCTAAAGGCATTGATTACCGAGGCGTGCTGTATGCTGGGTTAATGATTGCACCCGATGGCGACTTGAAAGTCTTGGAATTTAACTGTCGCTTTGGCGATCCCGAAACCCAGGTGATTTTGCCACTGTTAGAAACACCCCTAGAAGACTTGATTCTAGCCTGTGTACAGCAACGCTTAAGTGAATTGCCACCCATTGCTTGGAAGGGGGGAGCATCTGCTACTGTCGTTGCCGCTTCCGGTGGTTATCCAGGAGAATATCAGAAGGATCAGGTGATTACTGGCATTGAAGAAGCAGAGGCAACAGGAGCAATTGTATTTCATGCAGGTACAAAGTTGAACCAGCAACAAAAAATACTCACAGATGGAGGTCGAGTATTAAATGTGACAGGAATCGGAGAAAATTTTGAACAAGCGATCGCCCAAGCCTACGCTAGTATCAAACATATTCAGTTTCAGGGAATGTATTACCGGAGAGATATTGGGCATAGAGTAAGGAGTTAAAAGTCATTCAATTTTGGATTTTGGATTGAAGGAGAAATCTATAATCCAAAATTGGCAAAATCAGGAGTTATTCCCCATGCCCCATGACCTATTCCCCCTTCCCCTAACATATTTGTCAAATTAACTGTTAATTTTTTAGTTGTTGGGCTTTATAACAAAGACTACTAACAACTTTATTTAAGATGCTAACTCTGTTAAAAACAATTCGAGATGAGATCGCAAGTTGGTGGTCGGAGTTCACCCTCCAGACTAAACTGCTGGCTGTTGCCACAATGGTAGTTTCGTTGGTGATGAGTGGTTTGACCTTCTGGGCTGTGAATACAATTCAGCAGGATGCGCGGATGAATGACACCCGCTTTGGTCGTGACTTAGGGCTGCTGCTTGCTGCTAACGTTGCCCCCTTGGTCGCGGACAATAATCTCACAGAGGTTGCCCAATTTTCCCAACGCTTTTATAGCAGCACCTCTAGCGTGCGTTATATGCTTTATGCCGATGAAAACGGGGAAATCTTTTTTGGCATTCCTTTTTGGGAAGCTGAGGTAGAAAACTCCCTTACCATTAAACGGCGGATACAACTGCCAGAAGATTACCCTGGTGATGGGGAAAAGCCGATGGTGCGGCAACACACGACCCCAGATGGGATAGTCACCGATGTATTTATTCCCCTGATTGTCAATAAAAAATACTTAGGTGTATTAGCGATCGGGATCAACCCCAATCAGACCGCTGTTATCTCCACCAATTTTACCCGCGATGTCACCATTGCCGTTTTTATCACAATTTGGGTAATGGTGATTTTGGCCGGAGTGATTAACGCCTTGACCATCACCAAGCCCATTAAAGAACTACTGGTGGGGGTGAAACAAATTGCTACCGGGAATTTTAAGCAGCGCATTAATTTACCTTTAGGGGGCGAACTAGGGGAATTAATTTTAAGCTTTAATGAGATGGCAGAGCGATTAGAGCGCTATGAAGAACAGAACATTGAAGAACTGACCGCAGAAAAAGCCAAGCTAGAAACCCTAGTTTCCACGATCGCAGATGGCGCTGTGTTGATTGACAACAATATGCAGGTGATTTTAGTCAACCCTACAGCAGAGCGAATTTTTGGCTGGGAAGCCGCTAATGTAGTAGGTTGCAATGTCTTACATCACTTACCCCCAGCTGTACAAATCGAAATCACCCGTCCCTTGAACGAAATGGCAGCAGGCGAATGTGAAAGCGCCGAATTCCGAATTTTTATCAACCAACCCACCCCGCGGACGATCCGCATTCTCTTGACTACAGTACTCAACCTGCAAAGAGAAAGTATTAAAGGTATTGCGATTACTATTCAAGATATAACCCGTGAAGTTGAACTAAACGACGCAAAAAGTCAATTTATCAGCAACGTTTCTCACGAACTGCGAACGCCTCTATTCAACATTAAAACTTATATTGAAACCCTGCACGACTACGGCGAAGACTTAGCTTTACAAGAACGGCAAGAGTTTCTGCAAACAGTCAACCATGAAACCGATCGCCTAACCCGCCTAGTTAACGATGTTTTGGATTTGTCAAAACTCGAATCTGGTCGCAACTACAGCTTCGATGGCGTAGATTTAGCCCAAGCGATCGAGCAAACCTTGCGTACTTACCAACTCAACGCAAAAGATAAAGGTGTTGAACTTGTTCAGGAAGTTGCCTCTAATTTGCCGCTGGTATTAGGTAATTACGATCTGTTAGTACAAGTGTTTGGCAACCTGATTGGTAATGCCCTTAAATTCACCAAAGCCGGTGGTAAAGTAGCAATCCGCGCCTACCAACTAGATTTCAAACCCAGTCACACCGAATCTGCACCAGTGCGGATTGAAATTTCCGATACTGGAATTGGCATCGCCACAGAAGATCAACACTCAATTTTTGAACGCTTCTTCCGCGTAGAAAACCGAGTTCACACCCTAGAAGGCACGGGTTTAGGTTTATCGATTGTTAGAAATATCATCGACAGACATCGTAGTAAAGTCCATCTAGTGAGTGAAGTCAGCATTGGCACCACTTTTTGGTTCGACTTAGCCACTTTTGAAGAAAAAGCGCTACTGATACAAGTTGAACCTATTGCAGAGGCATCCAAAATTATTACAGCTTGAAGGTTAAGGAATGGGCAGTGGGGATTGGGTACAAGAGACAGAGTGCAGAAGTGCAAAGGGGCAGAGGGGAAAAACTTACTGCAACTTCTCCCTTGCTCCCTTGCTCCCCTGCTCCCCACTAAACCCAAATCAAGACCTTAATATAACGAACAACAAACATACCAATAATAAACCTAATAGCAACAATAAAGCCTGATTGCGTTTTACCCAACTTTTCACAGTTACTGCAAAACTGTTAGTGTAACGCTGCTGTTCCAAATCTAACTTTGCCTCTTCAGTATTTTGATAGAGGGTACAGTCTTTGGCGTAGGGACGTTTAGGAAAATTGCAAGTATCATCAGCGTGATAGGTGCAGGTGTCGCACAGATACCCATCCCCAGCAGCGCGGTGCAATGGAATACCGGGATGACCGTAAGCTTTGAGTGTAGTCCGGCAATAGGGACAACTAATAGCTTGACTATCAACAAGTTGATGGCAATGGGGACAAGATACAGTAGCCAAAACCTTTAGCGCAAATAGGTAAACACTTTGATTTTAGCCATTTACAGGGATAATGGGGAAATACATACGTAGCCTGTTAATTTTGAATATGGCTAGCTTTCAAAATTGGTTACTTTATCAGCATAAGTACTAATTTTATGATGATTTTTTAGATTTTATAAGTGATTTCTATCACTCAACATAATTAAGGCTATGCCATAATCTAGCAAATATTAGGTTTTGTCTTAAGTCCAATAATTATTTAGAGGTAGAAAAATATTGCCTTTTAATCCTGAGCTGTGCCGTAACGAAAGCGAAGTTGAAAGCAAACTCATAGTGCAATATTTGCTACCACAGCTAGGTTATACTCCTGACACCTGGCATCAAGAAGTTGCCGTTGGTAGCATCCGCTTAGATTTTTTGGCATTTGCCGCACAAGTGATTCCCTTTGTCTTAGATGCCAACTCACCGCTGAGTGTCGTCATGGAAGCGAAGCATCCCAAACAAAACTTAAATCATCATGTTCTTCGACTCAGGCATTATTTAACCAGTTTGCATGTCAGATATGGATTGCTGACTAATGGCAAAGAGATTAGAATTTATCAAAAATTACAGACTGATATTCAGTTAATATTTCAATGCTCTGGGAAAGAAGTCGAAATTAAGTTAGAGAATATTAAAAGTTTAATTGGTAAAGAGAGTCTAAAAGAACGACAGTTAGTAGATAAATCAGAATTTAAAATAACTGAAAATAATTTCAATTTTGAAACCAAGAGGGAAAATTCAATGAAAACAATCGCAATTTACCACAATAAAGGTGGCGTTGGTAAGACTACTGTTGCAGTTAATCTTGCAGCAGCATTGAGCAAAAAAGGTAAAAGGGTACTGTTAATTGATATAGATTCCCAGGCAAATACAACTTTTGCTACAGGATTAATAAAATTTCAATTTGATGAAGATGATGATTTACGAGATTCTAATATCTATCATTTATTAGAATCAGGTGACTTTTACTTAATACCCGATGTAACTAGAAAGTCACATTATTTTAACAATCCTGAATTAGATGTTATTCCTGCACATATTAATTTAATAGAAGGACAATATAAACTTAATCAAATTGATGCTAGCAAGACTAGGCTAGTTACGAAATTAAAAAAAGTAGAACAAGAATATGACATTGTTATTATTGATACACCTCCATCTAGAGATTTATATGCTAAAGTCGCACTTGTCGCTGCTGATTACCTGATAATTCCTTCAGATTTAAAGCCATTTGCAAACCAAGGATTGTTAAGTGTCAAAAACTTTATTATAGAAGTTAATGAATTTAGAGAAATGATAGGAAAACCACACATTATATTAATGGGTATACTGGCTTCAAAAATCTCTACCAATTCTAAATTTTTACAATATACATTTCCTAAGCAAAGGAGCGTGATTTTAGAACGTTACAATCTGCCTTTGATGGAAACAGTAATTTATGATAGAACCGTACTATCCGAATGCATGAATCAGACTATAACAGTTGGAGATTTAGAATATCCTGACCCAAAATCTGTTGTTAAATATGCAGAAGAAGTAAAATCAGATGCTCAAAAATCTGCTATGGAATTTGACATTTTAGCAGATGAAGTGTTAATAGGAATAGGGTTAAATAAATGATAAATTTTTCTTTGGTAGATGTAAAAAGCATTACTTCTAATGAACCTCGATCAAATTTTTCTGTGGCTGATTTGGAAAACCTCGCAGACATAATTATAGAAACTGGAGGAATTATCAGACCATTAGTTGTGAAAGTTACCGGAGTAGAGAGCTATACGGTAGTTGATGGACATTTTGAATATTATGCTGCTGTCAGGGCAAGAGAAAAAAATCCTCGACAAGGTGAGATGGTTAATGCTTTTGTCATTGCTCCAAAATTAGAGGATTTAGTAGTAAAGCAAGTTGCATCTCTCAAAAAAATTGATTCTTCTACTAAACAAGTAACACTACAGTCTGAAACAACAAAGTTAGAACCACGTCTGGCAAATTTAGAATTACGTCTTGAGAAGCAATTTAATGAGTTTAAGTCAGAATTTATACAAGAAAGACAAAGAATAGATAGTCAGTTAAAGCAACTTAAAAACCTTATTCCCCAAAAGAGTGACCAGAGTAATCCGCTTAGTTTATTGAACACTTTGGATAAAGACGAGTTATCTATAAAGTTGCAACGTGCTAGAATTTCTGGTGCAGAAAAACTTGCAAAGGGCATATTTGATGCTCGACGCAAGAAACCGAAGCAAGAGTTTGAAGATTACCGCGATGTAGTAAAGTCTGTTAAAAGCTTGGGTGATAAAACAATAAAATTGGGTGATAAAACAATTTTGACTATTATTGATGAGTGGTCAAGAAGTTAGTAGTTATTTAAATAAGTTATTCACGGTGTAAAAACTTGCATAGCTCTTCTCTGCGTCTTTGTGTGAGCCATGAGCCACCAAGATAATTGTAGGTTGGGTTGAACGAAGTGAAATCCAACAATTAACGCTCAATGTTGGGTTTCGTTCCTTAACCCAACCTACACAGCTTTTCTAGATTGCGTGAAAAGTAGGCGTTGCTGAATCAAAATATGAATCACGCGATCGCCTCAAGGTTACGGCGCTATGTGCCCATACTGGCACTGAACCATACTTGAGATAATATATTACTAAGTAAATCGATAAATCAAGCATTTATACTGATTTAGAATAACAAAATGTTTTACGATGTAGCCTAGTAAGATAATGTCGAAAACGACTGTTTTCTACTTCTACCCGTGTCATAAGCAGTTCCCGCTATTCTGCAACGCCGAGTTTTGAATCAAATCTTCTAAAGTCGGAATGTCTTCGCCAAAAGCTTTACGAATAGTAAGTTGCATTTGCATTATCTGTATCTTCTATTACATTGATTGTTTTACATAATATCTACACTCATGCTCCAAGGCGATATACTTTAAGAAAGTTGATTTATAAATTCTATTGGCTACATAAATTACTACATCAACTTTCTGAGGTGATATGCTTTTAAAACTGCAACAAATTATTGTAAAACCTGGTCAACAAATGTTGTTTCAAGATATTAGTTGGGAGCAGTTAGAAAGTGAGGAAACAATAGGCAGAGAAACGGCAATATGGTTGCGGTTTTACGACGTGGCTGGCAATCTGGTTTTATTACCAGAGGAGGCTGCTGCTGCACAAGCACAAGCCGCTGCTGCAAGAGAAGAAGCCGCAATTGCACAAGCACAAGCTGCTGCTGTAAGAGAGGAAGCCGCAGTTGCACAGGCGGCTCGTTTAGCGGCTAGATTAAGAGAACTAGGAGAAAATCCAGATATGTTGTGAATTTTGGCTTTTTTGATTTGTTTGGACTACAGTTTTGAGTTGTACTTTAAGGTTGAATGTTTAGGACAAACTTGAACAGATATGTATTTAACTGAGGTTATCTGAAAATTTATGCAAAGCTGTTACTTAGTTGTAGACATAGCTCAACTGAGGCATCGTATTTCTACGCTATCTCTTCAACAGCAGATGTATTGATTTAGTAGAATTGAATCTAATTTGTCTATTCGGGTTTACCGAACATACAAATTACAGTAAGCCGTAAAATTTTTATATCTAATTGAGTACGGTAATCATCAATTATTTGGTGTTAAAAACCGCATTTACAGCAGCTTTAACTATACATAATATGAAGATGTAAGCACAAGGTTAAGTGCAAAACTTATTAAACAAAGCTAACTAATGCGAGGAAGAGTTATGACACTAGGTCGTTGGAATCCTTGGAGAGAAATTGACACTCTACAACACCAGATCAATAATTTATTTGAAGATACCAGACTACCATCTGCATTGTTTGACAAAGACTTAAGCAAAGTTCCTGCTGCTGAAATCCAAGAAACTGAAGATGCGATTCATCTGAAGCTAGAACTGCCAGGAATAGAAGCTAAAGACCTGGATGTGCAAGTCACAGAAAATGCTGTTTACGTTAGCGGTGAGCGTAAGTCTGAAACTAAAACAGAAGAAAAAGGTGTTACCAGAAGTGAGTTTCATTACGGGAAATTCCAACGTGTAATTCCTCTATTTGCTCGGATTAAAAATACTGATGTTACGGCAGATTATAAAGATGGCATCTTGAATCTGACACTGCCTAAAACTGAGCAAGAAAAGAACAAAGTTGTCAAGGTGAATTTGGAACAATCTGGTAACTAATGGTTTGCGATGTCTACGACGGGCTACGCCTACGCACTACTTTACCTGCAATGGTTGATTGAAATAGTTAAGAGCTTGGTCACTCGCATAACCGAGCTTTTTTATTAGCACTTTAGTGTTAGAAAAAATACTAAAGACTTTCGAGATTTTTAAGCACCTCTGCGGCTGACTGATATCGTTGAGTGAAGTCGAAATGTACCATTTTATTTAAAATCATAACTAACTCGTCTGTAGCCTCAGTTAATTCGCGCCAATGTTGCCAAATCTGTTGATTAGCATTAGCTTGGCTTTGGATAATTATTTCACCAGTATTTGTGTCTCTACGAAACTCTCTGGGTTCTACCCCAGTTAAACCTTGTATTCCCATAATTCCCAACGCATAAATATCGCTGTTGAGTTTTGGCAATCCACTCATTTGTTCAGAAGGTGCATAACTAGGAGTGCCAATTGAAATTGTCTGAGCTTCTTGCTGCTGAGGTTGAATCTGCTTAACAGCGCCAAAGTCAATTAAAACAATGTGCCGATCTGATTCTCGCCTAATCAAGTTACTAGGTTTGATATCTCGATGGATTACGCCATAGCTGTGAACAAAAACCAGCACGTTTAAAACTTCTTTGAGCATCTCCACAACTTCAGCTTGTTTTAGTCGTTTCCCAGCAGTTAACTCTTTATCCATAGCGTGCCCTCGAACAAATTCTTGCACTAAAGAAAATTGCCGATTTTCTTCAAAAAAAGCTAGCAGTTGGGGAATTTGTGGGTGCTTACCCAAAGTTTCTAAAATTTCTGCTTCAGCGTCGAATAGGCGTCTGACAACATTTAAATATTCTGCATCTTGGCAAGGAGGTCGCAACTGTTTAACCACACACTGCGGATTACCAGGACGCTGGATATCGTCAGCCAAATAAGTATTGCTAAATCCCCCAGAACCCAAGGGTTGAGTAATTTTGTAGCGGTTGTTTAGTACCGTTCCTAGTGCAATTTCTTGCCCAATGGAATCAACAATTACCGTTGGCGCTTCATTTAAGGCATTGCCGCGCTGCCGCAAAAGACCTTGCAATTCTAGAATTAATTGTTGGTGTTCTTGAACCCGTTGGGTAATTTCTTTTTGCTCTTGCTTGGTTTGATAAGCACTATAGGCAAGGACACTCCCGGCGGTAAATACTAACCCCAACGCTGGAGGTATGACTGGGAACCATCTAGTTTGGGTAAAAATGACAAAATTGGCTCCAAATAATACTGCAAGGGCTGTTGCTCCTGCCAATCCTAAGCCTAGTGGATGTTGAATCCGCCATACCAGCAACCCACCAACTACAGTCCATCCCCATATCCAAAGGACTTTACCCCACTCAGGCAAAAACCAAAATAGAGGCTGTTTGTTAAGAACAGCACTGAGAATTTGACTAACGCTGTGGGCATGAATTTCAATTCCTGCCATCTTGCCAGAATTATCTGACTTCCCACTAGCAAATGGCGTATTAAAAATATCATTTAAACTATTGGCTGTTGAACCAATTAAAACGATGCGGTCTTTTACTAAATCTGGTTTAACTTGATTTGCAAGTATTTCTGTAATAGTTACCTGCTGGGCAACCTGATAACCGGAACGGTAGTTAAGCAGAATTTGGTAGCCATTTGTATCCGCTTTCTGATAACCACCAGCATTACTTTGCAGTGGTTTAAATACAGTATTTCGTAGTCTTAGTTCCTTTTTTGGGGTAAATTCTAGTTGGATGCCTCCGACTTCTAAATATTTGAGTGCTAGTTGTAAGCTAAAGGAATAGGTACTTTGACAAGAATCAGACTCCTCTGCACTTACCAATAAGAGGTTGCGGCGAATTGTAGCATCAGTATCTTCTACAACATCATTAAATCCGACTCGCTCTGCTTCAACGCCTTTTGGGGGTGCTATTCCCGGATTATTAGAACCAGAATGTTTGCAGATAGGAATGATGATATCGCTCTGTTGGAGGCGTTGCAGTAGTTTGTCATGACCAGGCGGTACTGGTAAGTCACGAAAAATATCTAGACCAATGACTCGCGGTTGATATTCTTCAAGCTTGCCTAATACCCGGTCTAGAAGTTCACTAGACAGGGGCCAATTCCATTTTTGGATATCTTTTTCAGTTAAAGCAACAATCAACAGACGAGTGTCTGGGCCTGAGTCAGCACGTAGTTGCATCATTTGGTCGTAGACTTTCATTTCTAGAGGCTCGAAAACCCCAAGTTTTTGAATGCCTACTAGTAAAATTGTAGCGATCGCACTTGAAAGAATAACTGGCTGTCTAAATAAATTTTTAAAATTTACAACCATTTTTTTAAATAAATTTTACTTTAAAATATACATATATTTTTAGATTAATTTTTAATATTGAAATTATTCTACGCAATTTGCAACTTTTCAAAAAATATAGTAATCATATTTTACCTGCAAACACTAACACCTCAGATACCGAATTTATTTAATAAGTCCGGTATCTTGTTGTTCGTGACTAATTTAGAATTGCTATATGTGTTTCAGATAATGCACAATCGCCTCTGCTGTTGGCATATTAGTAGCCAATAAAACTTGATTAATAGTGCATAATCTTAACAGCGCTTCTTCATTTGCTTGACCAGGCTGAGGTTGCAGCAAATCTCGCAAGAAAATAACTGCTACAATTTCTCCGGCTCCAACCAATGAAGCAATTGTTTGATATCCTCCAGAAGTTGGTGCGGCAGTTTGTTGACTAATAGTTATTCCTGTCTGTTGATGTAAGACTTCGCTAACAGATGGCCAGGTAATTGTAAAACTCTGTGAGAAAAATTCCTGATGTTCAGAAACCAATTCAGCAAGTTCTGATTTCTTGCTTTCATGAGCGATCAGTACTATATTTCTTTCAATGATTGCTTGAGGAGACTCACTGACATTTGTTTCTTCTGGAGTTTCATCAAAACGCTCTTTTATTTCAGGTAATTCTTCAATAGTTTGACTGATGCTCTCAGTAGCTCTACTTTCTGTTGTTTCCAAAGATGGAATATCAGCTGAGTCAGAAATTTCACTTATTTGTGCAGCAACATCATCAACATATACACTAACTTCTTCAGTAGTTGCATTACTCAAATCAATGTATTGATTGCTTAAAACTTCCGCAACGACATCATCAGGTGCAGTTGATGCTTGAGAAACTTCGCTTATTGTTTCATCCACCGCAGAAGTAGATTCTACTTCGTCAACATCTGCGCTGTCTGCTGCTGTAACTGACGTATCCCAATTTATCGCTTCATCAGTTGATGCTTGAGAAACTTCGCTTATTGTTTCATCCACCGCAGAAGTAGATTCTACTTCGTCAACATCTGCGCTGTCTGCTGCTGTAACTGACGTATCCCAATCTATCGCTTCATCAGTGGTATCCTGTGTAACTTGGCTCAATGCTTCTTGTGGCTGAATCTCTTCGTTTTCAACAACTTCACTGGCTTTTTCTGCGACTGGCGTATCCAAATTCACTACTTCATCATGAGTAGCTTCGGCAATGTCACTCTCCTCCTCAGATACATGGTGGGAAATATCGCGCGGCTGTACGGAGGTAACTTCTGCTGCTAGTGTTGCCTCCAATGCCTTCTCATCGTCGGTAGCTTCAGGAATAGGACTCTGTGCAGGAACTTCGTTGAAAATATCCCGTGGCTGTACAAAGGTAACTTCTGCTTCTAGTGCTGCCTCCAACTCTGCATCCTCGTCGTAGGCAGTTTCTGGAATAGCACTTATATCACGCTGTTGTACGAAAGTAGATTCTGTCGCCAGTGCTGCTTCAAAGTCTGTAACCTCATCGTGGGTAGCTTCTGGAACTATACTTTTCTCTTCAGGAGTTTCAATGATGTTTTCAGGTGCAGCTATGGCGTCATCAGGTTCAGTCAAAGAAACTTCTGAGGCTTCGCTGACTTCTGGAACCTCTACTTCCTCACCATCTGGTTTACTGAATGTAGGCAAATCCCCAATTTCATTACGGACATCGTGTGGAACTTCGTTGACTGCTTCTGGTGGTTGAATGATGTTTTCAGGGGCGATTATCTCAACAACCGGGATGACATCATCAGGTTGATTAGAAACAACTTCTGAGATTTCGCTGATTTCTGGGGAAGCAGCTTTAATTTCAGGTGTTTCTACTTCTTGACTAATCGGCGCTGGAACTTCGTTAACTACCTCTGGGGCTGGATTAACAACATTGGCAGCGCTGACATTTTCAGGCGATCGCGGCCGAGAAAACAGTGAAGGATCTATAATCCTAAAAACCGTCTCTGGTTGCTCATAAGCGGGAGCAACTGCTTCCAAAATAAAAACATAATCTGCAATCCGAATAATATCTCCATCGCTCAAAGAATATGGTCGATCTTTTTCAGCTTGTTTCCCGTTAAATATTGAGCCATTTCTACTGCCAAGGTCAGAAAAGTAGTAATTTCCACTTTTAACAAAAAACTTAGCATGTACCCGACTGATATCAGGGCTGTCTAGGACTAAATCAGAATCAGGAGAACGGCCTATTATCCATTCTCCTCTCGGTGTAGTTTCTAGGGTAAGGTCAACTTCATTGACTTCACTTAGATTTGGTGAGTAGCTAACTTTTACTTTCATATTAATTTTTGGTTAATTTTATTGATTTCTCCTACCCAACGCTGACGGGTAGTATGTTCTAAATTTAAAATATCATCTTGTGACCAATGGAAATGATAAGCAATAAAAGCTACCTCCTCATATAAAGTATCAGAGGGGTAGCTTACGACTCCCCCGCTAGTTCTAGCTCCACTGAAAATTGAGTATTGCAGTGGGGACATTGTGTCGGAATGTGTACATTGCCTTGCTGATTGATTCGATTGTAAAATTCTCTGAGATAGGCAATGTCATGTAAGAGCAATCCTTCGAGTAAATCAGGACTAACAGAGTTGAAACTGCCCATGCGAGTAATAACCCGCGCAAGCATTACTAATACGCCGTAAGCTGGATTTTCTTGAACTTTGCGCTCTTGTTGCACCAAAATTTCATCTTTGGCGGTGGCTAAACGCATCACCCCATGACGATGTACTCGGTGTTCACTATCACTCAATCCTCTAGGAAGAGTGAAAGCAAATTCTGTGCAGACAGTATCTTTCTTACGGCGCATAGGTTAATTTTATTTGGGCATTGGGTATTGGGGAGTGCTGTTAGCGTCAGCGGGGCGTTTAGCCCGTGCTGAGTGCTGAGTTAAGAGTTAGGAGTTAGGAGTTAGGAAGAAATATTATTGTTTCAAGCTTAAAACTCGGAAATTGAGCCTTTTTGCTTGAACGTTGAGCCTTTGATCTCGGAAGTTGAGCCTTTTTACTTGAACGTTGAGCCTTTGAACTCGGAAGTTGCACCTTTTTGCTTGAACGTTGAACCTTTGAACTCGGAAGTTGCACTTTTTTGCTTGAACGTTGAACTTTTGAACTCGGAAGTTGCACCTTTTTACTCGAACATTGAGCCTTTGAACTCAGAAGTTGCACCTTTTTACTCGAACATTGAGTTTTTGAACTCGGAACTTTAACCTTAGCACTCAACACTCAACACTCAGCACTCAGCACTCAGCACTCAGCACTCAGCACTCAGCACTCAGCACTCA
>NZ_JABXKF010000129.1 GCF_017115165.1 Nostoc sp. LPT | reverse complement strand
TGCTAGATGCAAGTTTTCAGCTTACCTGCTTTGTATACCAATTAGATAGCTAGGGGGATAATTCAGGAAGCTAACTCAGCCGCCACCACTCTGCTCAACATTTCTAAAAGTTCGTTATTGGGTAAACCCATAGGGATTTTTGTACTTGAAAAAGAAATAATTGCTTTTCATTTGAAACTAAATCATCTGCGCGATCGCGCTCAATTCCCAGACTGGAAAATGCAAGAGTGGGAAGTAAACCTACGACCGCGTGACAAAACACCTATTATGGCTGCGGTTAAGGTGGTTGCTATCCGTAATCAATCTAGTGAGTTAGTTGGTCTGCGTTGGCTATTGCGCGATATTAGCGAAAGCAAGCGAACCCAAGCCAAGCTGCAATGGGCAGAAGAGGCAATGCGACAAGCGCTTGCCAAAGAAAGGCAGTTTAGCGAACTTAAATCCCGCTTGCTTACCATCACCTCCCATGAGTTTCGCACCCCTTTGGCTACCATCCACTCTTCTGCGGAACTACTAGAATATTATCGCCACCTCTGGAGCGAACAGCGACAACATACCCACCTGCGCCGCATTCAAAAATCAGTGATGCATATAACCCAGTTATTGAATGATGTATTGGTGGTGAGTCAGGATGAAACAGGCAAGTTAGAGTTTAATCCAACACCCATAAATTTAGTAGAATTTTGCCGCGATTTATTAGAAGAATTACAACAGAGCGATCGCTCACAACATGCGATCGTTTTTAGCAGTGAGTGCCAATGTACAAGGGCTAATTTAGACGCCAAACTACTACGGCAAATCTTGAGTAATTTATTGTCGAATTGTCTAAAATACTCTCCCCTTGGTAGTACCGTTAGGTTTTCTGTAACCACTAGCAACGAGCAAGCTATATTTCAGACTCAAGACTCTGGTATTGGCATTCCCCCTTCTGACATTGAACACATCTTTGAACCCTTCCATCGCGCTACTAATACAGCCAATATCCCAGGAATGGGATTAGGGATGTCCATCGTCAAGCAGGCTGTAGATTTACACGGCGGCGAGATTACAGTCGAAAGTGCGATCGGTGCCGGAACTAGCTTTACAGTCATTCTCCCATTTTCGAGAAATTTCCATGTATAGCGGCTTGCACTCAGAATTTTGCTGCGCTCCCATTTGATATTCAAATTTCAAAGTCCCTCTCCCAAGCTTGAGAGAGGCATTTAGGGTGAAAGCTCATTGATTCATGCAATAATCACTGCAATTTTGTTGAAAACTAAACAGTCTAAGCTTTTAAGTCAGTTTTCTCTTAGGAAGACTGTACTCTAATCAATCACTTTTATTTATCGAACTTAAAAAAAAAAATAATTGCTTGTATGCTAAAAGGTCTTTAAAGTAGAGTTAGCCGGTCAACAATAGGTTGATTGTAAAGTTTTTCTTCGCAGTAGCTTAGGGAAACAAACTCAAAAACTTTGTATCTTTAAATATGAGCTTAAAATATTGCGCCTGTGGTAATCTCTAACAAATCAGAATATGCACTTCTAGCCCTGTTAGAGTTAGCAACCTGCTACCCTAACGGTGAAGCCCTACAAATTCGAGAGATAGCGGCATTGCAAGACATCCCGAACCGCTATTTAGAACAACTCCTGGCAACATTAAGACGTGGAGGTTTAATTAAGAGTATACGCGGAGCCAAAGGTGGCTATGTTTTGGCACGAGATCCCGGAAAGATTACAGTTTTGGATGCTTTTAGCTGCATGGAAGGGTCAGATATTGTTGTCTCTCCCTGTGAACCGACTCCCAACACGGTAGAAGGTGAGCTAATTCAGGAAGTTTGGCAAGAAGCACGTCAGGCTGCTAATTCCGTTTTGGAAAAATATACACTCCAAGACCTTTGTGAACGAAGGTCAATGCGAAAGCAGAAGGAACTCATGTATTACATTTAGAAAGGATGAAGTGGGATAATTTTCATCCTTAGTATAAATGTAATAACGAGATAACCTCTGAGGCTGTTATATGCTTGAAGTCAATTCTCAACAGCCCATAAATAGTGCCGCTACTCTTGTGGAGAGTTATGCAGTAGGAAAACGGGACTTTAGTAAAGCAGAACTGGGTAATGCTGATTTGCAGAGCATTAACTTGAAAGGTTCTGACCTCAGTTATGCTGACTTGAGTGAAGCTAACCTGAGTGGCGCAAATTTGAGGGGAACTGACCTGAGCTTTGCTGATCTTAATCAAGCTAATCTGAAGGATGCCGATCTTAGGGGAGCATTGTTGATGTCAGCAAATCTCCGCCAAGCCGATCTCAAAGGAGCGAACCTAGAAAAAGCAGACTACGATCGCAGCACCCATTTTCCCCAAGATTTCGACCCAGCCAAAGCAGGTATGCAGATTAAATTTGTAAATTATTAATTTAAGTTGAACACTCGTACTTGCCTCAAGATAGAAGATTTTTTTCCCAAAAGATGTTGTATTTTGGTAAGAAAGCCTATCTATGAGGTTGACAATGGAGGCAAAAAGTGAAACCCCCAACCAACGCGCACCACTAATTACTGCTGGAATTTTTCTTGGTGTGGGTCTTGGAGGATTTCTTGATGGAATTTTACTGCATCAGCTCCTCCAGTGGCATCATATGCTCAGTAGCATTCGACCTCTGACAAACACGGCGAATATAGATTTGAACATGGTATGGGATGGGTTATTTCATGCCTTGGATTGGGTATTCACCGTGGTAGGACTTGTGTTGCTATGGCGTGCCGGAGGGCGTGATGATGTTCCTTGGTCATCACAGACCTTTATTGGGTCACTAATGATTGGGAATGGGTTGTTTGACTTCGTTGAAGGTTTAATTGACCACCAAATTCTCGGTATCCATCATGTGAAACCAGGCCCAAATCAGTTAGTTTGGGATCTAGGATTTCTTGCATTCGGTGCGCTACTTATTGTTATCGGCTCGATAGTGATAAAAAAAGAGTCAACAGTCAATAGTCAATAGTCATGGGGCATTGAAAAGAGGCAGAGGGGCGGGGGGCAGAGGAGAAAACTCTCTCTTTCTTGCTCCCTGCTCCCTGCTCCCTTGCTTCTTCCCCACTCCCCGCTCCCCCTTCCCCCTTATGCCTACAGATACTTTTGAAAAAACTAGCTGGAGTTGGCAGCTTTCTAAATTCCAAGAACAAGCGGGTGAATGGTGGGAATACCAGTTTTACCGCTTTGAAAAGGCTTTGCCCGAATTGCCTACTGGATGGTCAATTAGCCCCTGGCTAGGTGAATTGCTGAAATTCCTGTTTTGGCTGGTACTGGGATTATTTATAGCGTGGGTGGGTTGGCGATTATGGCGAGAATTCAGCCCTTATGTTTATTCTTGGCTAAATAGAAGTGGCAATATCACTGATTTTCGCGTAAAAACTCGCTCCAATGAGTCATCGATAGCTCTTTTGTTGGAGCGATCGCAAGAATTTTATCGTCAAGGTAATTACCGTGAGGCTTGCCGTTGTGTTTATTTAGCAATGTTGCAGCAGTTGGATAAAAATGCGATCGCTCCCCAGAAACTCAGCCGCACAGATGGAGAATATCTGCAATTGCTGCGATCGTCTGTGACTCCCATACAGCCCTATGAAACTTTAATTACCACACACGAGCAATTATGTTTTGGTAATGCCGAGATTTTGCCAGACAATTATGAGCAGTGTCGGCAAGCTTATCGAGAAATTTCTCAAGAATGAAGAGAACGCAGGGATAAGGATACTAAATACATAGCTAAAAAAATCAATACAACTTTTGCAAAAGTCCCAGTGACATGAGAAAAGTAGGTAAAAGTGTGGTGCCTTATATGACCTACGAACATGATATAAAAAGCTTGAAACAAGAAGATTTCAAACGGCTGTGTAGAGTGCCAAAGCGAGACTTTCTACCAGATGCTTGAGGTTGTGCGCTCAGGCGATCGCCACAAACACTTATACTGTACGACCTGCAAAACTCAACTTGGAAGACCAATTATTAATGACATTCAATAGAGCGAAAAGTTTTCCAGAAGCCTTCTGATCGCTTCGTTTTGGCTTCTTGGGAACACCATCTGCTCCAATCAGCTTCTAGTCTACCTTTCAAGTACCTTTGTTCTGGATGGACGAATACAGCGATGTCTACGACAAGCCGATACAGCGTCTACGCTTCTGGTTGTATGGAAAGCCCAAAATCATCGCCTGAAACCCTTATTATTTCGTCAACTTTCCAAATTTTTCGGTCTACTGAAAGTATTCCACCCTAATCCCCTTGTATTAGATAATGGTGACTGTGTTGGAAAGAGGTAGAGAAGATACCGTTGGCAATAATTTTTTACTCTTTTGATGATAAGCCCCATTAATTAGTTTTCAGTGAGGGCAGCCTCAGGCTTTTTAACTTTTGTAGTTCATTTGCCAACATGAAAAGAGCTGCTTCAACCCTAAAAAAGGAATTGAGGAAATATGACCTTAGTAACTCACCGTTTCATCGAAACCAACGGTATCAAGATGCATATTGCCGAACAGGGGCAAGGTCCATTAGTGATCTTGTGTCACGGCTTCCCAGAATGTTGGTACTCCTGGCGGCATCAGTTATCGGCATTAGCTGAAGCTGGGTTCCACGCGGTAGCACCAGACCAGCGCGGCTATGGACAGACCTCAAGACCGGAACCAATTGAGGCATACCATATTTTCCAGTTGGTTGGTGATATTGTTGGTCTGGTTCATGGGCTGGGTGAGGAGCAAGCAATCATTGTTGGACACGATTGGGGTGCGCCTGTTGCCTGGTATTGTGCCCTACTCCGTCCAGACATCTTCCACGCTATCTCCCTGCTGAGTGTGCCCTATGCACCCCGGAGTTGGTCAGACATTCGACCGACAGAAGCAATGAAGTTGATGGCAGGCGAGCAGGAGTTCTATCAGTTGTACTTTCAAGAACCAGGTAAAGCTGAGGCGGAACTAGAGTCTGATGTTCGCGCTACTATACGTGCAATTCTCTACTCCGCCTCAGGAGATCCACCACCAGAAAAACGCTGGCGCTTCCTATTTAACAAGTCGGAGAAGCCAATAGACACAAGTTACGTACCGGAGCAACTTCCGGCTTGGTTAACAGACCAGGATATCGACTTTTTCACATCTGAGTTTGAGCGGACTGGTTTCCGGGGCGGGTTGAACTGGTATCGAAACATGGATAGAATCTGGGAACTAACACCCTTTCTTAGCGGCGCAAAGCTGCGCCAGCCAACATTGTTTGTGGCGGGAGAAGCAGATCTAGTGATCACAATGTACCGTGAAGCATTCGACACCCTAGAGGAAAACGTGCCCAACTTGAAGCAGAAGGTATTGCTACCAAAGGCTGGTCATTGGATTCAGCAAGAACGCCCAGTCGAAGTTAATAGATTGCTCATCGAGTTTCTAACAGACCTCCAAATCGACAAGTCGATTACCTAAAAGTTCAACTAGTCTCAGATATATAGCAAAGTGCTAAGTGCTGTTAGCGTCAGCGGGGCGTTTAGCCCGTGCTGAATAAAAACCCAGTTTTGTTTTGTCAAGGCTTTGAGCGATCAACACTGTCCTAACTTATGTGACTACGGCTATAAGTTTAAAATGACTATTCGCTAAACGTTACAAAACAAGTCTATTAACTCTTACTTACTTGTCCTACGCATTTAGGACTTTTGCAAGAGACTCCATGAGCGGCGCTCACAAGGAACAATGAAAATATCTTTTTCCCAGTCCCCAATCCCTAGTCCCCAGTTCCTATTTTTAAGGCAGGTCTAATAATTTTAGTGACAATTAATCTAAAAGTAAGAAAAAGCGAGAGATAAACATAAAGACTTATCCTCGCTTTTTGATTACTTAAGCTGTGAGAGTTGCGATCGCCTTATCCACAGCTTCCAAGGCAGTGTTGACTTCTGCCTCTGTGATAATTAGCGGTGGTACAAACCGGACTACTTTTGGGCCGGCTGGTACTAGCAATACGCCCTCTTTGATGGCAGCATTGACGATATCTGCTGCGGTTATTTGAATATCGGCTCGCAATTCCAAACCGTTGATTAAACCCCAACCCCGAACTTCGCCAACGTGCTGAGGATATTTTGCTGCGATCGCCTTCAATCCAGATCGCAACTGTTCACCCCTGTCTTCCACATTCTGCAAAATATTTTCCTGTTCCAATGTCTGGCAAACACTGAGTGCTACACCACACACAAAAGGATTCCCACCAAAGGTACTGGCGTGTTCTCCTGGTTGAAAAACGTCGCAGAATTTCTTGCTGATCATTGCACCGATGGGGATACCGCCACCTAAGCCTTTAGCACTAGTGAAAATATCCGGTTCAACGCCGAGATGTTCGTAAGCCCATAATTTGCCACTACGCCCCATACCAACTTGCACTTCGTCGAAAATCAACAAAATGCCAGTTTCATCGCAAATTTGCCGTAACTTTTTGAAATAGGCAACATCTCCCGGACGTACACCACCTTCTCCTTGTAATGGCTCGATCAGAATCGCCGCTACCCGATAATCGCCTTCATCCAACTCGCTAATCGCCACTTCCACAGCGTTAATATCGTTGTAATTTACGTAGTGGAATCCAGGAACCAAGGGATCAAAGTACTTTTGATACTTCGGTTGTGCTGTGGCGGTAATCGTTGCCAAAGTCCGCCCGTGGAAACTGGCATTAGCGGTTAAAATAATCGGTTTTTCAATGTCTAATACTGTGTGGGCGTATTTCCGCGCCAGTTTAATTGCGGCTTCGTTAGCTTCAGCTCCAGAGTTGCAGAAAAATACGCGATCAGCACAGGAATGATCGACAAGCCATTTTGCCAATTCACCTTGCTCAGGAATGTAATACAAATTAGAGACGTGATGCAGCTTTTGGATTTGGCGTGTTACCGCTTCTACCATCGCTGGGTGGGCATGTCCTAAAGTACAAGTAGCAATTCCCGCTACAAAGTCCAGATATTCCCGTCCCTGCGTATCCCAAACCCGGCATCCAGCACCCCGTTCTAGGGCTAAGGGAAACCGAGCGTAGGTAGACATGACAGCTTCATTAAAGCTATCTGTATCAAAAGGACTAGATGCTACAGACCCTGAATCTGGGGGGATGGTGGCTTGGTCAACGAGAGTTTGTAGGCTCACTACCGCTCCTCCTGAAAGTTTTTCATTATATAGTTATTTACAGAATATAGCGGAAAGCATGAAAGCCCACCAGTAAGACCATAAAATCCCAAAAAGATTTTATGGTCTTGCGTCCTTTAGGGGTGGGATGAAATGCACCAGGGTACTTGCAATTGCCGTCATATAGTATTAATAAAAAGGTTGATTTATTGTAAATAATGATTAGATAATAATTCTTAGTAAAGTCATCAATAACATCATGTTGATAGCAACACAAAAAGATGTTTGGCATCCCGAAAAAAGGACAATAAATATAATAACTGAATTAGCTAAATTCAGCAATAGTTTATTTAATGTGGGTACATATCAAAGTAGACAAGAATATTTTGAAAATCAAAAATCTGTTAGCTATGCCAAACTTTGTTCGTTAGGAAAGGAAAATGAAAATTCCAAACTGCTGTATTCACAGGTAGTACAGCAAACATTAAAAACAGTGGCAGAGGCGTTCATCAGTTTTAGAGAATTAGAAAAAATTAAGTAGCTTCTAAATGCGACGCGATCGCTTCATTATCTCTAGTCGGAGTATTATCGTTGTGCGTGGTCAGAGTTTACTTTTTGAAGTGTAATGAGGGGTCTGAACGTTTCGACAATCAAACATTTTACCCCTCAATAATAAAAAACTTAAAGTATTAACAGACCCGACTGTTACAAAACTCGTTCAATTGTGTTAGTGGTTAGGGTAGTACTTCCTAACTCTTTGAGCTTGTATATTAACAACGGTACCAGAGTCAGTTTCAGTTAAACTAAACTTGTCACCATCATCGTAAACAACACCGCTATAATTAACTGTCGTCCCATCGGTTCTTCTATAGGATGCAGTAAAGCTACAATCACTATTCACTTGGTATGTGCCTTGAGTGCCAAGATTAGTTGTCACTTTTCCCGCAATACTTCTAACTAGAATAGTGCCCGTGGCTTTTCCATTGCCATCATAGGTGCTTAAAACATTTAAGACATACGGCTCAGTGTTATTCACATACCCTCCACCTTGATTTGCATATACTCCATATAGACTTCTATTTGAACATGCTTTTTCTGCTTTTACCTGTTGGGTGTTCAAAACAACTGAAGTACTTAATGCTGATAGAATACAAAGCGTTAACGTCGCTAAAGATTTTATCGTTTTCATTTAAAGCCCCTCTTGTAACAATTTGAACTGCCTAGCTAAATAAATAACTTAGCTAGGCAGTTCAAATTATGTCATAGAAATGTAAACGTCATTAAATTTACTAGTATTAAACAGAAATTATTTACAAGATCTTTATAGTATTTTTAGAAAATATCTGAAAAGTTGAATATAATGCCATTTACTCACATCTTATACCAATGTAAATAATGTATTTTCCTCGCTTTTCATTTTTCTTGAGTAACCCATAGAGAAGGTATCGCCTACGGTGGCCGCTTCAAAGTAGTGACCTGTCATAGCTGGATAAGTTATAGTTTGAATGTACTAAAAAGCACAAATGCGATAAAGTTAGTACAAAACTAGAAAAAGTAGGCTAAAAGTAATATTTTTACCTCATTCTCAACACTTGAGCAAAAATATCAACGTATCCAAAAGGAGTTGATGGCTGGGGCGATCGCTCTTGGCGGTGTTTTCTTTTTTGGCACTTTGTGGTATTGGCTAGTGGAGGGCTGGTCATGGGAAGATGCAGCTTACATGACAGTGATCACCTTAGCGACTGTGGGATATGGAGAGACGCATCCACTAGGTAGCCGAGGACGATTATTTACAATTGCCCTGATTTTGTTGGGTGTAGTCAATATCGGTTACATTGTCAACAGATTTACAGAAGCGATCATTCAAGGCTATTTTCAAGAAGGAATTCGGCTACAACAACAGAGGCGGTTAATGGAATCCCTATCAGAACATTACATCATCTGTGGATTTAGTCGGACTGGTCGGCAAATTGCCAAGGAATTTCGGACAGAAGGTGTAGCTTTTGTAGTAATTGATTCGGAGACGGAATCAATACAAAGGGCGCAGATTGAAGGTTATACAGCATACCAAGGTGACGCTACATTAGATGACACACTCCTAAAAGTTGGTATTGAACGGGCGATGTGTATTGTTGCAGCCCTTCCTTCAGATGCCGAAAATTTATATATTGTTTTATCAGCAAAAACACTGAATTCAGGAATTCGGGTGATTGCACGGGCAAGTACAGAAGAAGCTTTGCAGAAGTTACGACGCGGTGGTGCAGATGAAGTGATATCCCCCTATATTACTGGGGGGAAGCGGATGGCTGCTGCGGCACTCAGACCGCAGGTGTTGGATTTTGTAGACGGGATTTTGACTGGTGCAGACCGCCAGTTGTATATGGAAGAATTTTTACTCGATCCAGCTTTCTGTCCTGTTGTGGGTCAAAGTTTGCAAAAGGCGAGATTGCGATCGCAATCTGGGGCATTGGTTCTGGCAATTCGCCGCATTGATGGGACTTTAATCGGTGGCCCTACTGGTGATACGATTTTAATGCCGGGAGATCAGCTAATTGGTATGGGTACAGAAGAACAGTTGCGTAGCCTTAACCAACTTCTTGGCCCGATTGGTTCCAAGCAACTGCGGCGACCGAAAAATAGCTGATTTTATTTTTCCTCAATTACTTCTTTGAACGGGGCAAAGTCGTTGATGGCTCGACTGCAATGGCTCAAATTCGCGCCAATGTGCGTAGTTTACCGCCGCAGGCATTGCGGTGTTAAAACTAATTCTCCCCCTTAGTTAACAAGTTTTGTGGTAATGCCCAGACAACTCACTGAAGCAGAAATTGGTGGCTGGGTTTGATTGTAAATTTAGACGAAAGTCGATAGCAATCGCCTTTTCAAAAATTGTAAAATTTGCTAATGAAAAATGCCTGGAAGTAGAAATTAGGGCTTTACCCATTGATGAAGGAAGGGTGAGATGAGCGATCGCACGTTTGGGCGCAAGAAAGCAGGTACATCAACTTTTTCAAATCCATCGCTTGTCTCACCAACTACTCCGACGCTGGCAAACCCAGTGCGAGGCTTTGGTTTACCAACGAATAATGTAATCCAAACAGCAATAAAAGAATCAACCAACCTTCAAGAAGTGCAGCCTGCTGGCGAGCAATCCTTGTTATCACAAGCCATTCAGCAACGATCTTTTGGTCACGACATTAGTCGCATACCGTTGCGTCGTCCCCAGGCAAAGCTGACGGTGGGTGCGCCCAATGATGTGTATGAGCAGGAAGCAGATCGCATCGCTGACCAAGTGATGAGTATGCCCGATGCCAAGCCATCTGTGCAGCATGAGGCAATGCTGGAAGAAGAAGACGAGATTCAAACCAAACCCTTAGCAGCAACGATCACGCCGTTAGTCCAGCGCGAGACGATGCCGGAAGAAGAGGAGATTCAAACAAAAAGATCGCCTGATGCAGGCTTTCAAGCGGGAAGCAATCTTGAAAGTCAGCTGAATAGTAGTCAGGGTAGGGGCAGTCCACTACCGGATGAGGTACGCACTTTCATGGAACCTCGCTTTGGTGCCGACTTCAGCCAAGTGCGAGTCCATACGGGCAACGAATCTGTTCAGATGAATCAAGATTTGAACGCCCAAGCCTTCACGCACAAGCAGGATATTTACTTTGGTGCAAGAAAGGCTCCCGCGAAGGATGTTTTGACTGCTCATGAGTTGACCCATGTGGTGCAGCAAACAGGTGCGGTTCAAACAAAGGAAGTTCCTAACAAGCCAAACGTTCAGCTAAAGTGTTCAGCTTGTGATGAAGAGGAACAGGTACAGCGATCAGTCGAAATATCCTCTGTTTCGGAAATGCAAGTGCGGCGATCATGGTTTGGTGATGATGACGAAGAAAAAGAACCAGAAAATAGTTCAGGTGGAGGTGTCTTAGATTGGGCTAAAGAGAAAGCCAGTGGAGCGGTTGATTCTGTTAGCCAAGCTGGAGGCGATGCCTACGATTGGGCGAAAGACAAGGGTAGTGCAGCCGTAGATACTGTCACTCAAGCTGGAGGCGATGCCTACGATTGGGCGAAAGACAAGGGTAGTGCAGCCGTAGATACTGTCACTCAAGCTGGAGGCGATGCCTACGATTGGGCGAAAGACAAGGGTAGTGCAGCCGTAGATACTGTCACTCAAGCTGGAGGTGATGCCTATAATTGGGCGAAAGATAAAGGTGAGCAATATAGCAGTGAGTTATTAGAAGGGAAAAAAGCTAGTTTACTGGCACAGATTGGTCAAGCAATGCAGAAAGTTGCTAGGCAAGATATTGTCTATTTATCAAGCGATCAAATCGCAGCTTTGAATGGTCATTTAGGTACATTAAGTCAGGAAACACAGGGTTCAATCTCTTTGCCTGAAATTGCTGCTCAAACTGACTCCACGGATTCAACCGCTCCTCCTGGAACAGAACCTATTGCAGCATCAACCGTTGTAACACTCTTGCAGAATTTGCAGGCATCCCTTTCTACACCTTTTATGTCTCCTCCAGTTTCTGATATGTCTGATTCGGATGACTCAGAAACGGTTCAAAGTAAGATTCAACGTGCGGCAATAGCTATTCCAATTGTTGTAGCTGGAGGAGCTGCGGTTAGTATTTGGACTATTTTGAATGTAATAGGAATTATGCTGTTCATAGTAGGTATTATTCTTCTGATGTCGAAAGGCGGGAAGAAGAATACTGCTGATACAGGCATCATGGATGAAGTTAGAAGGCTGATTGAAGCGGCTAAAAAAACAGGTAAATTGCTGAGTATATGTGAAGCTCTCGAAATAATTAGGAAAGCTGCTGAACAGGCTGGTGACATAAAAAAACTTTTGAAGCTTAAAGCAACCGAAAAATTTTATGGTTGTAGGGGTAGTAGCTATAGTGGAAGATAGTCTGGGTTAAGTGCAAAATGCGTTATGGCAATCTTCCCTTTTCTTTATAAGGGGATGATACACTCAGAAGTTAAGTCTTCTTGCCTTTATTCAGGCTTAGCTAACTAGTAAGAGTTAAGGATTACAGTAATGCAAAGCTCCAGCCTAAACAAATTACTGGCTCAGTGTCATTCAGGCGATCCTGTACAGCAAGTAGAGGCACTTCACAGTTTGCTTAATCGAGAAGCTTACGCATCTGTGCCAACAATATTAGAACTGTTGGTGTCTCCTGATGATGTAGTCCGCTCAACAGCGACAAGAGTTCTAGGACAGCTAGGAACACAAGAGCGGGAGCTTGTTGGTTCTGCTCTGATAAATTTACTAACTGATGCAGAAGTTATTGTTAGGTCTGAGGCAGTGGATACGCTTGGTATTCTTGGTTATACCTTAGCTACTGAAGCGATAAAATCTTTACTAAAAAATGATCCTGAACCAATTGTTCGCGCTTCAGCGGCTGAATCACTTGGCGATTTGGGAAACGTTAACGCTTTAGAGGAGTTGGAGTCTGCGCTACTCGATCCTGATGAATCAGTTCGAGCCTACGCTGCTAGTTCAATTGGGCTTCTAGGTACACCTCAATTATTACCAAAACTTCAAACCTACATTGAGTCAGAAACTTCTTCAGGAGTAAAAGCCCAACTTTTCGGGGCAAGAGCTCGACTTGGTGCATTAGAGGATTTTAAGTTACTCTTGAATTTGTTGGATACATCTGACGAAGATTTAGCAATAATGATCCTTAACCTATTTACGGACTTGATGGAACGTAAAGTCCCATCAGCGATTACGGCTAATATTTCTACTATGCGAGAAGTGTTGCTCAGAATTTCACAACGTTTCCCGATCCTACATTCGCATGTAGAAATACTCATTGCTCAATTGATAAAAATAGATACATTCTAATGCGATTGTTCGCCCGTAGGTTGGGTTGAGGCACGAAACCCAACATCTGTATAGGTTACGCGATCACTTGTTTTGCTCAGATGGTGTTGTTGGAAGGGCGATCGCGTTGGAGAGGGATTAGTGCGCTCGCTCGCCCGTAGGTTGAGTTGAGGCAACGAAACCCAACCCCTGCATGGTTTACGCTGTCGCGAAGCCACCCTACCAATCAATCGCCGATCTTGTAACCCACATTCCGCACCCGATCGCACTTCAAGATTGGCGATCAGGTGCGGTGTTGGGAAATGCGATCGCGGTTGAAAAGGGAGGAGAGCGATCGCTTCGCAGCTTTGGAAGTTGGGACAAATGCGATCACGTTTTGGGGGGGTTGGAGGAGTGCGATTTATAAGATGCGATCGTGCAACTATCACCCACTACAAAAGCTTAACAAATCCGGCTTGCTCAAAGTAGCGATCGCGGGTATTGCTGGAAGAGCGATGCCTACGGCTGTAAACTACGCACTATGGCTGTTGAATGCGATCGCCAGCCTTGTCTTCACTCTCCATCAAGGACACACCATTCTTCCACAGCTCATACTCGCTAAGATCAATATCCTCATTCCACACAATCCCATAGCCCCCTTGCTCGACCTTAAAGTTCTTAAAAAAAGCAGGTTGTCGAAGTGGAGAAAACATTGGAGTATCTAAGAGATGACGAACATCGTATTTTTTCACCTCTTGATTGGTAAATTCAATGACTAGAGTAGTCTCATCGATTGCTTTGGCTTGATGAATTCGAGGATACAACATAGCTGCTCCTAACCTAAATTTACTTCAAAGGAGGTAGTTTACGAAACTCTTGGGTATTCCACATTTGCAACATATCTTGCTGGTATAAAGTTGCCTACTCTAGAACTAGCTTTTGTGCCCGATTTGGCAAATCTCCTTCAATAATTTCAAGTGATTCAATGCTGACTAACGCATTGTACTCGCCATAGATTGCATGAAAATGAGGTGGAGGGTGATCGCCAAAGAACACTTTAATCACAATTCCATAGAACCGTGCAACCTCTGGCATAATCACATCTAACAAATACTGAATCCCTTTATTTTACCAAAATGCGTAGTTTACCGCCGCAGGCATCGCTCATCGTTTAAGTGCGATCGCCTATCTTCTAGGGTGGGTATTCCCAAAACTGAGTGCCCAGTTGTAAGTCTTGAGTAGAAGAATTAACAGAAAAGAACATCTTTTTTCTTCTTCCTTACTGAATCACTTCTTACTCATTACTCAGCACTATTTTACACTTTCCCAAACCGCCGCTCCCGTTGCTGATAGGCACACAAGGCGCGGTGAAACTCAGCCCGGTCAAAATCGGGCCAGAGAGTATCGCTAATATAAATTTCTCCATAAGCCATTTGCCAGAGAAGAAAATTTGAGAGACGCATTTCTCCACTTGTGCGAATTAATAAATCTGGGTCAGTAATTCCGGCTGTGTATAAGTGGCTTTCAAAGACGTGTTCATTAATTTCATCGGGTTGTAGCATGCCTTGCTGGACTTGTTTTGCGATCGCCTGACAAGCTTGTAAAATTTCCTGCCGTCCGCCATAATTAGTTGCTACCGAAAACCGGATACCGCGATTATCCTTAGTTTCTTCCATTGAACGGTAAATTTCTTGTTGGAGCGATCGCGGTAGGTCTTGCAAATTCCCTACAAACTTAATTTGAACATTCTCTTCGACCATTTCTCGCAGTTCTTGGCGCAAAACTCTTTGAAACAAAGTCATCAAAAAATCTACTTCTTCCTGGGGTCTTTTCCAATTCTCCGTTGAAAAAGCATAAGCCGTCAGTGCCTGAATTCCCCAATCCTGACAACAGCGAAGTAAATCCTTGAGAGCATCTACTCCTCGCTTATGACCCATAATTCGGGGTAGACCCTGACGTTTAGCCCATCGACCATTACCATCCATAATCACCGCAACGTGCTGCGGCAATAATTCTCGTTTTAAATCAGTAGGTAAATCTTGCAGTTTAGTTTGTTGTACTGTCATTTTTTATCTCGAGAAGCGGTCGATGGTAATCTGAGTAAACGTGAAACCAGTGCTAGTGTCTTCCCACCTATCCGACGAACAAAACTCAACAGACCAGGAGCAACTGCTTCCCTATCTACGGATGGAGACAAAACAGCCTCTAATGACTCTTTCAGTTTCCTAATCGTCAGCGGTCTATTTAGGGTTCCCCGTTCCGCCAAGGAAATAGAACCCGTTTCTTCAGAGACAACAACACAAATGCAATTTTCGACCCGCTCAGTAATTCCCATTGCTGCCCGGTGGCGTGTTCCCAACTGGCGCGAGGCTGTGCGTCCCGAAAGTGGTAAAATTATACCTGATGACACGATCCGTGAGCCACGAATCAATGTCGCTCCATCGTGTAACAAAGTTTTCGGCTGAAAAATTGTCTGGATTAGTTCTTTAGAAACTTCTGCATTTAGCTTTACTCCTGGCACAGAAAAATCTCGCTCATCAATTGGCCCTGTGGTTTCCACAATTAGTAAAGCTCCAATGCGGTTTTTTGACAATTCTTTAACAGCCTCAACAATTTCATCAATTACACTATCAGATTTGGGGATTGCCAAACGGTCGGGTTGAAACAGCTGGCGGAATTCGCCACGCCCCAATTGCTCCAAAAACCGCCGAAACTCAGACTGTAAAGCAACTGCCATTGCCACAGCACAACCAATCACCAACTTTTCTAGTACAAAACTTAGCAGAGGTAGTCCGAATCTGCCACTTAGTGCTGAGGCTAGCATTAAGATAATGAATCCCCGCACCATCCATAGTGTCCGGCGCTCACTAATAATAACTAGTATCATGTACGTCAGCGCCAGCACTAAGACAATATCCAGAGTCCCAAGTAGCAAGGACTGTGACCACCCCAGGTTTGTCAGCCATTGCTTCCACCAATCTCTCATGACATCTGGATTAAACTTTTGCCTCTAATTTACAGTTGGTCATTTGTCATTTGTCCTTTGTCATTTGTCCTTTGTCATTTGCAAATGACTAATGACCAATGACTAATGACTAATGACCAAAGACAAATGACTATTTCTTTAATCTTTCTGGTAGGCGATCTTGTCGAATTAAATCTTCATAAGTTTCACGTTGCAAAATTAAATTTGCTTCGCCATTCGCCACTACGACTGCTGCCGGTCGGGGCAAGCGGTTGTAGTTAGATGCCATACTGTAATTGTACGCACCAGTTCCCATAACTACGAGAATATCCCCTGGTTCAGTCTTTGGAAGTAGAGCATTTTTAATCAGAATATCTCCTGATTCACAATGTTTACCAGCAATTGTGACTGTTTGGGTTAGGGGAGAAGACATTTTATTGGCAATGACTGCCCGATAAACTGATTGGTAAGTAATCGGGCGGGGATTGTCAGACATTCCGCCATCAATTGCCACGTAGGTACGAATTTTTGGGATGACTTTGGATGAACCAACAGTATAAGCAGTAACGCAAGCTGTAGCAATTAGCGATCGCCCTGGTTCACAGAGTAATTTCGGCAAAGGCAGATTTTCGGCTGCACAAGCTTCTTGAATTACCTCACAAATCGCCTTCACCCACTCTTTAATGCTAGGGGGATCGTCTGATTCTATATATTTAATCCCTAAACCGCCACCAACATTTAACTCTGTAATCTTTAAACCATACTTTGCGGCATCTCGCAGCCACTGCACCATCAGAGTCGCTAAATCTCGATGCGGTTGGCGTTCAAAAATTTGGGAACCGATATGAGCATGTAACCCTACGCAGTTAAGGAAAGACTGTTTGCTGACAAAAGTAAATAATTCCTCTAACTCATTTGGATCAAAGCCAAATTTACTATCTAGTTGCCCCGTGCGGATATATTCATGTGTGTGACATTCAATACCTGGTGTCAGACGCAACAGGAATCGAGGATGTACAGAAGGGGAATTTGCCGTCTCAACAATTTCTACCAAAGTGCGTAACTCGTGCCAGTTATCCACCACAATAGTGCAACCGACTTCAGTGGCAAAAATCAGTTCTTCACGAGATTTATTGTTGTTATGAAGATAGATTTTCTCAGGATTGACACCTGCTTGCAGCGCGGTGTAAAGTTCACCGCCTGATGCGACATCAATTCCTAAACCTTCTGATGCCGCGATCGCACAAACTGCTAAACAATTCCAAGCTTTTGAGGCGTACAATACTTGAGATTCGCCCTTGTAGTATTGCTTGAAAGTATCTCGGTATTGCTGACAACCCGAACGCAGGGTTTCTTCATCTAAAATATATAAAGGTGAACCAAACTGCTCAACTAGGGTTGTGACATCACACCCACCAATTTCCAGGAGGTCATGATTATGAACTCTGGCAGTCAAGGGTAAAAGTTCTTGATTAGGCGATGGATTTGCGCTGGTGTCAGGCCTTTGAGGTAAATATTGACTTCCAGAATGTTGAACCCCAGTGGGGTGAGTCGATACCATAACTATAAAAGTTTTCCTTGTTCAAATTACGGGCTTTGAGTTCATCTTCCGATTCCCAGTTTACAAAGGGTTTGTAACGTTATTCAATAAATGTGATTTCATTAGACTTAGAAATTAAATTACTCACCCCAGAACATCTGAGTGCGTTGTTGGAACTGGATCGAGCCTGTTTTGGCGGTCTATGGACAATGGAGGGCTACCAACGAGAGTTGAACAGTCCTAACAGCGATTTGCTGGGTTTATTCTCTCCTGTCTATAATTCGAGACTGCTGGGGATGGGTTGCTTTTGGTCAATTTTAGAGGAAGCTCACATTACAATTTTGGCGGTTCATCCCGAATATCACCGTCAAGGTTTAGGACAGGCTTTATTATATTCACTCATTAAGACAGCTTGCGATCGCAAAATGGAGCGAGCTACCCTCGAAGTGCGAGCTTCCAACTTGGGGGCTATATCTTTATATCAAAAATTTGGCTTCAAAACAGCGGGGTGGCGGCGGCGTTACTACCAAGATAACGATGAGGACGCTTTAATCCTTTGGCTAGCAGATTTACAACACCCCAAATTTCAAGCAACTTTAGACCAGTGGTATTCCATTGTCAGCGATCGCCTGGACAAATCCTCTTGGCACTTGCTTTTTAACTAATTCGTAATTCGTAATTTGTAATTCGTAATTAATTTTGAATTATTAGGGCTTGCGAGCGGCTTCAGCAAAAAAATGCAACTTTGCTGCACCTACTTATATTTAAATATTTTATCTTAAAATTTAATAACATAAATAAACTATATATAAACTATTTTTGCTTGATATTAAAAAATATATATGTTATATATAAATGTTTGGGATTGAGTCAAGAAACCCTTAATCTAAGCAATTAGCTATTTGTAATAAATCCCAAAAACGCTGGTGAACTAAAGCTCCTCAGTACACTAGCCAGATAAAAGTAGTCAATAGTAACAATTAGTCTATCAACTCAAGTCATAGCTTCAGGATGTCTATAATCTGTTATACAGGCATCCAAAAGCTTTGCCTGTGCTAAAATCAGCATACCGGCACGACCGCAGATGATGGGATAAAGCCATGTTTGAGCGCTTCACAGAAAAAGCCATTAAGGTAATCATGCTGGCCCAAGAAGAGGCCCGCCGTTTAGGTCACAACTTTGTCGGAACCGAGCAGATCCTCCTGGGTCTGATTGGCGAAGGCACTGGAGTGGCTGCTAAGGTGCTGAAATCAATGGGCGTCAATCTCAAAGATGCCCGAATTGAAGTTGAAAAAATTATAGGACGGGGATCGGGCTTTGTTGCTGTGGAAATTCCGTTTACGCCACGAGCAAAGCGAGTTTTAGAACTCTCATTGGAAGAAGCACGCCAACTGGGGCATAACTACATTGGCACCGAGCATCTGCTGTTGGGCCTAATCCGCGAAGGGGAAGGCGTCGCAGCCAGAGTGCTAGAAAACCTCGGTGTGGATCTATCTAAGGTAAGAACCCAAGTCATTCGGATGTTGGGAGAAACTGCCGAAGTTTCACCAGGCGGTTCATCCGGGCGCACAAAAACCCCGACTCTGGATGAATTTGGCTCAAACCTGACCCAAATGGCGATTGACAATAAGCTCGATCCAGTGGTGGGACGCGCCAAGGAAATTGAGCGGGTGATTCAGATATTGGGTCGCCGAACAAAAAATAACCCAGTGCTGATTGGGGAACCAGGGGTTGGTAAAACTGCGATCGCTGAAGGTTTAGCTTCACGTATTGCCACCAAGGATGTCCCTGACATCCTAGAAGATAAACGCGTTGTCACCTTGGATATTGGTTTACTCGTAGCAGGAACCAAGTATCGGGGTGAATTTGAAGAACGCTTGAAAAAAATCATGGATGAAATCCGCTCTGCGGGTAATGTCATTCTCGTGATTGATGAGGTACACACCTTAATTGGTGCGGGTGCAGCAGAAGGTGCGATTGACGCAGCGAATATCCTCAAGCCAGCTTTGGCCAGGGGTGAGTTGCAGTGCATCGGCGCTACAACCCTAGATGAATACCGGAAGCACATCGAGCGAGATGCAGCGCTAGAGCGGCGTTTCCAACCAGTGATGGTTGGCGAACCTACAGTTGATGAAACAATTGAAATTTTATATGGTCTGCGCGAACGCTACGAGCAACACCATAAGCTGAAAATCTCCGACGAAGCATTGGTAGCGGCGGCGAAATTGTCAGACCGTTACATTAGCGATCGCTACCTTCCAGATAAAGCCATTGACTTGGTTGATGAAGCTGGTTCTAGGGTGCGCTTGATTAACTCCCAGCTGCCACCCGCAGCCAAAGAGTTAGACAAAGAACTGCGTCAGATATTAAAAGAAAAAGATGACGCGGTGCGCTCTCAAGACTTTGACAAAGCTGGAGAATTGCGCGATCGCGAAATGGAAATCAAAGCTGAAATCCGGGCGATCGCTCAAAGCAAGACCAATGCAACTGGCGCTGAACATGAAGAACCTGTAGTTACAGAAGAAGACATTGCCCACATTGTCGCTTCTTGGACTGGGGTACCGGTGAACAAACTCACCGAATCTGAATCTGAAAAGCTGCTGCACATGGAAGACACCTTGCATCAGCGTTTAATTGGTCAAGACGAAGCTGTGAGAGCAGTTTCACGGGCAATTCGTCGCGCTCGTGTCGGTTTGAAAAATCCCAATCGACCCATAGCTAGCTTTGTCTTCTCTGGGCCTACTGGTGTAGGTAAAACCGAGTTGGCGAAGTCCTTGGCTGCTTACTTCTTCGGTTCTGAAGAAGCGATGATCCGCTTAGATATGTCCGAATACATGGAGCGTCACACCGTCAGCAAGCTGATTGGTTCACCTCCAGGTTATGTTGGTTATAACGAAGGTGGTCAGCTGACCGAAGCCGTGCGGCGGCGTCCTTACACCGTGGTGTTGTTCGACGAAATCGAAAAAGCACACCCCGATGTATTCAATATGTTGCTGCAAATTTTGGAAGACGGTCGGTTAACTGATGCCAAAGGTCGCACGGTGGACTTCAAGAACACCTTGCTGATTTTAACTTCCAATATTGGTTCTAAGGTAATTGAAAAAGGCGGTAGCGGTATCGGCTTTGAATTCTCTGAAGATGCCAGCGAGTCAACTTACAACCGGATTCGCTCTTTGGTAAACGAGGAACTCAAGCAGTACTTCCGTCCAGAGTTCCTCAACCGACTCGATGAAATTATCGTCTTCCGTCAGTTGAGCAAGCCTGAAGTCACCCAAATCGCCGAAATTATGCTCAAGGAAGTATTTGGTCGTCTAACTGAAAAGGGTATCACCTTAGAAGTCAGCGATCGCTTCAAGGATCGTTTGATCACTGAAGGTTACAGTCCCAGCTACGGCGCGAGGCCATTACGTCGGGCAATTATGCGCCTGTTAGAAGATAGCCTAGCAGAAGAAATTCTGTCTGGTCGCATCAAGGATGGCGATACAGCCCTTGTTGATGTGGATGAAAATGGCGTTGTGCAAGTTAGTTCTCAACAGCGTCGGGAATTGTTACCCCAAGGTGTTGAGTAAGATTTAGGGTTTGGGATTTAAATCTCAAATAAAGAATTAGAAAACGGTAGAGTATTTATTGCTCTACCGTTTTTTATTCACTAAATATTCATTAACTGCTTTAAATCCGGATCTAGTAGCATTTGGTCTGCGGTAGTATATCGTTCACTGCTGTTAATTATGCTCTGTCTGCGGGAAAACTGAAAATAGGGGCTTAAGTCGCTGCAAGCAGTTGAGTGAGAGTAAAGCAGAGTATGGATAACAGTTTACATATTGACAATATTCAAAATTTTGCAGAAGTTATTGGTGATAACGATAACCTCTGGAGGCTGCTGCATAAAAAAGAAGTTAGCCGTCTTAAAGAAGAAGTTAAATATCAAGATAAAAAACGAAATATAGCAGGAGTAAAGTATTATACACAAGGAAAAGTTTATGCAGTACATGAACTAAAAACATCAGAAGTTTCATTCGAGATAGAATACAGAGATGGATTAGTTTTTAGATATAAAAAAGAGCAATTTCTTAGAAAATTTAGTAATATATCACCACCTATTTCTCGTCAAGAAATTTTTGAATTAGTCCGAAGAGAGCAAGATGTAAAAGACGTACAAAGACGAAAAGCAGAAAAACAGGTTTTACTTGAAAACTTAAAAAACCAGTTTAAACAAAATTTTCTCAATGCTGATAACTTCTATCAAACTAAATGTACTGAACACGTATCATTTAAAGAATACCAAGCTGAAAAATTAAGTTATGTGCAATCTTGGGTACAAACCAATTTGAATTTCTCACCTGACCTTGAGCAAGTAGCAGCAATTGGTGCTATGGAAGCTCATATACAAGTAGTAGCACGGGCTGGAAGTGGCAAAACTTCAACTTTGGTAAATCGAGCTTTATTTTTACAAAAACATTGCGGTGTTGCACCCAATGAAATATTACTTTTAGCTTTCAATCGCAAGGCTGCGGAGGAGATACAAGAGCGCCTCACCCTACAAATACAAAGCTCTATTCCTCATGTAATGACTTTCCATGCATTAGCATACGCTTTAGTTCATCCAGAAGAAAGTCTTCTTTTTAATGAACGAGATGGACAACAGAACAAAGCCCAAGTTTTACAAACTGTAATTGATGAGTATCGCCGCGAGCCAGATGTTTCTGAAAAAATTCGCGTTTTGATGATGGCGAACTTTCGTGAAGACTGGGAGCGCATTGCTTGGGGTGGTTATGATAAAAGTCCTGAAGAAATGTTGCGTTACCGTCGCTCATTGCCAAGAGAAGGGCTTGATGGAAAGCACTACAAATCTTTTGGTGAGAAAGTAATTGCCAATTTTTTATTAGAACACAATATTACATACAAATACGAGCGTAACTTTTGGTGGGATGGCATTAATTATCGCCCTGATTTTACGATTGTTACTGGAGAAAATCAGGGGATAGTTATTGAATATTTTGGACTCGAAGGTGATCCAGATTACGATATCATGTCAGAACAAAAACGAGAATATTGGCAAAATCATCGTAACTGGCATTTTGTGGAATTATCTTCGACAACCCTCAGATTTGAGGGAGTAGAAGATTTTTGTGCTTTACTTAAGCGATGTCTTGAAAGTTATAGTGTTAGGTGCGATCGCTTGAGTGAAGACGAGATTTGGAATAAAATTAGACTTAGAGCTATAGACCGCTTCACCAAAGTAGTAGAAGGATTTATTCAGCGTTGTCGCAAACTGTCCCTCACTTCAGAAAAATTAGCCTCACTCGTTGATAATCATAAGTGTGCTAGTGATGTCGAGCAGCGTTTTTTGGAGCTTGCACAAAGGTTTTATCAGTCCTATTTACAATACCTTCAGACAACAGGCGAGGAAGATTTTGATGGATTAATGCAAAAAGCTGCCGCAGTTATCGCATCAGGACAAACTGTATTTCGTCGCAAATCTGGTACTGGCGATTTAAAGTGTCTTCGATACATACTGATTGATGAATATCAAGATTTCTCAGAACTCTTTCACCATTTAATAGAAGCAATTCGACAACAAAATTCTCAAGCACAATTTTTCTGTGTAGGTGATGACTGGCAAGCAATTAATGGTTTTGCTGGTTCTGACCTTCGCTTTTACCAGAATTTCGCACAGTTTTTCCAGCCTTCGCAAAAACTCAATATAGCTACTAATTACCGTTCAGCTACTTCAATTGTCGATATTGGTAATACATTGATGTATAGATTGGGTATTCCTGCTCGTGCCCATAAAGCCATATTTGGAACGGTTGAAATTGCTGATATGGGACAATTTAATCAAACTCCCAAGGAGCAAGAGGAGCATCCAGGGGATAGTATAACGCCTGCTATATTGCGCTTAGTAGACAAGGCTATTAAGGATAGAAAAAATGTAGTTTTACTCAGCCGTAAGAATAGTTTACCTTGGTATGTGAATTATGGTAAACGTATATCAAGAGATGGCGTACTCGACAACTTCTTAAGCTTGATACACTCCTACCTTCCTGAAGAATCAAGAAAGGCTGTAACTATATCAACCGCTCACAAGTATAAAGGTCTTCAGAATGATGTAGTTATAATACTTGATGCTGTCTCTCGTTGTTACCCATTAATACACCCTGATTTGATGTTTAGCCGTGTTTTCGGTAATAGCATTGAGCAAGTAGTTGATGAGGAGCGTCGTCTTTTTTACGTTGCCTTAACTCGTGCAGTAGAGCATTTATTTATTCTTACCGAAACAAAAAACTTGTCACCTTTCCTTGAGGAATTAAAAAGTAGGAAAAGAATTAACTTACTTGATTGGTTAGATTATCCCCCTTTAGTTGGAAGTATACAGCGCATTACTGTTAAAGTGGGTAATCAGGCTGGAAAAGGTATAAGACCCACCATCAAAATCAGAGACTTTCTCAAAGCTGAAGGCTATACCTGGAGGACAATTGAATGGTCAGCTTGGTGTTGTACCTATCCTGCACAGGATTTCTCAATAGAACAATATTTTGATAATACTCAGTGGATTTCTCAGGCTGCTGGTATTGAGGTGCGATTTTATGACGATTTAGAGAATATGCTGGCGAAGTATCATGTTGATCGAGGTCAATACATTGCCGTCATTTAAAATGGGAGAATATAAAGAATTATTAGGAGGAATCAATCGTCATGAGTGGGATAGTTGCTAAGTGGACGATTGACGAATATCACCGCATGATTGACGCTGCCATTTTGAGCGATCGCAAAGTCGAACTACTTAAAGGAGAAATTGTCGAAATGTCACCTGAAGGAGAACCTCACGCTTATAGTAGTGGTGAAGCTGGTGACTATCTAGCAAAGTTATTAGCTGGACGCGCTAAAATTCGTCAAGCTAAACCAATTACTCTACCCAACAACTCGGAACCCGAACCAGATATTGCTATTGTCCAACCTTTAGGACGCGAGTATCGGCAGCATCATCCCTATCCAAAAAATATTTTCTGGTTGATTGAGTACGCTAACTCTAGTTTAGAAAAGGATTTAGAGACGAAAAGCAAAATCTATGCAGAAGCAGGTATCTTAGAATATTGGGTTGTCAATCTAAAAAAGTTACACTTGGTGGTGTATCGAGAAATTTTAGATGGAGAGTATACGACAAAACAGACATTGACCGGAGGAATAATTCAACTGCTTGCATTCTCAGATGTTTCTGTTGCAGTGGAACAAATTATTAATAGCTAAGATAATTTACAGCCTTTTTTATTCTTATTGAACCACAAGAAGGTAAAGACACGAAATTGAACTGAGCTTCTCTACGAAACGCTATCGCAAACGCCCCGCTACGTTAACACATCTTTACAAGGATTCTGGATAACGCATATTTAATTTCACCAAATGTCTAATAATCATTCTCAAGATATTTTATGCAGAGACACGATTTTACTCGCATCTCTACAATGTCTTTTCATGAGTTTTATTCTGCGTTCACAAATTCCAAATATCCATTGCTAAGTTCTTTAACTGCCAAATCATAAAATTGCTTACCATGTTCTGGCGTTGCTAAAGCTGGATTTGATCCCATACGTCCATCTGGATAACGTACTCGAAAGTCAGCAGCGCTATAAATCCTATGTCCGCTTGCAACTTCTGGTGAAAGGGGTGCTTGCTTAATCACCTCTGGATAAACGTACTGGGTGAGGGCTACTTCACTTGGCGTTGCATGAGAACCTTCTTGATCCCCATATAATTCTTTAGCTAGCTTATATACAGAACCGCACATAAACCAGTTTGCCACTTGACATTGCACCTGTTGAGCATTGGCAATCTGCAAATCTTCTAAATGAGCATAAGTTTCTGAGAAAGCAGCTTTGAGGGTAGCAATATTACCGCCGTGTCCGTTAATAAAGTAGAATTTGCTAAAACCAGCTTTTGCTAAACAAGTTACATAATCTCGCACTACTTGAATTAAAGTGCTAGGACGCAGACTGATTGACCCAGGAAAAGCAGTATGATGCAGTGCCATCCCCACATTGATTGTAGGGCCAATGATCGCTTGGGTTGCATCACCCACACCGGCTGCGATCGCTTCTGCACAAATAGCATCAGTACCAATTAACCCTGTTGGCCCGTGTTGTTCTGTGGAACCAATAGGGAAAATAATCCCCTTTGACTGCTGTAAATAAACTTCGACTTCTTGCCAAGTACTTAAATGCAGTAACATTGTTAATGATTTTCCTCAATAAAATTGCGGAGGGATGAAACCTTTTGCTGCTAAACAGCATCTTCTGTAACTAAACTCCCACTAACACGATTATGAACTCTCTAGATTTTCTCTGCTGGCGATCGCACAAGATCCCCGACTTCGCAAAAGTTGTCGTGGATCTTTGTTTACTGCCAAATTTGGAGAGAATGAGAGGAGCTATTTCTCTGAATATTCTTTAGGGGATGGAGTTGCAACAAGTTTTGACAGAGATGGATATAAGCAATTTACCGATTCTGCCATTTTATCCTACGATACTTGCCAGGAGCCTTCCGATAATAGAAATCAAAATTGATTTATGAAATGTTGCTTTTCTGGATAATCCAGAAAAAAAGTCGATCGATTTTGATTTTTGACTATTCAAAGTAATAATGCTTCTTTACGTTCCTTGTAATTTCCTATGTACAGCACATACCAGCGGGAAAAATCACTAAATCACCTTTACCCATTTGCACTGGTTCTCCGCCATCAGGAGTAACAAGTACGTCAACTTCCAAAAAATAGCAAGTTTCTTGAAAATCATAAGTCTAAGAGAATTTTGAAACTTACTTTTCAAAATTTCCTATTTAAATACATCTAATTCATTAAGATATTCTTGTGTGGGTTGATGCTCAATTTTAATTTCCATATTATGTTTTTTCTAGTTATATTCAGCAGTAAGATTGAATATCCTCTCCACACTGATCTACTAGATAACACAAAGCGCGAAAACGTAAGTAGACAAGTTCGTTATAAAGCGGATTTAGCTTGCACATTGGCGGAATGTGTCCTATTTTGCGACCAAAAAGCATGATATCACGCTCGAATGGACACTGGGCGGGAATTAGTTTAGCAATAAATTTAGCTAATTTCCGATTTTGAATCTCAATTTTGTCGAGCCATTGACGTAATGGTTGCAGTAAATCTAATTTCGGTTGAGCAAATTGCTTTTTACTACCTGTTTGATTCTTTTCTTCTAAAGGTTTAATAAAAGCAGGCAGAAAAATACGCCGATTCTGTGTTTTAAGCATAGTTGTGGGCAAGGTTTTCCTTGTGAATATGAACTATTTGCCGATTGAGAATATCACCATGTAATATGTTTAGTCAATTTGCACTATGCTTGTAGATTAAGAAGCAAAGTAAGCATAATGCAAACAATTTACATGCATCTTTGGGAAGAGAAATAGTTTAACTAATTGTTATTTAAGCCCACCAAATCATGAAGAACTGTCCCGTTAAATACAAAATAACAAAGAAAATATAAAAATGGCATTTCTTTAACTTATGGATTTCTAATCTTGAAAATAGCAATTTTATATATTAAATATAAATGCCTAGTTCTGAAACTGACTAGTATCTAGAGATGTAGTTTTTGGCACAAAAACACAGTTTTGTTCTGACCCCACATACATTTCGCTAGGATTAGCCCTTAATATTTTTCAATTTTAGGGTCTTGAATATCCGTAAATTTGTCTTATATGCTACACAAGCTACCCCAGATATTATCTAATAAGTAGTCATAAATCGATTGATAAGTCAAAACTAATATAAGGACTTACACAAGAGCAAGGGGCACTTGTACTGAGTAATTCTACAGTTTTTATAATCAGCTTTGTCCAACTACTCACTGTGAGATTTTGCCGTTAGCACAGCCTCTTGTAGAAAAGTATTGGTTATTCTCTTCAGTCCTCACTCCCTGATGATGAAAAACTTATTATTTAAAATATCTTAACCCAGTGTTAGCCTGATATTTGCTGATATATTCTACATTCTGTTGCTCTAATTTTGAGAGCAATTTAGGTGGAAATGTCTTTGGTAAATATATAGGACGATACCAAGGTTGGTTATTAAAGTAATTTTGCAATTCAGTATTATCAAAACGGCGACCATGACTGGCAAAAATCGAATTTCGCATGATATCTAGTTCAAAACCGCTTTTACCATCCAAATCTGCATCAGTTACAAGTCTTTGAGAAAGCCAGAAATAATTGTTGAGAGTCGTGGTATCAACTGGTGGTATTGATGTAGTTGAAGAAGGTGATTGAGTTGGAAATGGGGTAGTTGGTATAAATGTGGGAGTTTTTATCACGGGGCTTGTAACATTTGACGGTGTTTCTGAAGGTAGTACTGTTTTGTCTGCTGTAGATTGAGAAGATTTGGATAACACTTGACTAATAATCACAGATGCACCAATTAACCCACTTGCAATCAAACTACCCATGAGGATATTATTCTGACTATTACTACTTTGATGGCTAGGCTGTGGTTTGACAGGCACTGTTTGAGGTCGCGATGCAGAGACTACAGTCGGTTGAGTCAACAGGGGTTGTGTCGGTGGAATTGGATTTGCTATGCTCTGCAAAGAATCTAGCATTGCTCTGGCTGTAGGGTAGCGATCGCGCGGATGATAAGCGATTGTCCCATCGATTACTCTTGCCATAATTGGGCTAACATGAGTAGCATATTGCCGCCAGACAATTTCACCCGTTTGAGAATCGGTTTCTAGTTGTTGCGCCTGTTTACCAGTCAGCAAATAAATTACCGTCATTCCTAAACTGTATAAATCACTAGAATAAACTGGTCTACCTGCGGCTTGTTCGCTCGGCATATAGCCAGGTGTACCAATCACAATCGAACTGGTAGGATTGCCTTGAGAATTTACTACTGTTCCCATTGACTCCCGCACAGCACCAAAATCAATCAGTACTGGTTTAGCATCCCGATAACGCACAATGATGTTATCCGGTTTAATATCGCGGTGAACGATATGCTTCGAGTGAACGTAATCCAGGACAGGTAATAAATTCATGAATAATTCCTGGACAGCGCCTTCACTAAATAGCCCCTGCTTCTGGACTTTTGCGGTTAAGGTATCGCCTTCAACCCATTCTTGAACTAAGTAAAATTGTCCACCTGAAGAGAAGTAGGCATATAATGCCGGAATTTGGTCATTTGTGCCACCGAGTTCTTCTAAAATAGCTGCTTCGCGTTGAAACCTCTCTTGCACTAACTGGTAAATTTGGGGATTATTGTGAATCGGTCTTAGCTGTTTAACCACACAACAACGCTTTGAAGGCATATAGGTATCTTCAGCTAGATAGGTTTCACCAAACCCACCAGCGCCTAGTGTGCGGATAACTTGATAGCGATCGTTCAGCAGCTGTATTGTCATGGGAGATTACAAACGATATTCATAAGATAGTTTTCCCCAAAACTATCTTTATTTCAAATCTAGTAAACCTTCTTCTTTCAATTTAGGATTGAAACGAATCTGCATTTGCAAACCGCGCACTTCTAACAATTGCGTTGAAATTTCTGCTTCTACTCTCCGTGCCACATTTTTAAGAACTTTTATTTGTGCTAATTCATCATTAGCTGGATTTTGATAATTTGCCTGTTCTTCAGGTGTCATTACAACTTTGACATCAATGGGATGAGTCCATTTTTCCTTTTGATCCCCATTACCCCAAGGCACACTGCCATTTTCAGCAATCCAAGCATTTTCAGTATTTTCTAAAATTGTACGACTAGGACGTTCAATAGTTTCAACTTTTACCCAATAGCATTGCTGTGGCTGACGGACTAAATGTTGCTTGAGGCTAAGATAAACATCACGGGAGTATCCTACAAATTGAAGTGCTTTTTCTTGGTCAAATATAGCATATACACCGATTTTACCCTGAAATTGTTCGGGTAGTTGACCGCGATCGTCAATGTAAGGAATGTATTCCAGAGTTGCCAAAGAAGAAAGATTTGTTTCAGAAGCCATACATCAAATATACAAACTTACTATTTGCCTTCAAAATTTAAAATTACGAATTAGAGAAAAATTATCTTGAAAATTATTCATTACCCAATTTTTGATAAATTGCACAAAGGCGGCTGGGTTTAAAAATCTTGGCACTAAACATAAAATTTGGTGGTACATTGACAATGACATACTCATCAGATTCATAATATTTTTCAAATTCAGCTGGCATTCCTTTAGTGGTAGTTAAGCTGTAAGGAACTGGCTGGAAAAGTAATTCTGTAAATTTAAGTTGCTCACACCCCAATAATTGTTGGCAAATTTGGTTCAAGAAAGCAACGCTTGTCAATAAATTGAATAGAGTTTCTTGAGCTTGTGCTTCAAGAGTGAAATTGCCATCAAAGCTATGAACGATTTTAAGTGACATTTTCTGTATTAAGAGCTAGTTATTAACAACTAAGTAATGATAGAGGATAGGCAATAAGTTACACATGGTCATGCACAAGTGTTAAGCAACAAAGTTTACTTTTTTTGCAGATATGTTTAGTGAAAAATTACAACTTTAAAGTTCTGCCTATTAGATTGTAGGACTTCTATCAGCTAAACAAGGAAGCGAGCATAGTTAATAATCATGAAGTTTAGCAAATTTTCTTAAATCAAGCATAGGTGATTTCTATTTAACATTGTGTTGATAAAATAAGTCTAATTCTCTGAAAAATAATTAAGTTTGGGTGTTAGCAAGAGCCATTTCAGCACTTTCTTTATTATGAGGCGATCGCGCTATATTTAAGTTTAGTTTTAGAAGTTAAAACTCTTAATACTACTGCCCAAGGGACAAAACAGGGTTAATGCTGGTACAGTTCAAACCTGACTTTTCACGGGATGTGGAAAAGGTCATTTTGGGGGTTTCCCAAGCCTTGATTTTTGCGTTAGCTATTTTCATTAACTCAGAGCTATTGAGAACTAGACTGTGGAAAAAGCCACGCTTTTTCGGAGCTTGAGGACTTACCGTGAAAAGTCAGAGTTCAAACTTGACGATTCTTAGGATAAACAAAAAGCCCCTTGCTGTGATGTGAGCTAGGGGCTTTAAGTATATCTAAAATGAAACCTGGCATCGAGCTATTTTTGCGTAGGGCAACCCCTAAACTATCGT
>NZ_JABXKF010000093.1 GCF_017115165.1 Nostoc sp. LPT | reverse complement strand
CATGAGCTTATGCGTTTAAAGCCCAATAAATTACCCTATTTTCAGAAGGGTCTGCGTGCTATGTTCCTTATCCAATCTGCTTTTTAGCTTCTTTGTCACCCCTTCAGGTATTGTAGTCTGGGCTTTCGCGTCATTTTGAATGGTATGTTTATTTACGCCCTGTTGTACTAGGCTGATTTTAGCCTTATAGATTATGAAAGCATTGAGCGCTGGTGATAGATAATTTTTAGTGCTTATCTTTTAGTCAATATTAAAGTGACTTATTGTCAATATATAAGCAGAGCAATTAAAGGTGGATAAGTTGGCATCAAAAGATGGTAACATGAACAATCATTTTTCTAATGCTACCAATATGAAGCTATTGAAGATTTCCAAATTAAGTATGCCATTACTAACCCTCGCATTGTTATGGTGGGTAGCTCCACAAGCGAATGCAGCGCTTCTAGTGGGTAACAGAAATGACAACTCAGTTTTGCGATATGATGATGAAACTGGGAAATTTATTGATACATTCATACCTTCTGGTAGCGGTGGATTAAACGTAACAGTGGGTTTTGCTGTTGGTTCAGATCAAAATTATTATCTCAGCAATTTCGCGGGTAGTAGTATAGAACGATATAACGGAAAAAATGGAGATTTTATTGATAGTTTTGTTCCTAAAAATAGTGGTGGATTAAAACTTCCTCAAGATTTGGCTTTTGGGCCTGATGGCAACCTCTATGTTGCTGGAACGGTGAACGGTACCACTAATGCCATTCTGCGTTATGACGGCAAGACTGGAACTTTTATAGACACTTTTATCTCATCTGACGAAATAGATCCTGCTGCACCATTTAGTTTGACCTTTGGATCAGATGATAATATATATCTCAACAGTGCTATCACTGGTACTATCAAGCGTTATGACGGTAAAACAGGAGCTTTCATTGATAACTTTACCCAAAGCAAACCAGGATCTATACCAGGAAGCTTAACTTTTGGACCAGACGGCAATCTCTACGTTGCTGATTTTAAGACTAACGATATAGCACGCTATAACGGCAAAACAGGAGAATTTATTGATTTTTTTGTTACTAGTAATAGCGGTGGTCTTTCTGGACCTGTGCTGTGAAACAAACTTTTGGCTCTGATGGGAACCTGTATGTCGGTAGCATATTAACTAATAATGTCTTGCGCTATAACGGTAAAACAGGAGCATTTATCGATGTATTTGTTCCCGCAGGTAGTGGGGGTTTGAAAAAGCCAAGATTTTTGTATTTCACTAAAGATGCAATTGCAGTTCCCGAATCTAGAACTGAATTAGCTCTATTAGCATTTGTAGCTACCTTAAGTGTAGGTAAAGTAATCCGTCGTTTTCCAAACGATAATAATTGATAATTAGCTAGGACTTACGCAACTGGCACAGCGCGATCGCATTTTTATAGTATTTTACGTACTACAAAAAAATGGACTGCTCAGAAAATGTTTTCAATCAGTAATGCTAACTTTTTGCGGCAAAAGATAAATACCCCCAGATATTAAAGTCAAGGCGACAGAAATCCAAAAAGCGATCACAGAGGAAGTTTGCCACACTTCAGGTAGGGGTGCAATTAGAAGTGCGATTGCTACTATTTGACTAATAGTTTTGAGTTTGCCCCAAATGTTCGCCTTGGTAATTGTCGTTTGATTTACTCGCCAACCCGCAATCGCTGGTTGGCGAGTAAAGTTAATTGTAACTGCGAATAATTAGGGTGACGATTAAACAAACCGAAAGGAAACGTTGGCAGTTAAAGGGTCTGGTAGTAGTTTTCCTTGTGCTTGGTAATCTTCAATCAAAAGTTCTAGTACTTCCTCACCATTATTAAGAGCATCAGCGTAGGTATTTCCATGAGTGTGTGCATAGGGGCCAAACTCAGGTAGGCTGACAATGTACTTTTTATCTTCCATTGACCACTGAATTACAATACTATATTGTGGTTTCATTCCTGTTCTCCTTTTTCTTCTTCCTCTAGTTGTTTTATTTCTATAAGCGCATTTCTAACATCTTTTTCCTGATAACGATCTGCATCTGCTCCGTCTTTGCCAGATAAAGTGAGGCTATAAAGTAGCAAAGGATGACTCCATACTGTATGACTGCCTTTGCCGCTTCTATAAGTGAATCCAGCTTTTAAGAGTATTGCTTTTAGTTCCCTAATTTTTTTGGGCACTGTTATAAATTTCTGACGTAGCTACAAATATTTTGTCATGATTATCAGGAGAAATCTTAGACCGACAGGGACGAGACAGTAGATGTTTTCAATCAGCAGTGCTAACTTTTTGCGGCAAAAGATAAATACCCCCAGATATTAAAGTCAAGGCAACAGAAATCCAAAAAGCGATCACAGAGGAAGTTTGCCACACTTCAGGTAGGGGTGCAATTAGAAGTGCGATCGCTACAATTTGACTAACGGTTTTGAGTTTACCCCAAATATTTGCCCCGGTAATTGTCGTTTGATTTACTCGCCAACCAGCGATCGCTAATTCCCGCGCTAAAATCAAAAACACTCCCCAAGCCGGCACTTTTCCTAGTTCAATAAAAACCATCAATGGCGCAAGTACCAGAAATTTATCTACTAAGGGGTCAAGAAACTTACCCAACTCACTAATTTGGTTGAGTTTTCGCGCCAAATAGCCATCTAACCAATCAGTTAACGCCGCAACGATAAAAATCGCTAAATATATCCACCTAGCTTGAGGTGTGGGATTGTACAAGCCATAAAGCAGAAATGGTACACCTAGAAGGCGAGAGAAGGTAATCCAGTTGGGTAGAGTCACGTCGCTTCGCTCCAAATTCAAAATTCACGCATTCAAAATTCAATAATTTTTAATCCCCATAAATAAATTTAGTTGCCCTGTTATCAGGAAGAGGGCGGAGGGGACAAACTTACTACAACTTCTCTTTGTCTCCCCACTTTCTCCCTAAGCGTGGGAAAATCTGTTTTCTGTAGCTCTCCTAAAACAATACTATGACTGAACACACAGACTCCGAATTCCGCATCGAACGCGATTCGATGGGCGATCGCCAAATTGCTAGTAGCGTTTATTACGGCATTCAAACACAACGGGCGATCGAAAATTTCCCTATTAGTGGCATCAAGCCTTTAGCTACTTACGTAGATGCTGGATTGATAATTAAAAAAGCTACAGCAATAGTGAATGGAGAACTAAATTGTATTCCCCAAGATATTAGTCAGGCGATTGTGCAAGCAACTGATGAAATCTTAGCTGGCAAGTTCCGTGAGCAATTTGTTGTGGATGTTTATCAGGCGGGTGCTGGAACATCCCACCACATGAATGTCAACGAAGTTCTCGCAAATCGCGCCTTAGAAATACTCGGTGAAGAAAAGGGCAATTACAAACGTGTTAGTCCCAACGACCACGTTAATTATGGACAGTCTACCAATGATGTGATTCCTACGGCAATTCGTATTGGTGGTTTATTGGCATTATCTAAAACATTACATCCAGCAATAGATGGTGCGATCGCATCCTTAGAAAACAAAGCTGTAGAATTTCAAGATATCGTCAAATCTGGCAGAACCCACTTACAAGACGCTGTACCCGTGCGTTTGGGTGAGAATTTTCGGGCTTGGGCGCAAATTCTTACAGAACACCAAAACCGGATTTATACCGCCTCTGGGGATTTAATGGTGCTGGGTTTAGGAGGTAGTGCAGCCGGAACAGGATTAAATACTCATCCTCTGTATCGCGCTCGTGTAGTAGAAGTTCTCTCAGAATTGCTTGATACTCCTTTAGAACCTGCACCCCATCTCATGGCAGCTATGCAGAGTATGGCGCCATTTGTGAATGTTTCCGGTGCTTTGCGGAATTTAGCCCAGGATTTAGCCAAAATATCTCATGATTTACGGCTGATGGATTCAGGGCCAAAAACAGGCTTGAAAGAAATTCAACTGCCTCCAGTGCAACCCGGTTCCTCGATTATGCCAGGGAAATATAACCCAGTCATGGCAGAGATGACATCAATGGTGTGTTTTCAGGTAATGGGTTACGACAGTGCGATCGCTTTAGCCGCACAAGCCGGACAATTAGAACTAAATGTGATGATGCCGCTGATTGCCTATAACCTAATTCACAGTATCGAAATTCTCGGCAATACCATCGCCGCACTCACCGAACGCTGCATTGGCGGAATTACTGCTAATCAGGAACGTTGTTTAGATTATGCCGAAGGCAGTTTAGCTTTAGTAACCGCACTAAATACCCACATCGGTTATCTAAATGCCGCAGCTGTCGCCAAAGAATCTTTAGAAACTGGTAAATCCCTACGGCAAATCGTCCTAGAACAAGGATTAATGACTGAAGCCGACTTAGCCACAGTGTTAAATCTAGAACAAATGAGTGGTATCTTGCCCCTGAAGACAGAATAATAGGTTAGTAGGGCATGGGGGAGGCAGTGCGGTCTTGGGGTTTCCCCAAGTGGAGCAACTGCCGTCATGGGGCATTGGGCATAGGTTATTTTCATAGTCTCCCTCATCCCCCTCATCCCCCTCATCTCCCTATCAATACCATGCAGACTCAAAAATCATCTGTCAGTCTCATTCGGGCTACATCCTATGAAAAAGAGGCTTTACGGGAATCTTTAGTGATTCTCCTGGAACCTTTTGGAGGAATGGCAGCGTTTGTGAAAAAAGGCGATCGCGTTTTACTCAAACCGAATCTACTTACAGGATCGCGTCCTGGTAAAGAGTGTATCACCCGTGCCGAACTAGTTTATAAAGTTGCCCAAATGGTAATTGAGGTTGGCGGTAAGCCATTTTTGGGCGATAGTCCTGCTTTTGGCAGTGCCAAGGGCGTAGCAATAGCAAATGGCTATCTGCCTATTTTAGAAGAACTCAATCTTCCTATCATTGATTTTCACGGTCAGCGTTACCAAACCGTCAGTGACAATTTTAACCATCTGCGACTGTCTAAAGAAGCAATGGAAGCAGATGTAGTGATTAACCTACCGAAAGTGAAATCACACGCCCAGTTGACATTAACACTGGGCGTAAAAAACCTGTTTGGTTGTGTCCCCGGCAAAATGAAAGCTTGGTGGCACATGGAAGCGGGAAAAGATGCAAATAGATTTGGTGAAATGTTAGTAGAAACTGCCAGAGCGATTAACCCTGACTTAACCATATTAGATGGTATCATCGGTCATGAAGGTAATGGCCCCAGCAACGGGGAACCTCGCCAACTGGGCATTTTAGCAGCCGCATCAGATATATTTGCCTTAGATCGGGCAATGGTAGAAATCCTCAATGTTTCTCCTGAACAAGTGCCCACAGTTGCAGCTTCTCAAAGGCTAGGAGTTTGTCCAGAACTTGCTGCCATAGAGTTTCCGCATTTAAATCCTGATTTATTAAAAATAGAAGATTGGCGGCTACCAGACAAGTTAATGCCCATTGATTTTGGTATGCCCCGCGTAATTAAGTCTACGTTTAAGCATCTTTACACCCGATTTATCAAGGAACCAATCAGTGTTTATGGAAGGGAGTAGGAAGTGGGGAGATGAAGAAGCAGGGGAGACAAGGGAGACAAAGGGGACAAGGGGGACAAGGAGGTAAGAAACAAATTCCTATATCTCCCTTATCTCCCCTCCTCTCCCTTATCTCCCCCCTCTTCCTTATCTACCTTGTCTCTTCTTCATGCCCAATGCCCAATGCCCAATTTAGTGCAAACATCGTTACAGCAATTTCATTTATTAGCAGAGTAATCTGTAATTACCCTCCGATTGCTTAACCAGACCGCCCTATTATATTTAGTGGCGGTTTTTTTAGCTGATTAATTTGTTATACAATTTTTCGTCTTAGATTTTAATTTATCCAAAAAGCTATACGGATTTAGGATCTGGAAATTGAGATTAAGTATTTTGTTCAGATATCGAGGAAAGTTTGGTAATAACTCACTAAATGTCTACGCCACCTTCTAAAACTTTTTTTACTCTACCTTTATATAGATTGACAAAAGTGCTGTGATATCACATAAATTACAAAATTGAAATTATTAAATATTTGTTTAGTGATATCACTGAATCCATTCTGCCTTATACAGTTGATCTATCTGTATTTATTCAGTAGTTATCATTAGTTACAAAAATCATTCCTGCCTATTTCTTCTCTGGTGTCAAATATTTTTGTGTATAACTACCATATAACAATCAAAAGCACTGAATATCTATCAGTGCAATTGCGGTTTTGTGTCCTGTATCACAAATTAGCAATTTCAGTAAAATGACCTTATCAAAGGCATTTTAGGATGTTATAATCATGAAGTATCGGACAAATACATTTTGCTAATTAATCTTTAAGCAGCGAAAAAATGTTGTTTATGATGCTGTCAAAGTTGGCTTTGCGTATGCGAACCGTTACAGCATACAGGGAAACATCTGAAAATATTAATTACAAAATAAAACATGATTTGTTTACTTGTAACTTTGTATTAAGAAGTCTATGTATAAAAAGGCTACTATGACAGTTGTATAACTGGTTTAGATTGTAGAATGCTACACATTTTACAGTTTAAAAATAGCTAAAATAGCATTAATACTCTCACTCAGAGTGTAAACCTAGACAGTGTTACGAAGAACTTCAATTTTATATGAATTCAAATAGCCAGTCTGCCAATGCCGATACATATTCCCAACGTTTGGCAGACATTGTGGGAACTGCGATCGCTCTGTTGACTCTTACCCTACCCGTATTTGTCATCGCCCACTATTCTTCAACTAATGTTCAAAATAACCAGCAACCACTGATCCAAAACATACAAGGAAATCAAGATTGATCGAGCTTCCCAGTCGCATTTCCTCATGAGGATATCTACAAAAAAGCAGAACGCTGATTTTGTAGACAATCTCTGTAGATGTGGGTGTAGTTCGTCAAGAATAAGCTAAATCTGGATTGTGTGACTCCAGATTTCAGTTGTCTAAACTCCAGTTAGGACAAAAATCCCTCTAACAGCAATTAAAGGCGGAGGATATCTATAATACCCTCTTGGAAAAAGCGTTGCGAAGTTTGCTCGTAACGCTTTTTCTATTTTTTGGCTAATTCAAGGGAATAGGTTACAGGTTATAGGTTACAGCTAAAAGTTTCTTCCCCAGTCCCCTATCCCCAGTGATGCACTGAGTTTCGACTGCGCTCAACTACCGCTTGTCGTTGGCGCAGCCTAAGAAGAGAAGTGTCCCCAGTCCCCTATGCCGTAGAACAAATACCTTGGGAAGAGATCCATATTGCCCTAAAATTCTACACGGGGAGCGAAGCTGACTGAGTGCCCCCGTGATTCACTGTTATCAGAGGAGTTTTTTGTGGACTTATCTCGTATTCCTGCCCAACCAAAACCGGGTCTAATCAACGTTCTGATTGAAATTACTGGCGGAAGTAAAAATAAATACGAATACGACAAGGAACTAGAAGCTTTTGCTCTAGACCGAGTACTTTATTCCTCGGTACAATATCCTTATGACTACGGCTTTGTACCCAATACTTTGGCTGATGATGGCGATCCCCTAGATGGTATGGTCATAATTGACGAGCCGACCTTTCCCGGCTGCGTTATTGCTGCGCGACCGATTGGCTTCTTGGAGATGATTGACGGTGGCGATCGCGATGAAAAAATCCTTTGTGTTCCTGACAAAGATCCGCGCTACACTCAAGTAAAATCCCTGAAAGACTTAGCGCCACACCGCTTAGATGAAATTGCTGAATTTTTCCGTAGTTATAAAAATTTGGAAAAAAAGGTGACTGAAATTCTCGGTTGGCAAGATGTAGACAAGGTTGCAGCTTTAGTAGAAAAATCCGTCAAAGCTTATAGAGGATAATAGAGAAGTTAGGAGTTAGGAGTTAAGAGTTATGAATTTTTATTCCTAACTCCTCACTCTAATTACTTTCGCTTTTTACGGATCGCAAAAACTGCCACCAAACCCAAACCAGAATGCAGCGTACTCTCCTTTTGGCAAAAATTCATAACTGCACCCTTACGGGGGCAAATATCAACTACGTGGGTAGTATCAGCATTGATGAAATCCTTTTGGAAAAAGCTGGTATCTTACCTTATGAGCAGGTGCAAGTAGTTAATAGTGCCAACGGTCAGCGCTTTATTACTTATGCGATCCCCGCTTTAGCTCATTCAGGAATAATTGAGCTAAATGGAGGTGCGGCACGTCTAGGCATTATTGGCGATCGCTTGATTATAATGACTTACGGGCAGTTCACTCCAGAAGAGTTAAAAAGTTACTCTCCTACGGTAGTCATTGTGGACGAAAAAAACAGGCTGTTAGAAGTGCGGCGCTACGATGACCTGCTCAGTAAGGTCTAATTTCAAGGAAAATGTCAAATTTTGAGTTGTCGGATTCCCAGAGCTACATAAGAGAAAAGTCATCTACCCTGCCCAGTAGCCCAGCAGGTGAATTTATCGTGCAATTCTGGGGTGTCAGAGGTTTGATTCCCACTCCCAGTAGCAACACCAATCGTTATGGTGGTAATACCGCTTGTGTCGAAATACATGTAGCTGGGAAACGCTTGATTTTTGATGGTGGTACTGGCTTACGTATACTGGGTAAAACTTGGCAAGAAGTGCAACAGCCACTAGAAGCCCATTTATTTTTTACTAACTGCCAATCAAACCGAATTCAAGGGTTTCCCTTTTTTGCTCCCGCATTTATTGGGGAAAATTGCTTCCATATTTACGGCACAGCTGCCTCAAATGGAGCCTCAATCAAACAATGTCTGTACGATCAGATGCTCCAGCCGCACTTTCCTTACCCTTTACAGGTAATGCAGTCAGAATTGCAATTTTACAATCTGACCCCAGAAAGTGACGTAAAGTTAGATGATGTTACCATTACAACTGCATTAATTAATCAAACTCAGCGGTCAGTTGGCTACCGAGTTAGTTGGCAAGAGTATAGTGTTGCTTACATCACAGATTTGCACCAGAATGCCGATCAAGTGGAGCGAGAGCGGATTTTACAGTTCATTCAAGGCGTTGACTTACTGATTGCCAATGCCACTTACACTCCCCCCACGTCTCACAACCATGACTCTGCGGATTTACTCTGGCAAGCTGCGGTGAATGCAGCTCTGAGTGCTGGCGTTCAACGGCTAGCTATTTCTCATCATCACCCAGATGACCATGATGATTTTCTTGACCAGGTTCAAGTCGATATTAAATCTGCTTTTCCTCAAGCAATATTAGCCCATGAAGGTCTAGTATTAGCTGTTGGTAAGTGATTTAGAGTCGTTATAGCGATCGCCTAAGTTATGTTTAGGGTCATAGCTCTGACTAGGGAAGGAAGTTTCGCAGCACTGGTAGCCCTAAACCTTTACTACAAGTGATTGGCAGCCTTTATAAAAGAGCCGTTTTATCTGTTTTTCTGAGATCAGGCAGGCTTTTTTTTCAGAGTATATACTCTACTCTGTACAAACTAAACCCAAATTATACAGATATCAGCTCAATCCTAAAAAAGCTCAACGTTATATCAATATATATAGTCACTAATTACACGTAATGGCTCATACGTGGAATAGGATTTCTTACTAAAGATGTTCTTCTTTAACCCCACCACCGTGATACATCTTGGATGGCAAAAGCTGTATTTTTTACTGCTTATCGACCACCTAAAGTAAATATCACAGGAGTTAATGCGTTCATATCACTAAGTAAGTTTGGGCGAGTGTGAACAGATAAGATGTGAAGGGTATCTCGCCAGGAAGCAAAAAGTCGAGTTTTCTGTATTTGTGAAAGTTTATCAGCTAAACTACTTAGGGCATTGGCGCGATGTTCCTTATCCTGAATCTCCCTAGCAGCTGCCAGTGCCTTGCTTAACAAGTCAGATGGCAGTTTTTCTGTCAAACTACTTAGAACTTTAGCGCGCTCCGACTCAGGCTGAATCTCCCTAGCAACCGCCAGTGCCTCTGGTAACAATTCTGGCAATAGAGTCGCCAAACTACTTAGAACTTTGGCGCGCTCCGACTCAGACTGAATCTCCCTAGCAGCAGCCAATGCCTCGCTTAACAAATCAGTTGGCAATTTATCAGCCAAACTACTTAGGGCAATGGCGCGACAAAACTCAGACTGAATCTCCCTAGCAACCGTCAGTGCCTCTGATAATAAATCAGGTGGCAGTTTATCAGCCAAACTACTTAGAGCCTGGGCGCGCCCTAACTCAAACTGAATCTCCCTAGCAACCGCCAGCGCCTCTGGTAACGACTCAGGTGGCAGTTTATCAGCAAAAATACTCAGGACGAAGGCGCGATTTAACTCAATCAGAACCTTCCTAGTAGCCGCCAGTGCCTCTAGTGACAATTCTGGCAGTTTCTCAACCAAAAGACCCAGGGCAAAGGCGCGACCATAGTCATGCTGAATCTCCCTAGCAGCTGCCAGTGCCTCAGGTAACAGTTCTGGCAGTTTCTCAGCCCAACTTCTTAGGGCATTGGCGCGCCCTAACTCAGACTGAATCTCCCTAGCAGCCGTCAGTGCCTCAGGTAACAGTTCTGGCAGTTTTTCAGCCAAACTTTTTAGGGCAAAGGCGCGTATCCATTCTGGCTGAATTTCCCTAGCAGCCGTCAGTGCCTCGCCTAACAAATCAGTTGGCAGTTTTTCAGCCAAACTACTTAGGGCATTGGCGCGAGCAAAGTCATCCTGAATCTCCCTAGCAGCCGTCAGTGCCTCGCTTAACAAATCAGTTGGCAGTTTCTTAGCCAAAAGACTTAGGGCATTGGCGCGAGCATTGTTATCCTGAATCTTCCTAGCAGCCGTCAGTACCTCAGGTAACAGTTCTGGCAGTTTCTTAGCCAAAAGACTTAGGGCATTGGCACGAGCATTGTTATCCTGAATCTTCCTAGCCGCCGCCAGTGCTTCTGGTAACAATTCTGACAGTTTCTCTGCCAGAAGACACAGAGCATTGGCGCGCTCCAACTCATCCCGAATTTCTCTAGCAGCCGCCAGTACCTCGCTTAACAAATCAGGTGGCAATTTATCAGTCAATCTACTTAGGACATTGGTGCGCTCTGACTCAGACTGAATCTCCCTAGCAGCCGCCAGTGCCTCTGGTAACAGTTCTGGCAGCTTTTCTGCCAATCTACTTAGGACATCGGCGCGCTCTGACTCAGACTGAATCTCCCTAGCAGCCGCCAGTGCCTCTGGTAACAGTTCTGGCAGCTTTTCTGCCAATCTACTTAGGACATCGGCGCGCTCTGACTCAGACTGAATCTCCCTAGCAGCCGCCAGTGCCTCTGGTAACAGTTCTGGCAGCTTTTCTGCCAATCTACTTAGGACATCGGCGCGCTCTGACTCAGACTGAATCTCCCTAGCAGCCGCCAGTGCCTCGCTTAACAAATCAGGTGGCAATTTATCAGCCAAACTTCTTAGAACATCGGCGCGATATCTTTCATCCTGAATCTCCCTAGCAGCCGCCAGTGCCTCGCTTAACAAATCAGGTGGCAATTTATCAGCCAAACTTCTTAGAACATCGGCGCGATATCTTTCATCCTGAATCTCCCTAGCAGCCGCCAGTGCCTCGCTTAACAAATCAGGTGGCAATTTATCAGGCAAACCCTTAAGAGCCTGGGCGCGCAATCCCTCATCCCGAATCTCCCTAGCAGCTGCCAGTGCCTTTGGTAACAGTTCTGGCAGCTTTTCTGCCAATCTACTTAGGACATCGGCGTGTGCCGACTCATACCGAAGCTCTCTAGCAGCCGCCAGTACCTCGCTTAACAAATCAGGTGGCAATTTATCAGCCAAACTTCTTAGGACATTGGCGCGAGCAAAGTCATCCTGAATCTCCCTAGCAGCCGCCAGTGCTTCTGGTAACAGTTCTGGCAGTTTCTCAGCCAACCCCCCTAGAGCCTCGGCGCGATATCTCTCATCCTGAAACTCCCTAACAGCCGCCAGTGCCTCGCTTAACAAATCAGGTGGCAATTTATCAGCCAAACTTTTTAGGGCAGTGATGCGATTCCACTCATCCCGAATCTCCCTAGTAGCCGTCAGTGCCTCAGGTAACAGTTCTGGCAGTTTTTCTGCCAATCTACTTAGAACTTGGGCGCGCTCCCACCCAGGCTGAATCTCCCTAGCAGCTGCCAGTGCCTCAGGTAACAATTCTGGCAGTTTTTCTGCCAATCTACTTAAGGCATCGGCGCGATGTCTCTCATCCTGAATCTCCTTAGCAGCCGCCAGTGCCTCAGGTAACAATTCTGGCAGTTTTTCTGCCAATCTACTTAGAACTTGGGCGCGCTCCCACTCAGGCTGAATCTCCCTAGCAGCCGCCAGTGCTTTCAAGAGTCCTAATTCTTTTAGGTTTGGTGGCAAATGATTGGCTAGCTGTGTAAGCAAGTTTGCTTTCTGTGCTGGATTCGAGCTTTGTAGCACGTAAGCAAGTCCTTGCTCAGGAGTCCACACATTTTTTTGTATCAACGCCAGAAGCAATTCTACTGGTAAATTAGCTGATAGACTATTAAGGGATGCAATAATCAAAGCATAGCGGCACTGCAACCCAATAACTTGAGGCAGGGTTGCTTCAGTCCAGGAGTCTTCTACCAATTGCCAAGCACGTGCAACATCAGTGACAAAGTTGGCAGTTTGTCCCAAGCGCTCGCACGCTTCATACCAACCATTAGCTCCTGTTTTTGACTCTTCACGCAATAATTCGTGAATTTCTTCTACCTTTTCAGCTTTTTCCAAATGCCATACTAGATGCTGGTGGATATAACCGTCCGATGGAAGGGTATGCCACAAACCATCTTGGTTTTTTTGTCGGTATTTCTCCACAAAGGTGGCATGAGCATGAGTAAGAGTTATACCTAGCCCTGGTAAATCACCTCGACGCTTAGGTGTTGGAGGAGAAGTTAATAGATTGCGTGCTAAATCGCTGAATAAGTCATGTAAACGATAGGTTGGTGTTCCATCTACCAAAGGGACACCAGACAATAACAGTGCTTTTGAGTGCAAGTAGCCCAACTCATCAGCTGCATCGCGCTCATCATCCATATCCCACAGCGTTACAGCCATTTGCCCAGTAATAGTTAGATCCTCCGGTAATATTCCCAGCCAGATGTAATTTTCTCGCGTATCATCTGACAATCGCTGTATGCTCAAATTTAATGAAGCAGTTAAACTGAGTCTTTTTAAGCAAGCTTCATCCGCCGCATCTCTGGCTGCTTTATCATCGACTGTTCTTAAACGGGCTACCTCTTTTTGCATATCCTGCACAAGAACTGTCCAAGAAATACCACCAGCAACTTGAGCAGCTGCTAGTTCCAGTGCCAATGGCAAGTAACCAAGCTCTTTCGCTAAAACTTCAGCCGACCGAGTTTCTATGTCAGTGAGGTTACGTCCTAATTTCTTGGTCAGCAGTTCCATAGCTTGGGATGGCTGCATCACATCCAGAGAATATTTGCTGGCTCCGAGAACCTGGGCGATTCCTGCTTCGCGGGTTGTTACCAAAACTTGACAACGCGCTCCACCAACATTAAATGCTTGTGCATCCTCTGGATTCCAAGCATCATCTACTACTAGCAGCACAGCTTTGTCATACAGCAGTGTACGCAGTTGATTGGAAGCTGCTTCAACGCATGTGGCTTTAAAGTTGTAGTCCCCCAATGCCTGTACCCAGCCACTAAGCAAGGATAGAAGATTAGGCTGTTGACCTAAAGTTGCCCAGAGAATACCATGACAAAAGTGAGTTTGTACTTCTACCTCATGTGCCAAAGCAGCAGCTAAGGTCGATTTGCCTATAGAACCTAAGCCGTGAATAGCAGTCACTACCAAAGTACGGACATCATTCGACTCTGTAAGCAGACGGGTTTTTAGGTCTTGGCTGTATTCGGGACGGTCTACATAATAAGCTGGCAAGGGTGGTGCTTGAAAAGGTTTTTCCAACTTTACCCGTTCCCCAACGGGCGGCTGTAGTCAGGTGTTAGTGTTAAATGTAATATTGTGTCCAGTGCCACCCTGAATCACTGGCGCATTGGTGTTGTTAGCATTGTTCTGTTCTGCTTCTCCACCATAGACATTCTGAAGATTTTGACCTTGAATCTGACCAATATTTATTTCTTGCTGAATCTCATGAGCCAGTTTCTGTATCTCCTGGGTAAAATTTGGGTCAGATTTCATTACTGGCTGCAAGTAAGCAGCAAGTTTTTCTAAATCTGGCTTAGACCCTTTTTCTGCTAAAGCAAACGCATTAGCAGCCTCTTGGTTTCCATGAATCTTGTTCCAAATCTTGTCACGCAGCACTTTTATCTTCCCAAGAGCTGCTTCAGTGAATTTCTCTATTGTTGTCTCAAAAGCTTTAGTAAAAGCAAGAGTAACGATTACACCAGCAGTAAGCGGTTCCATGTACAACCTTCTAAGCGCAGGATTCTATCTATTTATTACCACACTTTCTCTGTTTTCAATTCCGCAGTCAACAAAAGGGCTAATACGTGTAATAAGTGACCGAAAGTATTCTAACTCCGTTAGCTCCCCCAATGCTTAGGTGTAGCCCGCTGTAGGCATCGCAACCCATCAATTCCAACTTATCAAAAGAGGAAACCAGTAGCACCGGAAACTGCGATCGCAGTTTCTATTCAAAGAGGATGTTTGAAAAGTCTAAATTTTTACTCGCCTTGGTTACTGGAAGTCGCGGCTACACGAGACGTTAAAAACCTTTATAGACTACACGCGCTTTGGGCACAGCATTGCTGTGCCCCTACTATTGCACACAATTAAAATTGGCTATATATGCCCCTACGACGCATTCTGCAACTCGGCTGTACGTACTGAAAGCTGCTCTGTCTTATTACCCCGTTGCACTTTCACCTTTAATACTTGACCAAGTTGACTGTCTTCCACAACATTCTGCAATTGTTCAGCACTGGTAATAGCTTTACCATCAACTTGAAGAATTACATCCCCGCGCCGGATACCCGCAGATGCCGCTGGAGAATTGGGAACAACTCGCATGACAAAAACACCATTGATTTCTGGTATCTGAATAGGAGAGTTGGGATCGGTGTTATTTTGCTTGGCAAGATCGGGTGTCAAAGTTAGCATTTGCACACCTAGATAGGGGTGAGCAACTTTGCCATCACGTTGCAGTTGCGCGGCGATCGCTTTGGCTTTATCAATAGGAATGGCAAACCCAATACCCATTGCATCAGGGCGAATGGCTGTGTTAATACCAATTACTTCACCTTGACCATTCAATAGTGGCCCGCCAGAGTTACCAGGGTTAATGGCAGCGTCTGTCTGAATAAAGTCCAAACGTTTGTCACTAATACCGACTTGGGCGCTGGAACGTTTGAGGGTACTGACAATTCCCAAGGTAACAGTATTATCGAATCCCAAAGGATTACCGACTGCGATCGCCCAGTCTCCTACTTGGACATTGGTGGAAGAACCCAAAGGCGCGACTGGTAAATCGTTACCAGCGTTAATCTTGACTACTGCCAAATCTGTGACTTCATCAATACCCTGAACTTTCCCTTCAAAGGTGCGGCCATCTTTGAGTCGGACTGTTACTTTATCAGCCTTATCGACCACATGAGCATTAGTCAAAACTAACCCGCTCTTGTCAATAATGAAACCTGAGCCTAAACCGCGTAACTGCTCAGAAGGTATCTGTTGGGAGAAACCCTCACCAAAAAACCGACGGAAAAAGGGGTCTTCCATAAATGGATCGACGCGGCGAGTAATTGTTCGCTCAGTATCAATGCGGACAACTGCTGTGCCCACACGATTTACTGCTGCTGTGACAAAGCTAGTACTACCGATCACAGTACTAGCTGGTGATTGCCGTTGAGCAATCAGATTTGAAGTATCTCCAGCAGTTATTGTGGGTGCTGGTTCGGCTTGGGAGGGTAACACCTGCAATGTGCTAACGGTTAGCAGAACTCCTAGCGCGATCGCTAAAACATGAGTAGTGAGTTGACGTAAAGACCGAGATATTTTGGGAAATCGCATAATCACAACCTAACTTATAAGCCTAATTGTTGCTTAGTCGTGACAAATCTATTTACAGTTATTTTTATTTCAGGTTTCGCCTGTTTCCACTACTGGGGTTAGGGCATTTTGCGAACTACCTATAATCAACTTAATAGAAAATTTCACCCAAAAGCTATTATGGACATTTACCCTTTACAAGTTCGGTTTTTACCCATCAATAAAACTTTTGGATTGCCAATAAGATTAGTCCGCTCTCTGTTCTAACTCTAGACTATGGATGAACTAACTTTTGTATAAGATTTCATTCCGATTAGCTGCACCTAGTTGGGGTAAAGAGTTGATGGCTGAGTGGGGAGTCAGGGCAATAGGAACGGTTGGAGGTAGTTGTAATTGTTTAACAACACTTTGCAAGAGTTGGTCTTGTCCAGTCCGCAAACCCCAGACATTTGTCCCACGGTTGATAATAGCAAACCAAACTAAACCGCGATCGCGTGTGGGCATCACTCCCGCTAAAGCGCTCACATCCCGGAGAGTGCCAGTTTTGATCACAGTCGCCAGGGGAATGTGTCTGGCGTGTAGTGTCCCCCGGTGATCGAATCCAGACATGGGGAACAAGTCAGCCAGATTCAGTTGATGGGCAGATGCCTCAGCTTGAATAGCCATCAACATCGCACAAGCAGCTCTGGGGGAAATGCGATTTTCCGGCCCCAATCCAGAACCATTGATTAACTGAATTTCCACTTGTGGCACCCTAGCAAGGTGAGCAGCAGTTGATCGTACTACAGTTGCTCCTCCTACTGAGTCTGCCAGCATCTCTGCCATATCGTTGTTACTGTAAACGTTCATTTCCTTGATTAGTTGCTTCAAGGGCAATGAGCGATGACGCAGTAACAAAGTTTGTTGAGGGTTTGGTTGCGCCTCAACTTTCACCGCACCCGCAATCACAACTTGAGGTTTAGGCGTTCCCTTGGGCATGATTGAGTGTGTATAAATAGCGGGGCGGCCCCAAGTCGCACGATTTAGCGTTTGCTTGAGCATCAGACCGGCTAGCATTGGCTGACGTTGGAAATTCATGGCAAAACTGCCAGTAATAATTAAATTTCCCTTTACTTGCTTGATGCCCATTTGATTGAGAGTATTACCAAGAGCGATCGCTTCTTCCCAAACAAACAAAGGATCGCCACGACCTGTAACCACCAAATCGCCCTGCACAACTCCATTTACCACAGGCCCAGTGACACTCACCAAAGTATCAAATTGGTAATCTGGTCCCCAAGTTTTCAAAGCAACTAGTGAAGTGGCAATTTTAGTTAAAGAAGCGGCCGGCAGAGGTGTCGTACCTTGGTGATTTGCCATCAGCATCGGCCCCGACTGCATCCAAATCCCCTGACTCTCAGCCAGATTTTGGGCTACCACTTTTGATGTGATCAGCTTTTTCAGATATTCCTGCACTGTAGTCGCCCCAGATGGATTTGGATCAGGGGCAAGAACCAAGCCAGGACTACTTTGCCAAGTTAGTGCATCTAAGGCATCTAGAGGTTTGATTTGTACCCCAGCCATTTCCAGCCAAAGCGACACTAAACCTGAACCCAATAATTCCAGCATTTTTTATTCCTCTGTCAGGATTTTAAACGTTGTTTACTGTGCTAATATACAAGCTTTTTTACAATAATCAGTATTGAGTCATAATATGGTGTTTTTCTCATAATGCCAAAATCCCCATTGCTCATGAAGATAGCCGCATGAAAATAAAAATATTTTTGCTTTGTGCAGATACTACGCCGTTGGCGATGTCGACGACGGACTTTGACACTTGTACCCCTACTCTTAAGCAAGCTATGCGGTAGCGTCTCCGACAAGAGAAGACTCGCTCTAAGCGTTCGTTTACTCCTGCCAAGAAGCCAGCTACGCGCAGCGTATCGCAGACAGCCTAAGAAGAAAAGGCTTTACGTTGCGCGATCGGTGACGTAATTCTATAACCTTGAAACATTTCGCCAATGTGGGTATGTGTGGCATCATCGTGAGCGTGCAGTATGGATTGCAGATGCATCGACATTGGAAGCGGTCAAAGACTTCTTAGAGAAGTCGGGGATCTTGTTCTCAATGCCTGTGCTTAAGAGAATGTTTGAAAAGTATAAAATGTCATGCTGAACGGAGCACCAGCGTAGTGAAGCATCTCACAATTTAACGTAAAATCGGGATTCTTCACTCCACTTCGTTACGTTCAGAATGATGTTGCGATCGCAACTCTTGGAGACGCTCCGCAAACGCTCCATTTCATTACGTACCCTGCAAGAACGCCAAGGGCGAACGCAATGACAGCTTATGTTTTTACGTATTTGGTATGCTCCCCTACTGCTTTGTTGGCAATGCTTGGAAAGTAGGATGGGAAAGGAGTTTTTGTGCTTCTGCAACCAAGTGCGTCCCCCAAAGATTTTCTTTGAGAACGTCAACATGAGCAAAGCTTTTATCTAAACGTAAGGCGGACTGTGCCATGTTTAGAGCCTTTTCTTGTTCACCTTTAGCATATAAAGCAACTGCGATCGCCATTTGCGGTTCTGCTAGACTACCATTAATTTGAACTGCTTTTTCCCACTGCTGTATTGCTCCTTCTACATCTCCTTTTTCGTATTTGATATAGCCAATGTTGATCATGGGTGCTACAAATTTTCCATCTTTAGCGATCGCCTGATTGTATTCTGCTAATGCGGCGCGATCGCTTCCTTGTTTCTGGTAGATAACGCCCCGCCCAAAGTAGGCGTTGGCATTATCAGGCTGGATTTTAATAGCTTGACTATAATCTGCTAATGCTGCTTGATAGTCTTTTAACTGAACGTAAACACCGCCCCGCGCAACATAAGGTTGTGCATTGTCAGGCTGGAGTTTAATACCTTGACTATAATCTGCTAGTGCTACTTGATAATTCTTCAACTGATTTTTGTAAACATCACCCCGCAGAAAGTAGGCGTTGGCATTATCAGGCTGAAGCTTAATACCTTGACTATAATCTGCTAGCGCTGCTTGATAATTTTTCAATTGGATGTAAACATTACCCCGAAGCAAGTACGCGTTGGCATTATTTGCCTGGAGTTTAATTACTTGACTATAATCTGCGAGTGCTGCTTGGAAATTTTTCAATTGAATGTAAAAAAGATTACCCCGTAGAAAATAGACTGAAGCGAATTTAGGTTTTAGTTCAATGGCTTTAGTATAATCAGCCAGCGCCCCTTGAAGGTCATTCAAATTTTCGCGGACTTCACCCCGACCTACATAGCTGAAGAAAGAATTTGGTTGACGTTCAATTTTTTGCGAAAAAATTTCAATGGCTTTATTGTAATCAGTCTGCGCTGCTTGCAGGTCATTCAATTCCTTACGAATAAGACCACGACTCAAATATAAATTTGCATCATCAGGCTCAAGTTTAATCGCTTGATTAATATCAGCTAGCGCCCTTTGATAATCTTTCAACCTAGAGCGGATAGTAGCCTTTTTTTCGTAGTAACCAGCCAGAAGCCTATTCCCCAATGACCCAAAATCAGGAAAGAGTTTAATTGCTTGCTCTAAATCTGCTAATGCCCCCTGATTATCTTTCAATTGAGAGCGGGCTGAACTTCTTTGAAAGTAATAATTAGCAAAGTCAGGTTTGAGTTTAATAGCTTGATTAATCTCAGAAAGAGCTCCTTGAGGATCTTGCAACCCAATATTACGGACATAACTTGTACAAGAGTACCCTTCAGCATTGTCAGGGTAGATTTTAATAGCTTGATTACAATCAGCCAGCGCGTTCTGAAAATCATTTAATGCAACGCGAGTCTTACCCCTATATATATAGTAATCAGCAGAGTCAGGATCGATTTTAATAGCTTGATTGTAATCCGTCAGAGCTGCCTGATAATCTTCCACTTGTTCGTGGATAGTACCCCGTAATGAATAATTGTCTGCCTCATCAGGCTGTAATTGAATCGCGTTATTTATATCCACCAAAGCCCCCTGATAATCTTTCATTTGCATGTAAATCATACCCCGTATACTGTAGGATAAAGGTAGTGGCTTCATCTCAATTGCTTTGTTCATCGATGCTAAAGCCTCTGGGTAGCGTTTAAAGATGTACCCCAATATAATGCCGCGTTTTTGATAAACGTTAACAACATCACTGTTGTTGTATTCAATTACCTTGTCAAGTGCTGCTAGTGCTTCTGGATATTTTCTTAAATTGTACAGCATATCATATTTTGCATTCCAAGCTTCATCGCTGTCTGGTTTAATTTTAATTGCTTCTTCAAAAGCTGCTAAAGCTTCTGGATATTTTTTCTGTGTAGATAGTGCTACACCAAGAACATAATAAGCTTGATAAAAATCTGGTTTTAGCTTAATTGCTTGTTGCAAAGCTGTCACTGATTCAGGATATCTTTCTAATCGCCATAATTGATTACCATAATTGAGCCATTCATATTCACTAGCATTTTGTGGAGGCTTTTGAACAACAAATAAGGGATGATTTTTCAGTGAATTAATTTCTGGTTCTGTAAGTTTATGGGGTGCTTTAGTTACTACTTTTAACAGTTCTGGTTTCAACCCAGATTTTGTCACTAGACCCAAAATGTTATTACTTGGTACTCCTAACCCTAATCCTAGTTCAATTTGAGCAGTTGTTTTTCCTTCACTACCTGTATTAATGCCAATTACTTCTCCCATTACATCTAATACTGCTCCCCCACTCATTCCGGGTTGTGTCAGATTTGTATAACTCAATTCATAACCCATATCAATCACAGAATTTAAATAATCCGTGCTGGCTGCACGAACCAATATTGCTTCTCTATCCCTAAGCAATCCTGCTGTAAATTTTCGTTCTCCTCCAGCTTGTTTAGGAAATCCAGAAACAAATATCAACCTATTTTTGTTTGAAGAGTATAGGTTATATTTAGCAATTGTGGCAACTGAATAAGTTTGATTGCTCGTGAATTTAACCAGTGCTGCGTCTAATCCCTCTGGCTTAAATATATTCTCTAACTGCACTGCATATCGCTTACCATCAGGAGTAATAATTTCGTAATAATCAGGATTTTTTACCACATGAGCCGCAGTCACTACATAGTAGGTTTGTCCTTGTTTAGCAATAATGACTCCTGAACCATTACCATTATTTTGCGAGTCAATCCTTACAGTAATTTGTTCAGCAATATTATTAACTTTATCAACAAATGTATTACCTACTGGCAGTTTTTGAGCTTGTTGCTGATTGCGCCATTCTGGAGGAACAACTCCTAAATCAGGTGCAACTTTTGCTAAAGTTTGAATGGGGACTGCAAAGCTGAGTTCTCTTAATTGCTGAAGTTGTTCGGCGCTGGGTTTAGTCCCATTTTGATAAAAATAAGCCTCATTTAAAATAGCATTATTTAGTAATCCATTTATCCCAATTAATTGACCTGACTGATTTAATAATGCCCCTCCACTCATTCCTTGTCTAATCTCGTTGGTATAACCAATTTGATAGCCTCCGACTAATGGCTGTTCAGATAACAGAGATATTTTGCCATTGGTAATAACTATTTCTTTGCTATCATCAGGAAAACCAGCAGCAAATACTTCTTGATTTTCTGAGAAATTGTAGTTGTTTGCTAAAGCAATAACTTGATAGTTTTCTTGAGATTGAAACTGCAATACAGCTAAATCATTACCAGTTAAAGAATCCCCACGACTAATCACTGTAGCTGCATGAGTTTTGCCATCAAATGTTTGTATGCTATTAGTTCCTTTGGTACTAATCACATGGGCGTTGGTTAGGATAGTATAAGTTTTTCCTTGTTTGCTAATTAATACTCCACTTCCGCCTTTATTAGGACTAAAGATTTTAACAGTAACAAATTGAGCTAATTGACGGATTTTTTCTGATGATAAGGTATTATTTACAAGTACAGAAGTAGTTTGATTAGATACTTGCTGGGATGTTGCAGTGTAGGCGAAAGGAAGTAATAAAGAAGTACTTAAGATAGTAATAATTAACGAATTAAGTTTGTTCATTTTTGTAGTTGGATAACGAATAGCACTAAGATAAACTTAAATCCTTGAGCTAAGGGCTTTTGGATGTCGGGTGTAAGGAGATGTAGAAAAAGTAAAGCAAGCAAAATTCGCTGTGACAATAAAACTAGTCCAAACACAAACTACTGCTTTATTTGCAATGCTTGGATAGTAGGATGGGAAAGGAGTTTTTGTGCTTCTGCAACTAAGCGCGTCCCCCAAAGATTTTCTTTGAGAACCTCGACATGAGCAAAGCTTTTATCTAAACGCAAGGCAGCTTGTGCCATATTTAGAGCTTTTTTTTGCTCGCCTTTAGCATATAAAGCAACAGCTAATGCCATTTGTGGTTCTGCTACACTACCATCAATTTGAACTGCTTTTTCCCACTGCTGTATTGCTCCTTCTACATCTCCTTTTTCGTATTTGATATAGCCAATGTTGATCATGGGTGCTACAAATTTTCCATCTTTAGCGATCGCCTGATTGTATTCTGCTAATGCGGCGCGATCGCTTCCTTGTTTCTGGTAGATAACGCCCCGCCCAAAGTAGGCGTTGGCATTATCAGGCTGGATTTTAATAGCTTGACTATAATCTGCTAATGCTGCTTGATAGTCTTTTAACTGAATGTAAACACCGCCCCGCGCAACATAAGGTTGTGCATTGTCAGGCTGAAGCTTAATACCTTGACTATAATCTGCTAGCGCTACTTGATAATTCTTCAACTGATTTTTGTAAACATCACCCCGCCCAAAGTAGGCGTTGGCATTATCAGGTTGAAGTTTAATCGCTTGACTATAATCTGCTAACGCTGCTTGATAATTTTTTAAACTTACATAAATAATACCCCGAAAATTATAGATACTAGCATCATCAGATTGAAGTTTTATCGCTTGATTATAATCTGCTAACGCTGCTTGATAATTTTTTAAAAACCAATAAGCATTACCCCGCAACCTATAGTTACTAGCATCATCAGGTTGAAGTTTTATCGCTTGATTATAATCTGCTAATGCTGCTTGATAATTTTTTAAAAACCAATAAAGAAAACCCCGTAAACTATAGTTACTAGCATCATCAGGTTGAAGTTTAATCGTTTGATTATAATCTGCTAATGCTGCTTGATAATTTTCTAATTTTCCATAAACAATACCCCGTAAACTATAGTTACTAGCATTATCAGGTTGAAGTTTAATCGCTTGATTAAAATCTGCTAACGCTGCTTGATAATTTTTTAAAAACCAATAACCATTACCCCGTAAACTATAGTTATTAGCATCATCAGGTTCAAGTTTAATCGCTTGATTATAATCTGCTAACGCGGCTTGATAATTTTTTAACTGCGAATAAACATTACCCCGTGCTAGGTACAAGAAAAACAGGGGTTTCATCTCAATTGCTTTAGTCACCGCCGCTAGAGCTTCCGGGTAGCGTTTTAAATTTCTAAGTGCTATACCGCGTTGTAGATAAAGGTCAACATCGCTACTATTGTATTCAATTGCTTTGTCAATTGCTACTAGTGCCTCTGGGTATTTTTGCAACTCGTTTAGTGTTGAATATTTGGATAGCCAAACTTTATCATAATCGGGGTTAATTTCGATTGCTTGCTCATAAGCTACTAAGGCTTGTGGATATTTTTCCTGGGCATATTCCGCTAAACCAAGAGCAAAATAAGCTTCATAAAAATCTGGTTTGAGCTTAATTGCTTGTTGCAAAGCTGCTACAGATTCCGGGTATTTCTCTAAACGCCACAGTTGATTGCCATAATTTAGCCAATCGTACTCAGTAGCATTTTCTGAAGGCTTTTGAGCGACGAATAAAGGATGATTTTTTAGTGTATTAATTTCTGTTTCTGTTAGTTGAGGTGGTGCTTGAGTTACTACCTTTAACAGTTCTGGTTTCAATCCAGATTTTGTCAGCAAACCGAAAATGCTATTAATTGGGACTCCTAAACCTAACCCTAGTTCTTGTTTTTCCCCTATTCCATTGGGTTCAATACTTGTATTAATGCCAATTACTTGTCCTAGTGCATTTAATACTGCTCCCCCACTCATTCCAGGTTTTGTCAGATTTGTGTAACCCAACTCATAACCCGCATCAATAACATTATTTAAATAATCTAAGCTTTCTGCATGAATAAATATTGTTCCTCTGCCATAACTACGCAACCCTGCTGTCAGTTTTCTTTTTCCTGCTGCTTGTTGAGGAAATCCAGAGAGAAATATCCACGGTTTTTTGCTGTAAGAATATAGGTCATATTTAGCAATTGTGGCAACTGTATAAGTTTGATTGCTGGTAAATTTAACCACTGCTGCGTCTAATACTTCTGATTTAAATATGTTTGATTGCTGTACTGCATACTGCTTGCCATCTGGGGCAATAATTTCATAAGTATCTGGATTTTTTACAACATGAAGTGCAGTGGCTACATAGTAAGTGTCGCCTTGTTTAGCAATAATTACTCCTGAACCATTACCATTATTTTTTGAATCAATTCTTACAGTAATCTGTTGAGCAATATTATCAACTTTATCAACGAATGTATTACCTGCGGGTCTTGTAGCTTGTTGCTGATTGCGCCATTGCGGAGGGATAATTGCTAAATTGGGTGCAACTTTTGCTAAAGTTTGAATGGGAACTGCAAAGCTGAGTTTTCTTAATTGCTGAAGTTGTTCCGCACTCGGCCGAGTTCCATCTTGATAAACATAAGTTTCCTTTAAAATCGCATTACTTTGCAATCCATTCACCCCAATTAATTGTCCTGACTGATTTAATAAAGCCCCTCCACTCATTCCTTGTCTAATTTCGTTGGTATAACCAATTTGATAACCTCTGACTAATGATTTTTCAGAGAACAGAGATATTTGTCCATTGGTGATGACTATTTCTTTGCTATCATCGGGAAAACCAGCAGCAAATACTTCTTGATTTTCTGAGAAATTGGAGTTGTTTGCTAAAGCAATAACTTGGTAGTTTTCTTGAGATTGAAACTGCAATACAGCTAAATCATTACCAGCTAAAGAATCTCCACGACTAATCACTGTAGCTGCATGAGTTTTGCCATCAAATGTTTGTATGCTATTAGTTCCTTTGATACCAATGACATGGGCGTTGGTTAGGATAGTGTAAGTTTTTCCTTGTTTGCTAATTAATACTCCACTTCCCCCTTGATTAGGACTAAAGACTTTAACAGTAACAGATTGAGCTATTTGACGGATTTTTTCTGATGATAAGGTATTATTTGCAAGTACAGAAGTAGTTTGATTAGATACTTGCTGGGATGTTGCAGTGTAGGCAAAATGAAGTACTAAAGAAGTACTTAAAATAGTAATAATTAACGAATTAAGTTTGTTCATTTTTGTAGTTGGATAACGAATAGCACTAAGATAAACTTAAATCCTTGAGCTAAGGGCTTTTGGATGTCGGGTGTAAGGAGATGTAGAAAAAGTAAAGCAAGCAAAATTCGCTGTGACAATAAAAGTAGTCCGCTCAATTAAACGATGCACACAGTTTATAATTACTCAAATGATGGTTCAACCCTCATTCTGGGTAGAGTCTGGAATCAAAATCAGTAAAGTTAGAAATCTACATTTGTTTAAATTTACTGAGGAATTACAGTTTCGACTCGAAGAACTTTCTTTTAACAGAAAAGCTGGACTTCTCACCTCAGAGGAGGAAGCTGAGTTGACAGGCATATTGGAACTTGATAGGATTTTTACTTTGCTGAATGCCAGAATCATTGCTGAATCGTGACCGAAGAGGAGGCGGAGAGTGGGAGAGGCGGCGACGCGGAGAGTCTACTGTCAGATGAAGACCTCGACAAAAAAGTGAGGTTTAAAGTTAAATTGGTTTAGTTAGAAACACAAACTACTGCTTTGTTTGCAATGCTTGGATAGTAGGATGCGAAAGGAGTTTTTGTGCTTCTGCAACCAAGTGCGTCCCCCAAAGATTTTGTTTGAGAACCTCGACATCAGCCCATGTTTTATCTAAACGCAAGGCGGCTTGTACCATATTTAGAGCTTTTTTTTGCTCGCCTTTGGCATATAAAGCAACAGCTAATGCCATTTGTGGTTCTGCTACACTACCATTAATTTGAACTGCTTTTTTCCACTGCTGTATTGCTCCTTCTACATCTCCTTTTTCGTATTTGATATAGCCAATGTTGATCATGGGTGCTACAAATTTTCCATCTTTAGCGATCGCCTGATTGTATTCTGCTAATGCGGCGCGATCGCTTCCTTGTTTCTGGTAGATAACGCCCCGCCCAAAGTAGGCGTTGGCATTATCAGGCTGAATCTTAATTGCTTGATTATAATCTGCTAATGCTGCTTGATTATTTTTTAATTGAACGTAAACATCACCCCGCACAAAGTAGGCATTGGCATTATCAGGCTGAAGTTTAATAACTTGATTCAAATCTGCTAGTGCCCCTTGATAATCTTTCAATTTAAAGTAAGCAACACTCCGCACAAGGTAATATAGGGCATCATCAGGTTGAAGTTTAATCGCTTGATTAAAATCTGCAAGTGCTGCTTGATAATCTTTTAACTGCGAATAAACGTTACCCCGTGAACTATAGTTAATAGCATCATCAGGTTGAAGTTTAATTGCTTGATTCAAATCTGCAAGTGCTGCTTGATAATTTTTTAAATGAACATGAACATTACCCCGCAAAAAGTAGGCGTAGGCATCATCAGGTTGAAGTTTAATTGCTTGATTCAAATCTGCTAATGCTGCTTGATAATTTTTTAAATGGAAATAAACATCACCCCGTGAAATATAGTTACTAGCATCATCAGTTTGAAGTTTAATCGCTTGATTCAAATCTGCTAACGCTGCTTGATAATTTTTTAACTCTGAATAAACAATACCCCGTAACTTATAGTTAACAGCACCATCGGGTTGGAGTTTAATCGCTTGATTCAAATCTGCTAACGCTGCTTGATAATTTTTTAACTGGAAATAAACATTAGCCCGTGAAAGATAGCTATTAGTATGAGCAGGTTGGAGTTTAATCGCTTGATTCAAATCTGCTAATTCTCCTTGATAATCTTTCAAGTCATGGCGGATAACAGCCCGGAAATAGTAGAAGAAAAATAGCGGTTTCATCTCAATTGCTTTAGTCACCGCCGCTAGAGCTTCCGGGTAGCGTTTTAAATTTCTAAGTGCTATACCGCGTTGTAGATAAAGGTCAACATCGCTACTATTGTATTCAATTGCTTTGTCAATTGCTACTAGTGCCTCTGGGTATTTTTGCAACTCGTTTAGTGTTGAATATTTGGATAGCCAAACTTTATCATAATCGGGGTTAATTTCGATTGCTTGCTCATAAGCTACTAAGGCTTGTGGATATTTTTCCTGGGCATATTCCGCTAAACCAAGAGCAAAATAAGCTTCATAAAAATCTGGTTTGAGCTTAATTGCTTGTTGCAAAGCTGCTACAGATTCCGGGTATTTCTCTAAACGCCACAGTTGATTGCCATAATTTAGCCAATCGTACTCAGTAGCATTTTCTGAAGGCTTTTGAGCGACGAATAAAGGATGATTTTTTAGTGTATTAATTTCTGTTTCTGTTAGTTGAGGTGGTGCTTGAGTTACTACCTTTAACAGTTCTGGTTTCAATCCAGATTTTGTCAGCAAACCGAAAATGCTATTAATTGGGACTCCTAAACCTAACCCTAGTTCTTGTTTTTCCCCTATTCCATTGGGTTCAATACTTGTATTAATGCCAATTACTTGTCCGATTGCATTTAATACTGCTCCCCCACTCATTCCAGGTTGTGTCAGATTTGTATAACCCAACTCGTAACCCGCATCAATAACATTATTTAAATAATCTAAGCTTTCTGCACGAACAAATATTGTTTCTCTGCCATAACTACGCAACCCTGCTGTCAGTTTTCTTTTTCCTGCTGCTTCTTGAGGAAATCCAGAGAGAAATATCCACGGTATTTTGCTGGAAGAATATAGGTTATATTTAGCAATTGTGGCAACTGTATAAGTTTGATTGCTGGTAAATTTAACTACTGCTGCGTCTAATCCTTCTGATTTAAATATGTTTGATTGCTGTACTACATACTGCTTGCCATCTGGAGCAATAATTTCATAATTATCTGGATTTTTTACAACATGAAGTGCAGTGGCTACATAGTAATTATCACCTTGTTTAGCAATAATTACTCCTGAACCATTCCCATTATTTTTGGAATCAATTCTTACAGTAATCTGTTGAGCAATATTATCAACTTTATCAACGAATGTGTTACTTGCTGGTCTTGTAGCTTGTTGCTGATTGCGCCATTGTGGAGGAATAATTGCTAAATTGGGTGCAACTTTTGCTAAAGTTTGAATGGGAACTGCAAAACTCAGTTGTCGCAATTGCTGAACTTGTTCAGCATTGGGTCGAGTTCCATCTTGATAAGAATAAGCCTCATTTAAAATGGCATTGTTTGTTAATCCATTTATCCCGATTAATTCACCTGCTTGATTTAATAAAGCCCCTCCACTCATACCTTGTCTAATTTCATTGGTATAACCAATCTGATAACCCCCAACTAATGGTTGAGTAGATAACAGAGAGATTTTCCCATTATTGATAACTAATTCTTTGCTATTTTCAGGAAACCCAGCAGCAAATACTGATTGATTTTCTGAGGCTTTTGAGGTGATGGCTAAAGCAACGATTTGATAGTTTTCTTGAGCTTGAAACTGTAAGACGGCTAAATCATTACTTTTTAAAGAATCACCTTGACTAATAACTGTAGCTGTATATATTTTACCATCAGGTGTTTGAATTCTATGGCTTTCCTTATTGCTAATAACATGAGCGTTGGTGAGGACGGTGTAAGTTGTCCCTTGTTTGTTGATTAATACTCCACTTCCGCCTTTATGATTACTTAAAACTTTGACAGTCACAGCTTGAGCTAGTTGACGAATTTTTTCTGGAGATAAAGTACTTGCCAATAGAGAAGTAGGTTGATTAGCTACTTGCTGGGATGTCGCCACGTCAGTGATAGGTAGTAGGAAGCAAGTGCTTAAGATGGCGATAATCAATGAATTGAATCGGTTCATTTTTGTATTTAGATAAAATTGCGACATTTCTGAATAGGAATATAAATTTTTCTTTGCGTCTCTGCGTGAGTTTTTCATACCTTCAATCAGCAACGCCAAATTTCAGTATTTTGTAGAAAAGCGTGGTGAATTGAGGGTTTCTTTTGAAACGCAGAAGAACGCAAAGGTCAACGCAGAGGGTACGCAGAGTTTTATTTAGCCAAAATTGATCTTATTCCTTCTCAACAGGGGCTGTTTGCAGAAACTTCTTGATGTCAATTTTGTAGTAGACTGGTTGTTGTTTAGAACTATGCTCTACTGGTTTAGTAGCACGTCCTCTAAGAATGTCTTTAAGATCATCGAGAATCTGTAGAGGATCGTCTTGAGGTCGTAGAGTTAACAGTGTGATATCGCAAGCAGCGTCTTCTTGTTTGGCTGTGCAAATTACTGGTTGATTATTCACAGTACCGTTGGCGATATAAGCCAGACTTTGATTGTTGTAAGCAGTCTGGAATCGAGACGATACTTGTTGACACCTCTCTTCTGGGGTAACAGTCTGACTAGTAAACCACCCATATTTCCAACGTATAATTGCAATTTTCCCCCGTTCCGTCCAAGCGTAAGTAGTGGGAAAGCGTAGATTAGTTGCTTGGTCGTAACCTGAAGCACAGATAAAACGAACTTCATCATTAGCTTTGGCTTGACTAACGATAGATGTAATGCAAACAGCAGTCAAAGCACAGCTTGTGAATAGAGAAATGATTGGTTTGAGTTGCATAATTTTTCTCGGTAAATTTTGAAAAACAAGGCTTTTGGAATAATCGCGAATCAGATATTTTCTCAAAACCAGCACAATTAGTACAAATAAAAAATCAAACTTGATTCTTAAGATTTATCTTAAAATCAAATTTACACACAACTCTATATTTGATAAAAAGTTCATCTGTTTCAGTCGCACAGATATTGAGGTGAAGTTTTCTTCACCATTGTCAATCTCTACCTGAGACTTAGTAAAGTAAATATAAAATTTCTTCACGAGCGCTACTTGTCTTGTCGTCATTTACATTATTTTTTATTTGGATAAATATAACTGCTACTAAAACAATCTAAGTAAGTCGGTGCAATAAAACCAAACTGTGTGAAGAAAAATAAATAAGGCTCAAACTCTTTCTCCCCCAGCTAATAGCCCCCAGCAAGAACTGCCTTCTTTCAACAATAATTATTTACGCCGACCTACTTAATCTTGGTGAGTGGCACAAAGTCAAGTACCCCAAAAATTCCTGATTTATTTGATGGATAACTTATTAGTGAAAACTACGTTTCTCGAATTTATCTATTCGTTGATTTAGGTTAAAGGCAAAATAATGGTATCATTTTTAGCAAAATCTAGGCTGTGTTAAGTAAGTCAGCACGATAAAACCAAGGGTTTCTAACCCACCTCCGTGGATTTTGTTTGTATAGCCAAGCCAGTGCGGTCTTCTCCCAAAGGGAGAGGCTAGCGCCAAGGGGGTTTCCCCCATGAGCACATATTGAATGGCTTTATGTAAATTCTTGGGGGTTGCCCGAATTCAATAAACAACTGCCCGAATTCAATAAACGACTGCCCGAATTCAATAAACGACTGCCCGA